>NZ_CP025979.1:4003990-4671322 GCF_002900365.1 Escherichia marmotae
TCAAGCTGGAGTTTTTTCAGGCTGTCCAGCAGGGCTTCACGGGGACGCTTGTGGTCGTCGTTCCACAGTTTGGTAGTGATGAACAACTCTTCTCTGGCAAGTGCGGCATTTTTCAGTGCCTTGCCGACGCCTTCTTCGTTTTTATAGGCCGCGGCGGTATCAATCGAGCGATATCCCACTTCCAGGGCTTTTTGAATCGCGGTGATTACCTCCTCATTACTTGCTTGCCAGACGCCCAGTCCCAACTGGGGCATGACATTGCCATCCTGTAGCTTAATAACGGTTGGATTAGTCATATGTTCCTCCTTATATGAACTCACCAGAGCAGGCTCCGGTGAGGTGTTGTGAACTTAAGTCTGGACGAAATACCCAAAAACGAAAGTTTGAGGAGGAAAAAGCTTAACGGGCTGCTTCGTAAATGCGACGGCTGACATCCAGCGTAATATCATGATTTTCGCCCAGTTGGGTCATGCCGTGTTCTTCCAGCTTCTTCAGTAATGCCGGGATAGAACTGCCGTCCAGACCGTAGTCGGACAGGCGCGTCGGCACGCCTAATTGCTCGAAGAAGTTGCGGGTAGCGGCAATTGCGGCGTCAATACGCTCGTCATCGGAACCTTCGGTGATGTTCCAGACACGTTCAGCGTATTGCAGCAGTTTCGCGCGCTTGGTGTCGCGTTTTTCATTCCATAGCGCAGGCAGGACGATAGCCAGCGTTTGCGCGTGATCCAGGCCGTGCATAGCAGTCAGTTCGTGGCCCAGCATATGCGTTGCCCAGTCCTGCGGTACGCCCGCGCCAATCAAACCGTTCAGTGCCTGAGTCGCTGCCCACATGACGTTCGCGCGCACATCGTAGTTTTCTGGCTCTTTCAGGGCTTTCGGGCCATCTTCGAGAAGCGTCAGCAAAATACCTTCTGCGAAACGATCCTGAATTTTGGCATCAACCGGTTTGGTAACATACTGTTCTACGGTGTGTACAAAGGCGTCCACTACGCCATTAGCCACCTGGCGCGGCGGCAGGGTGTAGGTATAAACCGGATCGAGCACGGCAAATACCGGCTGAACGTGGGCAGAATGAAACGCCTGTTTGTCACCGGTGGTTTTGCGAGAGATCACCGCACCTGCGTTGGATTCTGAACCGGTCGCTGGCAGCGTCAGCACGCAGCCCATTGGGATGGCACTTTTAATCTCTTTACCACCCGTTTGCAGGATGTGCCACGGATCGACATTCTCAGGATAATTTGCTGCTGCGGCGATAAACTTGGTGCCGTCCAGTACGGAACCGCCACCAACCGCCAGCAGGAAAGTCACTTTCTGTTCGCGAACCAGTTTCACGGCGTTCATCAGCGTTTCATAAGTCGGGTTTGGTTCGATACCGCCAAACTCCAGCACGTCCATGCCTTTCAGGGAATCCAGTACTTGATCCAGAACGCCGGTTTTTTTAACGCTACCGCCGCCGTAAGTAATCAATATGCGGGCATCGTGAGGGATTTGCTCGCGTAAACCGGCGATAGCGCCTTTACCAAACAGAATGCGGGTTGGGGTATGCAGATTAAAGTTGTTCATTACTTGCTCTCTTTGCTGGGCCAATATGAGGGCAGAGATCAGTCTGCCTGATGTTTGTCATTGTGGTCGCCAGCGCCGTGGCTCTCAATGCTCATTTCTGCCAATGTCTTGCCTATTTCTCCAGAGTGCTGGAGAAATAGTACAAAATTGCGCACAATCAAATTGCCGCATTAATCCTAAGAAATTACACGATATGAAACGTGAAGAGATTTGCCGACTGCTGACGGATAAAATTAATAATCTGAAAAATAAAGAAAATAGTTTGTCAGAACTGTTGCCTGATGTGCGCTTGCTGTTTGGCGAGAATCCCGGGGCACGTACGCCGGTAATGTACGAGCCAGGCATCATAATTCTCTTTTCCGGGCATAAAATCGGTTATATCAATGAACGAGTGTTTCGTTATGATGCCAATGAATATCTGCTACTGACGGTGCCATTACCCTTTGAGTGCGAAACTTACGCTACGCCGGAGGTGCCATTAGCGGGCTTACGTCTCAATGTTGATATTTTGCAGTTACAGGAACTGTTGATGGACATTGGCGAGGATGAACATTTTCAACCGTCGATGGCAGCCAGCGGCATAAACTCCGCCACGCTGTCAGAAGAGATTTTATGTGCGGCGGAGCGGTTACTGGATGTGATGGAGCGACCGCTGGATGCGCGCATTCTCGGCAAGCAGATCATCCGCGAAATTCTTTACTACGTGCTGACCGGACCTTGCGGCGGAGCATTACTGGCGCTGGTCAGTCGCCAGACGCATTTCAGTCTGATTAGCCGCGTGCTGAAACGTATTGAGAATAAGTACACCGAAAATCTAAGCGTCGAGCAACTCGCGGCAGAAGCCAATATGAGTGTTTCTGCCTTCCATCATAATTTTAAATCTGTCACCAGCACCTCGCCTTTGCAGTATTTGAAGAACTACCGGCTGCATAAGGCGCGAATGATGATCATCCACGATGGCATGAAAGCCAGTGCGGCAGCGATGCGTGTAGGTTATGAAAGTGCATCACAGTTCAGCCGCGAATTTAAACGTTACTTCGGTGTGACGCCGGGTGAAGATGCAGCAAGAATGCGGGCGATGCAGGGGAGTTAAATGCGTTCCCGGCATTGCTGCCGGGAACAGAGGAAAATGTCAGGCGTTACCGTATTTTTTTTTAATTACCACAAACAGCGTGCCTAACAGGCCTGCGGTTAACAGGGCAATTGGCAGGATCATCAGAAACGTCATCACCTGATCTTCATGGCGTTTAACGAACGGGATCATGCTTAAGGCGTAACCAAAACTGGTCACCACGCTGACCCACAGCAGTCCACTTAGCCAGTTGAAAAACTGGAAGCGACGGTTTGGCAGACCGGAAATCCCCGCCATTGTTGGCAGCAGCGTGCGGACAAATGCGAGAAAACGCCCAGCCAGCAGAGCCAGCAAACCGTGGCGGTCAAACATACAGGTGGCGCGTTGATGATATTTAGCCGGAAGCTGCGCCAGCCAGCCTTTCACCGTTTTGGTATTACCTAACCAACGTCCCTGAATATAACTTAACCAGCAGCCCAGACTGGCTGCGGCAGTCAGAATCGCGATTGTTGGCAGAAAATCCATAACCCCCTGGGCAATCAGTGCGCCAGCCAGTATTAACAAGCTGTCGCCTGGCAAAAACGAGGCGGGCAACAGGCCGTTTTCTAAAAACAGCGTGGCAAACATGACAAAGTAAACAACGCTAACAATATGAGGGTCCGCCAGCGCGGCAAAGTCGTGTTGCCAGAGCGCAGCGATAATGTCTTGAATAACAGCCATGGACTTTCCTGTGGAACAGCGTTTAAGCCTTTATTTGCCTATTGTACTCCTGAATCGTCCGGGACGCCTTGATCCCGGACGCAACAATTTAAGACTAATCACAATTAAATGTCTGCAAAATTGTCCAAATTTGGCAATGTTACACAATTCGTGCAAAGCCCGCGTCCAGATCGGCAATCAGATCGTCGACGTTTTCCAGACCAATATGCAGGCGAATCAACGTGCCGCTGAAATCAATCTTTCCTTGTGGGCGGATGGCTGCGATATGTTCCGGCTGATTCGCAAGGATCAACGATTCATAGCCGCCCCACGAGTAGGCCATGCTAAATAAACTGAAGTTATCCAGATAGTTCGCCAGTTCTTCGTCGTTGAGTTTTTTCTTCAGCACAAAGGAAAATAGTCCGCTGCTACCTGTAAAGTCTCGTTTCCAGAACTCATGGCCTTTACTTTCCGGCAGAGCAGGGTGGTTAACCCGCTCAACCAGCGGATGCGCTGCCAGCCATTCCGCAACTTTCAGACTGCTTTCATGATGCTGGCGCAGACGCACACCTAAAGTGCGCAAGCCACGGCTGGTCATATAGGCGGTATCGGCATCGACCATCTGCCCCATCAGATAAGAGTTCTCCCGCAGTTGCTCCCAACAACGGGCATTGCACACCGCGGTGCCGATCATCGCATCTGAGTGACCCACAAGATATTTGGTGGCGGCCTGAATGGAAATATCGATACCAAAATCAAGGGCTTTGAACAGCACTCCGGCAGCCCAGGTGTTATCAATCATAATGATGGCGTCCGGCACCACGCTGCGCACGGCGGCGACAATCGCCGGAACATCATGCACTTCCATAGTGATGGAACCTGGCGATTCCAGAAACACCACTTTGGTATTTGGCTGCAGATGTTTAACGATATTCGCGCCAATCAGCGGATCAAACCACGATGTCGTTACGCCCAATTTGCTGAGGATTTTGCTACAAAAATCCTGACTCGGTTCGTAGGCTGTGTTGGTCATCAACACATGATCGCCTTGTTCGACAAACGCGAGAATGGAATTGGCAACGGCTGCCGCCCCGCAAGGAAACAGCACGCAGCCTGCGCCACCTTCCAGTTCACACATCGCTTCTTGCAATGAGAAGTGCGTTAACGTTCCGCGGCGGCCATAGAATAATTCACCATTGGCACGATTACGCGTCGCGTGTTTTTTTGCTTCCACACTATCAAAGACCAGCGAAGAGGCGCGCTGAATCACGCTATTTACCGCGCCAAGGGTATATTTTTTGCTGCGTCCTGCATTGACCAGTTGAGTATCAAGTTGTTTGTCTGCCATGTCGGGATTCCTGTTTTTATACGTCTGGATGTCTAAACTAGCATGAATAATAGTGGGCGCATCCTGAAGAATTGGCATAAAGCAGAAAATTTTCGCAAATGTTGTGCTGGTGGCTTTTTTACTGCGTAAACGCAAAGAAAAGAAAGCAAAGGTACGGCAGTATGCAAATAGTAATGAGAACGACTATCAATTCGACGTCGTTTTGATATTATTGTGCGCAGATTTTGTGACTTGCGTCCTGGAGATACACAGTGGGTAATAATTTAATGCAGACGGATCTTTCCGTCTGGGGTATGTATCAGCACGCCGATATTGTCGTTAAGTGCGTGATGATTGGGCTGATTCTGGCCTCCGTAGTCACCTGGGCAATCTTCTTCAGCAAGAGCGTTGAGTTCTTCAACCAGAAGCGTCGCCTGAAGCGTGAACAGCAACTGCTGGCTGAAGCTCGCTCCTTAAACCAGGCCAACGATATCGCCGCTGATTTTGGTAGCAAAAGCTTAAGTCTGCATTTGCTCAATGAAGCGCAGAACGAGCTGGAACTGTCAGAAGGCAGCGACGATAACGACGGTATTAAAGAGCGCACCAGTTTCCGCCTTGAACGTCGGGTCGCCGCAGTGGGGCGTCAAATGGGGCGCGGTAACGGCTACCTTGCAACCATCGGCGCGATTTCGCCGTTTGTGGGGCTGTTTGGTACAGTCTGGGGCATCATGAACAGCTTTATCGGTATTGCGCAAACGCAGACTACCAACCTGGCAGTTGTTGCACCGGGCATCGCAGAAGCGCTGCTGGCAACGGCAATCGGTCTGGTGGCAGCAATTCCGGCGGTTGTTATCTATAACGTATTCGCACGTCAGATTGGCGGCTTTAAAGCGATGCTGGGTGATGTCGCAGCGCAGGTGCTGTTGCTGCAAAGCCGTGATCTGGATCTGGAAGCCAGCGCCGCTGCGCATCCGGTTCGTGTCGCACAAAAATTACGCGCAGGATAATGTCCGATGGCAATGCATCTTAACGAAAACCTCGACGATAACGGCGAAATGCACGACATCAACGTGACGCCGTTTATCGACGTGATGTTGGTTCTGCTGATTATCTTTATGGTGGCGGCACCGTTAGCGACGGTAGATGTGAAGGTGAACTTGCCTGCTTCTACCAGCACGCCGCAGCCGCGCCCGGAAAAACCGGTTTATCTGTCGGTGAAGGCGGATAACTCGATGTTCATCGGTAACGATCCTGTCACCGATGAAACGATGGTTACGGCACTGAATGCGTTAACCGAAGGTAAGAAAGATACCACCATCTTCTTCCGCGCGGACAAAACCGTCGATTACGAGACGTTGATGAAGGTAATGGATACGCTGCATCAGGCGGGTTACCTGAAGATAGGTCTGGTTGGCGAAGAAACTGCCAAAGCGAAGTAACGCAGAATTGCCTGATGCGCTGCGCTTATCAGGCCTACAGACTCTATCGCAATATATTGAATTTGCATGAATTTGTAGGCCGGATAAGGCGTTCATGCCGCATCCGACATTCGGTGCTCAATGCCTGATGCGACGCTGGCGCGTCTTATCCGGCCTACAAAATCTATTGCAACGTTTTGAATTTTCATGAGTTTGCAGGCCTGATGAGGTGTTTTCGCCGCATCAGGCAAGAGTTAAAAGCACAATGATGCCCGGTCGCTTCTCACAACCGGGCATTTTTTCAGCCTAAATGCTCACCGCCGCACACGCCGTGCACTTCCGCAGTGACGTATCCCTTTCTCCGCGACCTGTTTCGCCAGACCACGGCTGTAGTTAAGAATCGCCGTTTTCGTTGCAGCATAATCCAGCAAGTGTGGGCTTGGCTGATACGCCTGGATTGACGAAGTGGTTATGATACCGGAGCCTTTCGGCAACAATGGAATCGCTTCCTGGTTAATAAGGTAACCAGGAAGATCCCTAAACGTCGGATTTATGCGACAAAGGATTAACGTATATGTTGATTGGCTGTTGCGTGCTGTTTACTCAATTACGATATACTGTTGCCCGTTTTAACTACACGACAGGAATGTATGGAACGTTTTCTTGAAAATGCAATGTATGCTTCTCGCTGGCTGCTTGCCCCCGTGTACTTTGGCCTTTCGCTGGCGCTGGTTGCCCTGGCGCTGAAGTTCTTTCAGGAGATTATTCACGTATTGCCGAATATCTTCTCGATAGCGGAATCTGATTTGATCCTCGTGTTACTGTCGCTGGTAGATATGACGCTGGTTGGCGGTTTGCTGGTGATGGTAATGTTTTCCGGTTATGAGAATTTTGTCTCGCAGTTAGATATCTCCGAGAACAAAGAGAAGCTGAACTGGCTGGGGAAAATGGATGCTACGTCGCTGAAAAATAAAGTGGCGGCGTCGATTGTGGCAATCTCTTCCATTCACTTACTGCGCGTCTTTATGGATGCGAAAAATGTCCCGGATAACAAACTGATGTGGTACGTCATTATCCATCTGACGTTTGTGCTCTCTGCATTTGTGATGGGCTATCTTGACCGACTCACCCGTCATAATCACTGATCTTATTCGGGCGCGGTTCTCGCGCCCGGTATTAACACGTTATTTATCGGAAGACGCCTGCCACAGATTTAGCTCGCCATCAGCGATATGTTGGTCAATCTGCGCCAGTTCTTCGGCACTAAACAGCAGATTATTTAGCGCCTGTACGTTCTCCTCCAGTTGCTCCGGACGGCTGGCACCAATCAATACCGACGTCACTCGATCATCTTTCAGCAACCAGCTTAATGCCATTTGAGCCATAGATTGACCACGCTGCTGTGCCATTTCATTTAATAAACGCAGACTGTTGAGGTTGGCGTTGGTAAGCATTTTCGGCGTCAGGCCGCGAACTTTGTGCCCTTCACGATGCATCCGAGAATCTTCAGGAATACCGTTGAGATATTTTCCGGTTAACAATCCCTGGGCGAGCGGAGTGAAGGCAATGCAGCCCACACCGTTATTTTCCAGGGTATCCAGCAGACCGCTTTTATCCACCCAGCGGTTCAGTAAATTGTACGAAGGTTGGTGAATTAGCAGCGGAATTTTCCACTCGTGTAGCAACTCGACCATTTTTTGCGTTCGCTCTGGCGAGTAAGACGATATCCCGACATACAGAGCCTTACCACTTTGCACCGCATGGGCCAGCGCTGACGCGGTTTCTTCCATCGGCGTATTTTCATCGACGCGATGAGAGTAAAAGATATCGACATACTCCAGCCCCATACGTTTCAGGCTTTGGTCGAGGCTGGCGAGCAGGTATTTACGCGACCCGCCAGAGCCATACGGGCCGGGCCACATATCGTAGCCAGCTTTGGTGGAGATGATTAACTCGTCACGATAAGCGGCAAAATCTTCCCGCAGCAGACGGCCAAAGTTCTCTTCCGCACTGCCAGGAGGCGGGCCGTAGTTGTTGGCTAAATCAAAGTGCGTAATGCCCAAATCAAAGGCTTTACGCAGGATCGCACGCTGTGACTCCAGCGCGTTGACGTGACCAAAATTGTGCCACAAACCGAGCGATAACGCGGGCAGGCGTAAACCGCTTTTTCCGCAATAGCGGTACTGCATCTGCTCGTAACGCTCGGGATTCGCTAACCAGACCATGACATCTCCTTTCCACTGTTCAATTTCGAAACGATGTTTCTAGTCTAGCGATTTGCCAGGGGAGATCCCGTAGCATCGCTCACAGTGTGACGAAAAACTGGGCAAAAACACGTGCTTATGCTTTGCTTAAAAAAACACCAGTTGAGGAGTGAAACGATGCCGCGTCTGACCGCTAAAGATTTCCCACAAGAGTTGCTGGACTACTACGACTATTACGCTCACGGGAAAATATCGAAACGTGAGTTCCTCAATATTGCGGCGAAGTATGCAGTGGGCGGGATGACGGCATTAGCATTGTTTGATTTGCTCAGGCCAAATTACGCATGGGCGACCCAGGTGGAGTTTACCGATCCGAATATTGTTGCGGAGTACATCACGTATCCTTCGCCAAATGGTCATGGTGAGGTGCGCGGCTATCTGGTGAAACCTGCGAAGATGAACAGCAAAACGCCAGCCGTAGTGGTGGTGCATGAGAATCGCGGGCTGAATCCGTATATCGAAGATGTGGCGCGGCGAGTGGCGAAGGCCGGATATATTGCCCTCGCTCCTGACGGTTTAAGTTCCGTTGGCGGCTATCCCGGGAACGATGACAAAGGCCGCGAGCTGCAACAGCAGGTCGATCCAACCAAACTGATGAATGACTTCTTTGCCGCGATTGAGTTTATGCAACGCTATCCGCAAGCCACTGGCAAGGTAGGTATAACCGGATTTTGCTATGGCGGTGGGGTATCGAACGCGGCAGCGGTGGCATATCCGGAACTGGCCTGCGCGGTGCCGTTTTATGGTCGCCAGGCTCTGGCCGCCGATGTGGCGAAAATTGAAGCGCCTTTACTGCTCCACTACGCCGAACTGGACACGCGAATTAACGAAGGCTGGCCCGCTTATGAGGCAGCGTTGAAAGCGAATAATAAGGTCTATGAGGCGTATATTTATCCGGGGGTTAATCACGGATTCCATAATGATTCCACTCCCCGTTATGACAAATCTGCCGCCGATCTTGCCTGGCAAAGAACGCTGAAATGGTTCGACAAATATCTCTCTTGATGCGTTTATCTCTTACTGGATAACGTCTTTCACATACAGGAAAAAATAGCGTGCGTAAAAGTCGTACTTTGCCTAAAATATCGCTATATAAATTCATATATATCGATTGGAGATAAATTATGAATAACCATTTTGGTAAAGGCTTAATGGCGGGATTAAAAGCAACACATGCCGACAGTGCGGTTAATGTGACGAAATTCTGCGCCGATTATAAACGCGGTTTTGTATTAGGCTACTCGCACCGGATGTATGAAAAGACCGGCGATCGTCAGCTTAGCGCCTGGGAAGCAGGCATTCTGACGCGGCGTTATGGGCTGGATAAAGAGATGGTAATGGATTTCTTTCGTGAGAATAATTCCTGTTCTACTTTGCGCTTTTTTATGGCTGGCTATCGCCTCGAAAATTGATCAAACATACGTATTATCTTGCTTTAATTAATTACACTAATGCTCCTTCCCCTTCGTTTTAGCGCCCCGCCGCAGTATCATGACAATGATAACCATAATAAATGTGTGGTAAATGGCGCATCGATCGCATTATCGATTTTGCGGTTGAGGCAAAATATATGCCAGGTCTTCGCAACGGAATAACTATAAATGACTGGAGATAACACCCTCATCCATTCTCACGGCATTAATCGCCGTGATTTCATGAAGCTTTGTGCAGCATTAGCCGCCACCATGGGGTTGAGTAGCAAAGCCGCCGCAGAGATGGCCGAATCGGTCACTAACCCGCAGCGCCCGCCGGTTATCTGGATTGGCGCGCAGGAATGTACTGGTTGTACGGAATCTCTGCTTCGTGCAACGCATCCAACGGTAGAAAACCTCGTGCTGGAGACTATCTCTCTGGAATATCACGAAGTGCTCTCCGCCGCTTTCGGCCATCAGGTTGAAGAGAACAAACATAACGCGCTCGAGAAATACAAAGGGCAGTATGTGTTGGTTGTGGATGGTTCCATCCCATTAAAAGATAACGGTATTTACTGCATGGTCGCCGGTGAGCCGATTGTGGATCACATCCGCAAAGCGGCAGAAGGTGCTGCCGCAATTATCGCTATCGGTTCCTGCTCCGCGTGGGGCGGTGTCGCCGCTGCTGGGGTTAACCCAACCGGTGCGGTCAGCCTGCAAGAAGTTCTGCCGGGCAAAACCGTTATCAACATTCCAGGCTGCCCGCCGAACCCGCACAACTTCCTTGCGACCGTTGCGCACATCATCACTTACGGTAAACCGCCGAAGCTGGATAACAAAAACCGTCCGACCTTCGCCTATGGGCGTCTGATTCACGAACATTGCGAACGTCGCCCGCACTTCGATGCTGGTCGTTTCGCCAAAGAGTTTGGTGATGATGGCCATCGCGAAGGCTGGTGCCTGTACCACCTCGGCTGTAAAGGGCCGGAAACTTACGGTAACTGCTCCACACTGCAATTCTGCGACGTTGGCGGTGTATGGCCGGTGGCGATTGGTCACCCGTGCTACGGCTGTAACGAAGAAGGTATCGGCTTCCATAAAGGCATCCATCAGCTTGCCAACGTCGAAAACCAGACGCCGCGTTCACAGAAACCGGACGTTAACGCTAAAGAGGGCGGCAACGTTTCTGCGGGCGCTATCGGTTTGCTTGGCGGTGTGGTTGGGCTGGTTGCCGGTGTCAGCGTGATGGCGGTGCGTGAACTGGGTCGTCAGCAAAAGAAAGATAACGCTGACTCACGGGGAGAATAACCGTGAACAGACGTAATTTTATTAAAGCAGCCTCCTGCGGGGCATTGCTGACGGGCGCATTGCCGTCTGTCAGCCATGCGGCTGCTGAAAACCGCCCGCCAATTCCGGGATCGCTGGGAATGTTGTATGACTCGACCTTGTGCGTAGGCTGCCAGGCTTGTGTGACTAAGTGTCAGGATATCAACTTCCCGGAACGTAACCCGCAAGGGGAACAGACGTGGTCGAACAACGACAAACTGTCGCCGTATACCAATAACATCATCCAGGTGTGGACCAGCGGCACTGGCGTCAACAAAGACCAGGAAGAGAATGGCTATGCGTACATTAAGAAGCAGTGTATGCACTGCGTCGATCCGAACTGTGTCTCCGTGTGCCCGGTTTCTGCGCTGAAAAAAGATCCGAAAACCGGCATTGTCCATTACGACAAAGACGTGTGCACCGGCTGCCGTTACTGCATGGTCGCCTGCCCGTACAATGTGCCGAAGTACGACTACAACAACCCGTTTGGTGCGCTGCATAAGTGTGAGCTGTGTAACCAGAAAGGTGTGGAGCGTCTCGATAAAGGCGGTCTACCTGGCTGCGTAGAAGTGTGTCCGGCGGGCGCGGTGATTTTTGGTACGCGTGAAGAGCTGATGGCTGAGGCGAAAAAACGCCTGGCGCTGAAGCCTGGCAGCGAATACCACTATCCGCGTCAAACGTTGAAATCTGGCGACACTTACCTGCACACAGTGCCGAAATATTATCCGCATCTGTACGGCGAGAAAGAGGGCGGCGGTACTCAGGTTCTGGTACTGACGGGGGTTCCTTATGAAAATCTCGACTTGCCGAAACTGGACGATCTTTCTACCGGCGCGCGTTCCGAAAATATTCAACACACCCTGTATAAAGGCATGATGCTACCACTGGCTGTGCTGGCGGGCTTAACCGTGCTGGTTCGTCGCAACACCAAAAACGACCATCACGACGGAGGAGACGATCATGAGTCATGATCCACAACCGCTGGGCGGCAAAATCATCAGTAAACCGGTCATGATTTTTGGACCGTTAATCGTCATTTGTATGCTCCTGATTGTGAAGCGTCTGGTGTTCGGTCTGGGCTCTGTCTCCGACCTGAATGGCGGCTTCCCATGGGGCGTGTGGATTGCGTTTGACCTGCTGATCGGCACCGGTTTCGCCTGTGGCGGCTGGGCGCTGGCGTGGGCGGTATACGTCTTTAACCGTGGACAATACCATCCGCTGGTGCGTCCGGCGCTGTTGGCAAGTTTGTTCGGTTACTCACTGGGTGGCTTGTCGATTACCATCGACGTCGGTCGTTACTGGAACCTGCCGTACTTCTATATTCCGGGTCACTTCAACGTGAACTCGGTACTGTTCGAGACGGCGGTTTGTATGACCATCTACATCGGTGTGATGGCTCTGGAGTTTGCTCCTGCATTGTTTGAACGTCTGGGCTGGAAGGTATCGCTCAAGCGTTTGAACAAGGTGATGTTCTTTATCATCGCGCTTGGCGCGCTGCTGCCGACTATGCACCAGTCTTCCATGGGATCACTGATGATCTCGGCGGGCTACAAAGTGCATCCGCTGTGGCAGAGCTATGAAATGTTGCCGCTGTTCTCGCTGCTGACGGCGTTCATCATGGGCTTCTCGATAGTCATCTTTGAAGGTTCGTTGGTGCAGGCGGGTCTGCGTGGCAACGGGCCGGATGAGAAGAGCCTGTTCGTCAAGTTGACCAACACCATCAGCGTGCTGCTGGCGATTTTCATCGTGCTGCGCTTTGGCGAGTTAATCTATCGCGACAAGCTGTCGTTAGCGTTTGCCGGTGACTTCTACTCCGTCATATTCTGGATTGAAGTCCTGCTGATGCTCTTCCCGCTGGTCGTTCTGCGTGTGGCGAAGCTGCGTAATGATTCACGTATGCTGTTCCTGTCGGCACTGAGCGCACTGTTAGGTTGTGCAACCTGGCGTCTGACCTATTCGCTGGTGGCATTCAACCCTGGCGGCGGTTACGCCTACTTCCCGACGTGGGAAGAACTGTTGATTTCTATTGGTTTTGTGGCTATTGAGATTTGCGCTTACATCGTACTCATTCGTCTACTGCCGATACTTCCTCCTTTAAAACAAAACGATCATAATCGTCATGAGGCGAGCAAAGCATGAGCCAGAGAATTACTATTGATCCGGTAACCCGTATTGAAGGGCATTTACGCATCGATTGCGAAATCGAAAATGGCGTCGTTTCGAAAGCATGGGCTTCCGGAACCATGTGGCGCGGCATGGAAGAGATCGTGAAAAACCGCGATCCGCGCGATGCCTGGATGATTGTGCAACGTATCTGTGGCGTATGTACCACCACTCACGCGCTCTCTTCTGTTCGTGCGGCAGAGAGTGCGCTGAACATTGACGTTCCGGTTAACGCGCAATACATCCGTAACATTATTCTGGCTGCGCATACCACGCATGACCATATCGTCCATTTCTATCAGCTCTCTGCGCTGGACTGGGTGGACATCACTTCTGCACTGCAAGCTGATCCGACTAAAGCTTCTGAAATGTTGAAAGGTGTTTCGACCTGGCACCTGAACAGCCCGGAAGAGTTCACCAAAGTTCAGAACAAGATCAAAGATCTGGTTGCCAGCGGTCAGTTGGGTATTTTCGCCAATGGCTACTGGGGGCACCCGGCGATGAAACTGCCGCCGGAAGTGAACCTGATTGCGGTAGCGCACTACTTACAGGCGCTGGAGTGCCAGCGTGACGCAAACCGAGTGGTGGCGCTGCTGGGCGGTAAAACGCCGCACATTCAGAACCTGGCGGTAGGTGGGGTCGCTAACCCGATCAACCTCGACGGTCTGGGCGTACTGAACCTTGAGCGCCTGATGTACATCAAGTCCTTCATCGACAAGCTGAGCGACTTTGTTGAGCAGGTTTATAAGGTTGATACTGCCGTTATCGCGGCGTTTTATCCGGAATGGCTGGAGCGCGGTAAAGGTGCGGTGAACTACCTGAGTGTGCCGGAATTCCCGACCGACAGCAAAAACGGTAGCTTCCTGTTCCCTGGCGGATATATCGAAAACGCGGATTTGTCCTCGTATCGTCCGATTACTTCCCATTCCGATGAATACCTGATCAAAGGGATTCAGGAAAGCGCGAAACACTCCTGGTATAAAGACGAAGCACCGCAGGCACCGTGGGAAGGCACAACCATTCCGGCTTACGACGGTTGGTCTGACGACGGTAAATACTCCTGGGTGAAATCACCGACTTTCTACGGCAAAACGGTAGAAGTGGGTCCGCTGGCAAACATGCTGGTGAAACTGGCGGCAGGACGCGAGTCTACCCAGAACAAACTGAATGAAATCGTTGCGATTTATCAGAAACTGACGGGCAACACGCTGGAAGTGGCGCAACTGCACTCCACGCTGGGGCGTATTATTGGTCGTACCGTTCACTGCTGCGAATTGCAGGATATCCTGCAAAATCAATACAGTGCACTGATCACTAATATCGGCAAAGGCGACCACACCACGTTCGTGAAGCCGAACATTCCAGCAACGGGCGAGTTCAAAGGCGTTGGCTTCCTCGAAGCGCCGCGCGGTATGCTCTCCCATTGGATGGTGATTAAAGACGGCATCATCAGCAACTACCAGGCGGTCGTTCCATCCACCTGGAACTCTGGCCCGCGTAACTTCAATGATGACGTCGGTCCGTATGAACAGTCGCTGGTGGGTACACCGATTGCCGATCCGAATAAACCGCTGGAAGTGGTGCGTACCATTCACTCCTTCGACCCGTGCATGGCCTGTGCGGTTCACGTAGTGGATGCCGACGGCAACGAAGTGGTTTCAGTGAAGGTTCTGTAATGCGTATTTTAGTCTTAGGGGTCGGCAATATTTTGCTGACCGATGAAGCCATCGGCGTGCGGATTGTTGAAGCGTTAGAGCAACGATGCATTCTGCCGGATTATGTTGAGATCCTCGATGGCGGCACGGCGGGAATGGAACTGCTTGGCGACATGGCAAATCGCGATCATCTGATCATTGCCGATGCCATTGTGTCGAAAAAGAACGCGCCGGGAACGATGATGATCCTGCGGGACGAAGAAGTTCCGGCGTTGTTTACCAACAAAATCTCTCCGCATCAGCTTGGCCTGGCCGACGTATTGTCGGCCCTGCGCTTCACCGGCGAGTTTCCGAAAAAGCTGACTCTGGTCGGCGTGATCCCGGAATCGCTGGAGCCGCACATCGGTTTAACGCCGACGGTCGAAGCAATGATTGAACCTGCGCTTGAGCAGGTTCTGGCTGCGCTGCGCGAATCAGGCGTGGAAGCCATCCCGCGGGAGGCAGCACATGACTGAGGAGATTGCTGGTTTCCAGACCTCCCCAAAGGCGCAAGTACAGGCAGCGTTTGAAGAAATTGCCCGGCGTTCGATGCACGACCTCTCGTTTCTGCATCCTTCCATGCCGGTGTATGTTTCCGATTTTACGCTGTTCGAAGGTCAGTGGACGGGGTGTGTGATCACCCCGTGGATGCTGAGTGCAGTGATCTTCCCCGGCCCGGATCAACTCTGGCCGCTGCGCAAAGTGAGTGAGAAGATCGGTCTGCAACTGCCTTATGGCACTATGACCTTTACCGTTGGCGAACTGGACGGTGTTTCGCAATACCTCTCTTGCTCGCTGATGTCGCCGCTTTCGCACAGCATGTCGATTGAAGAGGGCAAACGCCTGACGGATGACTGCGCGCGAATGATTCTTTCGCTGCCAGTCACGAATCCGGATGTGCCACACGCAGGGCGTCGCGCCCTGCTGTTTGGCCGCAGGAGTGATGAAAATGCATGAGTTGTCGCTTTGCCAGAGCGCCGTTGAAATTATCCAACGGCAGGCGGAGCAGCACGATGTTAAGCGCGTCACCGCCGTGTGGCTGGAAATTGGCGCGCTCTCCTGCGTTGAGGAGAGCGCGGTTCGTTTTAGTTTTGAAATTGTCTGCCAGGGAACGGTGGCGCAAGGGTGCGATTTACATATCGTCTATAAACCCGCCCAGGCCTGGTGCTGGGATTGCAGCCAGGTAGTGGAGATTCATCAGCACGATGCGCAGTGTCCGCTCTGTCATGGCGAGCGGTTGCGTGTCGATACCGGCGATTCGCTGATCGTCAAAAGTATTGAAGTTGAATAACCGGAGTTAACAATGTGTATTGGCGTTCCTGGCCAGGTGCTGGCCGTCGGTGAAGATATTCACCAACTTGCGCAGGTTGAAGTTTGTGGCATCAAGCGCGACGTGAATATCGCCCTGATTTGCGAAGGCAATCCGGCTGATTTGCTGGGCCAGTGGGTGCTGGTGCACGTCGGGTTTGCCATGAGCATCATTGATGAAGATGAAGCCAAAGCCACATTAGACGCGCTGCGCAATATGGATTACGACATTACCAGCGCGTGATAATTAAAGTCGGATGCTTTCGTAGGCCTGATAAGACGCGCGAGCGTCGCATCAGGCATTGTGCCTGATTGCCTGATTGCCTGATTGCCGGATGCGGCGTGAACGCCTTATCCGGCCTACATCGGTCTGGAGGGCTTGCTGCGACGAACGCTAACCATTACCCCTGACGCTTATCTTCTGTATTTGTCTCGAAATCACTGGCGTCATGGCGCTCATGCAACTGCTCATTCAGCGGTCCGTTGGTGCGGTTAACAATACGCCCACGCTTCACCGCCGGACGTTCACCCACTTCTTTCGCCCAGCGTTGCACGTGTTTATAACTACCCGCATCAAGAAACTCTGCGGCATCATACACGCCGCCTAACACCACGTTGCCAAACCACGGCCAGATTGCCATATCAGCAATGGTGTACTCATCGCCCGCCACAAACTTATGCTGCGCCAGTTGCTTATCCAGCACGTCGAGCAGACGCTTGGCTTCCATAGTAAAGCGGTTAATGGCGTACTCAATTTTCACCGGCGCGTAATGGTAAAAGTGACCAAAACCACCACCGAGGAACGGCGCAGCACCCTGTAACCAGAACAGCCAGTTCAACGTTTCAGTGCGCTTCGCCAGATCCTGCGGCAGGAAGTAGCCAAATTTCTCCGCCAGATAAAGCAGAATCGAACCTGACTCAAACACGCGGATCGGCGGATTATGCGTATGATCGCGCAGTGCCGGGATTTTCGAGTTCGGGTTCACTTCGACAAAACCGCTGGAGAATTGATCGCCATCGCCAATGCGAATCAGCCAGGCATCGTACTCTGCGCCGGTGACGCCCAGCGCCAGCAGCTCTTCGAGCATAATCGTTACTTTCTGACCGTTTGGCGTACCCAGCGAATAAAGTTGCAACGGGTGCTTGCCAACAGGCAGCGTTTTTTCATGCGTCGGACCAGAAACCGGGCGATTGATATTGGCGAACGCGCCGCCAGCAGATTTATCCCACGTCCAGACTTTCGCGGGCTGATAAATATTGTCTGTCATACTGAATTGCCTTCTGAGTGGTAGTGTTGAAGCAGTGTAGCAGCTCGCTTGCTGTACAGATTGTGAATTTTTTAACCCTTTGCACCAGCCGCTGCGTTGAGGTGTATGATAAGTCAGACCTCTGTCCGGTTAATGTCGCTGAGCAGGTAATCAGAGCACAACAATTACGCCAACTGCTTAGGTTGTATTGTTAAAGGTAAAGTGATGAGCAAAGGAACGACCAGCCAGGATGCCCCGTTCGGGACATTATTGGGCTACGCCCCCGGTGGTGTAGCAATCTACTCTTCAGATTACAGTTCTCTCGATCCGCAGGAATACGAAGATGACGCCGTATTCCGTAGCTATATCGACGATGAATATATGGGCCACAAATGGCAATGTGTTGAATTTGCTCGCCGTTTTCTCTTTTTGAATTACGGTGTGGTCTTCACCGATGTGGGCATGGCGTGGGAGATTTTCTCATTGCGCTTCCTGCGTGAAGTGGTTAACGACAACATCCTGCCATTGCAGGCATTTCCTAACGGCTCGCCGCGTGCACCGGTCGCAGGAGCGCTTCTTATTTGGGATAAGGGCGGTGAATTTAAAGACACCGGCCATGTCGCCATCATTACCCAATTACGCGGCAATAAAGTCCGTATTGCGGAACAGAACGTGATTCATTCTCCATTGCCGCAAGGGCAACAGTGGACGCGTGAGCTGGAAATGGTGGTCGAAAACGGCTGCTATACCCTGAAAGACACCTTCGATGACACCACCATCCTGGGCTGGATGATCCAGACAGAAGATACCGAACACAGTTTACCGCAGCCGGAAATTGCAGGTGATTTGTTGAAAATCAGCGGGGCGCGGCTGGAAAACAAAGGCCAGTTTGACGGCAAATGGCTGGATGAAAAAGATCCGCTACAAAACGCCTACGTGCAGGCGAACGGTCAAGTGATCAATCAGGATCCGTATCATTATTACACCATTACCGAGAGTGCCGAGCAGGAGCTGATTAAAGCCACCAACGAGCTGCACCTGATGTATCTCCACGCCACCGACAAGGTGCTGAAAGATGACAATCTGCTGGCGCTGTTCGACATTCCGAAAATCCTCTGGCCGCGTTTGCGTCTCTCCTGGCAGCGTCGCCGTCACCATATGATCACCGGTCGTATGGATTTCTGCATGGATGAGCGCGGCTTGAAAGTCTATGAATATAACGCCGATTCTGCCTCCTGTCATACTGAAGCGGGCTTGATCCTCGAACGTTGGGCGGAGCAAGGCTATAAAGGCAACGGCTTCAATCCGGCTGAAGGGCTGATTAACGAACTGGCTGGTGCCTGGAAACACAGTCGTGCACGTCCGTTTGTCCATATCATGCAGGACAAAGATATCGAGGAGAACTATCACGCGCAGTTTATGGAGCAGGCGCTGCAACAGGCGGGCTTTGAAACGCGTATCTTGCGCGGGTTAGACGAGCTGCGCTGGGATGCTGCCGGGCAACTGATTGATGGGGAAGGGAGACTGGTTAACTGCGTGTGGAAAACATGGGCATGGGAAACCGCGTTTGATCAGATTCGCGAAGTCAGCGACCGTGAGTTTGCTGCGGTGCCGATCCGTACCGGCCATCCGCAAAATGAAGTGCGCCTGATAGACGTTCTGCTGCGTCCGGAAGTACTGGTCTTTGAGCCGCTGTGGACGGTGATCCCTGGCAACAAAGCGATTCTGCCGATCCTCTGGTCGTTGTTCCCGCACCATCGCTACCTGCTGGATACCGATTTCACCGTTAATGATGAGCTGGTGAAAACCGGTTACGCCGTGAAGCCGATTGCCGGTCGCTGTGGCAGCAATATCGACCTCGTCAGCCATCATGAAGAGGTGTTGGACAAAACCAGCGGTAAATTTGCCGAGCAGAAAAACATTTACCAGCAGTTGTGGTGTCTGCCAAAAGTGGACGGTAAATACATTCAGGTATGTACCTTCACTGTTGGCGGTAACTACGGTGGGACTTGCTTGCGCGGAGATGAATCACTGGTCATCAAGAAAGAGAGTGATATTGAACCGTTAATTGTGGTGAAAGAGTAATAAACTTTGCCATAAACCGCACTGATTATGGAAATAACCAGTGCGGAAAATTGTTTGTGTAATAATCAAAACATTTATCGGGTGGATTTATTTAGATTAATAAATTCATAATATAAATATATTAGGGGTTGAAATTCTTTGTCATGAATTCTTTCCGTGATTTCTGAATGGTGACTTATTCCCTGATCCTAAAGAAATAACATTGTTTTTATCACTAAAAAGCGATATTTCACTTTGCCCATGCCATTAAAGTCACTGATAATGCGTTCGTTCGTAAATTCAAAATGGCGTAATCTAATATATGCTAAATTTATTTGTTGGCCTTGATGTATATACGGGGCTTTTGTTATTACTTGCTCTGGCGTTTGTGTTGTTCTATGAAGCAATTAATGGTTTTCATGACACAGCGAATGCGGTCGCAACCGTTATTTATACCCGTGCCATGCAGCCACAACTTGCTGTGGTGATGGCAGCATTTTTTAACTTTTTTGGTGTATTGCTTGGCGGACTTAGCGTCGCCTATGCCATCGTCCATATGTTGCCAACCGATTTGTTGCTGAATATGGGGTCAACTCATGGTCTGGCGATGGTCTTTTCCATGCTGCTGGCGGCGATTATCTGGAATCTGGGAACATGGTTCTTTGGTTTACCGGCCTCCAGTTCGCACACCTTGATTGGCGCTATTATCGGCATTGGTTTAACCAACGCGCTGTTAACCGGCTCATCGGTGATGGATGCGTTAAACCTGCGTGAAGTGACCAAGATTTTCTCCTCGCTGATTGTCTCCCCTATCGTCGGTCTTGTCATTGCGGGAGGGTTGATTTTCCTGCTGCGCCGTTTCTGGAGCGGAACGAAAAAGCGTGACCGTATTCACCGCATTCCTGAAGATCGCAAAAAGAAAAAAGGTAAACGTAAGCCGCCATTCTGGACGCGCATTGCACTGATTGTTTCCGCTGCGGGCGTAGCGTTTTCGCACGGCGCGAACGACGGACAGAAAGGGATCGGCCTGGTGATGCTGGTTCTGGTGGGGATTGCGCCCGCCGGGTTTGTCGTCAATATGAATGCTTCCGGCTATGAAATTACCCGTACTCGCGATGCAGTGACCAACTTCGAACACTATCTGCAACAGCATCCGGAACTGCCGCAGAAATTGATTGCGATGGAACCCCCGTTGCCTGCGGCATCAACTGAAGGCACGCAAGCGACGGAGTTCCACTGTCATCCAGCAAATACTTTTGATGCGATTGCTCGTGTCAAAACGATGCTGCCGGGCAATATGGAAAGCTACGAGCCGTTAAACGTAAGTCAACGCAGTCAGTTGCGGCGCATTATGCTTTGCATCTCTGATACTTCCGCGAAACTGGCGAAACTGCCAGGCGTTAGCAAAGAAGACCAGAACCTGCTGAAAAAACTGCGCAGCGATATGTTAAGCACTATTGAGTACGCTCCGGTGTGGATTATCATGGCGGTAGCACTGGCGCTCGGTATCGGCACCATGATTGGCTGGCGTCGTGTGGCGATGACCATCGGTGAGAAAATTGGTAAGCGTGGCATGACGTATGCGTAAGGCATGGCGGCGCAAATGACGGCGGCAGTGTCTATCGGTCTTGCCAGTTACATCGGTATGCCTGTTTCCACAACGCACGTACTCTCTTCTGCGGTGGCGGGGACGATGGTAGTGGATGGCGGTGGGTTACAGCGTAAAACGGTAACCAGTATCCTGATGGCATGGGTGTTTACCTTACCGGCGGCAATTTTTCTGTCTGGTAGTCTGTACTGGATAGCATTGCAGCTTATTTAACCTTCCTGATAATGCCCGCTCCCTGCGATCGGGCATTATCACTTCTGACTAGTGATAACCTCGTGCCGTCATAAAATCCCTAATCGCTTTTTCCGCATCAATCAGCACCTGCTCCAGCGGCTGATTGGCATCGATATCAACCAGTTGTGCACCGCCAAAGGTTAACTGCGGCGTTATGGCTATCTTCCTTTCCAGCGATTCCCTTTTGTGGTCGGGTTTACGCGCGCAGGCAACGTCCAGATCGACATTGAGTTTGATGACCAGATCAGGCTTATGGCTAGCCATCCAGTGAAACGCCTTACGTTCCTGACTTGCCAGCCATGAGACAAAACGACCGCCTTCAACGTTAGGCGGGAACACCGTACCATCGTAAGCGCCAGGAATTTGGTCTTGCGGATAACGGTCGGTTAAAACAATTAACCCGCGACGACGACAGGCAAGCATATGGCGAAAGCGTAGTAAGCGACGGGCGACAAATGCTGTAATTACCAGCGCCGGAACGGGACCCGGTAATTTTTTCGCCGTTTTCACTTTATTGCGTTCAATAGATTTATTAAGTGATTTCCCCATTAAGGGCAATTTGACTACTGCTCGCCCCACATTCCCTGCTTGTTTCCCGAGATGAACTCTTTCTGCGGCACCATATTTTTCGACAACGGTAATGAGATGTTCACACACCGTTGACTTGCCTGAACCATCACTGCCGATAACGGCAATTAACGGAGAGGTTATTGATTGCATGAATATATCCTTAAATTTAAATATCCACCCAAAATATTTATTTGGTTAATATGTTTTTATGAAAGCGTAATTCAGGGTAATACCACAATTAACCATTGTCACAATAAGGTTGAACGGATATTCTGAGCACGGACCACGTAATATTCAATACATTATTTGCTGCCGGGTTTTTCGTGAATCAACGTAATATGTCAATAATTAATTCCACGCCAGTGCGCGTTATTGCCATTGTGGGATGTGATGGTTCGGGTAAATCGACCCTCACGGCAAGCCTGGTGAATGAACTGGCAGCAAAAATGCCAACAGAACACATTTATCTCGGGCAATCGTCCGGGCGAATTGGTGAGTGGATTTCACAGCTCCCCATTATTGGTGCACCTTTTGGCCGTTATTTGCGAGGCAAAGCGGCACATGTGCATGAAAAGCCTTCAACGCCGCCCGGTAATATTACCGCGCTGGTTATTTATTTGCTTTCTTGCTGGCGGGCGTACAAGTTTCGCAAAATGTTGCGCAAAAGCCAGCAAGGCTATCTGCTCATTACAGATCGCTACCCGCAGGTTGAAGTGCCGGGTTTTCGCTTTGATGGCCCGCAACTGGCAAAAACTACTGGCGGTAACGGCTGGATAAAAATGTTAAGGCAGCGCGAACTGAAACTATACCAGTGGATGGCGTCTTATTTACCTGTGTTATTGATTCGTCTTGCTATTGATGAACAGACGGCGTTTTCGCGTAAGCCCGACCATCAACTGGCGGCGTTACAGGAAAAAATCGCCGTCACGCCACAACTGACGTTCAATGGCGCAAAGATCCTTGAACTGGATGGGCGGCAACCCGCCGATGAAGTCCTGCAAGTGTCACTACGCTCAATTCACGCCGCGCTTTCCTGATCACCAAAATGGATAAGGGATGATTTAACGAATGGATGCACTACACACGCAAACTGCTAATAGTACAACTGCGCCGCAGCCCAACTACATTCCAGGGCTGATTGCGGTGGTCGGGTGTGATGGCACGGGGAAATCCACGCTGACCACCGATCTGGTGAAATCACTGCAACAGCACTGGCAAACCGAGCGCCGCTATCTGGGGCTGCTCTCGGGCGAAGACGGCGACAAAATTAAACGCTTACCGTTTGTTGGTGTCTGGCTGGAGCGGAGACTGGCGGCAAAATCCTCCAAAACCCAAAGTATGAAAACCCAATCTCCGGCGCTTTGGGCGGCGGCGATTATGTACGGCTTTTCGCTGCGAAGAATGGCAAATCTGCGCAAAGTTCAGCGACTGGCGCAAAGTGGTGTTCTGGTGGTCAGCGATCGCTTTCCGCAGGCTGAAATTTCCGGTTTCTATTATGACGGTCCTGGGATTGGCGTCGAACGTGCGGCCGGGAAAATCAACATGTTCCTGGCGCAGCGTGAGCGGCAGTTATACCAACAAATGGCGCAATATCGCCCGGAATTAATCATTCGTCTGGGTATTGATATTGATACTGCTATCTCCCGCAAGCCTGACCATGACTATGCCGAGTTGCAGGACAAAATCGGTGTCATGTCGAAGATTGGCTATAACGGCACAAAAATTCTTGAGATTGATTCCAGAGCGCCCTACAGCGAAGTGCTGGAACAGGCACAGAAAGCGGTTTCTCTGGTTGCCATCGTTTCTGACCGCCGACGTTTAACTTAAGGCTGGCGGGCTGTTTTTCATTTTCAACGATAAGGTCTGGCTGAATTGGCGGGTTTTAACATCAAACATTGGTTTGCAGATGGCGCATTTCGCACCATTATTCGCAATAGCGCCTGGTTAGGCTCCAGCAATGTCGTGAGCGCTTTGCTGGGTTTACTGGCGCTTTCATGCGCAGGGAAAGGGATGACGCCAGCCATGTTTGGCGTACTGGTGATTGTGCAATCGTATGCCAAGTCGATCAGTGATTTTATTAAGTTTCAGACATGGCAGTTGGTAGTGCAGTATGGCACGCCAGCCTTAACCAATAATAATCCCCAACAATTTCGCAATGTTGTCTCTTTTTCCTTTTCGCTGGATATCGTCAGTGGTGCGGTGGCGATTGTCGGCGGCATTGCCTTGCTGCCATTTCTTTCTCACTCGTTAGGTCTGGATGAGCAAAGTTTTTGGCTGGCGGCGCTCTATTGCACGCTTATCCCCTCAATGGCTTCCTCCACGCCGACCGGCATTTTGCGCGCAGTGGATCGCTTCGACTTAATTGCGGTGCAGCAGGCGACGAAACCTTTTCTGCGTGCGGCGGGAAGCGTCATTGCCTGGTATTTTGACTTTGGTTTTGCGGGCTTCGTGATCGCCTGGTACGCCTCGAATCTGGTTGGTGGCACGATGTACTGGTGGTTTGCTGCGCGTGAACTGCGTCGTAGAAATATCCATAACGCCTTCAAATTAAATCTGTTTGAGTCTGCCAGACACATTAAAGGCGCGTGGAGTTTTGTCTGGTCAACCAACATTGCTCACTCCATCTGGTCGGCGCGTAACTCGTGCAGCACGGTGCTGGTGGGGATCGTGTTAGGGCCAGCGGCCGCCGGATTATTTAAAATCGCTATGACATTCTTTGACGCTGCCGGAACGCCCGCCAGTTTGCTGGGTAAGAGCTTTTACCCTGAAGTGATGCGTTTAGATCCTCGAACCACCAGACCGTGGTTGTTAGGCGTGAAGTCCGGCTTGCTGGCGGGCGGGATCGGCATTCTGGTTGCGCTTGCGGTGTTGATCGTTGGTAAGCCACTTATTTCGCTGGTGTTTGGCGTTAAATATCTCGAAGCATATGACCTGATTCAGGTCATGTTGGGCGCGATTGTTATTTCGATGCTGGGTTTCCCGCAGGAATCATTGCTGCTGATGGCGGGGAAACAACGCGCTTTTCTCGTGGCGCAAACCATCGTCTTCAATCGGCTACATCGTGTTGCTGTTCATGTCCTGCCATCTGTTTGGTGTGCTGGGGGCGGCGTTTGCCTATTTCGGCGGTCAATGTCTGGATGTGGCGCTCTCATTAATTCCGACCTTAAAGGCGTTTTTTCAGCGCCATTCATTGCGTTATAACGCAGCCGGAGAGAAATCCTGATGATGAGAAAATATTTCCCGCTTGAGGCGAGCGAGCGTTTATTTATTGCGGTTGAGGAAGATGATGTTATTGATGAGTGGGTCAGTTTACCATCGACAATTGCTTTGCGTTGTACTGCTGAAATCATTCAGGATAACTATGCGTTATGTCTGCAATTCTGGCTGAATGGTGTTAATCGTCAGGAGTTACTGCATTTAATCCGCAAACAGTCCAAAGGTGAGGAGCTTACGTCTGACGAGCGCAAACAGTTTAAATACATGCGGGCGCGCTACAAGCATTTACGTTTTGCCCAACGGTTGTATTTAAAAAAACACCGGGCGGGATTCTTATTCGGCAAAACGACGGTTTTTCTTGGGCGTTTTCAGGACGGTTTTCGTAACGGTAAGAAAAATATCGTGTCGTATTACGGAAACTTGTTACGTATTTATTTAAGCCCTCTTGTATGGTGGCTGGTGAGTTATTTATTACGCCATAGCCAGTTAGAAAGCGTGAACGGCTTTATCGCTTATCGCCAGAAGCAAATGCACATTCTGAAGGAGATTGTTGCCAAACCACAGCTTACAGGCAGGGAATTTCATGATGTGCGAAAAATCATCAGCCAGCAGGTTTCTTATTACGACACGTTAAGATCGCTTGATCCTGAAAATAAAGAGGCGTTGCAGATTTCCCGCTTTCTCGCAGCCATTAATGGCCTGATGGGAGATAAGCACGACGACATGGTGGCGGACGATATGGAAAATCGCCAGTCGTATGATGCACCAGTGGCACTCGATAGCGATATTCGCCAGCGTTTAGAACTGCTGATTTCGCGTTTTCCGCTATAACCGGGGTAATGATGTTATCTCGTTTGATTGTCGCACTGATTATCATGCTCTTATTACCTGGTGCGCAGGCACACAATTTCGTCACAGGAAAACCGGTTCCCCCTGTTTATATCCAGGAAGGCGGTGAGTTGCTGCTTAATAACGAAGAGATTCACTACCAAAAGTGGAATAGCACGCAACTGGCGGGAAAAGTTCGTATTATCCAGTATATTGCCGGGCGAAAGTCGGCAAAGAAAAAGAACTCATTGCTAATCAAAGCAGTAGAAATAGCAAATTTTCCTCAGGATCGTTTTCAGCCCACCACCATAGTGAACACCGATGATGCCATCTTTGGCACCGGTTATTTCGTGGCAGGTAAAATTGAAAAAAATAAACGCCGCTATCCGTGGGCGCAATTTGTTATTGACGCCAATGGTCTGGGACGTCTTGCCTGGCAACTGCCGGAGCAGAGTTCAACCATTCTGGTGCTGAATAAATACGGGCAAATCCAGTGGGCAAAGGACGGTAGCCTGGTGCCGGAAGAAGTAGATCATGTTATTGCGTTGGCACATAAGCTGATCAATGAATAAAAAATTCAAAGGATTGAGGGCGTTAGTGAGATGAAGTTGGTTGAGCACTACATCATGCGTGGTACGCGCCGTCTGGTGCTGATTATCATCGGTTTTCTGATCTTTATTTTTGCCAGCTACTCCGCACAGCGTTATCTGACCGAAGCGGCAAATGGAACCTTAGCGCTTGATGTTGTACTGGATATCGTTTTCTACAAGGTGCTGATTGCACTGGAGATGTTATTACCGGTTGGCCTGTATGTGTCGGTTGGCGTGACGCTTGGGCAGATGTATACCGATTCAGAAATTACCGCTATCTCTGCGGCGGGAGGCAGCCCGGCGCGTTTGTACAAAGCCGTTCTTTACCTGGCGATACCGCTAAGTATTTTTGTCACTCTGTTGTCGATGTATGGCAGGCCGTGGGCTTATGCGCAGATTTATCAACTGGAGCAACAGTCGCAGTCGGAGCTGGATGTTCGCCAGTTGCGGGCAAAGAAATTTAACACTAACGATAACGGACGAATGATCCTCTCGCAGACGGTTGATCAAGATAATAACCGCCTGACCGATGCGCTGATTTATACTTCTACCGCCAATCGAACACGTATTTTCCGCGCCCGTTCGGTCGATGTGGTCGACCCATCACCCGAGAAACCTACCGTTATGTTGCATAACGGAACTGCCTATCTTCTCGATCATCAGGGCCGTGACGACAACGAACAGCTTTACCGTAATCTGCAATTACATCTGAATCCGCTGGATCAAAGCCCTAACGTCAAACGCAAAGCGAAATCGGTCACGGAACTGGCACACTCTGTCTTTCCTGCCGATCATGCCGAGCTGCAATGGCGACAAAGCCGTGGCCTGACGGCGTTGTTGATGGCACTGCTGGCTATTTCTTTAAGCCGGGTAAAACCGCGGCAGGGGCGATTTTCTACGTTACTGCCACTGACATTACTGTTTATTGCCATTTTTTATGGCGGCGACGTCTGCCGCACCCTGGTGGCTAACGGCGCGATTCCCCTCATTCCTGGTTTGTGGTTAGTGCCCGGACTCATGCTAATAGGTCTGTTGATGCTGGTTGCTCGCGACTTCTCTTTGCTGCAGAAATTTTCCCGATGAATGTTTTCAGTCGCTATTTAATCCGCCATATCTTCCTCGGTTTTGCTGCCGCGGCCGGGCTACTGTTGCCGCTTTTTACCACCTTCAACCTGATTAACGAACTGGATGATGTCAGCCCTGGTGGTTATCGCTGGACTCAGGCGGTGCTGGTGGTACTGATGACCTTACCGCGCACACTGGTCGAGCTTGCACCATTTATCGCGTTATTGGGTGGGATTGTCGGCCTGGGACAACTATCGAAAAACAGCGAACTTACTGCCATTCGTAGCACGGGTTTTTCTATTTTCCGTATTGCACTGGTGGCGCTGGTCGCCGGAATACTGTGGACTGTTTCGTTAGGCGCGATTGATGAGTGGGTTGCGTCGCCATTGCAGCAACAGGCACTGCAAATCAAATCTACCGCGGTAGCGTTGGGAGATGAGGATGATATTACCGGCAATATGCTGTGGGCCAGGCGCGGCAATGAATTTGTGACGGTGAAATCGCTGAACGAACTGGGTCAGCCTGTGGGCGTAGAGATATTTCATTACCGCGACGATCTCTCGCTCGAATCCTACATTTACGCACGCAGTGCCACCATTGAAAACGACAAAACGTGGATCCTGCACGGCGTGAATCACAAAAAATGGCTTAACGGTAAAGAAACGCAGGAAGCATTAGCCAATCTTGCCTGGCAATCGGCATTCACCAGTATGAATCTCGAAGAGTTATCGATGCCGGGGAATACTTTTTCTGTCCGTCAGCTCAACCATTACATCCATTATTTGCAGGAAACCGGACAACCGGGCAGCGAATACCGCCTTGCACTGTGGGAAAAGCTGAGGCAACCCATCTTAACTCTGGCGATGATTTTACTGGCTGTGCCCTTTACCTTTAGCACTCCGCGCTCGCCGGGGATGGGCAGCCGTCTTGCTGTAGGCGTCATCGTTGGCTTGCTTACCTAGATCAGCTATCAAATCATGGTCAATCTGGGATTGCTATTTGCGTTGAGCGCGCCCGTTACCGCGCTCGGTTTACCGGTAGCGTTTGTGTTGGTCGCGTTGATTCTGGTGTATTGGTATGACAGGCAACATTAATCCAGCCGTGGCGTAACACCACGGCGGGCCAATATTACGACTTCAGGGTAGCAAATGCCTGAATGATGGTATCGATTTGCTCGCGGCTGTGAGCGGCGTTAACGCTACAGCGCAGCAGCGTAATACCCGCAGGTGCGGCAGGCGGCAGGATAAGATTCACATAAACGCCCAGCGAGATAAGCTCGCGCCAGATACGTAACCCTTCCTCTTTCGAACCGATTATCACCGGCACTACCGGGCTGATATGCGAGCTTAACTCATAACCCAACTTTTGTAGCCCGTCATACAGATGGTTGGCGTTATCCATCAGCTTTTGCCGCAGCTCTGGTTGTGTGGCAATGGTTTTTAACGACGAGCGCACGGTCGCAATGCAGGAAGGGGAAGGCGAGGCGGTAAAAATATACGGGCGGCTGCCGTAGCGCAGCACTTCCATCGCTTCCGAACCCACGGCAAAACCGCCAATGGAGGCCAGGCTTTTACTGAAGGTGCCGACGATAATATCCACATCGTCTTCAACGCCAACGGCTTCAACCAGTCCGCGGCCCGTTGCGCCTAATACGCCAAACGAATGCGCTTCATCGACAATCAAATAACCACCGAGGCGACGTTTGATATCAACGATTTCTGCCAGCGGTGCCACATCACCGAGCATACTGTAGATGCCCTCAACGATGATAATCGCCTCTTTTGCCCGTTCACCGAGGCGAACCATGCGACGCTCCAGATCGTTGGCGTCGTTATGGCGGAAACGAATAATTTCCGCACCGCCGAGAGAACAGGCGTCATAAATACTGGCGTGGCTGTCGGCATCGAGCAATACCACGGCGTTATGGTCGGCAAGTGCGCTGATGACACCTAAATTCGCGGTATAACCGGTTGAAAAAACGATAGCGGTAGGGCGATTGAAGAACTCTGCAATTTCTTTCTCTAATGCCAGATGCGGCGCATAACTGCCATTAGCCATACGAGAACCGGTGGTGCCGGTGCCTTGGGTCGCTAACGCCGCCTGACCTTCCGCAATGGCATCATGATTGAAGGTTAATCCGAGATAATTATTGGTCCCGGCCAGAATCACTTTTTTATTGCCGATACGGCCTTCGGTGGCGGAATACACTTCATCAATACAGGTGCCAAACGGCGTTAAACCGTTATCACTAAATTGCAGCCGCTCACCAGCAAGGCGCGCATATTTATCATAAAGCCCCATTATTTATTCTCCAGCCATGGAAGTAGAGTTTCCATTAATTGCGCAGGGGTTTTGACATCCAGCAGAATATTAATAGGAATGGAAATATCGAATCTGTCTTCCAGCATCATTAAGAGATCCATCACTTTGATCGACTCCAGGCCGAGATCGTTGACGAGATCGCTGTCGGGCTTAATTTCCACACCGTTTTCGACCAACTCCTGTAAACAGGAAAGGATGTAATCCATTACTATTTCACGATTTACCATAGAAACGTTAACACACCTTTAAACAAGACAATCAAAATAGCCCGTTGCGTAATGCGTGTTCCAGGCTAACCCCGGGAAACCAATTAATATCTTCAGAAATACATTTATTACTTGCCGACCAGTCGGCATGGGTTAATTCACGGATTTTCGAGCGGGTCAGCATGGGTTCTTTATCTGCGAGGCGACTCAACGCGGTACTGATATCCGCAAGGCAGGTGAGTAACGGCAGAGGAATACCGACCATCCGCACAGAACCACAACGGGCTACAGCGGCAAGCTGTTGGACACGTCGCCAGTCATAACCTCCGGCGATGCCATCGCATAATTCATACGTTTGCGTCTGTACGGAATCGGCGCTTAACCACTGACCCACAGCCTGGGCGAAATCGGTGACGTGCAGAAAAGAGAGCTGCGTATCTGGTGCGCCAGTACGTGGCAGAAGTCCGCGCAGCATCCAGTCAAACAGCGGTTTTAGCTCTTTATCGCCGGGGCCATACACTGCAGTTGGACGAAAAACGCCCAGCGTGATTTCGCCAGCCATTGCTGTAATGCCGATCAGTTAAGGATCAGTTGACCGATCCAGTGGCTGTGTAAGAATCCGGAAACGCTCACTCGTTTCCGGATTTTTTTATGCTCATTGGACAGGCCCTTGATTTGGTATCCCGTTACGATTCTCTGCGTAACCCACTGACTTCTCTGGGGGATTACCTCGACCCCGAACTCATCTCTCGTTGCCTTGCCGAATCAGGTACTGTAACGCTACGCAAGCGCCGTCTTCCCCTCGAAATGATGGTCTGGTGTATTGTTGGCATGGCGCTTGAGCGTAAAGAACCTCTTCACCAGATTGTGAATCGCCTGGACATCATGCTGCCGGGCAATCGCCCCTTCGTTGCCCCCAGTGCCGTTATTCAGGCCCGCCAGCGTCTGGGAAGTGAGGCTGTCCGCCGCGTGTTCACGAAAACAGCGCAGCTCTGGCATAACACCACGCCGCATCCGCACTGGTGCGGCCTGACCCTGCTGGCCATCGATGGTGTGTTCTGGCGCACACCGGATACACCAGAGAACGATGCAGCCTTCCCCCGCCAGACACATGCCGGGAACCCGGCGCTCTACCCGCAGGTCAAAATGGTCTGCCAGATGGAACTGACCAGCCATCTGCTGACGGCTGCAGCCTTCGGCACGATGAAGAACAGCGAAAATGAGCTTGCTGAGCAACTTATAGAACAAACCGGCGATAACACCCTGACGTTAATGGATAAAGGTTATTACTCACTGGGACTGTTAAATGCCTGGAGCCAGGCGGGAGAACACCGCCACTGGATGATCCCTCTCAGAAAGGGAGCGCAATATGAAGAGATCAGAAAACTGGGTAAAGGCGATCATCTGGTGAAGCTGAAAACCAGCCCGCAGGCACGAAAAAAGTGGCCGGGGCTGGGAAATGAGGTGACAGCCCGCCTGCTGACCGTGACGCGCAAAGGAAAAGTCTGCCATCTGCTGACGTCGATGACGGACGCCATGCGCTTCCCCGGAGGAGAAATGGCGGATCTGTACAGTCATCGCTGGGAAATCGAACTGGGATACAGGGAGATAAAACAGACGATGCAACTGAGCAGGCTGACGCTGAGAAGTAAAAAGCCGGAGCTTGTGGAGCAAGAGCTGTGGGGTGTCTTACTGGCTTATAATCTGGTGAGATATCAGATGATTAAAATGGCAGAACATCTGAAAGGTTACTGGCCGAATCAACTGAGTTTCTCAGAATCATGCGGAATGGTGATGAGAATGCTGATGACATTGCAGGGCGCTTCACCGGGACGTATACCGGAGCTGATGCGCGATCTTGCAAGTATGGGACAACTTGTGAAATTACCGACAAGAAGGGAAAGAGCCTTCCCGAGAGTGGTAAAGGAGAGGCCCTGGAAATACCCCACAGCCCCGAAAAAGAGCCAGTCAGTTGCTTAACTGACTGGCATTACCCCGGCGGCCCAACTTCCCTTATGAGTTTAAAATCGCCTTAGTGGAGCAGTCACTGCAGCCCGGAGCCTGTGTGGCGCAGATCGCCCGGGAAAACGGAATCAACGATAACCTGCTCTTCAACTGGCGCCATCAATACCGGAAAGGTGGCCTGCTGCCTTCCGGAAAAAATATGCCGGCACTGCTTCCCGTGACGTTAACGCCGGAGCCGGATAATAAAATCCCGGCCCCCGCACAGGAACCAGAGCAGATAAATACACCGTCCGACAGTCTGTGTTGTGAGCTGGTTCTGCCGGCCGGAACTCTCAGGCTTAAAGGTAAACTGACGCCGGCGTTATTACAGACACTTATCCGCGAAATAAAAGGGAGCAGCCACTGATGATATCTCTCCCTGCCGGTTCGCGTATCTGGCTGGTTGCAGGTATCACCGACATGCGGAATGGCTTTAACGGCCTGGCATCAAAAGTTCAGAACGTCCTGAAGGATGACCCGTTCTCCGGACACCTGTTCATCTTCCGCGGACGCCGGGGTGACCAGATAAAAGTGTTGTGGGCTGACAGTGACGGACTGTGCCTCTTCACCAAACGCCTGGAGCGGGGCCGCTTCGTCTGGCCAGTCACCCGTGACGGCAAGGTGCACCTTACTCCGGCTCAGTTATCCATGCTTCCTGAAGGTATCAACTGGAAGCACCCGAAACGAACGGAACGCGCTGGAATCCGCATATAACCCGTTGTAAAGTGAGGATATGGACACCTCACTTGCTCATGAGAACGCCCGCCTGCGGGCACTGTTGCAGACGCAACAGGACACCATCCGCCAGATGGCTGAATACAACCGCCTGCTCTCACAGCGGGTGGCGGCTTATGCTTCCGAAATCAACCGGCTGAAGGCGCTGGTTGCGAAACTGCAACGTATGCAGTTCGGTAAAAGCTCAGAAAAACTTCGTGCAAAAACCGAACGGCAGATACAGGAAGCTCAGGAGCGAATCAGCGCACTTCAGGAAGAAATGGCGGAAACGCTGGGTGAGCAATATGACCCGGTACTGCCATCCGCCCTGCGCCAGTCTTCAGCCCGTAAACCGTTACCGGCCTCACTTCCCCGTGAAACCCGGGTTATCCGGCCGGAAGAGGAATGCTGTCCTGCCTGTGGTGGTGAACTCAGTTCTCTGGGATGTGATGTGTCAGAGCAACTGGAGCTTATCAGCAGCGCCTTTAAGGTTATCGAAACACAACGTCCGAAACTGGCCTGTTGCCGGTGCGACCATATCGTGCAGGCACCAGTACCTTCAAAACCCATTGCACGCAGTTATGCCGGAGCGGGGCTTCTGGCCCATGTTGTCACCGGGAAATATGCAGACCATCTGCCGTTATACCGCCAGTCAGAAATATACCGTCGTCAGGGAGTGGAGCTGAGCCGTGCCACACTGGGGCGCTGGACCGGTGCCGTTGCTGAACTGCTGGAGCCGCTGTATGACGTCCTGCGCCAGTATGTGCTGATGCCCGGTAAAGTCCATGCCGATGATATCCCCGTCCCGGTCCAGGAGCCGGGCAGCGGTAAAACCCGGACAGCCCGGCTGTGGGTCTACGTCCGTGATGACCGCAACGCCGGTTCACAGATGCCCCCGGCGGTCTGGTTCGCGTACAGTCCGGACCGGAAAGGTATCCATCCACAAAATCACCTGGCCGGTTACAGCGGTGTGCTTCAGGCCGATGCTTACGGTGGTTACCGGGTGTTATACGAATCCGGCAGAATAACGGAAGCCGCGTGTATGGCTCATGCCCGGAGAAAAATCCACGATGTGCATGCAAGAGCGCCCACCGACATCACCACGGAAGCCCTGCAGCGTATCGGTGAACTGTATGCTATCGAGGCAGAGGTCCGGGGCTGTTCAGCAGAACAGCGTCTGGCGGCAAGAAAAGCCAGAGCCGCGCCACTGATGCAGTCACTGTATGACTGGATACAGCAACAGATGAAAACACTGTCGCGTCACTCAGATACGGCAAAAGCGTTCGCATACCTGCTGAAACAGTGGGATGCACTGAACGTGTACTGCAGTAATGGCTGGGTGGAAATCGACAACAACATCGCAGAGAACGCCTTACGGGGAGTGGCCGTAGGCCGGAAAAACTGGATGTTCGCGGGTTCCGACAGCGGTGGTGAACATGCGGCGGTGTTGTACTCGCTGATCGGCACATGCCGTCTGAACAATGTGGAGCCAGAAAAGTGGCTGCGTTACGTCATTGAACATATCCAGGACTGGCCGGCAAACCGGGTACGCGATCTGTTGCCCTGGAAAGTTGATCTGAGCTCTCAGTAAATATCAATACGGTTCTGACGAGCCGCTTACTGATGTGATGAACAAATTGCTTTTTCATCCGCACTGTGGGACTGCCGACAATCAAAACTGGCCGCCGTGGCAGAGAACGCTGGGAGAGTGATGATGAGAAATGCGGTAAGAATATTTTTCACTGGCTTAGCCTCCCGGGACGAATAACGGGTCCCGGAGCCATGGTCAGGGTTTTGTTGTTCAACAATCTGAACCCTATAGCCTCTCCGGTTTTCACTGACAGTTCACATGCGTAGTGAAAAGTCGTCCAGTTAATCCCCCGACGGTACTGACCATTGCCCGTCAGGAGCGCAGGTGAGACCAGGCGCTGCATATTATGTTTTCCCTGATCGAGAATAACCTTATCTACGTCGGTGTACTGCTTCTGTAGTTCTTTCAGTGCCAGCGGTCGGCAAATAAATTCGGCTACGCGTTGAGCTTCAGTCCAGTTTGTATAGGCAAAATTACGGTCATTCTTCCCTTTTACCTCACGATGAATGACGTTATTCAGATGTTCTACCTGGGCAGGATTCAACGAGACATTCGTTGCAAATGCAAATCCGGTATACATACAGGATATAGCGGTAATAACAACCAAACGCTTAAAAGTCATAAATACTCCGTTATGCATAAGATCCTACATTTACTGTGCTATTACAATGTATGAATATAAGTTCAAGGAATAGTCAATATGCTGCGCTGCGGCAATATTTTATGGTTAATCAGGCTATTCGGGTGTAGGCCTGAATATGCTGTAATGCAAATTTGCGCTTACATAAAATAAAATCTCTTCCGCCAATGGTGAGGCCTGTAGAAACTGGGATGGTCTGAGTGTTGGATAAGGATGGCGGTGAATACTTATGAATCAGTAAGGCAAAGTCAGCGGGGCTATCAGAATAACTTTGCCAGTAGGATGAAGCCAGGTAAGTCAACGTTTCGCACGATGTACCGCCTGTCTGTTAACAGGTTGTGTGGGTAAGGAAAAAATAAAAGCACATAATAAAAATACAATTAGGAATATTTATAAAGACGTTTTTAATTGCTTGATATTGCTGTGCTTATTTTTATTGTTTGGCAACATTCCCATTGTTTTTTATTCTCAATATATTGATCTGTATTGTTTTTTTTGATTTCGCAATTGCCTTAGTATCCGGTTAGAGAAGTATTATGATTAATTTGACTTTAACTGAATTGCGTGAGGGGATTATGAGTGACAGTTTCCAGCGGGAGATACCAAAGGCTCGTATTAATCTGAAATTAGAACTGCATACAGGGGGGGCGAGTAAAAAAACAGAATTACCCCTGAAGTTACTGGTTGCGGGTGATTTTAGTAATGGTCAGGAATCCGCGCCATTATCTGAGCGTAAAAAAGTTAATCTTAACAAAAATAATTTTGATGCAGTCCTTTCAGACTATTCCCCAAAAGTAAATCTTATCGTTAATAACACACTTGCTGATGACGGTAGCGAAGACAGCATCAGGTTGACATTTCAGAGCATAAAAGATTTCTCCCCGGAACAGGTATCCCGACAAATACCTCAGCTAAAAGCCATGCTTTCCATGCGTAATTTACTTCGTGATTTAAAAGCGAACCTTCTGGATAACCAGACGTTCCGTAAAGAACTGGAAAACATTTTGCTGGACCCGGCATTAAGTGCAGAACTCAAAGCAGAACTTTCAGCTTTGGCACCTAAACAGCCGTAACGGTCACGACGATTTAATGGATTAATAAGGAAAATGTTGATGTCTGTAAAAAATGAGAATGCCGCTGGTGGCGAGAGTGTGGTGCTTGAACGTCCTGCTGCAGGTGGAGTTTATGCCTCCCTGTTTGAAAAAATTAATCTGAACCCTGTCTCTGAGTTGAGTTCACTGGATATCTGGCAGGACGCCCAGGCGATGTCAGATGCCACTGCGGATGAACGTTTAACAGCCGGGATGCAGGTGTTTCTGGAGTGTTTGACAAAATCTGGCTCGAAAGTTGAAAAGCTCGACAAAAATCTGATTGATCACCATATCGCAGAACTGGATTACCAGATCAGCCGTCAGCTTGATGCCGTTATGCATCATGAGGACTTTCAGGCGGTAGAAAGTCTGTGGCGCGGCGTGAAATCGCTGGTCGATAAAACAGATTTCCGCCAGAACGTGAAAGTTGAGTTGTTGGATATATCTAAAGAAGACCTGCGTCAGGACTTTGAAGACAGCCCGGAAATTATCCAGAGTGGTTTGTACAAACACACATACATTGATGAGTATGATACGCCGGGCGGCGAGCCGATTGCCGCGCTGATTTCCGCTTATGAATTTGATGCATCTGCGCAGGACGTGGCGCTGATGCGTAATTTATCAAAAGTGTCCGCAGCGGCTCATATGCCATTTATCGGTTCTGCAGGCCCGAAATTTTTCCTGAAAGAGTCAATGGAAGATGTGGCAGCCATCAAAGATATCGGTAACTACTTTGACCGCGCCGAATACATTAAATGGAAAAGTTTCAGGGATACGGACGATTCCCGTTACCTGGGGCTGGTAATGCCACGTGTGCTGGGTCGCCTGCCGTATGGCCCGGACACTGTACCGGTTCGTAGTTTTAACTATGTTGAAGAGGTGAAAGGCCCGGATCACGATAAATACCTGTGGACTAATGCCTCTTTTGCTTTTGCGGCCAACATGGTGAAAAGCTTCATCAACAACGGTTGGTGTGTACAAATCCGTGGTCCACAGGCGGGTGGTGCAGTGCAGGATCTGCCAATTCACCTGTATGATCTTGGCACCGGCAACCAGGTAAAAATCCCGTCTGAGGTGATGATCCCGGAAACCCGCGAGTTCGAGTTCGCGAATCTTGGCTTCATTCCCCTGTCGTACTACAAAAACCGCGATTATGCGTGTTTCTTCTCGGCAAACTCCACTCAAAAACCCGCGCTCTACGATACCGCGGATGCCACTGCCAACAGCCGTATCAATGCGCGTCTGCCTTACATCTTCCTGCTATCGCGTATCGCTCATTACCTGAAGCTGATTCAACGTGAAAACATTGGTACTACCAAGGATCGTCGTTTGCTGGAATTGGAGCTGAACACCTGGGTTCGTGGTCTTGTGACCGAAATGACCGATCCGGGCGATGAGTTGCAGGCATCTCATCCGCTGCGTGACGCGAAAGTTGTGGTGGAAGACATTGACGATAATCCGGGCTTCTTCCGCGTGAAACTCTATGCCATACCGCACTTCCAGGTGGAAGGGATGGATATCAATCTCTCACTGGTTTCCCAGATGCCGAAAGCCAAGTCGTAAGGTGAGGGGAAATCAGGGATGAAAATTTTTCGCCCACTTTGGGAGGATGGGGCCGCGCTGGCTCCGCAGCAGTTCCAGCAGCAGGCACGCTGGAACGCACACATTGCCGATACCGTTGCAGGAATGGGAATTTCCCATCCCTGGGGCGTGGTGAATGCTGAATTTGACACCGCGGCTCTTGCATTGTCGCGCCTAAATGCCACCCGTCTGGAGGTACGTTTCCAGGACGGCACAATTGTTGATACCGACCTGGCGGATAATCTTCCGCCGGTCTGTGATTTAACTGTCGCAAACGGTTCTGAGGTCGTTGAAGTCGTTGTGGCGCTGCCGTTGTTGAGTGCCAGTGGTGGCAATCTGGATAACGGTCAGGATAGTGAGCGCCCGCGCCGCTGGAGAGCTGAACGTGTGGTGGTTCAGGAACTTGCCGGACATGAAAGTGGTGAACTGGCTATTTTGCGTAATGCCATCCCCCTTCGCTTATCTACGCAGGAAAATACCGCTTACCTGACCTGTCCGGTGGCTCGTCTGGCACGCAATGCGCAGGGGCAGTGGAATTGTGATCCGTCCTTTATCCCGCCGATGCTCTCGATTGCGGCAAGCCCTTCGCTTGTGGCTGAGCTGGGTGATCTGTTGGTTCGTCTGCAGGCACGACGTAAGCGCCTGATGGCGATGCGTCGCGAAAGCAACGAGCGTCTGGCTGATTTTGCCGTGGCCGATGTTTCCCTGTTCTGGCTGCTCAATGCCCTGAATAGCGCCGAACCTGTACTGAGCGAACTGTTGCAAACACCGGGGCGTCACCCGGAGTTGCTTTACCGTGAATTGACCCGTCTGGCGGGCAGCCTACTGACCTTTTCACTGGAGCACGATGCCAGTGATATTCCTGTTTATCAGCATGATGCGCCTAAACGTGTGTTCCCGCCGTTGCTGACACTGCTCGATAAACTGCTGGAGGCCAGTCTGCCCTCCCGGGTTATCAGTATTCAACTGGAACATGTCGATCAGCTCTGGAAAGGCGTGCTGCATGATGCCCGCTTGCGTGAAGGGGCTGATTTCTATCTTTCTGTACGCTCCTCCATGCCGAATCACGAACTGCAAGTGAAATTCCCGCAACTTTGCAAAGCGGGCAGTCTCGATGACGTTTCGGATGTGGTGAACGTGGCGCTGAGCGGCATGGTTATTAAACCACTCAGCCATGTGCCTGCGGCGATCCCTCTGCGCCTCGAAAACCAGTACTTCTCTTTGGATCTGAGTACCGATGCGGCGCGGGCGATGCTGGAAGCGGGGAGCTGTACCTTCTACACCCCGTGCTCACTGGGGGATGTGAAACTTGAACTCTTTGCGGTGTTACGCGCATGAATAATTCCAGTCTCAGCCAGATTGAACAGATTTTCTATCCGGGCTGGCTGATGGCCAGTCAGCTACGCGGTGGGCAAGAAGTTCGGGACGGGGAAGGGCTTTATCGCCGTGCCTGCCGTCTGGTTCATGAAGCGCAGAAGTCGCTTTCGGATGCAGGCTACAGTGATATCAGCCGGGAGCACATGGTATACGCCCTGTGCGCTCTGCTGGATGAAAGTGTTCTCAATCGGGGAACGGCTGACGATGGCTATTTGGCTTAGCGTCGCGATCCGTTGCAGGCTCATTTCTTCGGCACTCTGAATGCCGGTGAGATGTTGTGGGAGCGTATCCGTAATTTGTTGAAAGAGTCCTCACCGGATATGGCCGCGCTGACCTGTATGTACCGTACCCTACAACTGGGATTTGTCGGGCAGTATCGGGCGCAGGATGACGAACGCCGTGAAGACGTGGTGCGAGCGCTGAGGGAACGGGTGCCCGCTTTTACGCTTGCCCAGGATGCACCTATTGTCACCAGAGTATCCAGTCTGCGCAGCGGCCGCCGACTGTACTGGCTCTCCTGGATTATCGGGGCAGCAGTACTGGCTGCGCTGTGGTATTTCCTCTCATCCTCCCTCACCGAACTGGTGAGCCAGACGGTCAGACCGGAGTAAAGGATGCGTGAGGTTTACCGGAGTCTGTTAACCGTCCTGGCGGGTGTGCTGGCATTGTGGCTTATCCTGGGGTTCTGGCCGCTGTCGGCCGGGAGTCGCGTGGCGCTCAGCCTGCTGGTTATTCTGGTATGTGGGGTGATGCTCTGGCATCAGTACCGGACATCACAGATACAGGCTCCGGCGTTCGGGGAGTCACTGCCCACGGAGGATTTTCAGGGGGCTGTCATTCTGGTGTGTGGTGATAACCGCGCGCTTTTTGCTGAGGGGGTACAGCATCGTGAAACCCGTCAGGGCTGGTATCTGTGGGTAAAAGATGCAGAGCAACTGCCATTGCTGGCTCAATACCTGAGTCAGATTCGCCCGGCTCTGGTGTCACAGATCTCTGTGTTGCTGGCGGTTCTGCCTGAACGTCATACATCTGACGCTGACTTAACTCAAAGTCTGCGTGGTTGGCAGCGTGCCGTGATGCAATGCCGCGCTGCAACCGGACAACTCCCACCGTTGTGGGTAGTGAGCTGGCTGTCACCGCCTGCCGCCAGTGTTGATGCAGAGCCAGTCTGGTTTACCACTGTTAGCCAACGGGCAGGACTCCAGGTGTATCAACCAGGTCAGGGCAATTTGTCGCTGAGCGACTGGACTCGGGAAACGGCTTCGGGCGAGTGGCTGTCCCGCCTGAGCCAGATACTGTGGCTTGACAGTGGACTTGCCTGGCTGAACTCCGCTGTTAACAGCTTGCTGTCGGAGCGTCAGGGAGAACTGCCCGCTCTGAAGCCTTGTGTTCAAGGGTTGTGCATGGTTCCCGTGAGCGGTCTCGCCGGTAACCTCTGGCAACAACACATTGCCTCTGTTACTGCGCTGCCACCTGATACAGTGGAGAACGGTGAGCTTTTGCCGTTGCCTGATCTACTGCTGTCGGCGCTGCCGCGTCGTCGTGGCGTCAGTCGCCGGATGGTGTTCTGGCGCTACGCCGGGCTGTTGGGAGGCATTTTCCTTGCGCTGGCGATACTGGCGTCCTGGTGTAACAACCAGCGTTTGATCCGCAATGTCGGTGACCATCTTGCCTTATACCACCATCTCACCGACATCCCTCTCACACCTACACTCCAGGTGCAGCAGCGTCTGCGCGCTGATGGCGCTCTGCTGGATGACTGGCAGCAGCGCGGTGAACCTGTGCGCTATCGCTTCGGGTTATATCAGGGGCAGCGTCTGATACCTGCTGTTGAAGCCGTCGTAAATGATCAGGTGCTACCACCATCACTATCACCATCCTCGCTGCCGGTTATCAAAAAAATTGTCCAGGGACCAAAGACTATCCGCCTTGACAGCATGTCGCTGTTCGATTCCGGCAAATCGGCGCTGAAAGCCGGATCCACCAAAATGTTGGTTAATTCGCTGGTGGGCGTCAAGGCCATGCCGGGCTGGCTGATTGTGGTCGCCGGTCATACGGATAACACCGGCAATGCACAACGAAATCAGACGCTTTCTCAGAAACGTGCCGAAGCGGTGCGCGACTGGATGCATGACACCGGTGACGTGCCGGAAAGCTGTTTTGCGGTGCAGGGCTATGGCGAAAGCCGCCCGCTCGCAACTAATGATACCCCGGAAGGCCGTGCGCTCAACCGCCGTGTCGAAATCAGTCTGGTATCGCAGGCTAATGCCTGTCAGATGCCAGGTCACACCCTGGCGTCATCACAGGATGATGCCGCATCACAACATAATAGAGAGTAATTCCATGGCAATTCCTGTTTATCTTTGGCTGAAGGACGATGGCGGCGCGGACATCAAAGGGTCTGTGGACGTTCAGGATCGTGAAGGCAGCATCGAAGTGGTGGCTCAGGAACACAACCTGTACATCCCGATTGATAACAACACAGGCAAGCTGACCGGCACCCGAATCCACACTCCGTTCCTGTTTACCAAGGAAATCGATTCCTCCAGCCCATACCTGTACAAGGCGGTGACCACCGGACAGACCCTCAAGTCTGCAGAATTCAAGTGGTACAAAATTAACGATGCGGGTCAGGAGGTCGAGTACTTCAACACTAAGCTCGAGAACGTAAAAGTGGTGAAGGTGAATCCTGTCATGCACGACATCAAAGATCCTTCTTTCGAGAAGCACAACCACCTTGAGCAGATCGAACTGCGCTACGAAAAAATCACCTGGACCTACAAAGACGGCAACATCATTCATTCCGATTCATGGAACGAACGCGCTACAGCGTAAGTCACGAGCGGGCAGAGTTTCTCTGCCCGCTTTTTCGTTTTTGCTGAACGTCTGAAGTCAACGGGCTTTCAGCAAAGAACCCACAATCTGCCAGCCTGACCGTATGCGCTTAGGTCTCCTTCTCAGGAAATAGCGAGGGGCGGTAGCGTGCCCAGGAACCGATAAAGAGAGAAATTTATGGAAAATCCAGCCATCCTGCTGCGACGTCTGAACCCATACTGTGCTCGTGCGATGGAAGGGGCGGCTTCGCTCTGCCAGACCCGTGCGCATACGGAAATTCTGCCGGAGCACTGGCTGCTGAAACTGCTGGAGCAGGGCGAGGGCGATCTTACGGTGCTGGCACGTCGCTACGAGTGGGACATGGACTGTCTCTGGCAGGATTTGCTTGGCTGGCTCGACAAACAACCGCGCTCAGTGCTCCGTCGTCCGCAGCTTTCAGCAAACATCCAGACGCTGATGCAAGAAGCCTGGCTGATTGCCTCACTGGCAGGCGAAGAACAGATCCGAAGTCACCACCTGATGATGGCACTGGTTGATAAGCAGAACCTGGTGCGTTGCGATGGTCTGTGGCCATTACTGACCCTGGGCCAGAGTCAGTTGGAACGCCTGCGCCCGTTACTGGATGCCCAGTCAGATGAGCGTCCTGAAGTGCAGCAGGAAGCGGAACTGGCGTCTGTTAGAAGTCCTGTTGGTGCGGAGTTAAAAGAGGGGGAACTCAGCCCGGTACTGCAGAACGTGCTGGATAAGTTTACTCTCGACGTCACTGCCAAAGCCCGCGAAGGCAAAATCGATCCGGTATTTGGGCGTGATACTGAAATCCGCCAGATGGTGGACATTCTTTCTCGCCGCCGAAAAAACAACCCGATCCTGGTCGGTGAGCCGGGTGTCGGTAAAACGGCACTGGTAGAAGGGTTGGCGCTCAGAATCGCTGAAGGCAATGTGCCGGAGTCGCTCAAACCTGTCGTGCTACGCACTCTTGATCTTGGTCTGTTGCAGGCTGGTGCGGGCGTGAAGGGGGAATTTGAACAGCGTCTGAAAAACGTGATTGATGCTGTGCAGCAGTCACCAGTACCGATTTTGCTGTTTATTGATGAAGCGCACACGATCATCGGCGCAGGCAACCAGGCTGGTGGCGCGGATGCCGCCAACCTGTTGAAACCGGCACTGGCGCGCGGCGAATTACGAACCATTGCTGCCACTACCTGGTCTGAATACAAACAATTTTTCGAACGCGATGCCGCACTTGAGCGCCGCTTTCAGATGGTGAAGGTGGATGAACCCGACGATGACACCGCCTGCCTGATGCTGCGTGGTCTGAAATCTCGCTACGCCGGACACCATAATGTGCATATCACCGACGATGCGGTTCGTGCTGCTGTCGCGCTTTCCCGACGTTATCTTACAGGCCGCCAACTACCGGACAAAGCCGTTGACCTGCTCGACACCGCAAGCGCCCGCGTGCGCATGAGCCTCGACACCGTGCCTGAACAATTGATCCGTACCCGTTCCCGGATTACCGCTCTTGAAATGGAGAGGCTGGCACTACAGGAAGACATTGCCGTCGGCAATCAAAACCACGGTGAACGCCTGGCGGCAATCGAACAGGAGGAGAAAAAATTCTTTATTGAACTCGAGGAGCTGGAAACCCGATACGGTCAGGAGCGGGAACTTACTGAACAACTGTTGGAAAGCCGTCAGGAGATTTCTCGTCAGAGTGAAACTTACGTCCTGCAACAGAAGTTGAACGGTATGCAGCACAGCAACCCGTTACTCTCCGTCGATGTGGATGTGCGTACCGTTGCTACCGTGATTGCTGACTGGACGGGCGTCCCGCTGTCGTCACTGATGAAAGACGAGCAGAGCGAACTGCTGACGCTGGAAAACGAAATCGGTAAACGCGTAGTTGGGCAGAATGTGGCGCTTGAAGCCATCGCCCGGCGCCTGCGAGCCGCGAAAACAGGCCTCACTTCGGAGAATGGCCCACAGGGTGTGTTCCTACTGGTTGGCCCAAGTGGTGTAGGGAAAACCGAAACGGCGCTGGCGCTGGCTGACGTCATGTACGGCGGTGAAAAATCACTGATTACCATCAACCTGTCGGAATACCAGGAGCCGCACACCGTCTCCCAACTGAAAGGCTCTCCTCCAGGCTACGTCGGCTACGGGCAGGGGGGCATCCTCACCGAAGCGGTGCGCAAGCGTCCGTACAGCGTGGTGCTGCTCGATGAAGTTGAAAAAGCGCATCGTGATGTGATGAACCTGTTCTATCAGGTCTTTGACCGTGGCTTTATGCGCGACGGCGAAGGCCGTGAAATCGACTTCCGTAATACCGTTATTCTGATGACCTCCAATCTTGGCAGCGACCATTTGATGCAGTTGCTCAATGAAAAACCGGAAGCTACCGAAGCAGATCTGCACGAACTGCTGCGCCCGATCCTGTGCGAACACTTCCAGCCTGCGCTGCTTGCCCGCTTCCAGACAGTGATTTATCGCCCGCTAACGGAAGCGGCGATGCGTGCCATCGTGGCAATGAAACTCTTACAGGTCAGCACGCGCTTGCATCGTCACTATGGCCTGACCACATATGTTGACGAGAGTCTGTATGACGCTTTGACCAGTGCCTGCCTGCTACCGGACACCGGAGCGCGCAATATCGACAACCTGCTCAACCAGCAAATTTTGCCGGTACTGAGTCAGCAACTGCTGATTCATATGGCGGCGAAACAAAAGCCGGTTTCGCTGACGCTGGGCTGGAATGATGATGAAGGGATTGGACTGGAGTTTAAACCTGGCTAAAGGAGCTAAGTGATTATCCGATGGGACTGCAGGCACAGATTATTGCTGATAATTTTGTACTGCAAAAATTTGGGTATTTTGAAATGAGACTGTTGCCATTAAAGGTCATTATTAGTGCCGTTGGGCTGGAGCCATAATCACTCTTTTTCTTATCGGCTGAGTCCCCTTATTTAATCCCGCCATCAGCCCGTTGGTAACAGCGTCATGAACAACGGGTTATCCTATGGAGCCAATATTATGAGTCTGACAGAGACGCTGAATAACGCCCTGTCTGCATTAACTGAAGGCGGGCTGAACCGCTACCGTCTGGATATTCCGTCCTGTACCGCATCGCCGGATGTGGAGGCTTTCAGTGGTGAGGAGTGCATGAGCGGGCTGTATCAGTACACCGTTCTGTTTACCAGCAGTGACCTGAACATCAGTACATCGCAGTTACTGAGTAAACCGGCGACACTGACCATGGGGACCGGGCCACTGATGACACTGACCGGCCGTATATCGCCCACGCCCTGCACGACTCCCGCCACGCAGACCCCGTCACCGAAGCCAACAACACGCGGAATGTAATCCGCACCGCCGGTCTGAACAAACTGCGGATGGAGGACAGGCGCGGTGAGGAGCATATCAAGCTCAGTACGGAGTACGGGGGCAAGACGCAGCTTAATCTGGGGCATAACGTGGATGCCTCCCGTGAACTGCGCGGGGAAGGGGCAGAGCTGCGCACGGACAGGCATATATCGATTCGCGGAGGTGCCGGAGTATTTATCACCGCCGATAAACAGGCATTTGCCAGCGATAAGATGCTGTCAATGCAGGAGGCCATTGCCCAACTGGAAAATGCCCTGAGTATTGCCAGAACGCTGTCAGATGCGGCAGAAACGGCGCAGGCGTATCCGGCGGATATCCGGAGTCAGAAAATGCTGACGGATGCCCTGACGGACCTGGCACAGCCGGGGATGGTCCTGAATGCACCACAAGGCGTCAGCATCAGCAGTCCGGAAGGTGTGCGCGTTTCCTCGGGCAGTGTCAGCGTGGGGATTATGTCCCAACAGAATACGGATATCAGTGCACTGAAGCGTTTTACGGTGGCAGCGGGTGAAGCCATCAGTATGCTGGCCTGTAAGACGGGGATGAAACTGTTCGCCGCGAAGGGAAAAGTTGAAATCCAGGCGCAGGATGATGCGCTGGATGCGGCAGCGAAAAAAGATGTGACCGTGACCAGTACAGAGGGACGGGTTGAAATCACTGCTGCGAAAGATGTCGTGCTGAAAAATCTGGACGGGTCGTTCATTCAGTTGCAGGGTAAAAATATTATTCTGGGCTGTGAAGGTAATATTTTGTGGAAATGTGTTAACGCTCAGAAGATGGGGGCCGCTTCGCTGAATACGCCAACCCCTGAATTTCCGAAAGGATACGGTGGTATTTACTCTCTGACTGATGAAAACGGGAATATTATCTCACAGACTGAGTATAAAGTGACGACGGCTGACGGGCAGGTGTTTCATGGTATTTCAGATGACAATGGTAAAACGTTGCCAATTTATACTTCAATGCCCAGCAAATTAAACATTGAGATCCTTGGAACCGGTAATTCTGCAGCAGGGAGCAAATAAGCATGAGTGATTTCCATGCTTGGGAAGCCAGTGAGTGCGAGCACTTTACTGATGTGAATGTGTCAGAGAAAACAGTTGTCTGTAAGCGTAAACCTGTACCAGGTATTACGATTACTATCGGGATGTTTTTTGATGGTACAGGGAATAATGATCTTACCCACCAATAGTGGACACAGGACTAAGTGAGTAAACTCTCAACCAGAGGTGACTCATGACAAAACCAGTATCAATCAGCAAGAAGCCCCGTAAACAACATACGCCTGAATTTCGTAACGAAGCCCTGAAACTCGCTGAACGCATCGGTGTGGCCGCCGCAGCCCGTGAACTCAGCCTGTATGAATCTCAGCTTTATGCCTGGCGCAGTAAACAGCAGCAACAAATGAGTTCGTCAGAGCGCGAAAGCGAACTGGCCGCTGAAAATGTCCGCCTTAAACGACAACTGGCGGAGCAGGCTGAGGAACTGGCCATCCTCCAAAAGGCCGCGACATACTTCGCGAAGCGCCTGAAATGAAGTATGTCTTCATCGAAAATCATCGGGCAGAGTTCAGCATCAAAGCGATGTGTCGTGTACTTCGGGTTGCCCGCAGCGGCTGGTATGTCTGGCTCAGGCGTCGTCACCAGATGAGCCTGCGCCAACAGTTTCGGCTCACCTGCGATACCGCTGTTCATAAGGCATTCTTTGAGGCAAAGCAGCGATACGGTGCTCCCCGCCTTGCTGACGAACTGCCGGAGTTCAATATTAAAACCATTGCCGCCAGCCTGCGTCGTCAGGGGCTGCGGGCGAAAGCCGGCCGGAAGTTCAGCCCGGTCAGCTACCGTGCACATGGCCTGCCCGTATTGGAGAATCTGCTGGAGCAGGACTTCAGCGCCAGCGGCCCGAACCAGAAGTGGGCGGGTGACATCACGTACTTGCGTACCGATGAGGGCTGGTTGTATCTCGCAGTAGTCATCGACCTGTGGTCACGCGCCGTTATTGGCTGGTCGATGTCACCGCGAATGACAGCACAACTGGCCTGTGATGCACTGCAAATGGCGTTGTGGCGGAGAAGACGCCCGGAAAGCGTCATTGTTCATACGGACCGTGGTGGTCAATACTGTTCAGGGGATTATCAGGCGCTGCTGAAGCGACACAACCTGCGTGGCAGTATGAGTGCGAAAGGCAACTGTTATGACAATGCCTGTGTGGAAAGCTTCTTTCATTCGCTGAAGGTGGAATGTATCCACGGGGAACGCTTTAGCAGCCGGGAAATAATGCGGGCAACGGTGTTTAATTATATCGAGTGTGATTACAATCGCTGGCGTCGTCACAGTGCCTGTGGCGGTCTCAGCCCGGAACAATTTGAAAACCATAATCTCGCTTAGGGCCGTGTCCACATTACGTGGGTAGGATCAGATGTGCTTTCTGCCATACCCATGCCAGTAAAAAGGTGGAAATCTTTTGTCGGCGGGATGTGTACCATGCTGGTGATAAGTGCAGTAATAGTATGGGCCTGGCAGTATTTTCACCGTCCAGACCCGCTACAAGCTCAACTTACGGCCTCTTTGGCACCGTTACCCACAATACTCACGCCAGAACAACTGGATATATTGCGCCAGCAATCTCCATTGCCACAAACTTTAATTACGCAAACACAGCAGCAGCTTGCACTTCTCGATAAGCTACCACCGGACTGGCTCATCACCAGAGGTCGGCAGCTTGTCGAACAGGCTCAGGCGATTTGGCCGGAGCGGGCAAAGCCCCTGATACAGCAGTGGCAGCAACAACTTAATGTTGCCGCATTGCCGACAGGAAACCTGAATGGCTGGCATCAGGGAATGATGACGCTACAGAGACTGAGTGAACGGCTGAACGGGTTGGATGAGCATAAGGGGAAATACATGACGGTCAGTGAACTGAAATCAGTGGTGTATTCCGCTATGCAGCTATTTAACCAATCCATACCGGCTGAAGAACAACTGCGGGTACTGGCGCAATTGCCGGTAGGACAGCCACTCCCTCCTGCAACAGAGGCTCAGGCAGAGATGCACCTGAAGCAGCTTATCGCCAGGTATGCCGACATTAGACAGAACACTTCGAAGATAAAAGGTGTGAATGTTTATGAATGACCTGTAGCAACGGCCAGAAATTTACCGTAGCCAGAAAAAGAAAAAGCCCCGCTTTTCAGCGAGACCTTATGAATAGTGGTGCCCGGACTCGGAATCGAACCAAGGACACGGGGATTTTCAATCCCCTGCTCTACCGACTGAGCTATCCGGGCAACGGGGCGCATTAAACCTGATTCGCCTCGTCTCGTCAATTAAATTTCTTCAATTTATAGCAGACTGCACAATCTATCATCACTTTGCCGTTACTACACGCATCATCAGACAAACCAGGCGCTCCAGGCGGCGGAAAGAGGCATTGCCAGAAGTAGTGCTGGAAGCATGTTGACCACCGGAAATAGTTTAATGCCGCAGATGCGTAAGCCGGTTGCTAGCAGCAGCAAACCACCTACGGCGCTGAAGTCTGCCATCATCGATGGTGTTGTCAGCGGTAATATCAGCGCAGCAGCCCAGGCCAGCGTTAACTGGATGATCAGCAATGGAATACTAATCACCGATACCGCAATGCCAAGTGAACAGGCGAAGATCATCGCGGTAAAGAAATCCAGAAATGACTTGGCGATTAAAATGCTCGGATCGCCGGTCATCCCTTCATTCATCGCGCCGAAGATCCCGGTGCCGCTGGCACAAAACAGGACAATAATCGCGACAAAATTCTGAATAAAAGATTCATGCGCTGGCTTTTTACGCGAGTGACGAAACAAATTTTGCGCTTTAGCGACTGCGGTATTAACACCTTTTTCCAACAAACAAATTTCACCAATTAATGCACCGAGTAGCGTCGCTAAAACCATCGCCGGAAGGTTGGCGCATTTCACCACCAGTAAAATACAAATTCCCAACGATGCCAGACCAAAAATGGATGTCATAGAGACACGGATCCGTTCCGGTAAGCGTTGACTAAGCAGTGCGCCGAGGACGCCACCCAGTAATACTGCACTAGCGTTGATAAAAGGGCCGATGACCACAAGAGTTCCTGTTAATTGTGTTGTTTGATGTTTTTATTATGAACTTTTTGTCCCGCCGATTGCTTGTCTGACCGCAAAGTCCTGGCTTGCACGCTCTGGTGAAAGGTGCCATGATTGCGCGAATTTTCTCCTTGTTGTACGGAGTTTGCCCGATGCACGCCACCTCCTTACATTCTCTTGTTTATCGCCGTTTTGCGCGAAACGCTTCCCTTTCCATATTACTGCTCATGCGGTGAAGTTAACGCACGCTCACTGTAGGACAACAGTAAAATCAGAGCCATTCTGCTTTTACTGATGTCTGGCGGTCGGAGCTGGTGACCAGTTTGACCCACATCTCATGCGGCAGGTTTTTACACCTTGCCCGGTATTTTTACCTCCCCGAAACGGGTTTTACATTTATGAAATCAATGAGTATTGCCGCCAGTAGTGAACTGGTTTCCCGAATTTCTACCCATCGTCGCGTGGTGGCGCTGGAAGATACTGATTTTACGGACGTCGCGGCAGTCGTCATTACCGCTGCGGATAGCCGCAGTGGCATTCTTGCGTTACTTAAACGCACTGGTTTTCATCTACCGGTGTTTTTGTATTCCGAACAGATTGTTGAATTGCCTGCGGGCGTCGCGGCGGTAATCAATGGCAACGAGCAGCAGTGGCTGGAGCTGGAATCTGCAGCCTGCCAGTACGAAGAAAACGTGTTGCCGCCGTTTTATGACACGCTGACGCAATATGTTGAGATGGGCAACAGCACTTTTGCTTGCCCGGGTCATCAACATGGCGCGTTCTTTAAAAAGCATCCTGCGGGGCGTCATTTTTACAATTTCTTCGGTGAGAACGTTTTTCGTGCCGATATGTGCAACGCCGATGTGAAACTGGGCGATCTGCTTATTCATGAAGGCTCAGCGAAGGATGCGCAGAAGTTTGCGGCCAAAGTGTTTCATGCTGATAAAACCTATTTTGTGCTTAACGGCACTTCGGCAGCAAACAAAGTGGTTACCAATGCGCTGTTAACGCGTGGCGATCTGGTACTGTTCGATCGTAACAATCATAAGTCGAATCATCACGGTGCATTGATTCAGGCTGGGGCGACGCCGGTGTATCTGGAAGCCGCGCGTAACCCGTTCGGTTTTATCGGCGGTATTGATGCGCATTGTTTTAATGAAGACTATTTGCGCCAGCAAATTCGTGAAGTGGCACCAGAAAAAGCCGAACTACCGCGCCCGTTTCGCCTGGCAATTATTCAGTTAGGAACTTATGACGGTACTATCTATAACGCTCGCCAGGTGATCGAGACCATTGGGCATTTGTGCGATTACATTCTGTTTGATTCCGCGTGGGTCGGTTACGAGCAGTTTATTCCGATGATGGCAGATAGCTCGCCGTTACTGTTAGAACTTAACGAAAACGATCCGGGGATCTTTGTTACCCAGTCGGTGCACAAACAGCAGGCGGGATTCTCGCAGACTTCGCAGATCCACAAAAAAGATAACCATATTCGCGGGCAGGCGCGCTTTTGCCCGCATAAGCGGTTGAATAATGCCTTTATGCTCCACGCCTCCACCAGTCCGTTCTATCCGCTGTTTGCTGCGCTGGACGTTAACGCCAAAATCCATGAAGGGGAGAGCGGTCGTCGACTGTGGGCGGAGTGTGTTGAGTTGGGCATTGAAGCGCGCAAGGCGATTCTTGCACGCTGTAAGCTGTTTCGCCCGTTTATCCCGCCCGTTGTTGGTGGCAAATTGTGGCAGGATTATCCGACGTCAGTATTGGCCAGCGACCGTCGCTTCTTCAGTTTTGAACCGGGGGCGAATTGGCACGGCTTTGAGGGATATGCCGCAGATCAGTATTTTGTTGATCCGTGCAAGCTGCTACTGACCACGCCCGGTATCGATGCCGAAACCGGTGAATATAGCGACTTTGGTATTCCTGCGACGATTCTGGCGCACTATCTGCGTGAGAATGGCATTGTGCCGGAAAAGTGCGATCTCAACTCTATTCTGTTCTTATTAACCCCGGCGGAGAGCCACGAGAAGCTGGCACAACTGGTTGCAATGTTGGCACAGTTTGAACAGCATATTGAGGATGACTCGCCACTGGCTGAGGTGTTGCCGAGCGTTTATAACAAATATCCGGTGCGCTATCGCGACTATACCCTGTGCCAGTTGTGTCAGGAGATGCACGATCTGTATGTCAGTTTCGACGTCAAAGACCTGCAAAAAGCGATGTTCCGCCAACAGAGTTTCCCGCCTGTAGTGATGAATCCCCAGGATGCGCATAGCGCCTATATTCGTGGTGAAGTGGAGTTAGTGCGTATTCGTGATGCCGAAGGGCGGGTTGCGGCGGAAGGCGCGCTGCCGTATCCACCTGGCGTGCTTTGCGTGGTGCCGGGGGAGGTATGGGGAGGCGCGGTACAGCGTTATTTTCTCGCACTGGAAGAAGGCGTGAATTTGTTGCCGGGGTTTTCGCCGGAGCTACAAGGTGTCTATAGCGAAACCGATGCCGACGGCATGAAACGTTTATACGGTTATGTGTTGAAGTGAGAACAAAAAAACGGGCTACCAGATGGTAGCCCGTTTTTCTTGGCGTAATTAGTGGTTAACCGTCTGTGTGCCCGCCGGGACACGAACGTGTTTGTATTTGAACATCGCCATGAACGCGAAGGCCAGAACCACGGAGTAACCTGCGAAAATCAGCCATACGGTCTGCCAGTCGGTAATGCCGTTTTGGGTATACATCTCAACCACTTTACCGCTCACAATACCGCCGAGGATACAGCCGAAGCCGTTGGTCATCATCAGGAACATCCCCTGCGCACTGGCGCGAATTGCCGGGCTAACTTCTTTTTCCACAAACACCGAACCAGAGATGTTGAAGAAGTCGAATGCGCAGCCGTAGACAATCATTGACAGCACCAGCAGTACAGTACCGAACGGAGTCGGGTCGCCGTAGGCAAACAGCGCAAAACGCAGTATCCACGCCACAATACTGATCATCATTACGTTCTTAATACCGTAGCGGCTTAAGAAGAACGGGATAGTCAGAATGAACAGCGTTTCAGAGATTTGCGAAATCGACATGATGATTGACGCATGTTGCACGATAAAGCTGCTGGCGAACATCGGATCTTTGTCGAAGCTGTGCAGGAAGGTATTACCGAACATGTTGGTAATCTGCAGTTCCGCGCCCAGCAGCATCGAGAAGATGAAGAAAATCGCCATACGCTTGTTTTTAAACAGCGCGAATGCATCAAGCCCCAGCAAAGTCGTCCAGCTCTGATTCGCTTGCTGTTTAGCAACCGGAATATACGGCAGCGTAAAGGTAAACAGCACCAGAACGGCGGAAAGGGCTGCGCCAATATACAGTTGCATGTGGCTTAGTTCGAAGCCTGACAGGCTCACCACCCACATCGCCATAATAAAACCGATGGTGCCCCAGATACGGATTGGCGGGAAATCAGTAACGATATCCAGCCCCGCGTTTTGCAGGCGATAGTAAGAGATGGTGTTGATTAACCCAAGTGTTGGCATATAGGCAAACGAGTTAATCAGGATAACGAGGAACATCGCCTCCGGCGTGGTAACTTGCGCCGCCATGAAGAGAGTAATTGCGCCGATGGTGTGACAAATGGCATATACCCATTTCGCACTTAACCATTTGTCGGCCACAATCCCCAGCAAAGCAGGCATAAAGACCGCTGCGATACCCAGTGAACTATAAACTGCGCCAATAGAAGCACCGTCGAACTTCAGGGTAACGAACATATATGAGCCGAGGGTCGTTAGCCAACTTCCCCACAGGCAGAACTGCAGAAAAGAGAGGATTTTCAGCTGCAGCTTAAGATTCATGTTAATTTCCTCACATCGTGATGCGGATGAGTGTTTTAAAAAGCACATTTGACCGTGCAAGATGATGCGATTCTATCAACTTCGCTGACTGTTTTTTTGTCATCCGTAGCAAATAATTGCAAATAATCTCAATTTGCAAGGCGAAATTGTGAAGCGTGTAACACTTTGCCTCGAAGTAATGTCAGAGGCAAAGGTGAAATTATCGACGGCGGTAAGATTTCTGCGCCATGTTCACTTTATAGAGATAGCGGCGAGATTCCGCAGAAGGATGGCGGGTCGTCAAAGTCTGATAAACATCACCTGGCGTCATGGTGTTAATAATATTAGCTGCCTGAATTTTATCATTCGAGAAAACACGTAACACGCTGCCAGCGCCGCCGTTATAGGCGGTGATGACGGCATAACTCCGCGACGTTGGGTTATCAATGTCGCCGAGATAAACATTATTCAGCATCGCCAGATATGCGGTGCCGGTATCAATGTTGCTGGCAGGATCGAACAAGAAACTGCGGCCAGGTATGCCGGATTTCCCCTGTGAGCGGAACACGTCTTTCCCGGCGGTGTGCTGTACTACCTGCATTAATCCCAGCGCATCGGAACGGCTGACCGCATACGGGTTAAATGAGGATTCGGTTTGCATAATCGCCAGAATTAATGACTCATCGACACCATATTTTCGTGACGCCTGGCGAACCATACCGAGATATTTATGCGCACGTTTATCAAGGTGGTTCGGCACCATATTAATGGTTACGCTGTAGATAATACGCAGCCCGTTGCTGCGGCTTTTGAGGCGGTTTTTCAGCAGATAATCCGCGAAATTGCTCGCGCGACCTTCCCAACGAATTGGCTGCCCGGTGTTGTCTACTACCTGACCATAAAGGAAAGGTTCTTTTGATATCGTAATATCATCAACATCGGAATAGAGATCGACCGACCCCGGATCGTCACCCATCAGTAACGTTTTGATAATTGCCCGGCGCAGGTGTGCGACAGGTTCCGTCCCGGCGATGGTTTCGATAGTGATCGTACCATCATCAAAGTTGATGTGGCTGCGGGTTTGATATTGATCGGTGTATTTCACGTAGCCCTTAGGACCGGCGATCACCACCTCTTTGAATCCCCAGATGTTTTCAATATTGTGGGCAAATTGCCCCATCAGAATATCAAAACCGTTGGTATCTTTGACCCAGGCTTCATTATAGGTATCGCCTTTTTTGGTCGTCGAACAGGAGATGAGCAACGGCGCAATCAAAGCCAGCGCGAGATATTTTTTCATCATTCCGGGTGCGTGTTGTGTTTGTTTTTATGCAAGTTGCCGGAGGCGTGCTCCGGCAATGTCTTTTTATTTTTTATCTTCCGGCGTATAGCCTTCGATATGTACCTCTTTACCTTCGAACAGGAAATTGACCATCTCCTGCTCCAGCAGCTTGCGGTGCTCAGCATTCATCATGTTAAGTTTCTTTTCGTTGATCAACATGGTTTGCTTGTGCTGCCACTGCGCCCAGGCTTCTTTGGAAATCTCGTTGTAGATGCGTTTTCCCAGTTCGCCGGGGTATAGCTGAAAATCCTGACCTTCTGCTTCACGCTGCAGGAAAGTACAAAAAATCGTTCTGCTCATAAATTATCCTCTTATCGACTCACGCGCTAAACCGGCGCGCCAGTGCGTAACTGCTGTAACAAACGCTCCACGGGAGCCGCCAGGCCAACTGACGGCGGTTGCGCTAAGTTATACCAGAGCGCATTGCCTTCATCCATGCAACCGGTGAATGACGACACGGGAAGCCACATAGGCACAATATCTAAATGGAAATGGCTGAAGGTATGACGAAACGCGGTGAGTTGCGTCAGGTGACCGGCGTTGATCTGCCGTTGCGCCAGCCATTGCCGCATACTTTCTTCATCAGCAAACTGCGGGAAGCAGTATAAACCGCCCCACAATCCACTTGGCGGACGCTGCGCCAGAAATACTTCATTTTCGTGCTGTAACAGCAGAAAGTAGCCGGTGCGCTCCGGCAGCGTCTGTTTCGGTTTTTTGCCTGGATAAAGTGACCAGCTATCATTGGCCGCGGCAATGCAGCCGTTTTGTAGCGGGCAGAGCGAACACTTTGGCTTCGAGCGCGTGCAGATCATCGCGCCTAAATCCATCATCGCCTGATTAAACCGCTCCACACCGACGGCGGGCGTCACCTGTTCGCTCAAACTCCACAGTTTATTCTCGACCTCTTTTTTCCCTGGCCAGCCGCTTACAGCATAGCAGCGCGCCAGCACGCGTTTGACGTTACCGTCGAGAATCGGAAAGTGCTTACCCAGAGAAAGTGAGAGGATCGCGCCCGCGGTGGAACGCCCGACGCCCGGTAGTGCGGCGATTTCCTCAAAGGTTTCCGGGAATTTTCCGCCGTGCAAGGTGGCAACTTGCTGTGCCGCTTTATGTAGATTGCGCGCGCGGGCGTAATAGCCAAGCCCGGTCCATAAGTGGAGAACTTCATCCAGCGGCGCATTGGCGAGATCGGTCACCGTCGGGAAGCGCGCCATAAAGCGTTCAAAATAGGGGATAACAGTCGCAACCTGAGTTTGTTGCAACATCACTTCTGAGAGCCATACTTTGTAGGGCGTCTTGTCAATTTGCCAGGGCAGGGTTTTCCGCCCGTATTTATCGTACCAGTCCAGAACCTGGGCTGAAAATTGCGACGCTTGCATGGTCACCAAATTCACAGTTGTTGGGGGCAAGATTGCAGCACAGTGACGACAGGGTGTAAACCGGAACTTTCCGCAGCCACGGCCTTATCATGCTTGCATCCGGCAACTAACTTTGGATAATGCCCGTTTTCAGAACACTTTCACAAGCGACTAAATCTTTATGAAAAACGACGTCATCTCACCGGAATTTGATGAAAACGGCCGTCCTCTGCGCCGTATCCGTAGTTTTGTACGCCGCCAGGGGCGACTGACCAAAGGCCAGGAACATGCGCTGGAAAACTACTGGCCGGTGATGGGCGTTGAGTTCAGCGAAGATATGCTGGATTTCCCGACGCTGTTTGGCCGTGAAGCGCCGGTGACGCTTGAGATTGGTTTTGGCATGGGTGCTTCGCTGGTGGCAATGGCGAAAGAGCGTCCGGAGCAGGATTTCCTCGGCATTGAAGTGCATTCGCCGGGCGTTGGCGCTTGCCTGGCTTCCGCGCATGAAGAGGGGCTGAGCAATCTGCGCGTGATGTGTCATGACGCGGTCGAAGTGCTGCATAAAATGATTCCTGACAATTCATTGAGCATGGTTCAGCTCTTTTTCCCTGACCCGTGGCACAAAGCACGTCATAATAAACGCCGTATCGTTCAGGTGCCGTTTGCTGAACTGGTAAAAAGCAAACTGCAACTGGGGGGCGTATTCCATATGGCGACCGACTGGGAACCTTATGCGGAACATATGCTCGAAGTGATGTCTTCCATTGACGGTTATAAAAACCTGTCAGAAAGTAACGATTACGTACCGCGCCCGGAATCACGTCCGGTGACGAAATTTGAACAACGTGGTCATCGTCTTGGTCACGGAGTATGGGACTTAATGTTCGAGAGGGTGAAATAATGGCAAAGAACCGTAGCCGTCGTCTGCGTAAAAAAATGCACATCGACGAATTCCAGGAATTAGGATTTTCGGTGGCATGGCGATTCCCGGAAGGTACATCGGAAGAACAGATTGATAAAACCGTTGATGATTTTATTAACGAGGTTGTCGAACCGAACAAGCTGGCTTTTGACGGCAGCGGTTATCTGGCCTGGGAAGGTCTGATCTGCATGCAGGAAATTGGCAAATGTACCGAAGAACATCAGGCGATTGTGCGTAAGTGGCTGGAAGAGCGCAAACTGGATGAGGTACGCGCCAGCGAACTTTTCGACGTTTGGTGGGACTAAGAAAGCATACGGGCGATGACAAACGCAAAACTGCCTGATGCGCTACGCTTATCAGGCCTACAATGGGTATGCAATATATTGAGGTTGCACGATTGAGTAGGCCGGATAAGGCATTTACGCCGCATCCGGCATGGACAATGCGCACTTTGTTATCAATCCGGGCCAGCAAATGCTGGCCTGATTTGTTCTTGAGGGAAGATTATGATGCGCAAAATGCTGCTGGCGGCAGCACTTTCAGTAACGGCAATGACTGCTCACGCCGACTACCAGTGCAGCGTCACACCGCGTGACGATGTGATTGTCAGCCCGCAAACCGTACAGGTGAAGGGCGAAAACGGCAATCTGGTGATCACGCCAGACGGCAATGTGATGTACAACGGCAAGCAATATTCTCTGAGTGCCGCCCAGCGCGAGCAGGCGAAGGATTATCAGGCAGAACTGCGCAGCACGTTGCCGTGGATTGATGAAGGGACTAAGAGCCGCGTTGAGAAAGCCCGCGTCGCACTGGATAAAATTATCGTTCAGGAGATGGGTGAAAGCAGTAAAATGCGCAGCCGTCTGACCAAGCTCGATGCGCAGTTGAAAGAACAGATGAATCGCATTATTGAAACGCGCAGCGATGGCCTGACGTTCCACTATAAAGCCATTGATCAGGTTCGCGCCGAAGGCCAGCAACTAGTGAATCAGGCGATGGGTGGAATTTTGCAGGACAGCATTAATGAAATGGGCGCGAAAGCGGTACTGAAAAGCGGCGGTAATCCGTTACAGAATGTGCTGGGAAGCCTGGGCGGTTTGCAATCCTCCATCCAAACCGAGTGGAAAAAGCAGGAAAAAGATTTCCAGCAGTTTGGCAAAGATGTCTGTAGCCGTGTGGTGACCCTGGAAGATAGCCGCAAAGCCCTGGTTGGGAATTTGAAATAATCTTCTATTTTAAGACGGCATAATACTTTTTTATGCCGTTTAATTCTTCGTTTTGTTACCTGCCTCTAACTTTATAGATCTCCAAAATCCATTCACGTTGTAAATTGTTTAACGTCAAATTTCTTATACAAAGCTAAGGGATAATACGTAGCGTTCACGTAACTGGAGGAATGAAATGGAGTTTTTCAGAAAGACGGCACTTGCCGCACTGGTTATGGGTTTTAGTGGTGCAGCATTAGCATTACCGAATATCACCATTTTAGCGACCGGCGGGACGATTGCCGGTGGTGGTGACTCCGCAACCAAATCTAACTACACAGCGGGTAAAGTTGGCGTAGAAAACCTGGTCAATGCGGTGCCGCAATTGAAGGACATTGCGAACGTTAAAGGCGAGCAGGTCGTTAACATCGGCTCCCAGGACATGAATGATAATGTCTGGCTGACACTGGCGAAAAAAATTAATACCGACTGCGATAAAACTGACGGCTTCGTCATTACTCACGGTACAGACACGATGGAAGAAACCGCTTACTTCCTCGATCTGACCGTAAAATGTGATAAGCCAGTAGTGATGGTCGGCGCAATGCGTCCGTCCACCTCCATGAGCGCAGACGGTCCATTCAACCTGTATAACGCGGTAGTGACCGCAGCAGATAAAGCCTCCGCTAACCGTGGCGTGCTGGTAGTGATGAACGACACCGTGCTGGATGGTCGTGTGACCAAAACCAACACTACCGATGTAGCGACCTTCAAGTCTGTTAACTTCGGTCCACTGGGTTACATTCACAACGGTAAAATCGACTATCAGCGTACTCCGGCGCGTAAGCACACCAGCGATACGCCGTTTGATGTCTCTAAGCTGAATGAACTGCCGAAAGTTGGTATCGTTTATAACTATGCTAACGCATCCGATCTTCCGGCAAAAGCACTGGTAGATGCGGGCTATGACGGCATCGTTAGCGCCGGTGTGGGTAACGGTAACCTGTATAAAACCGTATTCGACACCCTGGCAACCGTGGCGAAAAACGGCACTGCGGTAGTGCGTTCTTCTCGCGTACCGACGGGCGCAACCACTCAGGATGCCGAAGTGGATGATGCGAAATACGGTTTCGTCGCCTCTGGTACGCTGAACCCGCAAAAAGCGCGCGTTCTGCTGCAACTGGCGCTGACGCAAACTAAAGATCCACAGCAGATCCAGCAGATTTTCAATCAGTACTAATCGCCTCGCCCCGGTATCGTGCCGGGGCTTTCTCACTTCAGACTCACGTCCATTGTCAATCATAATTATCATGATGATAATCACAGGAATAAATTATTCCATGCGAGACTTTCACTGTGAAAAAACAATGGATTGTAGGTACGGCGTTGTTTGTGTTGATGTCAGGTTATGGCTGGGCCGATGGTGAACCGCCAACTGAAAATGTCTTAAAAGATCAATTCAAAAAGCAATATCACGGCATTCTCAAACTGGATGCCATCAATTTAAAAAAACTTGATGCGAAGGGGAATCAGGCCACCTGGTCTGCGGAAGGTGATGTCTCTTCTAACGATGATCTCTATACCTGGATCGGTCAGTTGGCAGATTATCAACTGCTGGAACAGACCTGGGTGAAAGATAAACCCGTAAAATTCTCAGCGATGTTAACCAGTAAAGGAACGCCCGCGTCTGGCTGGACGGTGAATTTTTACTCTTTTCAGGCAGCAGCCAGCGATAGTGGGCGGTTTGTTGATGATATCAAAACGAATAATAAGTACCTGATTGTGAATAGCGAAGATTTCAATTATCGCTTTAGTCAGCTTGAGTCAGCGCTGAATGTGCAGATGAATTCGATTTCGGGGCTGGAAAAGGAAGTGAAAGAGCTTGATAAGCAAATGGTTGTGGCACAGAAAGCGGCGAATGCTTATTGGGGAAAAGGGGCAGATGGCAAGCAAATGACTCGTGAAGACGCTTTTAAAAAAATACACCAGCAACGGGATGCGTTTAATAAACAGAATGATAGCGAGGTGTTCGCGGCTAAATATGACAAAGAGGTCTATCAACCGGCGATTGCGGCATGTCATAAACAGAGTGAAGAGTGTTATGAAGTGCCGATTCAGCAGAAACGGGATTTTGATATCAACGAGCAGCGGCGACAGACTTTTCTGCAATCACAAAAACTCAGCCGTAAATTGCAGGATGACTGGATAAAGCTTGAAAAAGGGCAATATCCGTTAACGATGAAAGTTTCGGAAATAAACAGTAAAAAAGTCGCGATTTTGATGAAGATTGACGATATCAACCAGGCTAATGAACGCTGGAAAAAAGATACCGAACAACTGCGGCGTAATGGGGGGATTAAGTAATTTTTGCGATGATGCATGGCTTGTAGCCGGATGTGGCGTTTACGCCGCATCCGGCAGAACAAGTTTACTCGGCCAGAAACAGTTCCAGCAGTGAATTTAAAAACAACTTCCCATGTTCCGTTATCTGCCAGTAATCCGCACATTCGGTGAGATAACCCTGAGCGATAGCCTCGTCTAACTGAGAGCGAATCACTTCTTCGCAAAGGCCGGTATACTGGCTAAACTCCACGCGTGGCGCGGCCTCCAGCAAACGGAAGCGATTCATAAAGAACTCGAACGGCTTATCAGTGGCTTCTACATCACGCTGGCTTTCCAGATAACGCCCCTGCATAAAACCACGCGGGTGACGCGTTTTGGTGGTACGCAGAATGCGCCCGTCCGGGAAGGTCACTTTGCCATGCGCGCCGCAGCCGATGCCGAGGTAGTCACCAAATCGCCAGTAGTTGAGATTGTGTTGGCATTGATAACCCGGTTTGGCGTAAGCGGAGGTTTCATATTGCTGATAACCCGCTGCGGTTAATAACTGATGCCCCTGTTCGAAAATATCCCACAGTGCGTCGTCGTCCGGTAGCACCGGTGGCCGCGAACCAAACAACGTATTGGGTTCGATGGTCAACTGATACCAGGAAAGATGCGGCGGATTCAGTTCAATGGCCTGGCGCAGATCGCCAAGCGCCTCTTCCAGTGATTGATCAGGCAACCCGTGCATCAAATCAAGGTTAAAACTACGCAACCCCAGCCCGCTTGCCAGATTCGCTGCCCGTTTCGCTTCTTGCGGGCCATGAATGCGTCCAAGTCGTTTCAGCTTTTCTTCGCTAAAACTCTGCACACCAATAGAGATGCGGTTCACACCGGCACGCTGATAATCAACAAAGCGATCGGCTTCTACCGTACCAGGATTCGCTTCCATAGTAATTTCTGCATCCGCTGCCAGCGGCAAACGCGCACGCACGCCGTCCAGCAGCGTTTGCATCGCCGGGCCAGAAAGCAGACTCGGCGTACCACCGCCAATAAATATTGTCTGCACTTCACGACCCTGAGCATAAGCCACATCATTGTCCAGATCGTTAAGCAGATGCTGAACATAATCGTCGTGCGGCACTTCTCCTTTCAACGCGTGAGAGTTGAAATCGCAGTACGGGCATTTCTGCACACACCACGGGATGTGAATGTAGAGACTGAGCGGCGGTAACTTAACCATTACGTAGCGCGTCCAGCAGCAGTTTCAACGCCTGACCACGGTGGGAAATGGCACTCTTCTCTTCGCGAGTCAGTTCGGCAGCGGTTTTGCCTTCAGAAGGCACGAAGAAAATCGGATCATAACCAAAGCCACCAGTACCAGCAGGTTCACGGGTAATCACGCCAGGCCAGCAACCGTGGCACACCAGCGGAGTCGGATCTTCCGCATGACGCAGATACACCAGCACGCAGTGGAAACGAGCCTGGCGTTGGTCGTCCGGTACGTCTTTCAGGGTTTCCAGCAGTTTTTGCAGATTCTTTTGATCGGTTGCGTCTTCACCGGAATAACGAGCGGAGTAAATCCCCGGCGCTCCGCCAAGCGCATCAACCGCCAGACCGGAATCGTCGGCAATCGCCGGTAAACCGGTCGCTTTTGCCGCGTGGCGCGCTTTCAGGATCGCGTTTTCGATAAAGGTCAGGCCGGTCTCTTCGGCGGAATCGACGCCAAGTTCCGTTTGGGCCACGATATCAAGACCGAAGTCGCTAAGCAGCGACGCCAGCTCACGCACTTTACCGGCATTGCCGGTTGCGAGGACAACTTTTTGCATAGGATACCTAATTAATTAACGCCGCGATTTCTGGCGGGATTTGTTGCGGATTAATGATTTTAATTTGTTTGTGGCGGCCAAGTTCGCCTTTTTCAATCACCACCTGGCTTTTCGCGACCCGGAACTGCTTACCGAGAAACTTCACCAGATGGTTGTTGGCCTGGCCGTCGACCGGCGGTGCGGTAATGGCGACTTTTACTTCGTCGCCATGTAAACCGACAATAGAATCACGGCTGGCTTTCGGCTGGATATAAAGCCGTAATACCAGACCGTCATCGTTTACTGTTACGGCACTCATAACGCCATCCACAGCCCCGGCAGCAGCATGTTTCCGGTTGCCTGTAATACTTCTGCGACACCCATATTGATGACATACAGCAGCAGTACGAGGATCATTGGTGAGAAATCAATCCCTCCCATTGCCGGTAGCAGGCGGCGAATCGGACGCAGTAGCGGATCGGCAAGCTGGATCAGCACATATTCAATTGGGCTGCGACCCTGACTTACCCAGCTCATTATCGCCATCACCAGCAGTACCCAGAAGATCAGCAGGCCGATAGTTTTCAGCAGAATCAGCAAACCGGCAATCCAGATGATCGGCAGGAAGGTTACGACTTTGAACAGGACGATGGCTTTGATGAAACTCAAAATGTACGCCACCAGCAGTGAGGCGCTGTCAATCGGCCCCATTGCCGGAATAACGCGGCGCAGTGGCCCGATAATCGGCTGCGTCACCTTCACCACAAACTGTGAGAAGGGGTTATAAAAATCACAATGAGCCCACTGCATCCAGATGCGTAATAACAGCACCATGGTATACAGCTCAATGACCGTTGAAAGCAGGAAAGTCAACGTATTCATGGCGTTCCTTTAATTCCTTATTTTTTAGAGTAATCACGTGCACCAAAGATAGCAGTGCCGATGCGAACCATCGTGCTACCTGCCGCAATGGCGGCTTCCATATCATCTGACATCCCCAGAGAGAGGGTGTCGACATGCGGGTAGCGCGTTTTCAGTCCGGCAAATGCTACAGCCATTTGGCGTGCAACTTCAAACTGCCTTACATATTCTGACTCTGGCGCGGGGATCGCCATGAGCCCGCGCAGGCGTAAACGCGGTAGTTCTGCGACCGCTGCTGCCAGCTCGTCCAGCTCTGCCAGTTGAATGCCTGACTTACTGTTTTCATCGCTAATGTTGATTTGAATCAGTACGTTAAGAGGGGGAAGTTCTACCGGACGCTGATCGTTAAGACGGGTGGCGATACGCAAACGGTCGATGGTATGACACCAGTCGAAATGCTCTGCCACCAGGCGGCTTTTATTAGACTGCAACGGGCCAATAAAATGCCACTCTAATCCTGTTACGCCCAGTTCCTGAAAGTGGCGAATTTTATCTACCCCTTCCTGAACATAGTTTTCACCAAATTGACGCTGCCCCGCGTCGATGGCTTCTGCGATGGCGCTCGCAGGTTTTGTTTTACTGACTGCAAGCAGCGTAATTTCTTCTGGAGAACGGCCGCAACGCGTTGCAGCCGTTGAGATTTTGTCCCGAACCTGTGCCAGGTTATGCGCAATATCGTTCATTTTCTGAGGATCTTAGTATGAATATGGAAGAAATTGTGACCCTTAGTGTAAAGCATAACGTCTCGGATCTACACCTGTGCAGCGCCTGGCCAGCACGATGGCGCATTCGAGGGAGAATGGAGGTCGCGCCGTTTGACGCGCCAGACGTCGAAGAGTTGTTGCGGGAGTGGCTGGATGACGATCAACGGGCGATATTGCTTGAGAATGGCCAGCTTGATTTTGCGGTATCGCTGGCTGAAAACCAGCGGCTACGAGGCAGTGCGTTTGCGCAGCGGCAAGGCATTTCTCTGGCGTTACGGTTGTTACCTACGCATTGCCCGCAGCTCGAACAACTTGGCGCGCCGCCGGTATTGCCGGAATTACTCAATAGCGAGAATGGCCTGATTCTGGTGACGGGAGCGACGGGGAGCGGCAAATCGACCACACTGGCGGCGATGGTTGGTTATCTCAATCAACATGCCGATGCGCATATTCTGACGCTGGAAGATCCTGTTGAATATCTCTATGCCAGCCAGCGATGTTTGATCCAGCAGCGGGAGATTGGTTTGCACTGTATGACGTTTGCATCGGGATTACGTGCGGCATTGCGGGAAGATCCCGATGTGATATTGCTCGGAGAGCTGCGTGATAGCGAGACAATCCGTCTGGCGCTGACGGCGGCAGAAACCGGGCATCTGGTGCTGGCAACCTTACATACGCGCGGTGCAGCGCAGGCGGTCGAGCGGCTGGTAGATTCATTTCCGGCACAGGAAAAAGATCCCGTGCGTAATCAACTGGCCGGTAGTTTGCGGGCGGTGTTGTCACAAAAGCTGGAAGTGGATAAGCAGGAAGGGCGCGTGGCGCTGTTTGAATTGTTGATTAACACGCCAGCGGTGGGGAATTTGATACGCGAAGGGAAAACCCACCAGTTGCCACATGTTATTCAAACCGGGCAGCAGGTGGGGATGTTAACTTTTCAGCAGAGTTATCAGCAGCGGGTGAAAGAAGGGCGCTTGTGAGGCTAAAGCGGCTGATTAGCATCGTAAATATGCCTGATGCGACGCTGACGCGTCTTATCAGACCTACAATCGCTGCCAAATGTAGGCCGGATAAGGCGTTTACGCCGCATCCGGCAAGATGGACGATGACGCTATCTACAATTTGCCAGGCTTGCAAATCGCCTTAATATCCCTGCTCAAAATAACTTTCGAGAATGATAACCGCAGAGGCAGAGTCGACTTTGCCTTTGTTGAGCGCCCGATAACCGCCCTGTTCAAACAGGCCGGAACGCGCTTCCACGGTGCTAAGACGTTCGTCATGTAGCTTTACTTCAACACCGAAACGACCATGAATACGGTTGGCGAATTTACGCGCCCGGGCGGTTAGCGGTTGTTCGGTGCCGTCCATGTTCAGCGGCAAACCGACGATGATTTCGTCTGGCTGCCACTCTTTCAACAAACGCTCGATAATATTCCAGTCCGGCGTACCGTCCTGCGCTTTAATCGCAGGCAAAGGGCGAGCGGTGCCAGTAATGCGTTGACCAACCGCTACGCCAATGCTTTTGGTGCCGAAGTCGAAGGCAAGTAAAGTCCCGCTCATCAGGCGTGTCCCGCCACATCAGGCATGGTAAGAATATCAACACCAATCAGCCTTGCCGCATCGCGCCAGCGGTCGGCTATCGGTGTTTTGAACAGAATATTCAGATCTGCCGGAGCGGTTAGCCAGGCGTTGTCGAGAATTTCTTGTTCCAGTTGGCCTTTATCCCAGGAGGAGTAACCCAACGCAACCATCACGTCAGAGGGTTGTTTATCGGTGCCGAGCGTTTCCAACACATCACGGGAAGTGGTCATCACCGTGTTGTCTGAAATGCGAATACTGGAAGTAAAATTTGATGGTGGAGTATGCAAAATAAACCCACGATCTTCAGCCAGTGGGCCACCGAGCATAACAGGCTTGTCCAGACGGATTGACTCATCACGCGGCTCCGGCGTGATCTTTAATTTTTCCAGAATCCCTTCAATTTTAAGATTTTCCAGAGGCTTGTTAATGATAATCCCCATTGCACCCTCTGGATTATGTTCGCAAATGTAGACCACCGAACGACGGAAAATCGGATCCTGGAGAGCAGGCATGGCAATAAGAAAGTGATGCTGTAAATTCATTGTCAGAGGTTCTGTTTCCTGGTTCAAAAAAGCAACAGCGCCCAGTATGCGTGGAAAGACGGGCGCTGTCACTCATAGTCTCAACGAGATCCCTCTCGTTAAGCTGGGTTATCGTTGCTGTAAACGTGCTTCGATGGCATCCATTAGCATTCCGGTGATCGAGACCGGAAACTCTGCTTCAATCTCACGAATACAGGTTGGGCTGGTGACGTTAATTTCAGTCAGGCGGTCTCCGATAATATCCAGGCCAACAAAAATTAGCCCTTTTTCTTTCAGCGTCGGCCCTACCTGGCGGGCGATTTTCCAGTCACTTTCAGTTAGCGGACGAGGTTCGCCGCGACCACCGGCAGCCAGATTGCCACGGGTTTCGCCACCCTGCGGAATACGCGCCAGGCAGTACGGTACTGGCTCGCCATCCACCACCAGAACGCGTTTGTCGCCATCTTTAATGGCAGGCAGGTAATTTTGCGCCATACAGTAGCGAGTACCGTGCTCAGTCAGGGTTTCGGCAATCACGCCGAGGTTCGGATCGCCTTCTTTCACGCGGAAAATCGACGCGCCACCCATGCCGTCCAGCGGTTTAAGGATAATGTCAGTGTGCTTTTCCCAGAACGCTTTCAACTGTGCTTTATTACGCGTGACCAGCGTTTCTGGTGTTAAGTCAGAGAACCAGGCGGTAAACAGTTTTTCGTTACAGTCGCGCAGGCTCTGTGGCTTGTTAACGATCAACGTTCCTTTCTCTTCAGCACGTTCCAGAATATAAGTGGCGTAGATAAACTCGGTATCAAACGGCGGATCTTTACGCATCAGGATCACGTCGAGATCGGCCAGTTGCAGATCCTGCTCACCCGTGAACTCGTACCATTTATCGTAGTTCTGTTCGACGCTCAAAGTACGGGTACGAGCGCGAGCCTCACCATTGATCAAATAGAGATCGCCCATCTCCATATAGTGAAGTTCGTAACCACGACGTTGTGCTTCCAGCAACATAGCGAAACTGGAATCTTTCTTGATGTTGATGCTTGCGATGGGGTCCATCACGATGCCGAGCTTGATCATTATTTTTCTCCGTTAGCCCAGATCACCAAAACGTACTTGTAGCGCAGTTATGGCGGTGAGCGCAGTTGTCTCTGTACGCAAAACGCGAGGTCCCAGCAGGATATCAGTAAATTGATAGCGGGCAGTCATGGCAATTTCATCTGCTGATAATCCGCCTTCCGGGCCAATCAGCAGGCGGATGCGTTCGACCGGCAACGGCAGCGTGTTAATGCTGTTACTGGCGCGCGGGTGAAGATTCAGTTTCAGTCCTTCATCTTGCTCTGCACACCAGGCTTCCAGATCCATTGCAGGACGGATCTCCGGCACCCGGTTACGACCACACTGCTCGCAGGCGGCAATTGCAATTTTCTGCCACTGCTGGAGCTTCTTGTTCAGACGTTCGCTATCCAGTTTAACGCCGCAGCGTTCAGAAAAAAGTGGCGTAATGAGGCTTACTCCAAGTTCGATCGATTTCTGGATAGTGAATTCCATTTTTTCACCGCGTGACATTACCTGACCGAGATGAATATGCAGAGGCGATTCACGATCGTCGAGCTGACCTTCCAGCACGTTAACTTCCACGCTTTTTTTGCTGGCGCTGGTAATCTCTGCGTCAAAGACCTGGTTGCTACCGTCAAATAACTGTAACGCCTGACCAGGCCCCATACGCAGTACACGGCCGATATGGTTAGCGGCATCTTCGCAAAGAGCAATGTGCGAGTTGCTGATTAATGGTTCAGGATGATAAATGCGGGGGATACGCATGGTTAAAAATCCGCGTCGTCTCCCCACGCAGTTGCCTGCGTGAGGTAGGGGTTTAACAAAAAGAATCCCGCTAGTGTAGGTTAGCTCTTTTGCGCCTGGCAAGCGCGTTGCACATACGGGTTATGATTGCCTTGCACCTTTGCAATGCGTTCGTCGCGCTCACACTCCCAATCGGTGACCGGATACATCTTGTTCCAGGCGTTAAACAGTTGCGTTTGCTGGCGTGAGAGTGTCAGGTTGTACTGGTCACGCATATAGAAATAAGTTCTGGCAATGATGCCTCGCGTATGAGCTGGTGGTTCCGCCACTTTTTCTTTGAAATCCACCTTCATGGCGCACTGTCCATACTGACCCTCGCCACCATTCCACTGACTGTACATAAAGTTGCCGCGATCGCCGTTCACTTCGCCTATCGAGGGCTGCAGGTTATGCATATCGCTTTCCATTTTGCGATAAACCGGATCTTTGGCGCAGTTTTTACGTCCGCCGTCTTGCCAGCATTGACGCTGGTGGCCGAACTGCCAGGCGGGAACCACGTGTTCCCACTCCACACGACTGGCGCGATTTTCATTTTTGCGTACCTGATATCCGCATGACTCCAGATCCACAACGCCTTTTTTACCCTGCCAGTTGATTTTACAGCCGCAGTAAAATGTTCCCGGTGCGTCAGCATAGACTTTTACTGCCGCATTTTTCGCCTGGGAAAAACTATTGATGCCTTCGGCCAATACCTGGCCGGAAAATGCTGCGCTCAGTATCACCGCAGCAACAGACAAATAACGGTACATCATTTACTCCGTGTTAAAACGAGCCAGCAACGTAGCGAAAGTTGTTTTACTATGCAATCAGCCAGATCAGGAAAGTTCCTGATAGTTCAGGTGGTTATTTCGCAACCAGTTGTTCGCCGCAATGAACGCAGCGATAGACGGCCTCTCCACGCACCACACGGTTATGGCGGCGCACGGTAAGCTGATGCTCCTGGCATTTACAGCGGTAGGGGAAGGTGTTGCGGCGTACGGATTGTAGCTCAAATTGATGCGTGCGGCGGGCGGGAACACCCAGCACACTTTCCATCATCCATTTCCACTCTTTGCCATGCGGTGCCACGCGACCAAAGTGTTTCCACACCAGTAAATGCGCCAGCTCGTGCGGTACGACTTCTTCTATAAAAGCTTCGCTGTTTTCCATCAACAGCACCGGATTGAGACGAATTTCATAGCTGTCCAGCCAGGCAGTACCGGCGGATGTACCATGCTGGGTGTAAGCGATTTTTGGCTCCGGGTAATTACGCTCCAGCTTCAGGTTGGCCTGGGCGAGTTTTTCCCGCAGACGACGCATAACGGCCTGTTGGATGGCGATAGGGAGACGGGGCGTTTTCATAGCGGCTGAGGATAAAGCGAAGAAAAGATGACTGCAAGAGGTGGCTTCCTCCGCGACGGGAGGAAGCCAGAGACGATTAATCGTGAGCGCCGATTTCGCGCAGTTTACGACCCTTCATCAGATTACGTTCAATGTGTTCCAGCGAAACGTGTTTGGTTTCCGGTACCAGCCACAATGTCAGCAGGATAAACAACACGTTCAGAGCCGCATACACCCAGAAGGTGTTGGCGTTGCCCAGCGTGTTGAGCATAGTCAGGAACGTTGCGCCGACGATCATGTTGGCAATCCAGTTGGTGGCGGTGGAGCAGGTGATGCCAAAATCGCGGCCTTTCAGCGGCTGAATTTCAGAACACAGTACCCAAATCAACGGACCTGCGCTCATGGCAAAACCGACAATAAACATCAGCAGCATGGCAATGGCAAAATACTGCGCCGACGGTGAGTGGATACCGATATGCATCATCGTACCCAGTATGCCCATGCCAGCAGCCATTACCATGAAGCCCAGCGTCAGCGTCGGTTTCCGTCCCCAGCGGTCAACCAGACCAATAGCGATAAAGGTGGCGAGTACGTTGGTCAGACCAACGATCACTGTCCCCCACATTTGCTCGGTAGTATTGGTATAACCCGCCAGTTCGAAGATTTTGGGCGCGTAATACATGATGACGTTCATCCCGGTGAATTGCTGCATCACCTGTAACAGCACGCCAAGGAATACCGCACGACGGAAGTTGCTGTTTTCTTTAAACAGTGCCCAACCGCTCTGTTTGACCTGCAAACTTTCACGGATTTCATCCAGTTCGCGTTTCGCTTCCGCGCTGGTGTCGCGCAGGCGCAGCAGCACGCGTTCGGCATCAACAAAGCGGCGTTTGGCGGCAAACCAACGTGGGCTGTCTGGCAGGAAGAAAACACCAATCAGTAGCAGAATTGCCGGGATGATAATCACACCCAGCATCCAGCATCCAGCGCCATGCGCCGGTGTAGCTGAAGGCGGTATCAGAAAGATAAGCGCCGAGAATGCCGATGGTAATCATCAACTGATACATCGAGATCATACTGCCACGAATTTTCTCTGGCGCAATTTCGGAGAGGTATAGTGGCGCGGTATAGGAAGCAACACCCACCGCCAGACCCAGCAGAACGCGAGAAAGAATCAGTACTTCAACGTTTGGCGCTGCGGCTGAGAACAGCGAACCAGCAACAAACAGAATAGCGCCGATCATCAGGCTCTTTTTACGTCCGAGTTTAAAAGAGAGCCAGCCACTACCCACCGCACCGACTGCCGCACCAAACATCATGGAGCTTACGACCCATTCTTGCGTGTGCGAGGTAATCTGGAATTCATCTGCAATAAACGGCAGTGCGCCAGCAATTACACCGATATCCAGGCCAAAGAGTAATCCCGCCAGAGCGGCAAGGAAGCAGACGAAAAACGTCATTGCCTTGTTTGACCGCCCCTGTTTTTTAGCGTCAGGCATGATGCCCTCCAATATGTTATTTTTTATTGTGAATTAAGATAGGTGAGTACGACGCAAAAAGATGTGAAGCATGTCACATCAGTGTAATCGATTACACTAACATTTATAGTGGTTATAATTTAAGTACATGAAAACAATTGAGTTATAACATCATAGATTAAGCGAAGTTATCTGCAATTAAGACTTTGCTGAAAAGAAATGTAACAATCATGAAAACTGAATAATATGATGAAAATATTATAAATACTGGGTTGCTATGGTTGGTGTAATCGGTTTCAGTTGTTGTGATGAACTACGGATAAACGTGTTCAGCAACGGAATGTTGCTATCGTGTGGGCGGCTTTTGCCGGATGCGGCGTGAACGTTTTAGCCAGCCTACATGTAGCAATGGTTGTAGGCCTGGTAAGCGTAGCGCATCGGGCATTTTTTAGAAAAGAAAAAGGCCAGTGCGAGGCTGGCCTTAGAAAGCGGGGATGAAAGATTATTTCAGACCGGCGGCATCGCGCAGTAGCTGCGCTTTGTCGGTTTTTTCCCACGGGAAATGCTCGCGACTAAAGTGACCATATGCAGCGGTATCTTTATAGATTGGGTGCAGCAGATCCAGCATCTTAATCAGACCGTATGGACGCAGGTCGAAGAACTCGCGCACCAGCAGGGTCAGTTGTTCAGTAGGGACTTTCTCAGTACCGAAAGTTTCTACCATGATGGAAGTCGGTTCAGCCACGCCGATCGCGTAGGAAACCTGAATTTCACAACGGTCAGCCAGACCCGCTGCCACGATGTTTTTCGCAACATAGCGTGCTGCGTAAGCTGCGGAACGGTCCACTTTGGATGGATCTTTACCAGAAAACGCGCCGCCACCGTGACGAGCCATGCCGCCGTAGGTATCAACGATAATTTTACGCCCCGTCAGACCGCAGTCACCCATCGGGCCGCCGATAACAAAACGTCCGGTCGGGTTGATGAAGAATTTGGTTGCGGAAGTCAGCCATTCTGCTGGCAGGATCGGCTTAATGATCTCTTCCATTACCGCTTCTTGCAGGGATTTCTGATCGATATCTTCAGAGTGCTGGGTGGAAAGCACTACTGCATCGATGCCAACGATTTTGCCGTCGTCATACTGGAAAGTAACCTGGCTTTTTGCGTCCGGGCGCAGCCACGGCAGAGTGCCGTTTTTACGCACTTCAGCCTGACGTTGTACCAGACGGTGTGCATAGGTGATTGGCGCTGGCATCAGCACATCGGTTTCGTTGGTGGCATAGCCAAACATCAGACCCTGGTCGCCAGCGCCTTGTTCCAGCGGATCAGCACGATCAACGCCCTGGTTAATGTCAGGGGACTGTTTGCCGATAGCGCTCAGAACCGCACAAGAGTTAGCGTCAAAGCCCATGTCGGAATGCACATAGCCAATTTCGCGAACGGTGTTACGGGTGATCTCTTCAATGTCCACCCAGGCGCTGGTGGTGATTTCACCGCCAACTAAAACCATGCCGGTTTTTACGTAGGTTTCGCAAGCAACACGTGCTTTCGGATCCTGTTCGAGGATCGCATCTAAAACGGCATCAGAGATTTGGTCAGCAATTTTGTCAGGATGCCCTTCAGAGACGGACTCGGACGTAAAAAGGTGTTTTGCCATATTTAATATCACCTAAAGAGAATTTAGTTAGCTCAAACTGTTGTGTGGATTTTCTGTGGTAGTGGCTCCTTCCACGACTCTGCAGGTTAAAAACACTGGCAGTCTGAGTGTTAATCAGTATGGATGGATTAACATCTGGATGGCTATTTTAGGTCAAGACGTCATCCGATTTCCACTTTTTTTTGAAGCGTATCTCATTCCGTTAAAAACGTAGCTGGAAATTTTTCCTGACAATGCTGGCATTCTGTGTATTTATCTTTTGCAATTTTCTGCCATTGTGGGGTATAAAACGCGGCGCGCGGCTTAAATAAAAAGCACACGACGTTCCTTTCGTGTTGCCACTTCCAGCCGGGTTGAAATCAGTGTTTTAGCTTGTTGGTTCGTCTTCGCAGGCGGCCGTGGAGGTGATACGAAATAATGAATCGTTGTCTGCTGCTTAATCTGTCGCACCGTTCTGGTGTAGATTCGTTCCCCGCACTCTGCATCTCTGCATTGCATACCTGCCGATGTTATACCCATCTCGGCGCTTCTCAGGATTCAAGAGCTGGCAACAGTTACTGATGACTGAACAAGGGCGCTCTTGTAAATACAAGAGTTTTCTCGTGGTTTCGCCGGACTGTCACACTTACGTTCGGTTATGTGCTTAATAATGTTATGAAAAAGAAACCGGTTGCGCAGTCGGAGCGTCAGCATACGCTGCTGGAAAATCCGTGTGCTTATGGGTTGTTATCGCAGTTTCAGGCTGCGATAGTGGTTAACTGTTTTACACTTAATAAAATAATTTGAGGTTCGCTATGTCTGACGACATGTCTATGAGTTTGCCTTCGTCAGCGGGCGAACACGGTGTACTACGCTCCATGCAGGAGGTTGCAATGAGCTCCCAGGAAGCCAGCAAGATGCTGCGTACTTACAATATTGCCTGGTGGGGCAATAACTACTATGACGTTAACGAGCTGGGTCACATTAGCGTGTGCCCTGACCCGGACGTCCCGGAAGCTCGCGTTGATCTCGCGCAGTTAGTGAAGACCCGCGAAGCGCAGGGCCAGCGCCTGCCTGCACTGTTCTGCTTTCCGCAGATCCTGCAGCACCGTTTGCGTTCTATTAACGACGCGTTTAAACGTGCGCGGGAATCCTATGGCTATAACGGTGACTACTTCCTCGTTTACCCGATCAAGGTTAACCAGCACCGCCGCGTGATTGAGTCCCTGATTCATTCTGGTGAACCGCTGGGGCTGGAAGCAGGTTCAAAAGCTGAGTTGATGGCGGTGCTGGCGCATGCTGGCATGACCCGCAGCGTCATCGTCTGTAACGGCTATAAAGACCGCGAATATATCCGCCTGGCGCTGATTGGCGAGAAGATGGGCCATAAGGTTTATCTGGTTATCGAGAAGATGTCTGAAATCGCCATTGTGCTGGATGAAGCGGAACGTCTGAACGTGATCCCTCGTCTTGGCGTGCGTGCGCGTCTGGCCTCGCAGGGGTCTGGTAAATGGCAGTCTTCCGGTGGTGAAAAATCGAAGTTCGGTCTGGCGGCAACCCAGGTACTGCAACTGGTTGAGACACTGCGTGAAGCCGGACGTCTCGATAGCCTGCAACTGCTGCACTTCCACCTCGGTTCGCAGATGGCGAATATTCGCGATATCGCGACAGGCGTTCGTGAATCTGCGCGCTTCTATGTTGAGCTGCATAAGCTGGGCGTCAACATTCAGTGCTTTGACGTTGGCGGTGGTCTGGGCGTGGATTATGAAGGCACCCGTTCGCAATCCGATTGTTCGGTGAACTACGGCCTCAATGAATACGCTAATAACATTATCTGGGCAATTGGCGATGCCTGTGAAGAGAATGGTCTGCCACATCCGACGGTGATCACCGAATCGGGTCGTGCGGTGACTGCGCATCACACTGTGCTGGTTTCCAATATTATCGGTGTGGAACGTAACGAATACACCGTTCCAACCGCACCAGCAGAGGATGCGCCGCGCGCACTGCAAAGCATGTGGGAAACCTGGCAGGAGATGCACGAACCGGGAACTCGCCGCTCTCTGCGTGAATGGCTGCATGATAGCCAGATGGATCTGCACGATATCCATATTGGTTATTCTTCTGGCACTTACAATCTGCAAGAACGTGCATGGGCAGAACAGCTCTATTTGAGCATGTGTCATGAAGTGCAGAAGCAACTGGATCCGCAAAACCGCGCCCATCGCCCGATTATCGACGAATTACAGGAGCGTATGGCGGACAAAATGTACGTCAACTTCTCGCTATTCCAGTCGATGCCGGATGCATGGGGTATCGACCAGTTGTTCCCGGTTCTGCCGCTGGAAGGGCTGGATCAAGTGCCGGAACGCCGCGCTGTGCTGCTGGATATCACCTGTGACTCTGATGGAGCCATCGACCACTATATCGATGGTGACGGCATTGCTACGACAATGCCAATGCCGGAGTACGATCCGGAGAATCCGCCGATGCTCGGTTTCTTTATGGTCGGTGCCTATCAGGAGATCCTCGGCAACATGCACAATCTGTTTGGTGATACCGAAGCGGTTGACGTGTTCGTCTTCCCTGACGGCAGCGTAGAAGTGGAGCTGTCTGACGAGGGCGATACCGTTGCGGATATGCTGCAATATGTGCAGCTCGATCCAAAAACGTTGTTAACCCAGTTCCGTGACCAGGTGAAGAAAACCGATCTTGATGCCGAACTGCAACAACAGTTCCTTGAAGAGTTCGAGGCAGGTTTGTACGGTTATACCTACCTTGAAGATGAATAATTAAGATTATTCTGCTGGCGGGCCGATTTAATTGATTAATTCGGCCCGCTTTTTATTTATATATTCTTAAAAATAATCTGGTTACTTTCCTTCTAATATAATCTCCCTACAATCGCTGCATTAATTAAATGCAGAGGGATCGGTTATGAAAAAATGGAAAGTACGCGTTGCGCTGGTGGGATTGTTCGTACTGCTTGCAGGTTGTTCCAGTAATGCGCAGTATAATAGTAGTGCATCTGGCAATGTCGGCACTGCCTGGGGCGGGGATGTGCACTCAACGGTTCAAGGCGTATCTGCTGAACGCGCCTGGCGCGATCCGGCAGAGATGATCGTTATTAGTTATTCGACTAACATTCCTTCCGGATACGACCGCGTTTATAGCATTCGGATTAACGAACTGGAATATGCTATTCGCGATGCTAATTTTAATTCGCTTCCTATTACGCGGGTATATGATTCATCGAATAATAAACCTCGATATATTGTTCATGCCAGAGTGGGAATGAATTATCAATTATATGTTCGTAACTATAGCCGTAACACTAACTATGAGATCGTTGCCACAGTTGATGGGCTGGATGTTCTGAACGGCAAGCAAGGTTCGCTGAATAACAATGGCTATATTGTGAATGTCGGTGATTCGTTAGCGATTAAAGGTTTCCGTAAAGATAAACATACCGAAGCTGCTTTTCAGTTTGCCAACGTTGCTGATTCCTACGCCGCCAATTCGGCGCAAGGCGATGTACGTAACACAGGGGTGATTGGTTTTGCCGCTTTTGAATTACAAGGCTCAGCGAAAAATGCGCTACCGCCGTGCTCTGGGCAAGCCTTTCCGGCAGACAACAATGGCTATGCGCCACCACCGTGTCGTAAATAGCAACCCCGCTTGATGCTTCACCCATTTAGGGCGATAATTAGCACAAACTTGTGTTTCGCAAATCCAACCCTTCCTCGTCGGGCCTAACGACGCGGAAGGGTTTTTTTATATCGACTTTGTAAAAGGAGTCCATCCATGAGCACCTTAGGTCATCAATACGATAACTCACTGGTTTCCAACGCCTTTGGTTTTTTACGCCTGCCGATGAACTTCCAGCCGTATGACAGCGATGCTGACTGGGTAATTACCGGCGTGCCGTTCGATATGGCTACTTCTGGTCGTGCGGGGGGGCGTCACGGTCCGGCAGCTATTCGCCAGGTTTCGACTAATCTGGCCTGGGAACACAACCGCTTCCCGTGGAATTTCGACATGCGTGAACGTCTGAATGTCGTCGACTGTGGTGATCTGGTATATGCCTTCGGTGATGCCCGTGAAATGAGCGAGAAACTGCAGGCGCACGCTGAGAAGCTGCTGGCTGCCGGTAAGCGTATGCTCTCCTTCGGTGGTGACCACTTTGTTACGCTGCCGCTGCTGCGTGCTCATGCTAAACATTTTGGCAAAATGGCGCTGGTACACTTTGACGCCCACACCGATACCTACGCGAACGGTTGTGAGTTTGACCACGGCACTATGTTTTATACCGCGCTGAAAGAAGGTCTGATTGACCCGAATCATTCCGTGCAAATTGGTATTCGTACTGAGTTCGATAAAGACAACGGCTTTACCGTGCTGGACGCCTGCCAGGTGAACGATCGCAGCGTGGATGACGTTATCGCCCAGGTGAAGCAGATTGTTGGTGATATGCCGGTCTACCTGACTTTTGATATCGATTGCCTGGATCCTGCGTTTGCGCCGGGAACGGGTACGCCGGTAATTGGCGGCCTGACCTCCGATCGCGCCATTAAACTGGTACGCGGCCTGAAAGATCTCAACATCGTTGGGATGGACGTAGTGGAAGTGGCTCCGGCATACGATCAGTCGGAAATCACTGCTCTGGCAGCGGCAACGCTGGCGCTGGAGATGCTGTATATTCAGGCAGCGAAAAAGGGCGAGTAAGCGCCGGATGTGATGCCATCCGTAGGCCGGATAAGATGCGCCAGCATCGCATCCGGCGATGTGCTCTGGCCATATATGTCAGATGCGGCCTAAACGCCTTATCTGACCTACGTTCGGCACCACCAGGTCTTACTTAACCCCATCAGCGCTCATACGGTCGCGAATATGCTGGGCGCGCTCCGCGGATGCTGGATGGTCGTCAAACATTGAGCTTTGACGGCCTTCTTCCAGCTTCGCCAGTTTTTCAAAGCTGGTGGCAAGGCCTGCCGGACTGATGCCGCGTTGGCGCAGCAAGTCATAGGAGTAATCGTCCGCCTCAGCTTCCTGACGCTGGGAGAATTGCGAATTGACTAATTTCTCGCCCAGATCGCCTAGTTGTGATTGAGATAAACTACCGACAATCCCGCCCGCCGATGCCGCAGCTACTCGCACTGCGTTTGTTCCAAGCGCGACCTGCATCCCTTTCTTCACATGGCCTAACGCCACGTGTCCCATTTCGTGACCGATCACCGCTTCGACTTCGTTATCAGTCATCATATCCATCAGTCCGCTATAAACACGGATGCAGCCGTTGGCCATCGCAAAGGCGTTCACATCCTTTGCCATATACACTTTGTAATTTACCGGTTGACCGTTGATATTGTTGCCCAGCGCGTTGGCAATAGTGGCCAGACGTTTAGCATATTCGCTACTGGCTGGCGCAATCGTCGCCTTACTGTCCATCTCCTGACATGCCTGATCGCTCAGGGCTTTGACCTGCGCATCACTCAGAGTGTAAGCCTGAAAAGCTTCCGCTCCTGATGAGAGCAGCCCACTGGAGTCCATATTCTGGCAACCGGTCAATACCGTTGCCACGCTCATTGCTATCAATAAGGCGCGAATTTTCATGTTTTCTCTTCCGCACAAAGTCAGGATTATTCTAAAAATGCGCCGTTTGCAGGTGAATCGACGCTCAGTCTAAGTATAAGGAAAAGCGCAGCGGACGGGCGAGCAGATTGCGCAACATGCGAGCATGATCCAGAGATTTCTGAACCGGCAAAAGGATGTTCCATGTACATGACGCGTGGCTTGCGGTAAATTGTTGGCAAATTTTCCGGCGTAGCCCAAAACGCGCTGTCGTCAAGTCGTTAAGGGCGTGCCCTTCATCATCCGATCTGGAGTCAAAATGTCCTCACGTAAAGAGCTTGCCAATGCTATTCGTGCGCTGAGCATGGACGCAGTACAGAAAGCCAAATCCGGTCACCCGGGCGCCCCGATGGGTATGGCTGACATTGCCGAAGTCCTGTGGCGTGATTTCCTGAAACACAACCCGCAGAATCCGTCCTGGGCTGACCGTGACCGCTTCGTGCTGTCCAACGGCCACGGCTCCATGCTGATCTACAGCCTGCTGCACCTCACTGGTTATGATCTGCCAATGGAAGAGCTGAAGAACTTCCGTCAGTTGCACTCCAAAACTCCGGGCCACCCGGAAGTGGGTTACACCGCAGGTGTAGAAACCACCACCGGTCCGTTGGGTCAGGGTATTGCTAACGCAGTCGGTATGGCGATTGCAGAAAAAACGCTGGCGGCGCAGTTTAACCGTCCAGGTCACGACATTGTCGACCACTACACCTACGCCTTCATGGGCGACGGCTGCATGATGGAAGGCATTTCCCACGAGGTTTGCTCTCTGGCGGGTACGCTGAAGCTGGGTAAACTGATTGCGTTCTACGATGACAACGGTATCTCTATCGATGGCCATGTTGAAGGCTGGTTCACCGATGACACTGCAATGCGTTTCGAAGCTTACGGCTGGCACGTAATCCGCGGTATTGACGGTCACGACGCTGCCGCTATTAAACGCGCAGTAGAAGAAGCGCGTGCAGTGACTGACAAACCGTCTCTGCTGATGTGCAAGACTATCATTGGTTTCGGTTCCCCGAACAAAGCCGGTACGCATGACTCCCACGGCGCGCCGCTGGGCGATGCGGAAATTGCACTGACTCGTGAGCAGCTAGGCTGGAAATACGCGCCGTTCGAAATCCCGTCTGAAATCTATGCTCAGTGGGATGCGAAAGAAGCCGGTCAGGCGAAAGAGTCTGCATGGAACGAGAAGTTTGCGGCTTACGCGAAAGCTTACCCGCAAGAAGCGGCTGAATTTACCCGTCGTATGAAAGGTGAAATGCCGTCTGACTTCGACGCGAAAGCGAAAGAGTTCATTGCTAAACTGCAGGCTAATCCGGCTAAAATTGCCAGCCGTAAAGCGTCTCAGAATGCCATCGAAGCATTCGGTCCGCTGTTGCCGGAATTCCTCGGCGGCTCCGCTGACCTGGCTCCGTCTAACCTGACCCTGTGGTCTGGCTCTAAGGCAATCAACGAAGATGCTGCTGGTAACTACATCCATTATGGTGTTCGCGAATTTGGTATGACCGCGATTGCCAACGGTATCTCCCTGCACGGTGGCTTCCTGCCGTACACCTCCACCTTCCTGATGTTCGTGGAATACGCACGTAACGCTGTACGTATGGCTGCACTGATGAAACAGCGTCAGGTGATGGTTTATACCCACGACTCCATCGGTCTGGGCGAAGACGGCCCGACTCACCAGCCGGTTGAGCAGGTTGCTTCTCTGCGCGTGACCCCGAACATGTCTACATGGCGTCCGTGTGACCAGGTTGAATCCGCCGTTGCGTGGAAATATGGCGTTGAGCGTCAGGACGGCCCGACCGCGCTGATCCTCTCCCGTCAGAACCTGGCGCAGCAGGAACGTACGGAAGAGCAACTGGCAAACATCGCGCGCGGTGGTTACGTGCTGAAAGATTGTGCCGGTCAACCGGAACTGATCTTCATCGCCACCGGTTCTGAAGTCGAGCTGGCGGTTGCAGCATACGAAAAACTGACTGCTGAAGGCGTGAAAGCGCGCGTAGTTTCCATGCCGTCTACCGACGTGTTCGACAAACAGGACGCGGCTTACCGTGAATCCGTACTGCCGAAAGCCGTCACCGCACGCGTTGCAGTGGAAGCAGGTATTGCTGACTACTGGTACAAGTATGTTGGCCTGAACGGTGCTATCGTCGGTATGACCACCTTTGGTGAATCTGCTCCGGCAGAGCAACTGTTCGAAGAGTTCGGCTTCACCGTTGAAAACGTGGTAGCGAAAGCGAAAGAACTGCTGTAATTAACACTATGGTGTGTGAAGAGCCGCAAATGCGGCTCTTTTTTATTTGGTTGAGATAAACGGAACGGTACTGCCAGGGATCATGGTATCGGGCAGTTTTCCGTCCCAGCGTTCGGCAGTGGTAAGGGCAACAAGCCCTGGGTTATCTCGCAGAGCTTCACCGCGCAGGCGGATAGCTTCTGCTTCAGCCCCACTTTTTAAACGAATAGTTTCTGCTTCTGCCGCGCCTCTTACGCGAATCGTCTCTGCTTCTGCTTTGGCTGCCGCCAGTTTACTGTCTGCTTCTGCCTGCGCCTGAGTTACCGCAATTTGTGCCTGGATTTTCTCTGTTTCCAGATTTTGTTTCCGTGTGGCAATGGCGACTTCCGCTTTCATACGATCTTCAATTGATTTTTCATAAGCGTCCGAAAAATCAATATTTTCAATCTGGACCCCGTCAATCACCACCGGACCAACAACGGCTTTGCGCATTGCATTTTGCAGATCCTGAACCAGTTTCGTGCGATCCTGTACAGCGCTGATGGCCGTATATTGACCGAAAACGTTCTCCAGTTGGGTTGGCAACTGGCGAACAATCAGGCGATCTTTTAATGCTTCAATGGTGTTGTAGGTGGTATAAACCGCGCCTGCTTCCGAAGGCTTAATATGGAAACTGACTGACACAGTCATTTGTGCGGGTTGCTGGTCGCGGCTGTATGCCTGTAATCCCTGATAGACAACAGCCTGATTACGCGTGGAAATTTTCTCTACGCTTTCCATAAACGGGATCTTAAAACCCAGTCCCGGATCGGCAACTTTTACTATTTTTCCATAGCGCAACAAAATACCACGTTCACCTTCATTCACGGTGTAATACGACAGAAATGGCAGCACAATAACGGCAAGCACGCCAATGGCGATGGCAAGCGATTTTTGTGGGCGGAATGAGGTTATTGAAACAGGTGCTTTCATGTGAGTCTTCCTTGAGTAAAGTGTGGAAATATGTCACATGAGGTGAGAAGAAAACAGCCAACAGTCGAGAATTCAGAATCTATAAAGGGGGAATGGCGGAAAACCAACGGATGAAATAAGTATGTTTTCGAACATTCAATAAACAAATGGTGATATGCATCACGAATGTAATAACGTATAAAATATCTATTATGTGACATACGCAGCAAATATATAGTTGACTTACGTAAAATCATTTTTATGTCATTGTTATTTAATACTTTGCTATTTTAGCTCGTGGAGTTTGTGTTTTCACGTGCACAATTGCTTTCATTAAGTCGCACGAGTATTTTATTTTTACCGCCGGACAGCACCCTAAAAATAAAATAAGGATAATTTATGCGGCTTATTGATTATTTCCCGGAATCATCAATCTCAGTTATATCTTCAGCAAAAGACTGGCAGGATGTTATCGATTTTTCGATGGCGTCATTGTTAGCAGAAAATTATATCAACGAGAATTACATTCAGTCTATTAAAGACTCAACTACCCGCAACGGGCCTTATTATATTCTCGCGCCGGGCGTAGCAATGCCCCATGCACGACCGGAATGTGGGGCGCTTAAAACCGGGATGTCACTGACATTACTCGAACAGCCAGTTTGTTTCCCCGGAAGTGATGAACCGATCAAATTACTCATCGGGCTTTCTGCTGCCGATGCTGATTCGCACATTGGTGCTATTCAGGCGTTAAGTGAATTACTGTGCGAAGAAGAAATACTCGAACAACTATTAACAGCAACATCAAAAAAACAATTAGCGGACATTATCAGCCGCGGATAATTACTCTCTCCTCTACAGGATAATATTATGGAAAACAAGTCTGCTCGTGCAAAGGTCCAGGCTTTTGGTGGCTTTTTGACTGCAATGGTCATCCCCAATATCGGTGCTTTCATTGCCTGGGGTTTTATTACTGCTTTATTTATTCCTACGGGTTGGATGCCTAACGAACACTTCGCCAAAATTGTTGGCCCCATGATTACCTATTTATTGCCCGTGATGATTGGTTCTACCGGTGGTCATCTGGTCGGCGGTAAACGCGGTGCGGTCATGGGGGGAATAGGGACGATTGGTGTGATCGTCGGTGCGGATATTCCGATGTTTCTCGGTTCGATGATCATGGGGCCGTTAGGTGGTCTGGTCATAAAATATGTCGATAAAGCACTGGAAAAACGCATACCTGCTGGTTTTGAGATGGTTATCAATAACTTCTCATTAGGTATTGCCGGGATGATCCTCTGCCTGTTGGGCTTTGAAGTCATCGGTCCGGCAGTGTTAATTGCCAATACTTTCGTCAAAGAGTGTATTGAGGCGCTGGTACATGCGGGTTATCTACCTCTGCTGTCAGTCATCAATGAACCGGCAAAAGTGCTTTTCCTTAATAATGCGATCGATCAGGGCGTCTATTACCCGTTGGGAATGCAGCAGGCATCGGTTAACGGTAAATCTATCTTCTTTATGGTGGCGTCCAATCCTGGGCCGGGTTTAGGCTTGCTGCTGGCATTCACTCTGTTTGGTAAAGGGATGAGCAAACGCTCTGCGCCTGGTGCGATGATTATTCACTTCCTCGGTGGCATCCACGAGCTGTATTTTCCGTATGTATTGATGAAGCCGTTGACCATTATCGCCATGATTGCAGGCGGTATGTCTGGCACCTGGATGTTCAATTTGCTGGATGGCGGCTTGGTGGCAGGTCCTAGCCCGGGTTCTATTTTTGCTTATCTGGCACTGACGCCGAAAGGCTCGTTCCTGGCGACAATTGCCGGTGTTACGGTCGGTACTCTGGTGTCCTTTGTCATCACATCCCTGATACTGAAGATGGAAAAAACGGTGGAAACGGAGAGCGAAGATGAGTTCACCGAGTCAGCCAATGCGGTAAAAGCTATGAAGCAGGAAGGTGCATTTTCATTAAGTCGTGTGAAACGTATTGCCTTTGTTTGTGATGCGGGAATGGGCTCCAGCGCAATGGGGGCAACCACCTTCCGCAAACGTCTGGAAAAAGCCGGACTGACCATTGAAGTAAAACATTACGCCATAGAAAACGTGCCTTCGGATGCTGATATCGTCGTCACTCACGCCAGTCTGGAAGGACGAGTGAAACGTGTGACGGATAAACCGCTGATATTGATTAATAACTACATTGGCGATCCAAAACTCGACACTTTATTTAATCAATTAACCGCCGAACATAAAAACTGATTGCAGAGGTAAAAATGAAAACCAAAGTTGCTGCTATTTATGGCAAGCGGGATATCCGTCTGCGTGAATTTGAGTTACCCGAAATTACTGATAATGAACTGCTGGTCAGTGTAATTTCTGATAGTGTTTGTTTATCCACCTGGAAAGCGGCGTTGCTTGGTAGCGAACATAAACGGGTGCCGGACGATTTAGAAAATCACCCGGCGATCACCGGGCATGAATGTGCCGGAGTCATTGTTGAAGTGGGTAAAAATCTTACCGACAAATATAAAAAAGGTCAGCGATTTGTTTTACAGCCTGCGATGGGGTTACCCAGCGGATATTCTGCGGGATACAGCTACGAATATTTTGGTGGTAATGCCACCTATATGATTATTCCTGAAATCGCGATTAATTTAGGCTGCGTATTACCGTATCACGGCTCTTATTTTGCTGCGGCATCGCTGGCGGAGCCGATGTGCTGCATTATTGTCGCTTATCATGCTAATTATCACACTACGCAATATGTTTATGAGCATCGAATGGGCGTCAAATCTGGCGGCAATATTGCGCTACTGGCGTGTGCTGGCCCGATGGGAATTGGCGCTATCGATTACGCCATTAACGGCGGCATTCAACCATCACGGGTGGTAGTGGTCGACATCGATGAAAAACGGCTGGCACAAGTACAGAAGCTGCTGCCGGTGGAGATGGCGGCCAGCAAAGGGATTGAGCTGGTATACGTGAATACCAAAGGGATGAGCGATCCGGTACAGATGCTGCGGTCGCTGACAGGAGATGTCGGGTTCGATGATGTTTTTGTCTATGCGGCGGTGCCTTCGGTCGTTGAGATGGCTGATGAATTGCTGGCGGAAGATGGTTGTCTGAACTTCTTTGCCGGGCCAACGGATAAAAACTTCAAAGTGCCGTTTAACTTTTACAACGTGCATTACAACAGCACTCACGTCGTTGGGACGTCCGGTGGTTCTACGGATGATATGAAAGAGGCGATTGCCCTTAGCGCCACGGGGCAGTTGCAGCCGTCGTTTATGGTGACCCATATTGGTGGCCTGGATGCGGTGCCAGAAACCGTACTCAATTTGCCGGATATTCCCGGCGGCAAAAAACTCATTTATAACGGCGTCACCATGCCGCTGACCGCCATTGCCGATTTTGCCGAAAAAGGGAAAACAGATCCGCTGTTTAAAGAGTTGGCGCGACGGGTTGAGGAAACGCACGGCATCTGGAATGAACAGGCCGAGAAATATCTGCTGGCACAATTTGGCGTTGATATCGGGGAGGCCGCGCAATGATGTCCCTTGCGTGGCCATTATTTCGCGTTACGGAACAGGCCGCGTTGGCTGCCTGGCCGCAAACCGGATGTGGCGACAAAAATAAAATTGATGGCCTGGCGGTTACCGCGATGCGTCAGGCATTAAACGACGTCGCTTTTCGTGGGAGAGTGGTTATCGGTGAGGGGGAAATTGACCATGCGCCGATGCTGTGGATTGGCGAAGAGGTTGGCAAAGGTGATGGGCCAGAAGTCGATATCGCGGTTGATCCTATTGAAGGCACCCGGATGGTGGCGATGGGGCAGAGTAATGCCCTGGCGGTAATGGCCTTCGCCCCACGAGATAGCCTGTTACACGCGCCCGATATGTATATGAAAAAACTGGTCGTTAACCGACTGGCTGCAGGAGTGATTAATCTGTCTTTGCCCCTGACGGATAACTTGCGCAATGTGGCAAAAGCATTGGGCAAACCATTGGATCGATTACGCATGGTTACGCTGGATAAACCCCGTCTTCATGCCGCGATTGAAGAAGCGAAGCAACTGGGCGTGAAAGTATTCGCCCTGCCGGATGGCGATGTTGCTGCCAGTGTGCTGACTTGCTGGCAGGATAATCCTTACGACGTGATGTACACCATCGGTGGTGCGCCAGAAGGCGTTATTTCTGCCTGTGCAGTCAAAGCGTTAGGCGGAGATATGCAGGCAGAGCTTATTGATTTTTGTCAGGCCAAAGGTGATTACACGGAAAATCGGCAGATTGCACAACAGGAGCGCCAGCGTTGCAAGGAAATGGGGGTTGAGGTCAACCGTGTGTACTCGCTCGACGAACTGGTGAGAGATAAAAATATCCTCTTTAGCGCCACGGGTGTGACGGGCGGAGAGCTGGTGAACGGTATACAACAGACGGCGAATGGGGTGCGGACGCAGACATTACTGATCGATGGCGCAGACCAAACGTGTAATATAATAGACTCCCTGCATTGATGGTGATCTATCGGAAGACGAATGGCGACGCTGACAGAAGATGATGTGCTTGAGCAACTGGATGCACAGGACAATTTATTGTCATTTATGAAAACTGCGCATGCCATTTTGCTCCAGGGGATACGCCAGTTTCTGCCGTCGCTGTTTGTCGATAACGATGAAGAGATCGTGGAATATGCAGTGAAGCCGTTGCTCGCCCAAAGCGGCCCGCTTGACGATATTGATGTTGCGCTGCGTTTGATTTATGCGCTGGGGAAAATGGATAAATGGCTGTACGCCGATATTACGCACTTTTCTCAATTCTGGCATTACCTGAACGAGCAGAATGAAACGCCCGGATTTGTCGATGACATTACCTGGGATTTTATCAGCAACGTTAATAGCATAACCCGTAATACTTCTCTCTATGATGCGTTGAAAGCGATGAAGTTCGCTGATTTCGCGGTCTGGTCAGAGGCGCGTTTTAGCGGAATGGTCAAAACGGCGCTGACGCTGGCAGTAACGACAACTTTAAAGGAATTAACGCCGTGAAAATCGAACTGACGGTGAATAGACTAAAGGTACAGGCGCAGTACTCTGATGATGAAATTGAAAATGTACATAAACCGCTACTGCGTATGCTGGCGGCCTTACAGGCGGTAAACCCGCAGCGGCGTACGGTGGTATTTTTGAGTGCTCCACCAGGGACGGGTAAATCTACCTTAACTACCTTCTGGGAATATCTCGCACAACAAGATCCCGAATTACCCGCTATTCAGACGCTCCCGATGGATGGTTTTCACCATTACAACATCTGGCTGGATGAGCATCAGCTTCGCCCTTATAAAGGCGCGCCGCAAACGTTTGACGTGGCGAAACTGGCGGAAAATCTGCGTCAGGCCGTGCAAGGCGACTGTACGTGGCCGCAGTATGATCGACAAAAACATGATCCGGTAGAAGATGCGTTGCACGTTACCGCGCCGCTGGTCATCGTCGAAGGAAACTGGCTATTGCTGGATGACGAGCAGTGGCGCACGTTAGCGCAATTTTGTGATTTCTCGATATTTATCAACGCGCCCGCATCTGCGTTACGGGAACGACTGGTGGGGCGCAAGTTGGCGGGGGGATTATCGCAGGCAGATGCTGAAGCTTTTTATGAACGTACCGACGGGCCGAATGTTCGTCGGGTGCTGGAACAGAGTCGGCCTGCAAATTTGACCTTAATGATGACGCCTAACGGTGAATACTGTCTGGCAGATTGACCTCCCTCACTACACCACCTTCCAGTCGCATGACGCGAGAAAAATGACGCCGGGTAAATGCGGCGTCATGACTGATTGCCACCACACTCGTGCCACGAAGGCGGCACTTTTCCAGCCAACTTTCAAATACTGCCAGCCATTGGGCGTCAAAATCCCGGCTCGGTTCGTCAAGTAATAACAGCGGCGGGGCGAGAGCTTCCAGGCAGGCGACGGCCACCATCCGTCGCTGGGCGCTATGCAGATCTAACGGATGAGCGCTGGCAACATCTGTTAACTGACAGCATTGCAGGACAGCGTCGGTGCGTTGAGCAATTTCATCAGTTGGGCATTTTTGCAGTTTCAAACCAAATGCGACCTCTTCCGCGACGGTACTGTGAAATAACTGGTTTTCCGCTTCCTGAAACAGCACACCAATGTTTGCCGCGCGTTGGCGGTTCTTGAGTGTATGTAGCGCCAGATGTTGCAACATTACCGTGCCGGACGAAGGGGGTAGAAGACCCGCCATGATACGCAACAGGGTCGATTTTCCCGCGCCATTGTCGCCGGTCAGCGCCAGCCATTCACCTTTTTTGAGTTGTAGAGAAATGTTGCAAAGACAATCCGTTGCTGCGTCAGGCCAGCGATAAGTAACCTGATTTAACGTTAACATAATGGCTGGAGTGCTCCGTTTTGCAGTTGCCACGCTTGCTGGCAGTAGTTCAGGAAAGGTGTTTGATGGCGTTCAAAAAGAATAATCAGCGAATCACGTTTCAACGCCCAGTGTTGTAAGCGCTGCAACAGCATTTCGCTGGCCTGCGACGTCAGTCGGCTAAAGGCTTCGTCGAGAATTAAAATCTTAGGTTGCATCGCGATAGCACAAGCGATGACCACGCGTTGGGTTTCCCCGCCGGAGAGTGTTGCCGGATGGCGATGACGCAATGGCTGGCACCCGGTCAGAGTCAGAGCGGCGTCAATACGCGCCATAATCTCTGCTTCAGCAAGACACAGATTTTCTGGCCCAAACGCGACTTCTTCTTCCACGTTGAAGGTACAGCCAGAAAGCTGCAAGTAGGGGGATTGCTGGACGAGTTGAATGGTCGCAGATTGTTCGTTGAGTGAGCGTTGCCCAATGGGCGTATCGAGGAGCATTCCCGTACCAGCTATGTCACCCGGCAAGAAGTCGGGATACCAACCCGCCATCAGTTGCGCCAGCGTGCTTTTGCCACTGCCGTTGTCCCCAAAGATGGCGATCATCCCCGGTTCGTCATAGTAAAAGTCATAACAGAACGGAGGAATTGTTGAGTGTGTCGGGCAATAGCGAAACTGTTCTAACGTAACCATATCCACGCTCCGAATTCTGCCAGCATCAGCAAGATCATGGTGTAACGCGCCACTTTTTCTAGGTTACTGTCAGGTGGTGCCCACAGCGTAGTGCGCCGGTTGTGGAGTCGAAATGCCCGCATATCCAGCGCCGCGCCGCGGATCGCCAGATCGTTAAGCGCATTATGAGTTAGCGGAATAATTAACGCGGGCATAGTACGTAAACGTTGATACCAGCCTTCATCCAGCGGCACGCCGCGAGCGCGTTGTGCTTCATAAATAATCGCTAATTGTCGTTTTAACTGCTCAACGACCAATAACGGCCCGGCAAACAGATAAGCGACGCCCGGCGGCAGGCGAGAAGCAAACAAAGCGCGGATAAAACCTTGCACGGGGACGAATTGCATCCACAACTGTGAAGTTGAAACAATAGCCAGAATACGCAACCAGAGCGTAATGGCATGTGCCCACCGTTCTGGAGAGCGTGGCGCGTCACTTATCCATTCTGTCAGCCAGCCACCGTGCACCAGCCACAGACCGACGCCCAGCGAAAACATCAGCCAGGTGACATATTTTGCCCGCCGCCGCGTGGCCTTTAGCGCGATAAGGCAGAAAAAGGTCGCCGCGCTATAGATCGGCAAAATGGTCTGCGCGGGCAGGATAAGCGTGGTGCAGGCAGCCAGCGCCCACAACGTTAATGAGGTAAACGGATGCATTTAGCGCACGGCGGCCATCATTGGAAAATGGCGTGTGGTGCGAATCGGTAGTTGTCGCAGTAAAAGCCAGACAATCACCGCCGTGAGAATTTTATCGACCAGGTTAGCGCCTATCACCGTAATCGCCACTGATTCCACCAGGTTTTGCCCCATTGAATGTATCCAGGCGACGAACAAATCCGCTCCGCTACCGGTTACTCCGCCAAACAAGGCTGTACGCAGCGGCACGGCAACAATTGTCACCGCAAGAGTAATAATCACCCCGCTGACAATGACTTTCGGCAGAGTACGGAACCAACCCGCTCGCGCCAGCCAACCCGCGACCAGACCGATGACCATCGCCACGGGGGCAAAAGCGGCGGCGATCGGGTCAGTCAGTAACCCCCAGAGTAAATTGGTCAGTAAGCCGGTCAGCATACCGATCACTGGACCAAGCAGTACCGCGCTAATAAGCGTGCCGATGGAGTCGAGAAAAATAGGCAATTTGACTATGCTGGCCAGTTGACCGCCGATCATATTGATGGCGATAGAGATAACGATCAGCACCAAAGCCTGACTGGAAAAGTGGCGACGCGCCATAAGAAAACCTCTCTAAAGGGTGTAATGCCGATCAGTTAAGGATCAGTTGACCGATCCAGTGGCTGTGTAAGAATCCGGAAAGAGCCTGTACATAGATTTGTGTAATTGCCTGATTTTGATATGTTCAATCCAGCATCAAATGAAGGTTAATTTATGGACGAAAAACAGTTACAGGCTCTGGCTAACGAACTGGCCAAAAACCTCAAAACCCCTGAAGACCTCAGTCAGTTTGATCGGCTGCTGAAAAAGCTCAGCGTTGAAGCCGCTCTCAATGCAGAGATGACACACCATCCTGGGTATGAGAAAAATCAGTCCAGACCAGGAGCTAACTCCCGCAACGGTTTTTCCACAAAGACCGTTATCACAGGCGACGGTCCACTGGAACTGCGTACTCCGCGCGATCGTGACGGTACCTTCGAACCACAACTGGTAAAGAAAAATCAGACCCGTATTACCGGGATGGATAACCAGATCCTCTCGTTGTATGCCAAAGGGATGACCACCCGTGAGATAGCTGCTGCGTTCAAAGAACTGTATGACGCAGATGTTTCACCGGCACTGATATCAAAGGTTACCGATGCCGTGATGGAGCAGGTTGTAGAATGGCAAAACCGACCACTGGATGCTGTTTACCCCATTGTTTATCTTGACTGTATCGTCCTGAAAGTTCGGCAGGACAGTCGCGTCATCAACAAATCGGTGTTCCTGGCACTGGGCATCAATATCGAAGGTCAGAAAGAACTGCTGGGTATGTGGCTGGCCGAAAATGAAGGGGCGAAGTTCTGGCTCAATGTGCTGACTGAACTGAAAAACCGCGGTCTGAACGATATCCTCATCGCCTGTGTGGATGGCCTGAAAGGCTTCCCGGATGCCATCAACACAGTATATCCGAAGGCCCGCATCCAGTTATGCATCGTGCATATGGTGCGCAACAGCCTGCGCTTCGTGTCATGGAAGGACTACAAAGCCGTCACTCGCGACCTGAAAGCGATTTATCAGGCTCCCACGGAAGAGGCAGGCCAGCAGGCACTGGAAGCGTTCGCTGCGGCCTGGGACTGTCGCTATCCTCAGATAAGCCGAAGCTGGCAGGCTAACTGGCCGAATCTTGCCACGTTCTTCGCTTATCCAACGGACATCCGCAAAGTGATCTATACGACGAATGCCATCGAGTCGCTAAACAGCGTGATCCGCCATGCGCTCAAAAAGCGTAAAGTGTTCCCGACAGACGACTCGGTGAAAAAAGTGGTGTGGCTGGCAATCCAGTCTGCGTCCCAGAAATGGACGATGCCGTTGAAGGACTGGCGAATGGCAATGAGCCGCTTTATTATCGAGTTCGGTGACCGCCTGGACGGTCACTTCTGAGAAAAGGCATTTACACAGAATCTTAAACAGGCTCCTTTCTGGTGTAATGCCGATCAGTTAAGGATCAGTTGACCGATCCAGTGGCTGTGTAAGAATCCGGAAACGCTCACTCGTTTCCGGATTTTTTTATGCTCATTGGACAGGCCCTTGATCTGGTATCCCGTTACGATTCTCTGCGTAACCCACTGACTTCTCTGGGGGATTACCTCGACCCCGAACTCATCTCTCGTTGCCTTGCCGAATCAGGTACTGTAACGCTACGCAAGCGCCGTCTTCCCCTCGAAATGATGGTCTGGTGTATTGTTGGCATGGCGCTTGAGCGTAAAGAACCTCTTCACCAGATTGTGAATCGCCTGGACATCATGCTACCGGGCAATCGCCCCTTCGTTGCCCCCAGTGCCGTTATTCAGGCCCGCCAGCGCCTGGGAAGTGAGGCTGTCCGCCGCGTGTTCACGAAAACAGCGCAGCTCTGGCATAACACCACGCCGCATCCGCACTGGTGCGGCCTGACCCTGCTGGCCATCGATGGTGTGTTCTGGCGCACACCGGATACACCAGAGAACGATGCAGCCTTCCCCCGCCAGACACATGCCGGGAACCCGGCGCTCTACCCGCAGGTCAAAATGGTCTGCCAGATGGAACTGACCAGCCATCTGCTGACGGCTGCAGCCTTCGGCACGATGAAGAACAGCGAAAATGAGCTTGCTGAGCAACTTATAGAACAAACCGGCGATAACACCCTGACGTTAATGGATAAAGGTTATTACTCACTGGGACTGTTAAATGCCTGGAGCCAGGCGGGAGAACACCGCCACTGGATGATCCCTCTCAGAAAGGGAGCGCAATATGAAGAGATCAGAAAACTGGGTAAAGGCGATCATCTGGTGAAGCTGAAAACCAGCCCGCAGGCACGAAAAAAGTGGCCGGGGCTGGGAAATGAGGTGACAGCCCGCCTGCTGACCGTGACGCGCAAAGGAAAAGTCTGCCATCTGCTGACGTCGATGACGGACGCCATGCGCTTCCCCGGAGGAGAAATGGCGGATCTGTACAGTCATCGCTGGGAAATCGAACTGGGATACAGGGAGATAAAACAGACGATGCAACTGAGCAGGCTGACGCTGAGAAGTAAAAAGCCGGAGCTTGTGGAGCAAGAGCTGTGGGGTGTCTTACTGGCTTATAATCTGGTGAGATATCAGATGATTAAAATGGCAGAACATCTGAAAGGTTACTGGCCGAATCAACTGAGTTTCTCAGAATCATGCGGAATGGTGATGAGAATGCTGATGACATTGCAGGGCGCTTCACCGGGACGTATACCGGAGCTGATGCGCGATCTTGCAAGTATGGGACAACTTGTGAAATTACCGACAAGAAGGGAAAGAGCCTTCCCGAGAGTGGTAAAGGAGAGGCCCTGGAAATACCCCACAGCCCCGAAAAAGAGCCAGTCAGTTGCTTAACTGACTGGCATTACTCTAAAGGGTGTTATTTAACAGGGGAAATATGCAACTCGTCGTAACCAGAAAGCGCGCAAGGCTGGCGACTGAATGCCAGTTCTTCCAGGCTACCGATCACCAGTTCAAGGGTGGTGCGCACGGTACAGCCAGGCATCATATGACCGCCGAGCATTGCGCCGTGTGGGTCTGAAATGCAGAGATGAAGATGTTCACCTGTCTGTTCCAGTGTGCCGTTCAGTGCGATTACTTCAAACTTACCGCGAAGATGAGTGGTGTTTTCTTGCCCGGCATAGCGTAAGGCGACGTCAGTCAGACTGCCGGTACAACCCGCAATCCACGCGGCGTGAAGTTGTTGCTGTCGCGCGAAGGTGCGTAATTGAGAGAAAACTTCCTGATCGGGAAGCAGGCGCAGCGCGTAAAAGCGCGCAGTTGAAGAATAAAGGTGGGGCAATGTCATCATTGAAGTACTCCGAAACTCGGACGTATTGCGGATGATATCGACGCGACATCAGTCATATTCTGATATAAATCAGGGTTTATGACGGCACAGCGAAAAGATTTTGCTACGCTTATTCGTGATTCTGCAAAGTGGAATAATTCCTGGCATACCATGGCCAAAAACGTGACGTAAGTCAGATAATTGTCTTCTTTGACTGGACAATCATTCCTTTTATTCCGCGTTTCGCTTATCCTAGCTGAAGCGTTTCAGTCGATTAAATGTTCGACAATTAACCAATCAGTCGCAATTTGCGACAGGTAAGGTTTTCCCGAACGATTTGCTGGACTACTCTGTCTGGCAAATTTGCTTTGAGAAAGCCTTGCAGGAGACCTATGACCGTACGCGTAGCGATAAATGGCTTCGGTCGCATCGGGCGTAATGTGGTTCGTGCTGTGTATGAATCCGGACGCCGGGCGGAAATCACCGTGGTGGCAATCAACGAACTGGCGGATGCTGCGGGCATGGCGCATTTGTTGAAATATGACACCAGTCATGGCCGTTTTGCATGGGAAGTGCGTCAGGAACGCGATCAACTTTTTGTTGGTGATGACGCCATCCGCGTATTGCATGAACGTTCACTGCAATCGCTCCCCTGGCGTGAACTTGGCGTCGATGTGGTGCTCGATTGCACCGGCGTGTATGGCACCCGCGAGCATGGCGAAGCGCATATTGCCGCCGGGGCCCAAAAAGTGCTCTTTTCACATCCTGGCAGCAACGCTCTCGACGCAACTATTGTTTATGGCGTCAATCAGGATCAACTTCGCGCGGAACATCGCATTGTTTCTAACGCTTCCTGTACCACGAATTGCATAATTCCCGTCATCAAATTGTTAGATGATGCGTACGGCATTGAGTCCGGCACTGTGACCACAATTCACTCCGCCATGCACGATCAGCAGGTTATTGATGCGTACCATCCCGACCTGCGCCGCACTCGGGCCGCCAGTCAGTCGATCATCCCGGTCGATACTAAACTGGCCGCCGGTATCACGCGTTTTTTCCCGCAGTTTAACGATCGCTTTGAAGCGATTGCGGTACGTGTGCCAACCATTAATGTGACGGTAATCGACCTGAGCGTGACGGTGAAGAAACCTGTAAAAGCCAATGAAGTCAACCAGTTGTTGCAAAAGGCAGCACAAGGTGCATTTCATGGTATAGTTGACTATACGGAATTGCCGTTGGTCTCTGTAGATTTTAACCACGACCCGCACAGTGCCATTGTCGATGGCACCCAAACCCGGGTCAGTGGCGCACACCTGATCAAAACGTTGGTCTGGTGCGATAACGAATGGGGCTTTGCTAACCGAATGATCGACACGACGTTAGCGATGGCCGCTGTTGCTTTCAGGTAAGACGCAAGCAGCGTCTGCAAAACTTTTAGAATCAACGAGAGGATTCACCATGTCTGTAATTAAGATGACCGATCTGGATCTTGCTGGGAAACGTGTATTTATCCGTGCGGATCTGAACGTACCAGTAAAAGACGGGAAAGTAACCAGCGACGCACGTATCCGTGCTTCTCTGCCGACCATTGAACTGGCCCTGAAACAAGGCGCGAAAGTGATGGTAACTTCCCACCTGGGTCGTCCTACCGAAGGCGAGTACAACGAAGAATTCTCTCTGCTGCCGGTTGTTAACTACCTGAAAGACAAACTGTCTAACCCGGTTCGTCTGGTTAAAGATTACCTCGACGGCGTTGACGTTGCTGAAGGTGAACTGGTTGTTCTGGAAAACGTTCGCTTCAACAAAGGCGAGAAGAAAGACGACGAAACCCTGTCCAAAAAATATGCTGCACTGTGTGACGTATTCGTAATGGACGCATTCGGTACTGCTCACCGCGCGCAGGCTTCTACTCATGGTATCGGTAAATTTGCTGACGTTGCGTGCGCAGGCCCGCTGCTGGCGGCTGAACTTGACGCGCTGGGTAAAGCACTGAAAGAACCTGCTCGTCCGATGGTGGCTATCGTTGGTGGTTCTAAAGTTTCTACCAAACTGACCGTTCTGGATTCCCTGTCTAAAATCGCTGACCAGTTGATCGTTGGTGGTGGTATCGCAAACACCTTTATCGCGGCACAAGGCCACGATGTAGGTAAATCTCTGTACGAAGCAGACCTGGTTGACGAAGCAAAACGTCTGCTGACCACCTGCAACATCCCGGTTCCGTCTGATGTTCGCGTAGCAACTGAGTTCTCTGAAACTGCTCCGGCTACCCTGAAATCTGTTAACGACGTGAAAGCTGACGAGCAGATCCTGGATATCGGTGATGCTTCCGCACAGGAACTGGCTGAAATCCTGAAGAATGCGAAAACTATTCTGTGGAACGGCCCGGTTGGCGTGTTCGAATTCCCGAACTTCCGCAAAGGTACTGAAATCGTGGCTAACGCTATCGCAGATAGCGAAGCGTTCTCCATCGCTGGCGGCGGCGACACTCTGGCAGCAATCGACCTGTTCGGCATTGCTGACAAAATCTCCTACATCTCCACTGGTGGCGGCGCATTCCTTGAATTCGTAGAAGGTAAAGTACTGCCTGCAGTAGCGATGCTCGAAGAGCGCGCTAAGAAGTAAAAAATCACAGGGCAGGGAAACCTGCCCTTGTTTCAGCGCGCTCATGTAGCACGCACTTTTTCTCAAGCCCGACGATACAGGACAAAGAAACATGTCTAAGATTTTTGATTTCGTAAAACCTGGCGTAATCACTGGTGATGAAGTACAGAAAGTTTTCCAGGTAGCAAAAGAAAATAACTTCGCACTGCCAGCAGTAAACTGCGTCGGTACTGACTCCATCAACGCCGTACTGGAAACCGCTGCTAAAGTTAAAGCGCCGGTTATCGTTCAGTTCTCCAACGGCGGTGCTTCCTTTATCGCTGGTAAAGGCGTGAAATCTGATGTTCCGCAGGGGGCTGCAATCCTGGGCGCTATCTCTGGTGCGCATCACGTACACCAGATGGCTGAACACTACGGTGTTCCTGTAATCCTGCACACTGACCACTGCGCGAAGAAACTGCTGCCGTGGATCGACGGTCTGCTGGACGCAGGTGAAAAACACTTCGCAGCTACCGGTAAGCCGCTGTTCTCTTCTCACATGATCGACCTGTCTGAAGAATCTCTGCAAGAGAACATCGAAATCTGCTCTAAATACCTGGAGCGCATGTCCAAAATCGGTATGACTCTGGAAATCGAACTGGGTTGCACTGGTGGTGAAGAAGACGGTGTGGACAACAGCCACATGGACGCTTCTGCACTGTACACCCAGCCGGAAGACGTTGATTACGCATACACCGAGCTGAGCAAAATCAGCCCGCGTTTCACCATCGCGGCTTCCTTCGGTAACGTACACGGCGTTTACAAGCCGGGTAACGTGGTTCTGACCCCGACTATCCTGCGTGATTCTCAGGAATATGTTTCTAAGAAACACAACCTGCCGCACAACAGCCTGAACTTCGTATTCCACGGCGGTTCCGGTTCTACTGCTCAGGAAATCAAAGACTCCGTAAGCTACGGCGTAGTGAAAATGAACATCGATACCGATACCCAATGGGCAACCTGGGAAGGTGTTCTGAACTACTACAAAGAAAACGAAGCTTACCTGCAGGGTCAATTGGGCAACCCGAAAGGCGAAGATCAGCCGAACAAGAAATACTACGATCCGCGCGTATGGCTGCGTGCTGGTCAGACTTCGATGATCGCTCGTCTGGAAAAAGCATTCCAGGAACTGAACGCAATCGACGTTCTGTAAGATATTCCTTTCTGCTTATCTCAAGGCCCGCTCTGCGGGTCTTTTTTTCGCCAAAAGCAAAATTGCCTGATGCGCTACGCTTATCAGGCCTACACGTATCCTGCAATATATTGAATTTGCAGGTTTTTGTTGGCCGGATAAGGCGTTCACGCCGCATCCGGCATGACAAAGCGCACATTGTCATATGTCTGAGCCCCACTCTGCGGGGCTTTTTTTCGCCAAAAGCAAGGTGATGTACTTAAGAAATTTGTGATCTATTTGGCAAAATTATACTTTATTGTTTACCCTTGTCAGACTGCCCGTCATAAGGCGGCGGAGTGTATTTCTCCATTTTGAGTCAGTTGAAAAGGAATATTGAATGGAAGATTTGAATGTTGTCGATAGCATACACGGTGCAGGTTCCTGGTTGGTGAATAATCAGGCGCTGTTGCTGAGTTATGCTGTAAACATCGTGGCGGCTCTCGCGATTATCATCATTGGTTTGATTGTCGCGCGGATGATTTCCAATGCGGTGAATCGCCTGATGATCTCCCGTAAAATTGATGCCACCGTTGCTGATTTTCTTTCTGCATTAGTCCGTTACGCAGTTATTGCCTTTACGCTAATTGCTGCACTGGGTCGCGTGGGCGTACAAACCGCATCGGTTATCGCCGTACTGGGTGCCGCAGGTTTAGCTGTAGGTTTGGCGTTGCAGGGTTCGCTGTCTAACCTGGCCGCTGGCGTGTTGCTGGTAATGTTCCGCCCGTTCCGTGCCGGTGAATATGTTGACCTCGGCGGTGTTGCCGGTACTGTGCAGAGCGTGCAGATTTTCTCTACGACTATGCGCACCGCAGACGGTAAAATTATCGTTATTCCGAACGGTAAAATTATTGCCGGTAATATTATTAACTTCTCTCGCGAGCCGGCGCGCCGTAACGAATTTATCATTGGCGTGGCGTATGATTCTGATATCGATCAGGTTAAGCAGATCCTGACTGATATTATTCAGTCCGAAGATCGTATTTTAAAAGATCGTGAAATTACCGTGCGCCTGCATGAACTTGGCGCATCCTCGGTTAATTTTATCGTTCGTGCCTGGAGCAACAGCGGTGATCTGCAAAACGTGTACTGGGACGTGCTGGAACGTATTAAACGCGAGTTTGATGCTGCTGGTATCAGCTTCCCATATCCGCAAATAGATGTGAACTTCAAGCGGGTGAAAGAGAATAAAGAGAGCGATGCGGTAACGCGTTAATCATGTAAAGCGCCCATAAGATTCATGGGCGCACTAACAATTCAATGGATTGTTCTATCAAGAAGATTGGCAACTTTTTGCATCACTTCCCTGGCATTGTCTATACCTTCAGCTTTCTGCTTTGCTACCCACTGAGCTTGTTCTTGCTGATAACCAATCGCTTTCCGCCAGGCCTCCAGTTCTGCTTTTGTCAGATAGCGAACATGTGTGCCTTCCTGTTCAAGCGTTTTTACCATGTTGATCAGATTGTTATCTAATGCCTGGCCCAGCGCCTTCTGGGTTGTAATAGCAGCTCGCTGAATCGCCTCGCGATCTTGAGTACTGAGGCTTTCCCAGGTGTGTTTATTCATCGTCAAAAGATAAACATGGCCGAGCCAGAGCGAAGGAGAGAGCAACACATTCGGCGCAGCACGTTCAGCATGGATGTCATACCCGCTATCGAGATTGACCATTAAGCCATCGAGTTTCCCGTCGCGGAGTGCTGTCGTAATTTGCTCATTCCACGGTAAGGTTACGGTTTTTGCTCCTGTATTAACTAAATAAGCCCGATGCCAGAAACTGGCTGTTCGCCAGGAAGTTCCCTGAAGAGCGGTTAATTTCATAATGGGTTTGGTAGAAAAAAAGCCTACCGGATAGCCAAGGAAAAATTGTAAGTTCACGACATTGTTACGCTCAATTTCAGCGTTAAGTTCGGGAATTTCTGCATATACGCGACGAAAGAATTCTACCTGACTGGCTCCATGCTCCGGGCCAATAGCAAAGCTCTTGAATATTTGATGAAGCGGTAATTGTTTCGCTGTGTATTCTGGCACCACTATACCCATATCAGCTTTGCTGCCATCACTTATCGTCGCCAGTGCGTCATAGCTGATGGCGATTTCACCGTTCCAGTGAGGTTCAATTTTCAAACGTCCTTGTGACTCTTTTCCAATTTCTGCAAATAATACCTCTTTAATGAGTTGTGTACGCATTCCACCATAAGGTTCATGATCGGTATAGCGAAGTATTTTTTCAGCAGCAATGTTGGGGAAAGATACCAGAAGTAACCCTGATATCAGAGAAAATAAAAAGTGTTTGAATGTCATATCAGTTCCTTCTGTAATTTTGTTGATCGTCGTTAATATTAAAAGCAGTGAACTTTAACAACTAAAATCAAACTTCATATTTTTAAAGTCCAGCCAGGCATTACCTGTGCCAAAATTATACCCGTCGAAATACTCTTCAAACTCAATATAATAAGGCGACATTCCGTCTGGTATAGGCTGCACGAGCGCCATCGAACCACCGAGATGATCGGGCAGATGTGCGCTATGCCACTGGAGAGGTTCACATTTACTCTTTCCCTCTGCATCTTTAGAAAAATAATGAATGGACTGATATTCCGTATCATTTCTTTCTGAGGGGCTAATTCCCGCATTAGGATCAAAAGCGCGCGGCTCGCATGAAATCGCCAGATTGAACGCCAGCGACTGCTCAGGAATGGTGCCCAATTTACGGTAAATAAAATTGCTTTCAGGCGTATCTTTTGGTCTGACGTTAGCCTGAAAATAACTAAATGCACTGCCAATAGTCATCCATTCTGGCGTATCTTGCTGGTCGCGATAGTGGTCAGGTATAAGTTCAGGTGGCTCGCAAAATGGGCCGTTGAACTCGTACTGGGTTAGTAAAATTACCGCATAAGAACAACCTAATATATCTGCCATCCGAAATAGCCGTGGATGTCGTTGCTTTTCTGCCAGCCAAAAAACATAAAGATTTGGATCTTCTGGGGGCGTGCAGGATTCAAAATTTTCAAACACATCCAATATTTCTTCTGTACACGGAGTTCCGCCATCGTTGTGTTCTGGCGCAACTGCAAAGAAAGATAACGCGACAACCTCTGGTCCATAAATCCGATAGTCCTCTGGCAATAGTAGGGTAAATCCATGATTCAATGGGAAACCATTATTTGGATCCAGCGGCCACTGTTCGGGTGTTATGCCTGGTGGTAGTCCAAAGCACCAACCTTGTTGTCGCGGCATATTTTCGCGGATAGGGTAGGGGAGCAGAGTGAGATCATATGATTGCATTGTGTTAGTCCTTTACAACGCGAGCAGGGAAGCGAGCCATAACGTCGTTTACGCCATGGGGAATGTTGAGATTGTTATTCTAAAATCAGTCACCGAGTAGAATTATTTAAATTAATATTAAAATTATTTATATGCTATTAGAATTATCAATTTTATCTAATAACAATCCCGCACTATAGTCTCTGCATCAGGTAATTAACTCGGAATTTTTAACATGTTTTCTTATTATTTTCAAGGCCTTGCGCTTGGTGCGGCTATGATCCTGCCGCTCGGTCCGCAAAATGCTTTTGTGATGAATCAGGGCATTCGCCGTCAGTACCACATAATGATTGCCTTACTTTGTGCAATCAGCGATTTAGTCCTGATTTGCGCCGGGATTTTTGGCGGTAGCGCGTTACTGATGCAGTCTCCGTGGTTATTGGCATTAGTGACCTGGGGTGGTGTTGCCTTTTTGTTGTGGTATGGCTTTGGCGCTTTTAAAACTGCGATGGGCAGTAATATTGAACTGGCGAGTGCCGAAGTGATGAAACAGGGGCGATGGAAAATTATCGCCACCATGCTGGCGGTGACCTGGCTGAATCCGCATGTCTATCTGGATACCTTTGTGGTACTGGGCAGCCTGGGCGGTCAACTTGATCCTGACCCAAAACGTTGGTTTGCATTCGGGACGATTAGCGCCTCTTTCCTGTGGTTTTTTGGCCTGGCGTTATTAGCCGCCTGGCTGGCACCGCGTTTGCGTACCGCCAAAGCGCAGCGCATTATCAATTTCGTGGTGGGCTGCGTGATGTGGTTTATCGCTCTACAACTGGCGAAAGAGGGGATTGCCCATGCACAAGCCTTGTTCAGTTAGGTGCTATCTGATGGAAAATTAAAACAGAGACGCTAAGCTTGCCTCCAGAGGTCCTGAATTTTGGGCAAGTCAATTAACACGGAGAGACTAACGTGAAGTTCAAAGTTATCGCCCTGGCGGCATTGATGGGTTTCAGCGGAATGGCAGTACAGGCCAATGAACTACCGGATGGTCCGCATATTGTCACTTCAGGAACAGCAAGCGTGGATGCGGTGCCAGACATTGCCACCCTTGCGATTGAAGTCAACGTGGCAGCGAAGGATGCCGCGACCGCCAAGAAGCAGGCGGATGAGCGTGTGGCGCAATATATCTCTTTCCTTGAACTCAATCAGATCGCGAAAAAAGATATCAGCTCTGCCAATTTACGCACCCAGCCTGATTACGATTACCAGGATGGTAAAAGTATTCTGAAAGGCTACCGGGCGGTGAGAACGGTGGAAGTAACGCTTCGTCAGTTAGACAAACTGAATTCTTTGCTGGATGGCGCGCTGAAGGCCGGGCTTAACGAAATTCGTTCTGTTTCCTTGGGGGTGGCGCAACCTGATGCCTATAAAGATAAAGCGCGTAAGGCGGCGATTGATAATGCGATTCATCAGGCACAGGAGCTGGCGAACGGCTTTAATCGCAAGTTGGGGCCGGTATATAGCGTGCGCTACCATGTTTCCAACTATCAGCCCAGCCCGATGGTTCGAATGATGAAAGCTGATGCCGCGCCGGTTTCCACTCAGGAAACTTACGAGCAGGCTGCTATTCAGTTTGATGATCAGGTTGATGTGGTCTTCCAGTTAGAACCTGTTGATCAGCAACCTGCAAAAACACCTACCGCACAATAATACTTTTAGCCCGACGCCTTTGTCGGGCTAATGTCTTCACCTGATATCGCCTCCTTTTTCTGTAATTTTCTGTAAAACCATGATGCAATCACCTATCTTTGCACGCGATTTCATCAAAGATTGAATAACTGAAACGGTTAAGCGGACAGTGATGTTTGGGGAGAGGGTATGGATATTTTTATTTCAAAAAAGATGCGCAATTTTATTAGCGCAAACTAATAATATTGCCCGGGCAGCAGAAAAAATACATATGACGGCGTCGCCGTTCGGCAAAAGTATTGCCGCGCTGGAGGAGCAAATTGGTTATACATTGTTTACCCGTAAAGATAACAATATTAGTCTTAATAAAGCTGGACAGGAACTTTATCAAAAACTTTTTCCGGTTTACCAACGAATTTCTGCTATTGATAATGAAATTCATAATTCCGGGCGTCGTTCTCGTGAAATTGTAATTGGTATAGATAATACCTATCCGACGATTATTTTTGATCAGCTAATCAGCCTTGGTGATAAATATGAAGGGGTGACAGCCCAGCCGGTTGAGTTTAGTGAAAATGGGGTTATTGATAATCTCTTCCACCACCAGTTTGATTTTATTATCTCTCCGCAGCATGTCTCCGGGCGTGTAAAGGGGTTGGAGAGCCTGACTATCAGCGAACTTTCGCCGCTGCGACTGGGGTTTCTCGTTTCTCGCCGTTTTGAAGAACGCCAGGAGCAGGAGTTATTACAGGAGCTGCCGTGGTTACAGATGCGCTTTCAGAACCGCGCTAACTATGAAGCGATGATTGATGCGAACATGCGTCCTTGTGGGATTAATCCAACAATCATTTATCGTCCCTACAGTTTTATGGCCAAAATAAGCGCCGTTGAGCGCGGACATTTCCTGACAGTCATTCCACATTTTGCCTGGCGGCTGGTGAACCCGGCAACGCTGAAATATTTTGATGCGCCGCATACGCCAATGTATATGCAGGAATACCTCTATTCACTGAAAAACCATCGCTATACCGCCACGATGCTACAGCAAATTTCTGAAGATCGTGACGGTACGAGCAATTAACTCAGCATCGAGCCAGTTTCGATCAAGTTACGATGCAGATCGAAAACGTGGCTAAGATCGTGGTGAATATGCCCACCAGGTGCATTTTCCAGATAGTGATGCAGATAGTCACGGTACATGGGATGGGCACAGTTATCGATGATAGCGCGTGCGCGCTGAAGTGGGGAGAGGCCGCGCAGGTCGGCAATCCCTTGTTCAGTGATGATCACTTTCACGCTGTGTTCGCTGTGATCGACATGGCTACACATTGGCACGATAGTTGATATCTTGCCTTCTTTGGCGATCGACGGTGCCATAAAGATCGACAGGTAAGCATTGCGTTCAAAATCGCCGCTGCCGCCGATACCGTTCATCAAATTAACACCGGCAACATGCGTTGAGTTGGCATGTCCGTAAATATCAAACTCCAGACCCACGTTCAGAGCGATAACACCAAGGCGGCGGATAATTTCCGGGTTATTGGAAATCTCCTGCGGACGTAACACAATGCGGCTGGAGAAGTAGTCCATATTGTCGTAAATCTTACGCAGTGAATCGGCAGAGATTGTCAGACTGGAGGCGCTGGCACCGGTGATTTTGCCGGTTTCCAGAAGATGAACCACCGATTCCTGTAGCACTTCCGAATACATCATAAACGGTGGAATATCCGGGTTATCTCCGAAACGTGCCATTACCGCATTATTGATGTTGCCAACCCCACTTTGCAATGGCAAAAACTCCGGTGGAATACGCCCCAGTGCCATTTCACGTAACAGAAAGGTGACTACATTGTCAGCGATTTGCTGGCACATGGGATTTTGCTTATCCAGGATATTACCTGCATCAGGTAAGTTGGTTTCCACGACCGCAACAATCTTTTTCGGATCAATGTGCACATAACGAGTACCGACGCGATCCATTGCATGGAAGATCGAAACGCTATTGCGCCGCGGTGGTGCTCCTGGAATCACAATATCTGCCAGTTCCGCAACGCGCGGATCGTGATAGTGATTGAGTTCAATGATCACTTTCTTTGCCTGCAGTAACCAGGTCGGCGCGTTACCGATCCCACTGGTCAACCAGACACGTCCATCCGGTGCGATCTCTGAAGCTTCAATTACCGCAACATCAATGTCACCGAAGAAGCCGTAGTTGACCATTTGCGCTACTTCGCTCAAATGTAGATCAACAAAACTGACCGCACCCTGATTGATCTTTTTGCGTAATCCAGATGATGTTTGATACGGAGCGCGCCACGAAACAGCGTCAGCTTCAGAGAGTACATCATCGGCGGCGGCGCTAATTGACGCTCCGGTTAGCAGGCGAATTTGGTACGGTTTTTTCGCCTCATGCTGTTCATTGGCACGACGGGCAATAGCAGCAGGCAGGGCTTTAGGTGAACCCGCAGGGGTAAAGCCGCTGAATGCCACCATATCGTTGTGCCGGATAATTTCCGCCGCTTCATCGGCGGTCATCCTTGCCCAGGTCATACTCATCCTTTACTCCTTTGTTCGCAGATCATTAATGACCGACGAAATTAGGTTTACGTTTTTCTAGGAAGGCGTTCATACCTTCCTGATAATCCTCGCTGTCATAAACCTCCCGGCGCATCCCCTGAATACGTTCAAACTCATCTGAATTCATGGTGTGTGCTTCGCCCAACACGCGCAGTTCTTCCTTGATTACCGCAATCGCCAGCGGTGCTTTTTCGGAAATGTGGTGAGCCATTTGTAAGGTGAAATCTTCCAGTTCGTTGATGTCAACAACGTGGTTGAGAATGCCAACAGCCAGCGCGCGTTGGGCTGTGATTGGCGAAGCGGTAAAAATCAGCTCTTTGACAATGTGGAAACCCGCGTCACGGGTCAGGTTGTGAATGCCGACCAGGTTATATGGGACGCCGAGGTTAACTGGCGTCATTGAGAAGGTGGAGGTGCTGGCGGCGATGATCAGATCGGAACTCATGATCATTTCAAATGCGCCTCCCCAGACGCTCCCTTCAACCATCGAAATTACCGGTTTGGGGCATTTTTGGATCATGCGGGTGATTTGGCGTAGCGGATCATCGTAGGAGAGTGGATCGCGGCCGCCTGATGGCAGTTCATGAATATCGTGACCTGCGGAGAACACTTTGGAACCACTCGGGGCACGCAGAATGATACAACGGATTTCCGGACGGTTGAGATCGCTTAATGCCTGGAGCAGGTCATCAATAAAGACTTTACTTAATGCATTGAGTTTGCGGCCATAGTTAAACTCAATTACCGCAACTTTGTTGATGGTGACAACATTAACATACTGGTAAGACATAAAAATTCCTTTAATCAAAATATTGAGTCTGGATAAATTCACTGAGTTGCCGCAGGCCGGTGCGCGGCGAAAGCGTGTTGTTTTTGACTGCAAATAGCGTCAGGCGGTAATAGCGATCGAAATCTTCATTAGCGAACAGGTGGTGCAGCACTTCTTCCTCGGTTTGCTTACGCAGCCATTCCACCGATTGTTGCTGCCGCATCAGGGGCAAACGACCGCTGGCGGTAAGCGCGGTTTTGAAATCGATAATCGCGTGCCAAATCTCATCGATACCGCATTTTTCCAGTGCGCTACAGGTGAGGACTCGTGGTTGCCATTCTTCATATTTGCGACGCAGAATATGTAGGGCGCTTTCGTACATATGGCGGGCAATGGCGACATTCGTGTGGTTATCGCCATCGTCTTTGTTGATGACAACCAGATCTGCCACCTCCATTAGCCCCTTTTTAATGCCCTGGAGATCATCACCACCACCGGCAATTTGTAGTGAGATAAAACAGTCGACCATGCGGGCTACTTCCGTTTCCGACTGTCCGACGCCGACGGTTTCAACGATCACCACGTCATAACCCGCCGCTTCGCATAACAGCATTAACTCCCGTGCTCGTTGGCTGGCACCGCCCAGATGACCAGATGACGGAACCGGGCGAATAAACGCCGCATCGGCACGAGCCAGTTCGGTCATACGTGTCTTGTCACCAAGGATGCTGCCACCGGTTACCGGGCTGCTGGGATCAACGGCAATCACCGCGACCTTCAACCCCTGGCGAATTAGCTGCATGCCGAAGACTTCAAGAAAGGTACTTTTCCCCGCGCCGGGTGTACCGGTAACGCCCAGCCGCAGCGCATTTCCACAGAATGGCATGATGGCATCGAGCAACAGGTTACTTAGCGCCTGATGACGCGGATGGCGGCTTTCTACCAGCGTCATGGCTTGGGCAAGTGTGGCTCGTTCACCCTCACGTAAGCGGCGAATGTTGTCTGCTAGTGTGGTTTCGTTAATCATGATGCTGGCTAATTCGGTTCAGCACATCACGTACACTGTCGAGCATGGGAGTACCAGGGCCATAAATCGCCGCCACGCCACGCTCTTGCAGGAAGGCATAATCTTGCGGTGGAATAACGCCGCCAGCGACTACACAGATATCTTCGCGCCCCCATTTTTTAAGGGCTTCGACCAGTTCCGGGATCAGCGTCTTGTGTCCAGCCGCGAGAGAGGATGCGCCCACCACATGAACGTCGTTTTCTACCGCCAGTCTGGAGATCTCTTCTGGCGTCGAGAACATCGGGCTGAGATCAACGTCAAAACCCAGATCGGAATAGGCGCTGGCAATGACTTTCGCTCCGCGATCGTGCCCATCCTGACCCATTTTTGCGATCAGAATACGTGGGCGACGACCATTGTTGGCGAGGAACAGCTCCGTTTGCGCAACAATGGCATCAAATTCGCAGGCTGATTTTTCCGACTGGTGATAACTTTGCGCAATCACGCCGGTAACACACTGACTCGGCACCAGATAACGGTCAAAAGCGGCCTCCAGTGCATCGGAAATCTCACCCAATGTCGCGCGAACGCGTGCTGCATTAACAGCGGCAGCCAGCAGGTTTTCGTTTTGCAGCGCAGCGTTAGTCAGGGCGTTCAGCGCGGCGGTTACGGCTGCATCATCACGGGTGGCACGAATGCGTTCCAGCGAAGCAATTTGCTCGTTACGAACCATCACATTGTCGATCTCCAGTACATCGGTTTTGTCTTCGTGATCCCGTTTGTACTTGTTCACGCCAACTATCACCCGTTTGCCCTGGTCGATCAGCGATTGTTCATGCGCAGATGCTTCTTCGATCATTCGTTTTGGCAAGCCCGCTTCGATCGCTTTCGCCATGCCACCGGCTTCGTCGATCTGATCAATGATGGCTCTGGCCTGTTTCACGATCTGATCAGTTAGTGACTCAACGTAATAAGAACCGGCTAGCGGATCGACGGTGCGGCAGAGTTCTGACTCTTCCTGAATAATGATCTGAGTGTTGCGGGCAATACGTGCCGAGAAATCGGTTGGCAGACCAAGAGCTTCATCAAAAGCGTTGGTATGCAGCGACTGAGTACCGCCCAGAGTCGCGGCCAGTGCCTCAATGGTGGTGCGGATAACGTTGTTATAGGGATCTTGCTCGGTGAGACTCCAGCCGGAGGTTTGACAGTGGGTACGCAGCGCCAGTGATTTTGGATCTTTGGCTCCAAATCCGCTTACCGCTTCGCTCCAGAGATAACGTGCAGCACGCAGCATGGCGATGTTCATAAACAGATCCATGCCAATACCGAAGAAGAACGACAGACGTGGGGCAAAGTCGTCAATTTTCAGACCAGCAGAGAGTGCAGCTTTGATGTATTCAATCCCATCAGCCAGGGTGAATGCCACCTGCTGCACGCAATTTGCACCCGCTTCGCCCATGTGGTAGCCGCTAATACTGATGGTATTAAAGCGCGGCATATTGCCGGAACACCAGGCGATGATATCAGCGATAATGCGCATAGACGGTTTCGGCGGGTAAATATAGGTATTGCGGCAGAGGTACTCTTTCAGGATGTCGTTCTGGATGGTGCCAGTAAGTTTATCGGGGGGAACTCCTTGCTCTTCAGCGGCCACGATATAAAACGCCAGTACTGGCAGGACTGCGCCGTTCATGGTCATTGACACCGACATTTTATCCAGTGGAATTTGGTCGAACAGCACCTTCATATCTTCTACGGTGTCTATAGCAACGCCCGCTTTTCCGACATCGCCAGCAACACGCGGATTGTCGGAGTCGTAACCGCGGTGGGTGGCGAGGTCAAAGGCAACGGAAAGACCTTTTTGCCCGGCCGCGAGGTTACGGCGATAAAAGGCGTTAGACTCTTTGGCCGTTGAGAAACCGGCATATTGGCGGATGGTCCATGGCTGGGCTGTGTACATGGTGGCGCGGGGGCCACGAACGTAGGGCCGCAAGCCAGGAAGGGTGCCTGTCACTTCCAGATTGTTGAGATCGACTTCGGTATACAGCGGCTTGATGGCGATCCCTTCCGCCGTTTGCCGTACCAGTGAGTCGACGGTTTTTTCCCGACGGCTCAACTCCTTGTTGGCAAGCTGTTGCCACTCCTGCACGTTTGACATTATTTGCTCCATAAAGCGCAATAAAAATAGGGGATTTGCGCTTACGGTGAGCTTTTTAAACGGGTTTGTCGCCAGCAAAAAAAATGCATTGAGGCGTCGTTTTTTGCCGTGTGAGATTTGTCTCTTTTGTGACGTTGTTCAAAGAAGGTAAAAAGAAAGAAGGAAAATGCCTGATATGTGCTATCAGGCATTAAGTGATTGATTAATCCTGACGAAGTACTTTGTGACCATAGTCGAGCAAAGCATCAGTGACTTTACGCATCATGCGGCTTTCTGGGGCAAAGCGATGCCAGTAGAGCATTCGCCGTTGAAACAGCCCCGGTGTCAGGTCTATCAACTCGCCGCTAGCCAGTTCTTTCTCAATTTGTAGGTGTGGGATCATACAGCAGGTTGTTCCCTGGCGAGCGAGTTGAACGAAGGCTTCTGACGAGTTAACGATATGGCACGGTACGCTACCTGGCGGCAGATCGAAGTTTTGCTGCAAAAATGCCTGGTGCATATCGTCAAGATGGTCAAACGCCACCACCGGTGCCTTGAGCAGCGCGGAGCGGCTTACTCCGTTGGGGAAGTATTTCTCAGCAAACGGTTTGGAGCTGACGAACAGATAGTCAAGCGCGCCAAGTTTATCGACAAGACAGCTTGGTAGCGCCTGATGTTGAATACTCACCGCGCCGACCACTTCGCCACGACGCAGGCGCTCCTGGGTACGGGTTTCATCTTCCACCTGTAAATTCAGACGGATAGGCGAGTCAGCCAGCACAGGAGCGAGCGCCGGAAGCAGCCAGGTTGCCAGACTGTCGGCGTTGACTGCAAGCGAAAGCAGTAGCGGGGTTGAACCGGTTTGTTCATCGCCCAGCCACTCCTCTTCCAGCAACTCAACCTGGCGAAGCAGTGCCAGCAGTTTTTGCCCTTGCTCAGTAGGCCGCGGCGGGACAGTGCGCACCAGTAACGGCTGCCCGAACATATTTTCTAGCTGCTTAATGCGCTGTGAGACGGCTGATTGCGTAATGCACAATTTCTGTGCCGCACGCTCAAATCCTCGTTCACGTATCACCGCATCCAGTGCCTGTAATGTCCTGTAGTCCGGGCGTTTCATTGCTTTAACCTACTCCTCAAATTTTCTTATGCCGAACTATGACATAATTTTGCTTTGGGTACAGAGCATTTAGCGTATGAAAAAGTAGCTATAATGGAAATTTTGGGTGGCGTTACCGTGTCTTTTTGTCTTTGTGGAGACCCGGGAAAAGTTCTGTAGAGCTTCACTTTTATCGGTGCAGCTTCAGATATGCACGCTGGTTGATAAAAGGGGTCACCCGATGCCTGCTGATATCCAGGCTTGCAGGGACGAAAGAGAATTCCCCCTATTGCCTGTTATTCATGGATGAGTTAGTCGCACGACTTGCTGACGGGGTCTGAACCGCGTTTTTTGTATATAATGCGTGTGAAATTTCATACCACAGGCGAAACGATCATGACGCAGGATGAATTGAAAAAAGCAGTAGGATGGGCGGCACTTCAGTATGTTCAGCCCGGGACCATTGTTGGTGTAGGTACAGGTTCCACCGCCGCACACTTTATTGATGCACTCGGCACGATGAAAGGTCAGATTGAAGGGGCAGTTTCCAGCTCCGATGCATCCACTGAAAAACTGAAAAGCCTTGGCATTCACGTTTTTGACCTCAATGAAGTGGACAGCCTTGGAATTTACGTCGACGGAGCAGATGAAATCAACGGCCATATGCAGATGATCAAAGGTGGCGGCGCGGCGCTGACCCGTGAAAAAATCATCGCTTCAGTCGCGAAGAAGTTTATCTGTATTGCAGATGCTTCCAAGCAGGTCGATATTCTGGGTAAATTCCCACTGCCGGTAGAAGTTATCCCGATGGCGCGTAGTGCAGTAGCTCGTCAGTTGGTGAAATTAGGCGGCCGTCCGGAATACCGTCAGGGCGTGGTGACTGATAACGGCAACGTGATCCTCGACGTTCACGGCATGGAAATTCTTGACCCGGTGGCGATGGAAAACGCAATTAACGCTATCCCTGGCGTGGTTACTGTTGGTCTGTTTGCCAACCGTGGTGCGGATGTCGCGCTGATTGGCACACCTGACGGCGTCAAAACCATTGTGAAATGATCTGACGGGGGAGTTCTCTCCCCCGTTAAAAATTTTTTTCATTGTTAAATTTGGTGACATCTGTCACGTTTTTAACCCTCTGTTACCTAACGCTCTAAACAAAGTCTTATCTCCAGCATTTTCTTCTGTTAATCAACCTTGTGTGATATTTCCTCAACATCGCGACGCAAACGTTCATATTGCCGCAATATTATTTTTTGATATGTTGAAAGGCGGATGTAAATCCACACACAACATTTCAAAGACAGGATTGGGTAAATGGCAAAGGTATCGCTGGAGAAAGACAAGATTAAGTTTCTGCTGGTAGAAGGCGTGCACCAAAAGGCGCTGGAAAGCCTTCGCGCGGCGGGTTACACCAACATCGAATTTCACAAAGGCGCGCTGGATGATGAACAATTAAAAGAATCCATCCGCGATGCCCACTTCATCGGCCTGCGATCCCGTACCCATCTGACAGAAGACGTGATCAATGCCGCAGAAAAGCTGGTCGCTATTGGTTGTTTCTGCATAGGCACAAACCAGGTTGATTTAAATGCTGCGGCAAAACGTGGGATCCCGGTATTTAACGCACCGTTTTCGAATACGCGTTCCGTTGCTGAGCTGGTGATTGGCGAACTTTTGCTGCTATTGCGCGGAGTGCCGGAGGCCAACGCTAAAGCGCACCGTGGCGTGTGGAACAAACTGGCGGCGGGTTCTTTTGAAGCTCGCGGCAAAAAGCTGGGTATCATTGGCTATGGTCATATTGGTACGCAGCTTGGCATTCTCGCGGAGTCGCTGGGGATGTATGTTTACTTCTATGATATTGAAAACAAACTGCCACTGGGCAACGCGACTCAAGTGCAACATCTTTCCGACCTGCTGAATATGAGCGACGTGGTAAGTCTGCATGTGCCAGAAAATCCGTCCACCAAAAATATGATGGGCGCGAAAGAGATTGCGCTGATGAAGCCCGGTTCGCTACTGATTAACGCCTCGCGCGGTACTGTAGTCGATATTCCGGCACTGTGTGACGCGCTGGCGAGCAAACACCTTGCTGGTGCGGCAATTGACGTATTCCCGACGGAACCGGCGACCAACAGAGATCCGTTTACCTCTCCGCTGTGCGAATTCGACAACGTCCTGCTGACGCCACACATTGGCGGTTCGACTCAGGAAGCGCAGGAGAATATCGGCCTGGAAGTTGCAGGAAAATTGATCAAGTACTCTGACAATGGCTCCACGCTTTCTGCGGTGAACTTCCCGGAAGTATCGCTGCCGTTGCACGGTGGTCGTCGTTTGATGCACATCCATGAAAACCGTCCGGGCGTGCTGACTGCGCTGAACAAAATATTTGCCGAGCAGGGCGTTAACATCGCCGCGCAGTATCTGCAAACGTCTGCTCAGATGGGCTACGTAGTTATTGATATTGAAGCCGATGAAGACGTTGCCGAAAAAGCATTGCAGGCCATGAAAGCTATTCCTGGCACCATTCGCGCCCGTTTGCTGTACTGATTCCCCTTCTCTGACAAACAACGGGCAGGTCGCTGACTTGCCCGTTTTTTTGTCCCTTTTCCCCATGCTTCTCACCACATTTGCAGGGTTGTGCAATCGCCTTTGTGAGCCTGCTCGAAGAAAGAAATCAAAGCCAGATCAATACGTTGTGTTTACTCGAAGAAGATTTACGATGGCGGTGCAGCATGGCGCTGTAACGGTAAAGCCCTCACCGAAGCGAGGGCTTAAAGGAGAAGGGGTATGATGTGACTTGTCATCATACTGATTGTACTGTTACTGATAAATTTGCCAGCTTATTAACAGTCAGTCTCAGGACCCTTACTCACTAAATTAGGTCAAAGAATAAACGATGTCAATCAGGGCGATGCAGGTGTGTCGTCCTCACCACTCCCAGACTTTCGACGGTGTAACCACCGCAGGTAGCGGAATATCCCACTCTTCGACAGGAAGTTTTTCTACTAACTGACAATCATGTGCATAACCAACTGGCTGCATTTTATAGTGCTGCCAGTTTTGCAATGTCCGATCATAAAAACCGCCCCCCATTCCCAGGCGTTGACCGTACTTATCAAAGGCTACCAGCGGCGTTATGAGGACATCTAATTGGGAAAGGGGAAGTACATCGCGCACGTCCAGTTTCGGCTCGTGGATTTTTAATCTGTTCACCACCAGTTCACTTTGCGGATGGTAATTCAGGAACAGTAAGTTACCGACACTAAAGGGATGCAAAACTGGAAGATATACGCGCTTACCGGCACGCCAGAGCTGTTCTATGAGCGGTTGGGTGTCGAGTTCGCCATCAAATGAGAGAAAAACGGCAACCGTATGCGCCATTACAACAGGGGAGTAGTTCATCATCCGGGTTGCGGCCTGCTGACCCATTTCGCGTTGTTGCTCCGGCGTTAAGGCACGACGGCGATGCCGAATCATTTTACGGATTTCTTGTCGGGATAATGTAAGTGGAAGTTCTGGTAGTTGTGTCATGGCTGGTGCCAGATAAGAAGGGAATCTCCGAGATGCCGCCGCAGGCTGTAACCCTTGAACCCTTGGTTCAAGGTGAATGTGTCGTCGCAGTTTTAAGGCTTCTCGGACGAACCGAGCATGCTCACCAACCACGGAGCGCCACATTCTTGTGGTATGAAATATCGGCTCAGGGGACTGGCCCGCTTGCGAACATCTCAGAGAAATTTTGTCTTCACGTTTACTCTACCACAGTAAACCGAAAAGTGTCATTCAAAGTTTTGGTTCGTTTTTTCGGTGATGCGACCTTGTTCAAGTAACGCTTGTTCTATGGTCTGTTGCAGCATCCGAATACGCTGTTCCATACTTGCCGCGTAGTCACGAGTCTTCGCTTTTTCTTGCGCTAACTCATAGCTGATGTTCAATGCAGCAATGAAAACCAACTGTTCTGTATTTGTGACTCTAGTGCGTTCTTTCAGATCTTGCAACCGTTGGTTCAGATCGTCCGCAGCCTGATTCAACGCATCCCTTTGGTCAGGCGGGCAGTTCACACGCAGTGAACGGCCAAAAATTTGGATATCGACGGGTTGTGCAGACATGCCACCTTCCTGCTGATTGACTGCGCTGCCTTCGCCTTCAGACCTTTGGTCTGCGAAGGGGCGAAACTATAGCTACCCTGGTGCAATGAGACAAGCCCTTTTCTGGTTCACCAGGGTCCAAAGTGATAGCATATCATGAATCTTCCTCCCTTTGATGTCGAATGCTTATGTCTATACAGAACGAAATGCCTGGTTACAACGAGATGAACCAGTATCTGAACCAACAAGGGACAGGTCTGACCCCTGCTGAAATGCATGGTTTAATCAGCGGGATGCTTTGCGGTGGCAATGATGACAGCTCATGGCTGCCGCTGCTTCATGACCTGACGAACGAAGGCATGGCTTTCGGTCATGAGCTGGCACAGGCATTGCGTAAAATGCACTCTGCTACCAGCGATGCCCTGCAAGATGACGGCTTCCTTTTTCAGCTTTATCTGCCTGATGGCGATGATGTCAGCGTTTTCGATCGCGCTGATGCACTGGCAGGCTGGGTAAATCACTTCCTGCTTGGTCTTGGCGTCACACAACCGAAGCTCGACAAAGTGACCGGTGAAACCGGTGAAGCTATTGACGATTTGCGTAACATTGCACAACTGGGCTACGACGAAGACGAAGATCAGGAAGAGCTGGAAATGTCCCTCGAAGAGATCATTGAATACGTTCGTGTTGCTGCGCTGTTATGTCACGACACCTTTACCCATCCGCAACCGACCGCGCCAGAAGTACAAAAGCCGACTCTACACTAAAAACAAAAAACGTAAGGAGAGTGTTATGAGTGAGATATCTCAGCAAGAATTTCAGCGCCGCCGCCAGGCTTTACTGGCGCAAATGCAACCTGCCAGCGCCGCGCTGATTTTCGCAGCGCCAGAAGTGACCCGTAGCGCCGACAGCGAATATCCCTATCGTCAAAACAGCGACTTCTGGTACTTCACTGGCTTTAATGAGCCAGAAGCAGTGCTGGTGCTGATTAAAAGCGATGACACTCATAACCACAGCGTTCTGTTTAACCGCGTTCGCGACCTGACGGCAGAGATCTGGTTTGGCCGTCGCCTGGGGCAAGATGCCGCACCGGAAAAACTAGGCGTTGACCGCGCACTGGCGTTCAGCGAAATCAATCAGCAACTTTATCAACTACTTAACGGTCTGGATGTGGTTTACCATGCCCAGGGCGAACATGCGTATGCTGATGAAATAGTGAACAGTGCACTGGAAAAACTGCGTAAAGGCTCGCGGCAAAATCTCACCGCTCCGGCAACGATGATCGACTGGCGCCCTGTTGTTCATGAAATGCGCCTGTTCAAATCGCCAGAAGAGATTGCCGTACTTCGCCGCGCTGGTGAAATCACCGCACTGGCGCACACTCGGGCGATGGAAAAATGCCGTCCAGGAATGTTTGAGTACCATCTGGAAGGCGAAATTCACCACGAATTTAACCGCCACGGCGCACGTTATCCTTCCTACAACACCATTGTCGGCAGCGGTGAAAATGGCTGCATTTTGCATTACACCGAAAACGAGTGTGAACTGCGCGACGGCGATCTGGTGTTGATTGACGCGGGGTGTGAATATAAAGGTTACGCTGGCGATATTACCCGCACCTTCCCGGTCAATGGCAAATTCACTCAGGCACAGCGTGAAATCTACGACATTGTGCTGGAGTCTCTTGAAACCAGTTTGCGCCTGTATCGTCCGGGAACCTCCATTCAGGAAGTCACGGGTGAAGTGGTGCGTATCATGATTAGCGGCCTGGTAAAACTGGGGATCCTGAAAGGTGACGTCGATGAACTGATCGCCCAAAATGCCCATCGTCCTTTCTTTATGCATGGCCTTAGCCACTGGTTAGGTCTGGATGTTCATGATGTGGGTGTTTATGGTCAGGATCGCTCGCGCATTCTTGAACCGGGTATGGCTTTGACCGTAGAGCCGGGGTTGTATATCGCGCCGGATGCAGATGTGCCGGAACAATATCGCGGTATCGGCATTCGTATTGAAGACGATATTGTGATTACTGAAACCGGTAACGAAAACCTCACCGCCAGCGTGGTGAAAAAGCCGGAAGAAATCGAAGCATTGATGGCGGCCGCGAGAAAGCAATGAGCGTAATCATCGTCGGTGGCGGCATGGCTGGCGCGACGCTGGCGCTGGCTATTTCCCGGTTAAGTCACGGGGCGCTGCCGGTACATCTGATTGAAGCGACTGCACCGGAATCACATGTTCATCCTGGCTTTGATGGCCGAGCTATTGCGCTGGCGGCGGGCACCTGCCAGCAACTGGCGCGCATCGGCGTCTGGCAATCTCTGGCTGATTGCGCAACTGCCATCACCACTGTTCATGTCAGCGATTGCGGTCATGCTGGATTCGTCACCCTCGCCGCAGAAGATTATCAACTGGCGGCACTGGGGCAGGTTGTTGAGTTGCACAATGTCGGGCAACGGCTGTTTACATTGTTGCGCAAAGCGCCTGGCGTGACGCTGCACTGTCCGGATCGCGTTGCTAACGTTTCTCGTACTCAGGATAACGTTGCCGTAACGCTGGAGAGTGGCGAGACGCTGACGGGGCGTGTGCTGGTTGCGGCTGATGGTACGCATTCAGCATTAGCGACCACCTGCGGCGTTGACTGGCAGCAAGAGCCTTACGAACAACTGGCAGTGATTGCTAATGTTGCTACCTCTGTTGCGCATGAAGGCCGTGCTTTTGAGCGCTTTACGCAATATGGCCCGCTGGCGATGTTGCCGATGTCTGGCGGACGTTGTTCGCTGGTCTGGTGTCACCCGCTGGAACGGGGCGATGAGGTCATGGCGTGGAGCGACGAGACGTTTTGCCGTGAACTCCAGTCCGCTTTTGGCTGGCGTCTGGGGCAAATTACCCACGCCGGTAAACGCAGTGCTTATCCGCTGGCGTTAACCCGCGCCGCTAAACCCATTACCCATCGCACCGTGCTGGTGGGTAATGCAGCGCAAACCCTGCATCCGATTGCCGGACAAGGATTTAACCTCGGTATGCGTGATGTTATGAGCCTTGCAGAAACCCTGACTCAGGCGCAAGAACGTGGTGAAGACATTGGTGATTACGGCGTATTGTGCCGCTACCAGCAGCGTCGGCAGAGCGATCGCGAAGCGACTATCGGCGTTACGGACAGTCTGGTGCATCTTTTTGCCAACCGTTGGGTGCCGCTGGTTGTCGGGCGCAACCTCGGGCTGATGGCGATGGAATTATTCACTCCGGCACGCGATGTGCTGACGCAGCGCACCCTCGGTTGGGTGGCGCGTTGAAGGCGGTTTTAAGGAATAAACAATGCAAAGTGTTGATGTAGCCATTGTTGGCGGCGGCATGGTGGGGCTGGCGGTTGCCTGCGGCTTACAGGGGAGCGGCTTACGCGTCGCCGTACTGGAACAGCGTGTACCGGAACCTCTGGCGGCGGATGCACCACCACAACTGCGCGTTTCGGCTATCAATGCCGCCAGCGAAAAATTACTCATCCGTCTTGGCATCTGGCAGGACATTCTCTCCCGTAGAGCCAGTTGCTATCACGGTATGGAAGTGTGGGATAAAGACAGTTTTGGTCACATCTCTTTTGACGATCAAAGCATGGGCTATAGCCATCTTGGGCATATTGTTGAAAACGCAGTGATTCACTACGCGCTGTGGAACAAAGCGCAACAGTCGTCAGATATCACCCTGTTTGCCCCTGCAGAATTACAGCAAGTCGCCAGGGGGGAAAACGAAACCTTCCTGACGCTGAAAGACGGCAGCATGTTAACGGCGCGTCTGGTGATTGGCGCGGACGGGGCAAATTCCTGGTTGCGCAACAAAGCCGATATCCCGCTGACTTTCTGGGATTATCAGCATCACGCGCTGGTAGCGACCATTCGTACTGAAGAACCACATGAAGCGGTGGCGCGCCAGGTTTTCCACGGTGAAGGCATTCTGGCTTTTTTGCCGCTGAGCGATCCGCATCTTTGCTCGATTGTCTGGTCATTACCTCCTCAGGAGGCGCAGCGGATGCAGCAGGCGAGCGAAGATGAATTTAATCGCGCATTAAATATCGCTTTTGATAATCGCCTGGGCTTATGCAAGGTTGAGAGCGAGCGTCAGGTGTTCCCGTTGACGGGGCGTTATGCCCGCCAGTTTGCCGCTCACCGCCTGGCGTTGGTGGGCGACGCCGCGCATACCATTCACCCGCTGGCGGGGCAGGGGGTGAATCTCGGCTTTATGGATGCCGCAGAGCTGATTGCCGAACTGAAACGTCTGCACCGTCAGGGCAAAGACATCGGGCAGTACATTTACTTGCGTCGCTATGAACGCAGCCGCAAGCACAGTGCGGCGCTGATGCTGGCAAGTATGCAAGGATTCCGCGATCTCTTTTCCGGAGCTAATCCGGCGAAAAAACTGCTGCGCGATATTGGTTTGAAACTGGCCGACACGCTGCCTGGCGTTAAGCCGCAGCTTATTCGTCAGGCAATGGGGTTAAATGATTTGCCTGAATGGTTGCGTTAAAAATTTCTCCTCTGTTGTTTATTTGATACCCATCACACTTTAATCTCCCGGTTTTTCTGTCGGGAGATTTTCCTCATTTGAAATAAACTAATTTCACCTTCAATTTCGCATTATATTTTCTAATGTTACGATTTTTTGATTTAGTGATTTTTGACATATTTTCAGTTCTTAATATTGCTTTATCCAAATTCAATTTCTTAATGCATTGTATTTATATAAAAATAAAATCAATTTTTGGTTTTTTATTCTGTTGAGATTTTTGCGTTTTTTAACCATAAGCTAATGTGATGATCAATTTTACCTTATGGTTAACCGTCTATTTCGGTGGTAAGTTCAGAGAAAAGAGAACGATTGCGTTGGGGACCGGGAGTGGCTCCGATGCTGGGTTTCGTGGTGATAATTTCACTGTGAAAAAGTTGTCAGCCCCGCTTATTCAATGAGGACAAGATGGCACAACAGACTCCTTTGTACGAACAACACACGCTTTGCGGCGCACGCATGGTGGATTTCCATGGCTGGATGATGCCGCTGCATTACGGTTCGCAAATCGACGAACATCATGCGGTACGAACCGATGCCGGAATGTTTGATGTGTCGCATATGACCATCGTCGATCTCCGCGGCAGCCGCACCCGGGAGTTTCTGCGTTATCTGCTGGCGAACGATGTGGCGAAGCTCACCAAAAGTGGCAAAGCGCTCTACTCCGGGATGTTGAATGCCTCTGGCGGAGTGATAGATGACCTGATCGTTTACTACTTCACTGAAGATTTCTTCCGCCTCGTTGTTAACTCCGCCACCCGCGAAAAAGACCTCTCCTGGATAACCCAACACGCTGAACCCTTCGGCATTGAAATTACCGTTCGTGATGACCTTTCCATGATTGCCGTACAAGGGCCGAATGCTCAGGTAAAAGCTGCCACACTGTTTAATGACGCCCAGCGTCAGGCGGTGGAAGGCATGAAGCCGTTCTTTGGCGTGCAGGCGGGCGATCTGTTTATTGCCACCACCGGTTATACCGGCGAAGCGGGCTATGAAATTGCGCTGCCAAATGAAAAAGCAGCAGATTTCTGGCGTGCGCTGGTGGAAGCGGGCATTAAGCCATGCGGTCTGGGTGCGCGTGATACGCTGCGTCTGGAAGCGGGCATGAATCTTTATGGTCAGGAGATGGACGAAACCATCTCGCCGCTGGCAGCCAACATGGGCTGGACCATCGCCTGGGAACCGACTGACCGTGACTTCATCGGTCGTGAAGCCCTGGAAGTGCAGCGTGAACATGGCACAGAGAAACTGGTTGGTCTGGTGATGACCGAAAAAGGTGTGCTGCGTAATGAACTGCCGGTGCGTTTTACCGACGCGCAGGGTAATCAGCATGAAGGCATTATTACCAGCGGGACTTTCTCCCCAACGCTGGGTTACAGCATTGCGCTGGCGCGTGTGCCGGAAGGCATTGGCGAAACGGCGATTGTGCAAATTCGCAACCGTGAAATGCCGGTAAAAGTGACTAAACCTGTTTTTGTGCGTAACGGCAAAGCCGTCGCGTGATTTACTTTTTTGGAGATTGATTGATGAGCAACGTACCAGCAGAACTGAAATACAGCAAAGAACACGAATGGCTGCGTAAAGAAGCTGACGGCACTTACACCGTTGGCATCACCGAGCATGCTCAGGAACTGTTAGGCGATATGGTGTTTGTTGACCTGCCGGAAGTGGGCGCAACGGTAAGCGCGGGCGATGACTGCGCGGTTGCCGAATCAGTAAAAGCGGCGTCAGACATTTATGCGCCAGTAAGTGGTGAAATCGTAGCGGTGAACGACGCACTGAGCGACTCCCCGGAGCTGGTAAACAGCGAGCCATACACTGGCGGCTGGATCTTTAAAATCAAAGCCAGCGATGAAAGCGAACTGGAATCACTGCTGGACGCCACCGCATACGAAGCATTGTTAGAAGACGAGTAATAGCTTTATCCCTCTTCTTTGGGAGAGGGGCAGGGTGAGGAAAATTTACGCCTCACCCTTACTCTCTTCGCAAGAAGGGAGGTTCACAATTCACTGCACGTTTCAGGAACCATCGCTCATGACACAGACGTTAAGCCAGCTTGAAAACAGCGGCGCTTTTATTGAACGCCATATCGGACCGGACGCCGCGCAACAGCAAGAAATGCTGAATGCCGTTGGCGCACAATCGTTAAACGCGCTGATCGGCCAGATTGTGCCGAAAGATATTCAGCTTGCGACCCCGCCGCAGGTTGGCGCACCGGCGACCGAATACGCCGCGCTGGCGGAACTCAAGGCTATTGCCAGTCGCAATAAACGCTTCACGTCTTACATCGGCATGGGTTACACCGCCGTGCAGTTGCCGCCGGTTATTCTGCGCAACATGCTGGAAAATCCGGGCTGGTATACCGCGTATACCCCGTATCAGCCTGAAGTCTCCCAGGGCCGCCTCGAAGCCCTGCTCAACTTCCAGCAGGTAACGTTGGATCTGACCGGGCTGGATATGGCTTCGGCGTCTCTGCTGGACGAAGCTACTGCTGCCGCTGAAGCAATGGCGATGGCTAAACGCGTCAGCAAACTGAAAAATGCCAATCGCTTCTTCGTTGCTTCTGACGTTCATCCGCAAACGCTGGATGTGGTTCGCACCCGTGCAGAAACCTTTGGTTTTGAAGTGATTGTCGATGACGCGCAAAAAGTGCTCGATCATCAGGAAGTGTTCGGCGTGCTGTTACAGCAGGTTGGCACTACCGGTGAAATCCACGATTACACAACGCTTATCAGCGAACTGAAATCACGCAAAATTGTGGTCAGTGTTGCCGCTGACATTATGGCACTGGTGCTGCTTACTGCACCGGGCAAACAGGGTGCGGATATTGTCTTTGGTTCGGCGCAACGCTTCGGTGTGCCGATGGGCTACGGTGGCCCGCACGCGGCCTTCTTTGCGGCGAAAGATGAATATAAACGTTCTATGCCGGGCCGTATTATTGGTGTATCGAAAGATGCCGCAGGCAATACCGCGCTGCGAATGGCGATGCAGACTCGCGAACAACATATTCGCCGCGAGAAAGCGAACTCCAACATTTGTACTTCCCAGGTACAGCTGGCAAACATCGCCAGCCTGTATGCCGTTTATCACGGTCCGGTTGGCCTGAAACGCATCGCTAACCGCATTCATCGTCTGACCGATATTCTGGCTGCTGGCCTGCAACAAAAAGGTCTGAAGCTGCGCCATGCGTACTATTTCGACACGTTGTGTGTAGACGTAGCCGACAAAGCAGGCGTGCTGGCGCGTGCCGAAGCGGCTGAAATCAACCTGCGTAGCGACATTCTGAACGCCGTGGGGGTCACCCTTGATGAAACCACGACGCGTGAAAACGTGATGCAGCTTTTCAGCGTGCTGCTGGGCGATAATCACGGGCTGGATATCGACACGCTGGACAAAGACGTGGCTCACGACAGCCGCTCTATCCAGCCTGCAATGTTGCGCGACGATGAAATCCTGACGCACCCGGTATTTAATCGCTACCACAGCGAAACCGAAATGATGCGCTATATGCATTCGCTGGAGCGTAAAGATCTGGCGCTGAATCAGGCGATGATCCCGCTGGGTTCCTGCACCATGAAACTGAACGCCGCCGCCGAGATGATCCCGATCACCTGGCCGGAGTTTGCTGAACTGCACCCGTTCTGCCCACCGGAGCAGGCCGAAGGTTATCAGCAGATGATTGCGCAACTGGCTGACTGGCTGGTCAAACTGACTGGTTATGACACCGTCTGTATGCAGCCGAACTCCGGTGCTCAGGGTGAATACGCGGGCCTGCTGGCGATTCGTCATTACCATGAAAGCCGCAACGAAGGGCATCGTGATATCTGCCTGATCCCGGCATCTGCCCACGGGACTAACCCAGCTTCTGCGCATATGGCGGGAATGCAGGTGGTGGTCGTGGCATGTGATAAAAACGGCAATATCGATTTGACTGACCTGCGCGCGAAAGCGGAACAGGCTGGCGATAATCTCTCCTGCATCATGGTGACTTATCCATCCACCCACGGTGTGTACGAAGAAACAATCCGTGAAGTGTGTGAAATCGTGCATCAGTTTGGCGGTCAGGTTTACCTTGATGGCGCAAACATGAATGCCCAGGTCGGCATCACTTCACCGGGCTTTATTGGTGCGGACGTTTCGCACCTCAACCTGCATAAAACTTTCTGTATTCCGCACGGCGGTGGCGGCCCGGGTATGGGGCCGATCGGCGTGAAATCGCATCTGGCACCGTTTGTGCCGGGTCATAGCGTGGTACAAATCGAAGGCATGTTAACCCGTCAGGGCGCGGTTTCTGCGGCACCGTTCGGTAGTGCATCCATTCTGCCAATCAGTTGGATGTACATTCGCATGATGGGCGCAGAAGGGCTTAAAAAAGCAAGCCAGGTAGCAATTCTTAACGCCAACTATATTGCCAGCCGCCTGCAGGATGCCTTCCCGGTGCTGTATACCGGTCGCGATGGTCGCGTGGCGCACGAATGTATTCTCGATATTCGTCCGCTGAAAGAAGAAACCGGCATCAGCGAGCTGGATATAGCCAAACGTCTGATCGACTACGGTTTCCACGCGCCGACAATGTCATTCCCGGTTGCGGGGACGCTGATGGTGGAACCGACTGAATCCGAAAGCAAAGTGGAACTGGATCGCTTTATTGACGCGATGCTGGCTATCCGTGCGGAAATTGACCAGGTGAAAGCCGGAGTCTGGCCGCTGGAAGATAACCCGTTGATAAACGCGCCGCACATTCAGAACGAACTGGTTGCTGAGTGGGGGCATCCGTACAGCCGTGAAATTGCGGTGTTCCCGGCAGGCGTGGCAGACAAATACTGGCCGATGGTGAAACGTCTGGACGATGTTTACGGTGACCGTAACCTGTTCTGTTCCTGCGTACCGATTAGCGAATACCAGTAATTAACTGATTTGACTATCTTCTAAAGGCGCTTCGGCGCCTTTTTAGTTTGTTAATAAGGTGCGCTTTGTGTGTCGGATGAAGCGTAAATACAAAATCTTGGAGTTCAATATATGACAGGAGCTCCAGGCCTGATGAGCGGGGCGCATCAGGCACATCGGCTAATTAAAGTTTCTCGCCGTTGCTGGCGATCACCTCTTTGTACCAGTTAAAGCTCTTCTTACGTGAACGCGACATATCACCAGTACCGTCGTCATGCTTATTCACATAGATAAAACCGTAGCGTTTGCTGTACTGCCCGGTGGTGAATGATACGCAGTCGATGCAGCCCCACGGCGTGTAGCCCATCAGATCGACGCCATCGTAAGTCACCGCTTTTTTCATCTCTTCAATGTGGGCGCGCAGGTAATCAATGCGGTAGTCATCGTTGATGCTGCCGTCCTCTTCTACTTTATCGTAAGCGCCAAAACCGTTTTCGACGATAAATAGAGGCTTCTGATAACGCTCATACAGTTCGCAGAGCGCGTAACGCAGACCCACCGGATCAATCTGCCAGCCCCAGTCAGAGGCTTTCACATATGGGTTCGGCACGCTGCCTTCGAAACCAGAAATCGCATCACCGGTGCCGCCTTCGGCTTTTACCGCGTTGGTCATGTAATAGCTGAAGCCGAGATAATCGCAGGTGCCTTCGCGCAGTACATTCAGATCGCCATCTTCCATTTTGATGTTAAATCCGCGACGCTCCCACTCGTTCAACACATAGGACGGGTAATAGCCGCGCAGTTGCACATCGGTAAAGACATAACGTTCGCGCATCGATTCCTGGGCGAACATCACATCGTCCGGGTTACAGGAGTAAGGATAAAGTGGCACCATTGCCAGCATACAACCGACTTTCATCTCCGGGTTGATGCGACGTGCCGCTTTCACCGCCAGGGCGCTGGCAACAAACTGATGATGCAGCACCTGGTACATCGTCTCTTCTGGATTTTCATGTTCGGTATAAACCACGCCAGAGCAGCAATAGCCAAACAGCGGTGCGCGCCAGTTACGCTGGTTGTTAATCTCGTTGAAGGTCATCCAGTATTTGACTTTGTGCTTATAGCGTTCAAACACCACTTCAGCAAAACGTACAAAGAAATCAACCACCTTACGGTTGGTCCAACTGCCGTATTGCTGCACCAGATGTAGCGGCATTTCAAAGTGAGAAAGGGTGATCACCGGTTCAATGTTGTATTTCAGCAGTTCATCGAACAGGGCGTCGTAAAACTTCAGCCCTTCTTCATTAGGCTGGGCTTCATCGCCTTTCGGGAAAATGCGCGTCCAGGCGATGGAAGTACGAAAACATTTGAAGCCCATTTCGGCAAACAGCTTGATGTCTTCCTTATAGTGACCATAAAAATCTACCGCTTCATGGTTCGGATAGTATTTGCCTGGCAAGACTTCTTTGGTGATTTCGCGCGGTACGCCGTGTGCGCCGCCGGTCAGAACGTCACAAATGCTTGGCCCTTTGCCGCCTTTGTTCCAGCCGCCTTCGACCTGATGGGCGGCAACTGCGCCGCCCCATAAGAAATCTTTCGGTAAGGTGAGTTTTTTCACTATCATAGGCTCCAAATGAGTCAATTCTTACAGGAAATATTACCATGCAGCCAAACGACATCACTTTTTTTCAACGTTTCCAGGATGACATTCTGGCTGGGCGTAAAACCATCACCATCCGTGACGAATCTGAATCGCACTTTAAAACGGGCGATGTACTTCGCGTCGGACGCTTTGAAGATGATGGCTATTTTTGCACTATTGAAGTCACCGCAACTTCAACAGTGACGCTGGATACTCTCACAGAAAAACATGCGCAACAGGAAAATATGACTCTGGCTGAACTGAAAAAGGTCATTGCTGACATCTATCCCGGTCAGACGCAGTTTTATGTAATTGAATTTAAATGCCTTTAAGTTGAACTAACGCCTGTTAGCTGAAACTTTATATTTAATTTCATGATTTTTCGGAGATTACTCTCAAATCAGAATTTATTTTAGCTAACAGGTGTTCACTGGAACTATTCTCAGTTACGCTGGAGTTGCAATCACGCGCGTGGACGTTCTCCGGAGTAAGTTATGGTTCAGAAGCCCCTCTCTAAACAGGGATATTCGCTGGCAGAGGAAATTGCCAATAGTGTCAGTCATGGTATCGGACTGGTGTTTGGCATTGTCGGGCTGGTGTTACTACTGGTTCAGGCTGTTGATCTCAACGCCAGCGCCACGGCGATAACCAGTTATAGCCTCTATGGCGGTAGTATGATCCTGCTGTTTCTGGCCTCGACGCTGTATCACGCTATTCCCCATCAACGGGCAAAAATGTGGCTGAAGAAATTTGACCACTGCGCCATTTATCTGTTGATTGCCGGAACTTACACACCTTTTTTGCTGGTGGGGCTGGATTCACCGCTGGCGCGCGGGCTGATGATTGTTATCTGGAGCATGGCGCTGCTGGGGATTCTGTTCAAGCTGACCATCGCGCACCGATTTAAAATATTATCGCTGGTGACCTATCTGGCTATGGGCTGGTTGTCGCTGGTGGTTATTTATGAAATGGCAGTGAAGCTCGCGGCGGGCAGCGTTACCTTACTGGCGGTAGGCGGCGTGGTTTACTCGCTTGGCGTAATTTTCTACGTCTGCAAACGCATCCCATACAACCATGCCATCTGGCACGGATTTGTGCTCGGCGGCAGCGTGTGCCATTTCCTGGCGATCTATTTGTATATTGGGCAGGCGTAATTGGCGCACAACCGCCGGATACGGCGAAAACGCCTTATCCGGCTTACGGGTAGCGTGCCCATTGTGAAAACAGATACCCACTCCCATGCCTGATAAGACGTGTCAGCGCCGCATCAGGCAATAGATGCCAGGAGCGATACAGAGATTTACTCTTCCAGCGAATAAGGTAGCGGCTCGATATGCAGCGTATTCGCATCGTCACGAACGCGGAAGATGCTGTCCGGCTCCATATCGTTATTCATGACTACCTGAACCACGACATGACCATCGTCCAGTTTTACCGCCGCCAGTACGGTTCCGGTACGACGCCAGTTCTCGCCCATTTTCAGTTCTAAGTCTTCACCCACTTCCGGCACACGGCTGGCACTACCCGCCAGCAACCAGAGTGCACGTTTGTTGGCACCGCGGAATTTAGCTCGTGCCACCATCTCTTGTCCGGTGTAGCAACCCTTCTTAAAGCTGATCCCACCCAGCGCCTGAATATTCGTCGCTTGTGGGATAAACTGCCCACTGTTGGCCGCGTCAATCACCGGGAAACCCGCTTCAATATTCAACGCCAGCCACTGTTGGCTATTGTTCAACTCCGCTTCACCGCGAAGTTTATCGGTCAGCATATTGGCGGTGGCTTCATCGGTGACGATCAGAAAACGCTCTGCCGGATGTTCAAACCAAAGTAGGGTTGTCGCGCCTTCTCTGACTACCTGTTTTTCCTGAGTCGGCAGCTCACTGAAAAGATTCGCTAACGCGGCGCGCGCCTGGAACCCGGCAACACCGAGCAGTACACGTTCATCGTCCGGGACGATAGTCACTTTAGAGAAGACCGCATATTTTTTCAGTTCGGTAAGCTGGTTGTCGCGCACGCTGCGACGTTCAATCCAGGCAAAACCGTCGCCGTCGCGGAACAGACGTAAATTGCTCCACATCTTACCTTTGGCATCGCAGTGCGCGGCAAGCAGATGCTGGTCTTCGGTCATCTGGCTGACATCTGCCGTTACCTGGCCCTGCATATATTTTTCGCTATCTGCGCCGGTAATGGTGGCAAGCGCCCAATCATCAAGCGTCATCAACGTCAGCGGTAAACGGGCAGAAGCCGTGGGCTGACGGGGAGGAAAAGGTGTAAAAGCCATAATGGAGTCCTGTTTTACAAACGGCGTAATTAATGACTAATGGTAAAAGAGCTATGGGGCATTGCAAGTGCTTTCACTACGCGATCCGTGCCTTCTGATTCGCTTTGCGAGATGACTTCCAAAAAAATGAAGCCATTGAATTGTTGTGGATTAATTTCGCGATCGCGATTGTGTTTACCGATATTCCCGCAAAAGAAGTCGAAAAACACGTTACAATATCCTGGTACTGGATTTTCGTGAGACAGGAAGAAAATGGATATTAACAACAAAGCCCGCATTCATTGGGCATGCCGCCGCGGTATGCGTGAACTCGATATTTCAATCATGCCGTTTTTCGAACATGAGTACGACAGCTTAAGCGATGACGAAAAACGCATCTTTATTCGTCTGCTGGAATGCGACGATCCGGACCTGTTCAACTGGCTGATGAATCATGGTAAACCTGCCGATGCAGAACTGGAAATGATGGTCAGACTCATTCAGACACGGAACCGGGATCGTGGTCCTGTGGCAATCTGAATTACGCGTCTCCTGGCGCGCGCAGTGGCTTTCCCTGCTGATTCATGGGCTGGTTGCCGCAGTTATTTTACTCATGCCATGGCCACTTAGTTACACCCCGCTATGGCTGGTGTTGCTTTCGCTGGTGGTGTTTGATTGCGTTCGCAGCCAGCGACGCATTAATTCCCGTCAGGGAGAGATTCGCCTGCTGATGGATGGGCGTTTACGTTGGCAAGGACAGGAATGGAGCATCGTCAAAACGCCGTGGATGATTAAAAGCGGCATGATGTTACGTTTACGTTCTGATAGCGGCAAACGTCAGCATTTGTGGCTGGCAGCAGACAGCATGGACGAAGCCGAATGGCGTGATTTACGGCGAATTTTGTTACAGCAAGAGATACGATGACGGCGAAGCAAATACGCTAAGCCGTCAGGGAAATCAGGCGTAGTGTTCCGCCATTTCATTTAGAATTTGCTCGCACCAGCTCTGAATACGCTCATCGCTGAGGTCATACTGGTTGGTTTCATCCAGCGCCAGGCCGACAAACAGTTGTCCGTCAGCAATAACGGGTTTCGGGCTGGTGAATTCATATCCTTCCGTTGGCCAGTAACCGACGAACTTCACGCCTTTGGTTGAGAGTTTGTCATGCAGCATTCCGAGCGCATCGAGGAACCACTCGCCATACCCGAGTTGATCGCCCAGCCCATACAGCGCAACAATTTTACCTTCGAGGTTCAGGTCGTCGAGCTGATCCCAGACGGCCTCCCAATCCTCCTGGATTTCACCAAAATCCCAGGTCGGAATTCCCAGAATGAGCACATCGTATTGCTCCATTAATTTAGGGGAGTCGTCCTTGAGGTTATGTAAGGTCACCAGTTCTGGACCGATAATATCGCGGATTTTTTCCGCCGCCATTTCGGTGTAACAGGTGCTGGAACCGTAAAAAAGACCCATATTCATAACGTAAGCTTCTCGATTCTGCTGTGGCTTTTGCGGCTAGTGTATCAGAATCGTTTTAGTCACGGCACAATAAGGCATAATGCATCAAACGAGAAATGTAAGGGGCGCAAGTGAAACAAGATTTGGCACGCATCGAGCAATTTCTTGATGCCCTGTGGCTGGAAAAAAATCTGGCAGAAAATACGTTGAACGCATATCGCCGCGATCTGTCAATGATGGTGGAGTGGTTGCATCATCGTGGGCTAACGCTGGCAACGGCGCAAAGCGGTGACTTACAGGCATTATTGGCAGAACGGCTGGAGGGTGGGTATAAAGCCACCAGTTCAGCCCGTTTATTGAGTGCGGTGCGCCGATTGTTCCAGTATCTTTACCGCGAAAAGTTTCGTGAAGACGATCCCAGTGCGCATCTTGCTTCACCGAAATTACCCCAGCGCTTACCGAAAGATTTAAGTGAAGCGCAGGTCGAAAGGTTATTGCAGGCACCGCTGGTGGATCAGCCACTGGAACTGCGTGACAAAGCGATGCTCGAAGTGTTGTATGCTACCGGGTTGCGCGTTTCTGAACTTGTCGGTCTGACGATGAGTGATATCAGCTTGCGTCAGGGGGTGGTGCGGGTAATAGGTAAAGGCAACAAAGAGCGACTGGTGCCGTTAGGTGAAGAGGCGGTCTACTGGCTGGAAACCTATCTGGAACATGGGCGACCGTGGTTGTTAAACGGTGTGTCGATTGACGTACTGTTTCCCAGCCAGCGCGCGCAGCAAATGACGCGGCAGACTTTCTGGCATCGCATTAAACACTATGCTGTGCTGGCGGGGATCGACAGCGAAAAGTTATCGCCGCACGTGTTGCGTCACGCCTTTGCCACCCATTTGTTAAATCATGGTGCGGATTTACGTGTGGTGCAGATGTTGCTGGGTCACAGTGATCTCTCCACGACTCAAATTTATACGCATGTCGCCACTGAGCGTCTGCGGCAACTTCATCAACAGCATCACCCGCGGGCGTGATAGCTGAAAAGAACAGGATGATTTATGAAGAAAGGTTTTATGTTGTTTACTTTGTTGGCGACGTTTTCTGGCTTTGTTCAGGCGGATGACGCGGCAATACAACAAACGTTAGCTAAAATGGGCATCAAAAGCAGCGATATTCAGCCCGCGCCCGTTGCTGGTATGAAAACAGTGCTAACTAACAGCGGCGTGCTGTATATCACCGATGACGGTAAACACATCATTCAGGGGCCAATGTATGATGTTAGCGGCGTGGCACCGGTCAACGTCACCAACCAGATGCTGTTAAAGCAACTGAATGCGCTGGAAAAAGAGATGATTATCTACAAAGCGCCGCAAGAAAAGCACGTCATCACCGTGTTTACCGACATTACCTGCGGTTACTGCCACAAACTGCATGAGCAGATGGCTGACTACAACGCGCTGGGGATCACCGTGCGTTATCTCGCGTTCCCGCGTCAGGGGCTGGAAAGCCAGGCGGAGCAACAAATGAAAGCCATTTGGTGTGCAAAAGATAAAAACAAAGCCTTTGATGACGTAATGGCAGGCAAAGCCGTTACTCCGGCAAGTTGCGATATCGATATTGCCGACCATTACGCACTTGGCGTACAGCTTGGTGTTAGTGGTACTCCGGCGGTTGTGCTGAATAACGGTACTCTGGTGCCGGGCTACCAGCCGCCGAAAGAGATGAAAGCATTCCTCGACGAACATCAAAAAATGACCAGCGGTAAATAATTCGCGTGAAACAACAGATACAACTTCGTCGTCGTGAAGTCGACGAAACGGCAGACTTGCCCGCTGACCTGCCCCCCTTGCTGCGCCGTTTATACGCCAGTCGGGGCGTGCGCAGCGCGCAGGAACTGGAGCGCAGTGTTAAAGGTATGTTGCCCTGGCAGCAACTGAGCGGTGTCGAAAAGGCTGTTGAGATCCTTTACAACGCTTTTCGTGAAGGAACGCGGATTATTGTGGTCGGGGATTTCGACGCCGACGGAGCCACCAGCACAGCCCTTAGCGTGCTGGCGATGCGTTCTCTCGGCTGTGACAACATCGACTATCTGGTGCCAAACCGTTTTGAAGACGGTTATGGTTTAAGTCCGGAAGTGGTCGATCAAGCTTATGCGCGTGGTGCGCAGTTGATTGTAACGGTTGATAACGGTATTTCTTCCCACGCAGGTGTTGAACACGCTCGCTCGCTGGGCATTCCGGTTATTGTTACCGATCACCATTTACCCGGCGAAACGTTACCCGCGGCGGAAGCCATTATTAATCCCAATTTGCGTGACTGCGAGTTCCCGTCAAAATCACTGGCAGGCGTTGGTGTGGCCTTTTATCTGATGCTGGCGTTACGCACCTTTTTGCGTGATCAGGGATGGTTTGATGAGCGTGGCATCGCAATCCCCAATTTGGCGGAATTGCTGGATCTGGTCGCTCTGGGGACTGTGGCGGATGTTGTGCCACTGGACGCCAATAACCGCATCCTGACCTGGCAAGGGATGAGCCGTATTCGTGCCGGGAAGTGCCGACCGGGGATTAAAGCTCTGCTGGAAGTGGCAAATCGCGATCCGCAAAAACTCGCTGCCAGCGATTTAGGTTTTGCGCTGGGGCCGCGTCTCAATGCTGCCGGGCGACTGGATGATATGTCCGTTGGCGTGGCGTTGCTGCTTTGCGACAACCTCGGTGAGGCGCGCGTTCTGGCCAATGAGCTTGATGCGTTAAACCAGACACGTAAAGAGATCGAACAGGGAATGCAGGTCGAAGCATTGACCCTGTGTGAGCAACTGGAGCGTAGTCGCGATACACTGCCCGGCGGGCTGGCAATGTATCACCCTGAATGGCATCAGGGCGTCGTTGGTATTCTGGCTTCGCGCATCAAAGAGCGTTTTCATCGTCCGGTTATCGCCTTTGCGCCTGCAGGTGATGGTACGCTGAAAGGTTCCGGTCGCTCCATTCAGGGACTGCATATGCGCGATGCGCTGGAGCGGTTAGACACGCTCTACCCTGGCATGATGCTCAAGTTTGGCGGTCATGCGATGGCGGCAGGATTGTCGCTGGAAGAGGATAAATTTGAACTCTTTCAGCAACGCTTTGGCGAGCTGGTTACCGAGTGGCTTGATCCTTCTTTATTGCAAGGCGAAGTTGTGTCAGACGGCCCGTTAAGTGCAGCGGAGATGACAATGGAAGTCGCGCAACTGCTGCGTGATGCCGGTCCGTGGGGGCAGATGTTCCCGGAACCGCTGTTTGACGGCCATTTCCGCCTGCTGCAACAGCGCCTGGTGGGGGAGCGCCATCTGAAGGTTATGGTTGAACCGGTCGGCGGCGGCCCGCTACTGGATGGTATTGCGTTTAACGTTGATACGGCTCTTTGGCCAGATAACGGCGTGCGCGAAGTGCAACTGGCTTACAAACTGGATATCAACGAGTTTCGCGGCAACCGCAATCTACAGATTATCATCGATAATATCTGGCCAATTTAGCGTCATCTTCTCTATAAAAAAGAGTGTGGATTGGGTACAATCCCGCTCTTATCACCGCATTTTGACTAGCTCAATAAAAGAAATCAGACCATGTTTGAAATTAATCCGGTAAAGAATCGCATTCAGGACCTCACGGAACGCTCCGACGTTCTTAGGGGGTATCTTTGACTACGACGCCAAGAAAGAGCGTCTGGAAGAAGTAAACGCCGAGCTGGAACAGCCGGATGTCTGGAACGAGCCTGAGCGTGCGCAGGCGCTGGGTAAAGAGCGTTCCTCCCTCGAGGCTGTTGTCGATACTCTCGACCAAATGAAACAAGGGCTGGAAGATGTTTCCGGTCTGCTGGAACTGGCAGTAGAAGCCGACGACGAAGAAACCTTTAACGAAGCCGTTGCTGAACTCGACGCCCTGGAAGAAAAACTGGCGCAGCTTGAGTTCCGCCGCATGTTCTCCGGCGAATATGACAGCGCCGATTGCTACCTCGATATCCAGGCGGGCTCCGGCGGTACAGAAGCGCAGGATTGGGCGAGCATGCTTGAGCGTATGTATCTGCGCTGGGCAGAATCACGTGGTTTTAAAACTGAAATTATCGAAGAGTCGGAAGGTGAAGTGGCGGGTATTAAATCCGTGACTATCAAGATCTCTGGTGATTACGCTTACGGTTGGCTGCGCACAGAAACCGGCGTTCACCGTCTGGTGCGTAAGAGCCCGTTTGACTCCGGTGGCCGTCGCCACACGTCCTTTAGTTCCGCATTTGTTTATCCAGAAGTAGATGACGATATCGATATCGAAATCAACCCAGCGGATCTGCGCATTGATGTTTATCGCGCATCCGGTGCGGGCGGTCAGCACGTTAACCGTACCGAATCTGCGGTGCGTATTACCCACATCCCGACAGGGATTGTGACTCAGTGCCAGAACGACCGTTCCCAGCACAAGAACAAAGACCAGGCCATGAAGCAGATGAAAGCGAAGCTTTATGAGCTGGAGATGCAGAAGAAGAACGCTGAGAAACAGGCGATGGAAGACAATAAATCTGACATCGGCTGGGGCAGCCAGATTCGTTCTTATGTCCTTGATGACTCCCGCATTAAAGATCTGCGCACCGGGGTGGAAACCCGCAATACGCAGGCAGTGCTGGATGGCAGCCTGGATCAATTTATCGAAGCAAGTTTGAAAGCTGGGTTATAAGGAACCAACATGTCTGAACAACACGTACAAGGCACTGACGCGGTAACCGATCTTAACAATGAACTGAAAACCCGTCGCGAAAAGCTGGCGAACCTGCGTGAGCAGGGGGTTGCTTTTCCGAACGATTTTCGTCGCGACCATACTTCTGACCAACTGCATACAGACTTCGACGGCAAAGAGAACGAAGAGCTGGAGGAGTTGAACATCGAAGTGGCTGTTGCTGGTCGCATGATGACTCGTCGAATCATGGGTAAAGCCTCCTTCGTTACCCTGCAGGACGTCGGTGGCCGCATTCAGTTATATGTCGCTCGTGATGATCTGCCGGAAGGCGTTTATAACGATCAATTTAAGAAATGGGATCTTGGCGATATTATCGGCGCAAAAGGTAAGCTGTTTAAAACCAAGACCGGCGAACTGTCGATCCACTGCACCGAGCTGCGTCTGCTGACCAAAGCACTGCGTCCACTGCCGGACAAATTCCACGGTTTGCAGGATCAGGAAGCGCGTTATCGTCAGCGTTATCTGGACCTCATCTCTAACGATGAATCCCGCAACACCTTTAAAGTTCGCTCGCAGATCCTCGCTGGCATCCGTCAGTTCATGGTGAACCGCGGCTTTATGGAAGTTGAAACCCCGATGATGCAGGTGATCCCTGGCGGTGCGGCAGCGCGTCCGTTTATTACCCATCACAATGCGCTGGATCTCGACATGTACCTGCGTATTGCGCCGGAACTGTACCTCAAGCGTCTGGTGGTTGGTGGCTTTGAACGAGTGTTCGAAATCAACCGTAACTTCCGTAACGAAGGTATTTCCGTGCGTCATAACCCAGAGTTCACCATGATGGAACTCTATATGGCTTACGCGGATTACAAAGATCTGATTGAACTGACCGAATCGCTGTTCCGCACTCTGGCGCAGGATATTCTCGGTAAGACTGAAGTGACTTACGGTGATGTGAAGCTGGACTTCGGTAAGCCGTTCGAAAAACTGACCATGCGTGAAGCGATTAAGAAATATCGTCCGGAAACTGATATGGCGGATCTGGATAACTTCGACTCTGCGAAGGCGATTGCTGAATCTCTCGGCATTCACGTGGAGAAGAGCTGGGGTCTGGGTCGTATCGTCACTGAGATCTTCGACGAAGTGGCAGAAGCGAATCTGATTCAACCGACCTTCATTACTGAATATCCGGCAGAAGTTTCTCCGTTGGCGCGCCGTAACGACGTCAACCCGGAAATCACCGATCGCTTTGAGTTCTTCATTGGTGGTCGTGAAATCGGTAACGGCTTTAGCGAACTGAATGATGCTGAAGATCAGGCACAGCGTTTCCTCGATCAGGTTGCAGCAAAAGATGCAGGCGACGATGAAGCAATGTTCTACGATGAAGATTACGTTACTGCACTGGAACATGGTCTGCCGCCGACAGCAGGCCTGGGTATTGGTATCGACCGTATGGTTATGCTGTTCACCAACAGCCACACTATCCGTGACGTGATTCTGTTCCCGGCGATGCGTCCGGTAAAATAAGCCTTACGCGTAAGCACACAGCCCCGGCATTTGTCGGGGTTTTTTATTTTTGTTGCGCGAAGGCTGACAACATTTTTCTGGCTTCGCTGTTTGTCGCCTGCATGACCATCCACGGACTGAACGCCCACGGTGTGGCATCAATACTGCGTAATACTTCCGCTAAATCACACCATTGATAATCGATCACTTCATCATCGTTGAGCTGTAACGTACTGGTAATTCGTGCGGCAAATACCGGACATACTTCATTTTCGACAATGCCATTCGGGTCAGTGGCGCGATAGTGGAAGTCTGGATAAACCGGTTCGGGTGGTGTTATTTCTACGCCCAGTTCATAGCGGCAACGGCGGATCACCGCCTCTTCATTGCTTTCACCCAGTTGCGGATGACCGCATACCGAGTTGGTCCACACACCTGGCCACGCTTTTTTGTTTAGTGCACGGCGAGTAACCAGCAATTGTCCTTTGGCGTTAAATAGCCAACAGGAGAAAGCGAGATGTAAGGGGGTATCAGCCGTGTGTGCAGCATATTTTTCCAGTGTTCCCGAAGGGACTCCCTGTGTATTCAGTAAAATGACGTGTTCCGTTGGCATAATTTCTCACATGTAATTCTAATCATTCGTCATTATAGATAACTAAAATGTTAAATGATTAACCAAGTGAGTGTTATCGGCAACCGCCCGTTTTGAGCGGATGCCGACAGAGGAATGTCAGCTAAAAAAGCAGCATCATATATTTGAAGCGACTTTCAATAGCCATTGCAACACAGTCAGAAATGACAGGAATGGAGATCATAAAGAGCAATAACAGGCTGAATATAGCGCGCATTACAAGATTCATATTATTCACCATGCTCATTTTTCTTCAGCTTGCGCATCAGAAGCCACATGCGTACTGTCCTGACTTTTAAATCTTTATCAGAGACAGATTCTTTCACCAAATCGGCATGATGCTGATAGCCATTAAAGAAAACGTTCAGCACAACAGCGCTAAGGGTTGCCAACATAATGCCGCTATGCAGCAATGGTTGTAGTACGGCTGGTAACTTAGAAAAGAAATCGTGAGAAAGCGTTGGGGTCATGCCCACGCCAAGGCTGATTGCCACAATATAGAGGTTGTAACGGTTGGTGGTGTAGTTACAACGCGACAGAATACGGATCCCTGTCGCCAGCACCATGCCGAACATGACAAGCCCTGCGCCACCAAGTACAAATTGCGGAATGGAAGCTACCAGCACTGCCATTTTGGGCACCATACCGAACAGAATAAGAATGATCCCGGAAGAGATACACACCCAGCGACTGTGAACGCGTGTTACGCTGACCAGACCGACGTTCTGCGAAAATGAGGTATGCGGGAAGCTGTTAAATGTACCGCCAATCATTGTTCCGACACCATCTACGCGCAGCCCGCGAATAATGTCTTGTGAAGAAAGTTTTCGACCAACAATTTCCCCCAAAGCCAGGAACATCCCCATCGACTCAATAAACACGATGATTAACACGGCGGTCATGGTCAGAATGGAAACAGGATCGAAAACTGGCATACCAAACGACATTGGCGTGACAATGGCAAACCACGATGCATCATATAATCCGGACAGATTTACTTCGTTCATCATCCATGAAAGGAAGAAGCCAAATACAATCCCCAGTAATACGGCGACGTTGGACATAAATCCTTTCGCATAGCGAGTAATGAGCAAGATAAAAATTAAGACTGCGAAAGAGATGCCTAAATAAACGGGATTGCCATATTGCGGATTGCCCTTACCACCAGCAGCCCAGTCAATACCAACCTGAATAATACTCAGCCCGATAGAGGTAATAACTACACCGGTAACCAGCGGTGGGAACAAAGGCATTAAGCGACCAATAAGTGGTGCTAATAATGTTGTGATAAACCCTGCTGCGATAGTCGCGCCAAAAATCCCCAGCAGGCCGATATCGGGGTTCATCCCAATGGCAATCATTGGCGTTACAGCCGCAAAGGTCACCGACATAATCACCGGCAGGCGGATCCCCATAAAGCGGCCGACACCGATACATTGCAATAACGTGACGATCCCGCAGCAAAAGAGATCCGAGCTAATAAGCATTGCTATTGCTTCTTTGGAGAGGCCGAGTCTGTCACCAATCATCAGTGGTACAGCGACCGCGCCTGCGTACATAACAAGGACGTGTTGCAGACCGAGTATGATCAACTTTCCTGGTGATAATATACGGTCAACCTCATCAGTGGGGCAGTCTTGCCCTGAAGATGAGGGTAATTGGGAATCTATGGCGCTCATCAGTCATTCTCCTTTCGCTCGCCAGAGTAAAAAGCAACCGTTTACGTTAATAAAACTGTCTAATGACATGCTCGTGGGATGCCAGTTTTAGCGATGAGAGGGAGTTATAGAATGGAAATGCGGAGGTAATCACATAATCGTGGTTAAACCGAAAAAGTGAGAAAATAAATGGGCAGTGAAATTATCTCTAATTTTCTCATATTGATATTTCTTTAATCATTCTGGCATGTCGGACTCTCGCATTTAATGTTTTTGAGTCGGATACTTCTGTTTTTGGTAATGATGTTTAATGAATGAAAGCAGCATATATTGGGGGGCAATAATTTGATCTCAGTAGCAAAATGATTATTAAATCGGGCATGTTCTATAATATATGCCCGTTTATTGCATCGCGACATTTGAGAAGACATAACTCATCAAATGAAAGGGATGCAAATGAATAAGTTTATCGCTGCTGATGCTGCGGAATGTATAGGCTGCCATGCCTGTGAAATTGCCTGTGCGGTGGCACACAATCAAGAACTCTGGCCGCTGAGTCATGACTTTCGACCCCGTATCCACGTTGTTGGGAAAGGGCTGGCGGCTAATCCGGTGGCCTGCCATCATTGCAACAATGCTCCCTGCGTTACGGCTTGTCCGGTAAACGCTCTGACTTTTCAGCCCGATAGCGTACAACTGGACGAACAAAAATGTATTGGTTGTAAAAGATGCGCAATCGCTTGCCCCTTTGGGGTCATTGAGATGGCCGATACTATTGCGCAGAAATGTGACCTTTGTAACCAGCGCAGTTCCGGCACGCAAGCTTGTATTGAGAGTTGTCCAACACAGGCGTTACGGCTGATGGATGATAAAGGGTTACAGCAGATAAAAATGACCCGCCAGCGCAAAACGGCAGAAGGAAAAGCGTCAGAGGGAACTCCTCCATCCCGCCACGCGGCGTTGCTCCCTGTTAACCCACGCAAAGGCGCAGATAAAATTCCAGCGAATGAGCGGAAAAAACATTTTGGCGAAATTTATTGCGGGCTGGATCATCAACAAGCGGCTTATGAAAGCGAGCGATGTGTTTATTGTGCCGGGAAAGCCAACTGTAACTGGTTTTGCCCACTGCATAATGCGATTCCCGACTATGTTCATCTGGTACAGGAAGGGAAGATTATTGAAGCGGCAGAACTCTGTCACCAGACCAGCTCCTTACCAGAAATTTGCGGCAGGGTATGTCCACAGGACAGGCTTTGTGAAGGCGCATGTACGTTAAAAGATCACTCTGGCGCTGTATCGATCGGGAATCTGGAACGCTACATCACCGATACCGCGCTGGCGATGGGCTGGCGTCCCGATGTCAGCCTGGTTGCTCCCCGCGTGGAAAAAGTGGCGGTGATTGGCGCAGGGCCAGCGGGGCTGGGGTGTGCTGATATTCTGGCACGCGCGGGCGTTCACGTTGATGTCTTTGATCGTCATCCAGAAATTGGCGGTATGCTAACGTTTGGCATTCCTCCGTTCAAGCTCGATAAAAGGGTATTAAGCCAGCGGCGTGAGATATTCACCGCAATGGGAATCGACTTTCATCTCAACTGTGAAATTGGCCGCGATATCTCTTTCAACGAGTTAACGGTGGAATATGACGCAGTTTTCCTCGGTGTGGGGACTTACGGGATGATGCGTGCAGATCTGCCGCATGAAGACGCTCCCGGTGTCATTCAGGCGCTACCGTTCCTGACCGCCCATACCCGCCAGCTTATGGGATTGCCGGAGTCTGGAGAGTATCCGCTGACGGAAGTTGAAGGTAAGCGAGTCGTGGTATTGGGCGGGGGCGATACGACTATGGATTGTTTGCGTACTTCCATCCGTCTGAATGCCGCCAGTGTGACCTGTGCTTATCGTCGTGATGAAGTCAGTATGCCGGGTTCTCGCAAAGAGGTGGTCAACGCGCGCGAGGAAGGCGTTGAGTTTCAGTTCAATGTTCAGCCGCAATATATCGCCTGTGATGACGATGGGCGTTTAACTGCGGTGGGTCTGATTCGTACTGCAATGGGGGAGCCTGGGCCAGATGGTCGCCGTCGTCCACGTCCGGTGGCGGGGTCGGAGTTTGAGCTGCCCGCCGATGTTCTGATTATGGCCTTTGGTTTCCAGGCACATGCGATGCCGTGGTTGCAGGGCAGCGGAATTAAACTTGATAAATGGGGCCTGATTAAAACCGGCGACGCGGGATACTTATCTACTCAGACGCATCTGAAAAAAGTCTTTGCGGGTGGTGATGCCGTTCACGGCGCGGATCTGGTTGTTACCGCAATGGCCGCAGGAAGGCAGGCGGCGCGCGATATGTTAACTCTGTTTGATACAAAGGTATCGTGATGAAATCGTTAATTATCGTTAATCCGGCTGACTGTATTGGCTGCCGTACCTGTGAAGTTGCCTGTGTAGTCGCTCATCCGTCTGAACAGGAGTTGAATGCCGATGTCTTTTTACCCCGGCTGAAGGTACAGCGGCTGGACAGCATTAGTACGCCAGTGATGTGCCACCAGTGCGAAAACGCTCCTTGTGTTGGCGCTTGTCACGTGCAGGCGTTGAGCATAGGGGAGCTGATGGTGCAGGCAAACTCTGCCCGCTGCATTGGTTGTCAGAGTTGTGTTAGTGCATGCCCATTTGGGATGATCACTATTCAGTCGTTGTCCGGTCATACCCGGCAACAAATCGTGAAATGTGATCTCTGTGAACAGCGGGAAGAGGGGCCAGCCTGCGTTGAATCTTGCCCGACGCAGGCTTTGCAGTTGCTGACCGAGAGAGAACTCAAGCGAGTTCGCCAGCAGCGTATTGCAGCCAGCGGTGCGAATCCTCTTTGATAAAAACCTCCGCGCTGAAAGGCGCGGAGAATCGTTTAGATTGCCCAACCACCCGCGTAAAACGCGACCAGCGCGGCGGTAATGATAACAGTGCCGATATTCAGCTTGTGCCATTCGCGAGCAAAGACGCGACCTACGACCAGCGTCACAAACCCCAGCATAATACCGGTGACGATATTACAAGTCAGGACGATGAATACCGCGCAAACCAGCCCTGCCATTGCATCAATAAAGTCATTGAAGTCCAGCTTTGAGACGTTGCTCAACATCAGTAGCCCAACGTACATCAGCGCGGGGGCGGTGGCATAACCGGGGATCAGAAACGACAGCGGAGATAAAAACAGAATCAACAGAAACAGAACGCCAACCACGGTTGCGGTTAAACCGGTTTTACCCCCGGCTGCGGTCCCGGCCGCTGATTCGATATAAACTGCCGCAGGTGCTGCACCCACCAAACCGGAGAATATTGAACTTACCGAGTCACTGGTCAGGGCTTTGCCCCCGTTGATAATCTGGTTGTCTTTATCCAGCAGATTCGCCTGGCCGGCTACGGCACGGATGGTGCCAGTGGCGTCAAACACGGCGGTCATCACCAGCGCCAGTACACTCGGAAGTACGGTTGGCTGGAGCGCGCCCATAATATCCAGACTGAAAATCAGAGACTTACCATCTTCGCCAGTCAGGCTCGGCATTGCCACCAGACCGTGGTATTTCACCGCCGGATCAAAGATTAAGCCGATGATCGAGATGACGATAATGACCAACAAGATCCCGCCTGGTATGCGGCATTTTTCCAGACCGAAAATCACCGCTAATCCCAGCAAGCTCATCAGCACCGGGAAGGAGGTAAACGCGCCGAGCGCAACCGGTAAGCCTTCAATCGGGTTTTTGATAACCATACCAACACCGTTAGCGGCAATCAGTAGCAGGAAAAGACCAATACCGATACCTGTACCGTGTGCAATACCCATCGGTAAATTACGCAAGATCCAGGTACGAATACCTGTTACGGAGATGGCGGTGAATATCAACCCCATCAGAAAGACCGCCCCCAGTGCTACCGGAACGCTAATTTGTTGCCCGAGCACCAGACTGAATGCGGTAAATGCCGTTAAGGAAATGGCGCAACCAATCGCCATTGGCAGGTTAGCCCATAACCCCATCAGCAGGGAGCCAAAGCCTGCGACCAGACAGGTGGCAACAAAGACCGCTGCGGGAGGAAAACCTGCTTTACCCAGCATTCCCGGCACTACGATAACGGAGTAAACCATCGCCAGGAATGTGGTCAGGCCTGCCAGAACTTCCTGGCGAACGGTACTGCCACGAGCGGTAATTTTAAAATAATTATCCAGGGCGCCCTGTGGCTTTGATGCGCCCGGTGTTTGTAGGATGTCTCCAAACATAATGATGTCCTCACGAGGTTTATTATTAGTTACGTTCGTACACCAGACGACCATCAACGTAGGTGCGGTAGATCGAACGATCATCGCCCAGCGTCATCATCACGAACAATTTATCGACTAAAGATACAGAGTTGTCATAGCGCAGTTGCTGTAGCGGTGTGGCAGTGGGTTCCATCACTACAAAATCAGCCTCTTTGCCTGGTAAAAAATTGCCAATCAGGTTGTCAAGGCCCAGAGATTTCGCGCCGCCGAGCGTGGCAAGGTAAAACGCTTCATAGGCTGAGAGACGATAGCCCTGTAATTGCAACACTTTGTAGGCTTCGTTCAGTGTTTGCAGCATGTTGAAGGTGGTTCCGGCACCGATATCGGTTCCCATGCCCACTTTAACTTTCTTCTGCCATGCTTTTTGCAGATTGAATAAGCCACTACCGAGATAAAGGTTGGAGGTCGGACAGAAAGCGATGCTGGATTGAGTTTCGCTAAGGCGATCCCACTCTTTTTCTTCCAGATGGACGCAGTGAGCAAAGACGCAGTTTTTACCGGTCAGACCGTACTGGTGGTAAACATCCAGATAACCATCATGTTCAGGATAAAGTGATTTCACCCAGGCAATTTCATCTTTGTTTTCACAGAGATGGGTATGTACCCACGTATCGGGGTACTCTTTTTTCAGGCGTTGCGCCATTGCCATCTGTTCGGGCGATGAAGTGGGGGCGAAGCGTGGCGTAATGGCGTACAACAGACGACCATTTTTGTGCCAGCGTTTGATCAGCTCTTTGCTTTGCAGATAGCTGCTTTCGGCGGTATCAAGCAGATAATCCGGCGCGTTGCGATCCATCATCACCTTACCGGCAATCATGCGCATATTGATATGACTGGCGGCTTCAAACAGTGCATCAACGGATTGCGGATGAACCGTACCAAACACCAGTGCCGTGGTTGTGCCGTTACGTAAAAGTTGCTTGATGAAGAACGCCGACATTTCACGGGCGTACTCTAAATCCTCATAGCGACGTTCAGTAGGGAAGGTGTGTTTATTCAACCATTCCAGCAATTGTTCGCCATAGGCACCGACCATTTCACTTTGCGGGTAATGGATATGCGTATCGACAAAGCCCGGTACTATCAGTTTGCCGCGATAGTCGCGAACGCGAATGGTGTCAGGAATTTGATGCTTGCCGTCTTCCCATTCGCCAAACCATTCCACCTTCCCCTGTTTAATGAGTAATAAACCGTCCTCAATAAAACGCAGCGCAGAGGCAATCTCTTCCGGGTTATCGACTGTACGGGTGACATCAATAAAACTGCCTCGTACTGCTTTTAACGTGTGTTCTCCTGACATCATTGACTCCTTTATTGTTAATCCATCTCTTCCGCTGAGGTAATACCCGGCAGAACGCTTTCCTGTCGGTAGCCACCAGGGAGGATAATATTTAATAAAATCGCAGTTAACCCGCCTGCACAAATAGGGTTTTCAACTAATACATAAATTGAGGCAGGTAATATTTTAAAAATTTCGGGGTCGTAGGAGACGCCAAGTCCTAAACCTAAAGAAGTGGCGACAATAAGTGTTTCACGGCGTTTTAATCCGTTGGTGATAATGATGCGGATACCGGCGATGGCAATCATGGAAAACATCAGCGTCATTGCCCCACCCAGAACTGCTGAGGGAATGGTAGTGAAGAAGCCGCCGATCATCGGAAATAACCCGAGGATAACCAACATTACCGCGATGGTTCGCCCGACATAACGTGAGGCGACGCCGGTCATCTGAATAACACCGTTATTTTGCGCAAAGGTAGTTAATGGTAATGAGCCGACTGCGGAGGCGATAACAGAAACCAGACCATCTGCCAACACGCCGCCTTTCAGACGTGATTGATATTCTTCCCCCTGAATGGGTCGGCGGGAAACCATTGCCGTGGCGGTGATATCGCCTACTGCTTCCAGTACGCTAAGTAGATAAATCGTGCCGACCACCAGGAACTGATGAAAGTTGAAACTAAATCCGTATTTGAAGGGATGCGGGACGGTGATTAACGGCAGATTGCGCATACTGCTGAAATCTACCATTCCCAGGCATAAGGATGCGATATAGCCGACACATAGCCCAATGGCGATCCCGCCCATGCGTAACAACGGACTGCGGCAGCAGTTAAAGCCGATCACCACAATCAGAACCAATAATCCAACGCCGAGGTGTTCGTAATTGCCGAACGTACCGCTGCTTTTGGCTGCAAATCCACCACCAAAATCAATAATGCCGACTTTAATCAGACTTAAGCCGATCATCAGCACCACAATACCGCTGACGGTGGGGGAGATAACCCGACGTAAATAGGGCAGGATAAAAGAAGAACCGACAACCAGAAATGCGCCAACGAAGGAGACGCCGAGTAGCGACGACATGATTAATTCTTCGTGAAAACCGTCACTTTTCATGCTGCTGCCTAGCGCAATCATGACCGTAACAAATGAAAAATTAACGGATTGAATTGAGAGCAAACCGGAACCCACAATACCGTAACGGTTTACCTGTAACCAGGTGCCAATGCCAGAGGCAATCATCGCCATAGAAACCAGATAGGCGGTCGTTTCTGCAGAAAGCTGTAAAGCCGCACCAACAATTAATGCGGGGGTCACCATCGGAACAAAAATTGCCAACAGATGGGTAATGGCACCAACAATAGCCTGATGAAAGGGAGGGCGATCCTCCAGTTCAAATATAAGGTCGGAGCCTGCATGGTTTATATCAGACATCCCTTCACTCCTTTTAAAGTAAATTTGATCATCTGAATCAGTAAAATAAATACCCACGAATTTGGGGCGCAGGACGCCTTGAGAACGGCTTATCTCATTTTCGCAGTTACTAATTAGTTATCTTTAATACAAGGGAAACAGGCCGCCGAAGCGGCCATTAATTACTTATATTTTTTTCAGCGCGGTAAGTATTTTCTCCGGTGTGAAATGCCATTCGCGTAGCCAGATGCCGCAGGCATCGTGAATTGCGGTGGCAATTGCTGGTGCTGCACCATTTACGCCAATTTCTGAGATCGATTTTGCTCCGAATGGACCGACTTTATCGTCGCTCGGCACCAACACGGCACGGAAATCACGCGGGATGTCACCAATTTTGGGAGCACCGTAGCTACGTAAATCACGTGTTAACGGGTGTCCTTCGGCGTCATAAATGATTTCTTCGCTCATACTGTGTCCGATAGCACGCAGGGTAGCTCCATAGATCTGTCCCAACGCTAACTCTGGGTTAACTGGCGTACCGCAATCCAGCAATGCGTAGAATTTGTCCAGGCGGATTTCACCGGTACGCGTGTTGACGGCAACTTCAGCAAAGTTTGCGCCATACGGAAAGGCGAAATCAGGCGTGATGTAGCAGGCTGTTCCCACCAGCGAACCAAAACCAGTACCGGTTTCGCCTTTATGGGCAATATCCCCGAAACTGACTTCGCCTTTCTTGCCACGAACGACACCTGGCGTTGCCAGTTGGACATCTTCCAGTGGTTCATCAAGCATTTGTGCGCCATGAAAGAGAATTTTCTCGCGCAGATTTTCTGCCGCCATACGCGCCGCGTTGCCTGAGAAGCAAGTACCAGACGAGGCATAAGCGCCTTTGTCAAACAATGCATGGTCAGTATCACCGGAGATAACATGCACATCCTGAGGTGGACAGTGCAGCACTTCTGCTGCCAGTTTTGTCACTACGGTATCCAGGCCGGTTCCGATATCAGCACCACCAGAATGGACAATAAAGGTGCCATCAGATTCCAGTTTGATCATGCAGTTAGCCTGATCGATATCCGGGATCCCCGATTTCTGCATGATAATGGCGACGCCACGACCTGTGCGCCAGTCACCTTCCTGTGATTTCGGTGAAGACCATTGGATCATTTCACGACCCTGACGCAGGATCTCTTCCAATGCGCAACTGGCAGCAGAAGGAACGGAGGTTGGCGCTTTACCTTCACCAATCGCACCGAGGATCTTCAGCTCTTGCCCTTCATGTACCCGGTTACGTTCGATAATTTCCAGTTGATCAATCTGTAATTGTTCAGCAAGTTCTGCTAACGCCATGGTGATAGCAAAGTTACCTTTTGGCGCGCCATAGCCCTGATAAGCACCATTTGGACAAATGTTGCTGTAGTAGGTGGTGACCTGAAAATCGACGTTATCGCACGGGTACAGCGGCAACGACAGCGCCGGTCCGTTACACGGTACGGTGAGTGAGTGGTTGCCATAAGGGCCCGTATTGGCGCGGAAATCCATTTTCACTGCCGTCAGGCGACCATCTTTTTTTGCCCCCAGTTTGACAGTGACTTTCGCGACGTGACGAGAGGTGTTAGCAATAAACTCTTCTTCACGGGTGTAGTGGAACAGTACCGGACGCCCGGTCACACAGGTTGCCCAGGCGCACACTTCCTCCAGCAGGATGTCCTGTTTGGAGCCGAAACCGCCGCCCACGCGTTCTTTAATGACATGAACTTTATGCTGTTTCATACCAACGAGACGCGCTACCTGACGGCGCAGGTGCCACGGTACTTGGGTGGAGACGTGGATCACCAGCCGATCGCCATCCATACGGGTAAAGCAGATATGTGTTTCAGTCGGGCATTGTTGTGCCTGAGTTGAATTATAGGTTCGCTCAATGATCACATCAGCATCAGCGAAGCCTTTGTCCATATCACCGATATGACCATGAATGCTGGCGGCAATATTTTTACGTGGGCGAGAACCGATAGGGAAGTTAATGATCATATGCTCGCCGCGCTGGGCCGCGTGGCTATTGTCTTCTTCCAGCGTCTCTGGCGCACCAGCGACGTACACCACCGGTTCATCGTGAACGACAGGGGCATCTTCCGCCATTGCTTCGTCAATCGACATTACCGGTTTAAGCACTTCATATTCAACGTCAATGAGCTTCAGTGCTTCGAGCGCAATTTCTTCACTTTCGGCAACGATCGCAGCAACTCGATCGCCAACGTGACGCATTTTTTTGCCGAACATGCGACGGTCGAGCGGTGAAGGTTCTGGCGCGCTTTGACCACCAGGAGTGTAGTAAATATCCGGGCAGTTGAGATGAGTGATAACGTGAACGACGCCCGGTAAGGCTTCGGCTTTGCTGACATCCAGATGAGTAATCAGTGCGTGAGCATGTGGGCTGCGTAACATTTTAATGACGCAGGCGTCAGCCGTTACGCGGTCTTCAACATAGCAGGGTTTCGCCTGCACCATTTTAGCAGCATCGGTTTTGGGGTAGTGCTTGCCAATAACTTCAAGGTCGTTACGGAAAGTGGGGGCGATGTCAATCGTGGCACGCGGGTTATTTTTACGCGCAATAGCCAGTTCAATGACTTGATAGTATTGCTGCCAACCCGCATCGCGGCTGAACAGACCAGAAAGCGCGTCGTCGATCTCTTCGCGGGTTGGCTCGGCAATGCGATCGAGTAGATCGGTAATAATCAAAGATGCTGCCGGATCGTTATAACCGGACTGCACCACGCCAACATCAACCATTGCCTGTTGAACCAGGCTTAATTCGTTCCATTTGCCTAAGGATTCTGCGGTGCGAATGTTTGCTTTTTCTAACTGTGCTGTAATCAGCAAGGAGGCATTAACGATGTTGCCGTTAAAAAGAATCGCATCAGAACCGGCGAAACCGAAACCATCATCACTGTTGCGCACGGAGTGCATACCCATACCAAACAACAGCTTTTGCACGTTTTCGCCAGGGTTAACGGTTAGCCCCTGGGGTGCGCCATTTAAAGTAAAGTGGATGATCATACGGCTTCCTCCCCAGCCTGTTGGCAGTCGGCATAAAGGTCGGCCACCAGAGCTCCCGTGATATAGCGTTTATACGCTACGCTCCCCCGCAAATCTTCCTGGGGGAAAATGGCGTTGGCGACGGCCTGTTCAAGTGCATTGCCTTCCAGGTTTTGTTTTTCGACATCGTGCAGGCGCAGGGCTTTACTGGCAACGCCATCCAGCGCAATTCGCAGTCCGTCGTGGTCAGTTAATGCAACGGCTGCAGTCACCACTGTTAACCCCGCCCGGGAACGGCTAATTTTACGGGTCGCACAGGTGCGATACGGATCTTTAATGATGATTTCGGTTAGCAGGCGATCGCCCGGATCGGCCAGATAGCTCTCAATCGACAACGTTTCGCCATTGCCAAAGACCAGTTCTGCATCCAGTGCTAACAGAACCGGAAGAAGAACGGACTTTTCCTGCCGGGCCGCTATTTCGCCGCCGATAGTCGACTGATTTCGTACATGACGAGAGTAGACAAAGCCGAGAGCTTCACGCAGTGCCACTGGAATAAATCGCGCATCGCGCAGTGGTTGTAAGCGCGACATTGCGCCAATACGCAGTGCGCCGTTATCCCAGTCAATCCAGTCCAGTTCCAGATCCTGCAAGGAAATAGCAATTTTTTTATTGGTACGGGTTGGCGTGGCGTTGAGTTTGCTGCCCCCGGCAAACCAGACGGCTTCATCCTGGTAGCGGCGCTTCAGTTCCAGCGCCTGTTCTACAGAGTCGGGCCTGAAAAATTGTTCAATCATCTTCTTTCCTTATTTAACCCTCTTCCCTGAAGGAAGAGGGTATAGGTCATTTATGCCAGCGCATCCATCCGACGCCACATACTGGCGGCGGCTTTTCTGGCTTGCGCATAAATGGAATCGCAATCGAAGTTAAACTGACGATCTTCGTAGACCATCACGCCGTTAACCATCACGCTGTTAACGCTGCCTGAACCCATACCGAAGGCGATGTGGCCTGCAATATTGTCTGCCAGCAGCGGCGTTGGCGAGTTGTAATCGCAAATGGTTAAATCTGCTTTATAACCGGCTTCCAGAAGGCCAAATTTCGCACCAAAGTTGCGGCTCATCAGTTCGTTGCCGTTAGTCAGCGCTCTGGCAAAACTGTCTGGCCACAGTGGGCCACCAGAGTCACGATGTTTAAAGAAGGCGAATTTCATCTCTTCAAACATGTCTGAACCGATGCCGTCAGTTCCCAGTGCCAGATTGCGAATGTCGCTAAGATGATGGTTGTAACCAACATGGTTGTTCATGTTTGAACGGGCGTTATGTACCAGGAACGCGTCACGTTGGTTAAGCAGGGCAATATCCTCTTTCGACAGATACAGTCCATGAGCGACCAGCGTTTTGCTATCGATGAGATCGAATTGCGCCAGGCGTGCCAGCAGATCTTTTCCGTACCTGTGGTGACTGTAAGAAACGTCGTAAAGGTCTTCCGCAGCGTGTATGTGTAAACCACGGCCTGTGGCTTTCACTGCTTCGCGCAGCATTTCCAGACCAACATCTGGCACGGTAAACGGCGCGTGAGCACCGATATGCGCTTCTACCAGATACGGCTCGCTTGCCGCTTTCTTCGCGTCGTCAATCTGACGGGCGAAACGGATGTTTTCCTCTACCCCATCCTGCAACTCTTTAATACCGTTATTACGATCTGTTGTTTCAAAACAGGTCATCGCACGTAGACCAACTTTTAGAAATGCGTTGCGCAACGTCGAGAGCGATCCGCCGATATAAGCCGGAGAGGCATGGTGATCGATAACCGATGTACATCCGCTCTTAATCGCTTCCAGTGAACAAATCAGCCCGCTGTAATAGAGCGACTCTTCATCAAGGGCGCGATCGAGTCGCCACCAGAGATTTTTTAGCGTTGAGATGAAGTCCGGGCAGGGGGCAATATTCGCCATAATTCCGCGGGAAAGCCCCGAGTAAAAATGGTTGTGCGAGCATACGATCCCTGGCATCACAATCCGGCCATGCATCTCTTTGTAGCTGGCTTCAGGGTAGCGGTGTGTATAGCGATAATGACATCATTTTCGATGGCGATATCGACGCCTTCCTGCACTTTCGCCGGGTGTAGCTGTACTGCAGTGACATTCTTCAGAATCAACATGATTACACCTCCACGCGGCCCAGCAGATAATGATGATGCTGGTGAATATGGCTGATAATGCGGCACATATCGTTCAGCTCTGGCGGTACGTTGTTGAACTGGCCTTTGCTATTAATGTTCAACACCCAGCTTTGGTTATTCAGACGTACGCTTACCCGATCATCTTCCACCAGGAAGCCAGGGTTGCTGCTGTTATCAAAGTCTTGCGACAGACTGAAGACGGTGATTTTGTCTTTGTACGGTTTACCGTTCCATGGACAGAACTGAGCACAGTTACCGCATTCGTTGCAGTAGGCATCAAGGTGCAGCGTCTGGAAACGGTTCTGGAAGCCAGGAACCGTAATTGAGATGTTGGCGCGGTTCGGGCAGACATCCACACACTTGCTGCAAACGTAGTTACATTCAAGGCAGCGCGCGGATTCCTGAGCGACAAATGCGTCACGATCATCGCTGTTCACCAGGGTGACAGAGATGTCGCCTTTACGTTGGTAGATTTCTGCCGGGTTAACGTTGTTCCAGTATTTATCGCGCTGGTGGGAACGGATATTTTCCCGGCTAAGGATGGCATCGGCTGCCCGACGAGCGGTGCTGACAGCGGCAACGATCGAGGACGGCCCGCGTTGTACGTCACCGATCATAAAGACGTCAGTCAGACGGGTTTCGCCGTTATGGTCGACGTCAGGCCAGCCGTTTTTGTCCAGTGGCACACCCATCGCATTCAGGGCTTCGGTATCCTGCTGTTCGCCAATGGCAGTAATCAGGCTGTCTACATGCAGCGTTACCGTTTCGTTGGTTTCAACCGGACGGCGGCGACCTTTCTCATCAGGTTCGCCAAGTGACATGACGCGCAATGTTAAGGTGCCATCAGCATCGAAACGTTGCGGATTGTTCAGGAAACGGAACTCCACGCCATCGTGCAACGCTTCTTCATACTCTTCGCGCCACGCGGGCATCTCTTGCAGTGAACGACGGTAAACCACAGTTGCTTTTTCTACGCCCGGAACGCGTAACGCTGCTCGCGCGCAGTCCATTGCGGTGTTGCCCGCACCGACAACCACTACATGTTTGCCAAGGTTGAGCACCGTACCTTTATTGTACTCGCGCAGGAAGGGGAGTGATTTCCAGATATTCTGGTTGTCGCCTGCCAGTTTCACACCGCTGTTTTTATCGGTGCCGGTAGCAATCAGAACGTAGTGGTAGCCCTGATTCTTTAACTGCTCGACGGTCAGTTCCGGTGAGCAGCCATACTCAAATTTCACACCGTGATCGGCAACAAAATCGATATCGTGCTGAATTAACTCTGCCGGAATACGGAACTGAGGAATGATATTTTTCACCACGCCGCCTGCGTTGGCTTCGCGTTCAAATAACGTAACCGGATGACCCGCTCTGGCAAGGAAGTAACCGGCAGCCAGACCTGCTGGACCCGCGCCAATCACGGCAACCGGATGGCGTGAACCGGAACCGGCAGGTTTGTGCCAGCGTTGCTTATACTCATCCCAGCCTTTTTCCAGGGCGACTTTTTTCAGTTCGCGGATATTCAGTGCGCTGTCGTAATCGAGGCGGGTACAGTTGTACTGGCACTGATGATCGCAAATGTGGCCGGTAATGGCGGGCAGCGCATTACGTTGGTAGATGAGTTCCAGCGCATCGGCATAGCGATGTTCGCCCAACAGTCGAATGTATTCCGGAATATCTTGTTTGATGGCACAGGCAGTGACACATGGAGCAACGTAGCAATCGGTCAGCGGTAGATCTTCTGCCACTTCAATACGCTCTTCTGGCTTCCAGTGTTTTTGAGTGTATTCCATGGTTAATGCATCTGCTGCCAGCTTGCTCAGTCGTTCAACGTCAACGTGGTTAAGCCCCCAGGCGTCTGACCCTTCCAGTTCGCGCATACAGGCGCTTAAACGCAGATAGCCGCCAGGTTTCAGCAGGTCGGTTGCCATAGTGATCGGGCGAATACCGGTATCGAAAATATCGCGGATCGTCAGTTGGCTCGCACCACCGGAGTAAGAAATTGGCAGTTTGCCGTCAAAGGCACGAGACAGAACGGCTGCAACATTGATAGAAAGTGGAAACAGCGCACGACCCGACATATACATCTCTTCACCAGGCAGTGCGCCTTTATTGTTGATAGTGCCGAGGGTGTTAGTCAGTTTGACGCCAAAGCCGAGTGATTTCTCTTTTGCCAGCGCCATCAGGCGTTCCAGCATTTCCAGTGCCTGCGCCAGCTTGAGATCATGATCAAATGATTCTTCTTTTAAGCCGATGTAATCGAAGCCGCAGCTATCGAGAATCTCGCGAACACGAGCGTAACCTAATAAAGTTGGGTTGAGTTTTACAAAGGTATTCAGCTCTTTTTCTTCCAGCATGTAGCGGCAAATGGCTTCGATTTCATGCGGAGGGCAACCGTGCATGGTGGAGAGAGTAACGCCTTGTACCATGCTGGTGGGGATGCGTGCCGGTAATGCCTGTAAATGTTCGCGTTTATCCTGCAAATCGTGACGAGCCAAAAACGCGTCATCCTGAAGCAGTTTATTAAGCGTATCGCGGTATTGAGCGAATTTCGGATGGTCAGATGCGTCCATCATATTATCGATGAACTGCTGCATTGGCGGCTGCTTAATACCGTCGAGGTTGTAACCGACGCTCATATTAAAGATGAACGACTTGCCTGATTCTGAAGGCTGGAACAGGGCTTCAAGCAGATGCAAGGCAAGCCAGGCTTTAAGGTATTCATCCCACGCTTTAAGCAGAGTGAATTCGGTAGACCATTCGGTGTTAAAACACTCGTCTTCGGCATCGATACAGGGTTTTTCCAGCTCCAGACGGTCAAGAATTTGTACAGTTTTTAGTTCGATGAATCGTCCGCCGGTCAGCCAGGAGGTGACGATGTTTTGCGCGAGCTGTGTGTGCGGTCCGGCGGCTGGGCCGACGGGGGTAGCACAGGTTTCACCGAAGACGCTAACAGATTTACCTTTTACGGGTGAGTAAAACTGTTGTTCGGGAATACCAAAGATTGAGCGTTGTTGTTGGTACTCATCAAATATGCGCGTCAAAAGTTCCTCAAACGGAATGGGACGCATAATATCCCCCATAACCCTCTCCTTAGCTTATACAGATATCATTGAGTGACCGGTATTGATAAATCCGGTGGTTTAAGGGGATAGAGCAACAATCGCACCACTCTTGCCCGGTTTGCCCGGAAATATAAAAAAATGTGAAGCGCCTCGAAACTTAATGGTTTTTTGTGAATGATCTCACAGGTGCCAAATGAGAATTAAAATCACTCCTGAACGTTATTATTCTTATGGCTTTTATCATCTTTTCTCATTTCTCAAAAACAGTGGTTCCTTATCATTATGATAAAGGGGTGGAGGGTGGATTAAATATTTGAACGCAATCGTTTAGCTTGATTTTCTAAAATTAAGTATGCCATTTTTGCGCATTAATAAAGTCATCCGGAGTATCAATGTCTAAAATTATTTCTTCATTTTCCATCTCGACGGAATAATGTTCACCCATGCGTAATGCCTGACGCATATTGATTACATTGGGGCGTTGTATTGCCTGCATCAGGCTCGATTTTGAGATTAAAATGGGATGGCCAGGGATACCATTGTGTAGCGGGAGTATTGCGCCGCTGTTACGTAACTGCCAGATTTTTAGGAAAATATCTCTATTTAGAGTTGGCATGTCACCATGGGTAATAAAGCAATGCTCTGTTTGCACTTCGTGGGCCGCTGCCTTCACCGAGGTCAGTAAACCCTGCTCATAATCTGGATTATAAATAAGAGTAATATTGGCAGTATGTGCGTAGCGATGATGCAGTTCATTGGCGCGAAAACCTGTGACTAAAATAATTCGGCTACAAAACTGCAACGCATTTTTGATACTTGCATCAAGAATTGTTCCTTGCTGCCAGGGTAACATCATTTTCCATTGTCCCATTCTTGATGATAATCCGGCAGCGGTAATTATACAGTCGATAGCTGGCATAGTCGTTCCATTATTTATATTGGGTAATAACGTCTGGGGATTACGTTACTTCCTGGTTAATGAATTTGTGGGGTTAATTTATCCCTGAGAGGACTATAAAGATTTGTGAAAAGTATAATTGACCCATCAGCGTTATTCATTGACTTAGACGTGCAGAAACGTCCTGCTGTGATTTCAGTTGTTGGCGCAGGGGGGAAAACCAGTCTGCTTTTTTGGCTGGCAGAGGTACTCCGGGCTAGTGGCAGACGTGTGTTAATTACTACGACTACGCATATGTTTATGCCAGTTTCTCATTGGCCTGTAGTTTTTTGCCGTGATCCTGCAACACTTCCTCATGCGTCTCTCACATCTCCCATTTTATTTTGTTTTCATCGTTGGAAAGCGATACAGGGGAAAGCACAGGGATTTTCGCCAGATGCCATTGATGCACTGGCGCAACGGTCGGAATGTGACGTAATTCTCATTGAGGCTGATGGCTCGCGTGGAATGCCGTTAAAAGCGCCGGATGAGCACGAACCTTGCATACCACGAAGCAGTTGTTGCGTGATTGCTGTGATGGGGGGGCATGTTTTAGGCGCAAAAGTTGGCGCGGAAAATGTCCATCGCTGGCCGCAGTTTGCCGACATTACTGGCCTGACGCCGGGGGCGACCTTGCAACTTAGCGATCTTGTTGCCCTGGTTCGCCATCCGCAAGGTGCGTTTAAAAACGTGCCATCAGGGTGTCGGCGGGTCTGGTTTATTAACCGTTTTTCTCAATGTGAGAATGCGATTGCGCAAAGCGAACTACTCAAACCACTGCAACACCACGACGTAGAGGCAATCTGGCTGGGCGATATACAAGAGTATCCTGCAATCGCGCGCAGATTTGTGAATTAGCGACCTGGGTATTCCGGGTTACTGAAAGGATATCGATTGAGGTTGGTATGAATATTTTCACAGAGGCTGCAAAACTCGAAGATCAAAATTGTCCGTTTGCTATGGCGCAAATTGTGGATAGCCGAGGCTCTACTCCCCGCCATTCTGCACAAATGTTAGTGCGTGCCGATGGTTCCATCGTTGGTACGATTGGTGGAGGAATGGTTGAGCGTAAGGTGATTGAAGAGTCGCTACAGGCATTGCAGGAACGTAAGCCGCGATTATTTCATGGACGAATGGCCCGTAACGGCGCGGATGCCGTCGGGTCAGACTGTGGAGGCGCAATGTCAGTGTTTATCAGCGTGCATGGTATGCGGCCACGTCTGGTGTTGATCGGCGCGGGGCATGTTAACCGGGCGATTGCCCAGAGTGCTGCGCTATTAGGGTTTGATATTGCTGTTGCCGATATTTATCGCGAGAGCCTCAATCCTGAACTTTTCCCGCCAGCAACCACGCTTCTACATGCCGATTCGTTTGGTGCAGCGGTAGAGGCGCTGGAAATTCGACCTGATAATTTTGTTCTCATTGCCACGAATAATCAGGATCGTGAAGCTCTCGATAAACTCATTGAACAGCCCATTGCATGGTTGGGGTTACTGGCAAGTCGCCGCAAGGTTCAGCTTTTCCTGCGTCAATTGCGTGAGAAAGGCGTGGCTGAAGAACATATTGCCCGTTTACATGCACCAGTTGGTTATAACATTGGTGCGGAAACGCCGCAGGAGATCGCCATCAGCGTGTTGGCAGAAATATTACAGGTGAAAAATAACGCGCCGGGCGGGTTGATGATGAAACCTTCGCATCCTTCCGGGCATCAACTGGTGGTGATTCGTGGCGCGGGAGACATTGCCAGTGGAGTGGCGTTACGTCTGTATCATGCGGGTTTTAAAGTGATCATGCTGGAAGTTGAAAAGCCGACGGTGATTCGTTGTACCGTAGCGTTTGCCCAGGCCGTGTTCGACGGTGAAATGACAGTTGAAGGTGTTACTGCTCATTTGGCTTCGACCCCTGCGGAGGCGATGAAACTGACTGAGCGAGGATATATCCCGGTAATGGTGGACCCTTCCTGTTCGCGGCTTGATGAACTGAAACCGCTGTGCGTGGTAGATGCCATTCTGGCGAAACAGAATTTGGGTACGCGTGTGGACATGGCACCGGTAACAATTGCGCTCGGGCCTGGTTTTACCGCAGGAAAAGATTGCCATGCGGTTATTGAAACAAACCGTGGGCACTGGCTGGGACAGGTGATCTACTCCGGTTGTGCGCAGGAGAATACCGGTGTTCCAGGTAATATTATGGGGCATACCACCCGGCGGGTTATTCGCGCTCCGGCGGCGGGTATCATGCGCTCGAATGTGAAATTAAAGCGCCGTTGGCCGGTATGGTGAGAGGCTTGCTGAACGATGGGCTGGCTGTCGTCGGCGGTTTTAAAATCGGTGATATCGACCCTCGTGGCGAAACGGCTGATTTCACCAGCGTTTCTGATAAAGCCCGGGCGATTGGTGGTGGTGTACTTGAGGCGTTAATGATGTTGATGCACCAGGGCGTTAAAGCGACGAAAGAAGTACTGGAAGTGGCTTAAATGAAAACGGCCGGATGGCATCGCCCCCCGGCCTTTAACTTACTGGCAAATCACCGTTCCGGTTTTACCTTCAATCCCTTCTTTTGCTTTGCTTAACACGGTAATCAGCGCTTCGCGGCCTGCGCGAGAGCGGGCAAATGACGCGGCGGCTTCCACTTTCGGCAGCATCGAACCTTTAGCAAAATGCCCCTCATCAATAAAGCGTTCTGCATCGGCCAATGACAGGCGGTCGAGCCACTGTTCATTCTCTTTACCAAAATTAATTGCTACTTTCTCTACCGCAGTAAGAATGATCAGCATATCGGCATCGATCATTTCTGCTAAACGGGCGCTGGCCCAGTCTTTATCGATAACCGCGCTGGCACCGCGCAGATGGTTACCTTCACGAATCACCGGAATACCGCCACCGCCAACGGTGATTACGACCTGGCCGGAATCTACCAGAGCTTTTACCGTCTCTTTTTCAATAATATCAACTGGTTTTGGCGAAGCGACGACACGACGATAGCCACGACCCGCATCTTCTTTCAGGGTGTAACCCTGTTTTGTCAGTTGTTCTGCTTCCTGCTCGGTAAAGAATGAGCCGATCGGTTTGGTCGGATTGAGGAATGCCGGATCGTTAGCGTCGACTTCAACTTGGGTAACCAGCGTTGCAACGGGTTTATTAATGCCACGAGAAAGCAGTTCTTCCCGTAAGGCGTTTTGCAGATCGTAACCAATATATCCCTGGCTTAAGGCGACACAGACAGACATCGGCAGCATAGGCGAATGCGCTTCCGTTTTTGCGGCGGCTTCGAATGCCTGGTTAATCATGCCCACCTGTGGTCCATTACCATGAGTGACGATAACTTCATGCCCCTGGGCAATTAAATCAACAATTGCCTGAGACGTAATTTTTACCGCTTTCATTTGTCCGGCCAGATCATCGCCCAGCGCATTCCCGCCCAGGGCGAGAACAATTTTCTTACTCATTTTTCCTCACTCATCATTCTTGATTGTGTATAGATCCCTGGCAGTGGTTAGAACACGGGAGGGACAAACGGTTTGCGTCGCAGGAAACGTCCCCGTCCGGCTTTGCCTGTAAAGGTGCCGTCACAGAAAATCGTTTCACCACGGGATAGGGTTCTGACAATTGCACCCTGGCAGGTAAAGCCCTCCCAGGGCGAGTAGTCAGCATTGTCGTGGAGATGGCAATGCTGAATTTGCTGGCTCTGATGTGGATCTATAATCACTACGTCACCATCTGAACCGGGCGCTAATGTTCCTTTTTGTGGCCACAGGCCAAACAGTCTGGCGGGCATTGCACTGGTTAATTCAACAAAACGCTCCGGTGTGATACGTCCGGTCATTACGCCGCTGGAGAACAGCAACTGCATACGATTCTCCACACCGGGAAGGCCATTTGGGCAACGGCTGAAATCACCTTTGGAAATCTGCTGGCGCTGGGCCATTGAGAAGGTGCAGTGATCGGTCGCCACCACGTCAATCGCACCATCGCTGATGCCGCACCACAGCTTGTCCTGCTCGCGAACGTTGCGTAGCGGTGGGCTAAGAATAAATTTCATGCCGTCTTCTGCGTCATAACTACGTTCGTCGAGCAGAAGATATTGCGGACAAGTTTCAACCCAGACAGGCTGGCGGTTCGCGCGGGCAAGGCGCAGATAATCCAGGCCTAAGCCGTTAGACAGGTGGACGATATAGAGCGGTACGTTACCGGCAAGTTTTGCCAGGTTGATCATTCGGGCGATGGCTTCCGCTTCGCACTCCAGCGGTCGACTCAATGCGTGATAGCGCGGCGCGGTTAGCCCGGCAGCGATAAACTCCGCCCGCTTACTGGCGATAGCAGCATCATTTTCCGGGTGTACGGTGGTTAGCGCGCCGGACTCATGCAAACGGCGTAACGCCTGTAACACTTCGTCATCGTTGAGTTTGTATTGATAGGTTAAATAGAGTTTAAAACTAGTCAGCCCTTCTTCGACCATCATCGGAATTTCATCGAGGATAGCGTGATTGATATGCTGGATAACACCGTGAAAGCTGTAGTCGATGACCGCTTTATGGGCGGCATAACCACGATAAACTTCCAGTTGATGGCGTAACCGGCAGCCGTTTGGGCCAAATCCCATATGGTCAATAATGGTTGTTGTACCGCCACACGCAGCCGCGCGGGTGCCGGTAAAAAAATCATCACAACTGCGCGCAATGCCGACATCAATATTAAAATGCGTATGGACATCCACGCCGCCTGGGAAAACGTAACAGCCAGTGGCATCAATTTCTTCATAAGGGAGCTGCGGCGAAATATCGTTACCTAACTGGCGAACAATCCCGCTTTCAATCAGCAAATCCTGCTTTGCTTGCCCATCAGCGTTAACAACAGTGCCGTTTTTGATCAATACACGCATAGCAAACTCCAGAAACCCTCCGGCGAACCGGAGGTGAATAAGTGATGAATAATTATTCGGTTGCCAGCCAGCTTAATGGGATTGCCGCATACATAGCGGCACAGGTTACCAGGTGAGATTTCCAGGTTTTTTCGTTTGGCGCGTGCGCTTCAGGTTCTTTACCGGGGCCAAAGCCGATAACCGGAATACCGTGACGGCCCATGATGGAGACGCCGTTAGTTGAGAATGTCCACTTATCAACGACCGGTGCTTTGCCGAACAGCCCTTCGTAGGCATTCACCAGCGCTTTAACGGTGAAGTGATCTTCTTCTACTTTCCAGGTCGGGAAGTAGCATTCGGTTGGGTAAACCAGACCAGTCCAGGACGGACGGTCGTAGTTGTACATAGAAACGACTGCGTTGGCTTTCTGTACCGCAGGCAGCGCGCGGATTTCATCCAGTGCACCTTCCCATGTTTCGCCCCAGGTCAGACGACGGTCAATAGAAACTGCGCAACTGTCTGCGACAGCGCAACGACTTGGGGAGGTAAAGAAGATTTCGGAAACGGTCAGCGTACCTTTACCGAGAAATTCGTTATAGCCCAGACGTTGGGACAGTTCTTGTAATTCGCCAAGAATTGGGCCCATTTTGAAAATGGCGTTATCTCCGCGTTCTGGTGCAGAACCGTGGCAGCTAACACCCTGAACATCAACACGGATTTCCATACGACCGCGTTGACCACGGTAGACCTGGCAGTCGGTCGGTTCAGTACTGACCACAAATTCCGGACGAATACCGGATTGTTCAATAATGTACTGCCAGCACAGACCGTCGCAGTCTTCTTCCTGCACTGTCCCCGTTACCAGCAGGGTGTATTCATCTTCCAGCCCCAGATCTTTGATGATTTTACCGGCATAAACCATAGACGCCATGCCGCCTTCCTGGTCAGAAGTACCGCGACCGCCGATCAGTTCATCAGTTTCCATACCTTCGTACGGGTCGAATTCCCAGTTTTTGATGTTGCCAATACCGACGGTGTCGATGTGAGCATCCATTGCAACCAGACGCGGGCCGTGGCCGATATAACCGAGAACGTTGCCCATAGGGTCGATTTCAACTTTATCGAAACCTACTTTTTCCATCTCTTCTTTAATACGATGCACTACGCGTTTTTCATCGCAACTTTCGCTGGGAATCGCAACCATATCGCGCAGGAAGCGGGTCATGTCTGCCTGGTAATCTTTTGCTTTTTCAAGAATCAGTTTGAATGGAATATTCTTAGCCATTATTTTTCTCCAGATTTTTGACTCCCCGTTTGGCGGGGAGCTATTTCCAATAGGGTGATTATGGTGCTACAGAGTGTTTGCCTTCCCAGACAACTTCGCGGTAGTGCTTCACGTCAGTGTCGCCTTCAGTGCTGATAACCAGCACCACGGCATCTTTGTTCAGCGCCAGTTTTTCCATCAGACTTTGACGTTGCGGGTGATAATGAACAGCCGCAAGAACGCCTAAACCGACAGCGCCAGATTCACCGGAGATGATGCGCGGATCGTTGCCGTAGGGATTACCCAGCACGCGCATACCTAATGCGGCAACGCTGTCCTGGCAGGAGATGAATTGGGTGGCACAGTTACGTAAGATTTCCCAACCCAGCGGATTCGGTTCGCCGCAGGCCAGGCCCGCCATGATGGTGGCCATATCGCCGCCAACGTTAACGATGTCGCCTTTGACGCCAGAGCGATAAATACAGTCAGCTTTGTCAGGTTCAACAATGATGCTGTGCAGATTTTGAGGACTATAGACATCCACCAGATATCCCAGCACGCCGCCGGCCATTGCGCCGACGCCAGCCTGCAGCAGGACGTGAGTTGGCGTAACGCCCATTTCACGCATTGGCTCAACAGCCTCATCCGCTAATGTGGCGTAGCCCTGCATGATCCAGGTTGGGATTTTGGTATAGCCTTCCCAGGCGGTATCTTGTACGACTTCCCAGCCGTGTTGCTGAGCGTGTTGCATGGTCAGGCGGACGGTATCGTCATAATTCATGTCGGTGACGATGCACTCGGCGCCGAGGTTCAGAATGGCGTCTACACGCTCCTGAGCAGAACCTTTCGGCATGTAAATCACCGCGTTTTGACCGAGTTGTTGAGCAGCCCAGGCAACACCGCGCCCGTGGTTGCCGTCGGTGGTGGTGGCGAAGGTCATCTTTTCGCCAATGGCATTTTTCAGATGCTCAAATGACAGTGTTTCGATATCCAGATGATATTTTTCGCACAGTAACTGAGCGATAGCGTACGCACCGCCGAGCATTTTGAAGGCGTTCAGACCGAAGCGTTTTGATTCGTCCTTAACGAGAATTTTCTTTACACCAAAAAGAGTTGCGAGATCGTCCAGCGCACAAAGCGGTGTTGGGCGATAGCCAGCAATTTTCTGGTGAAACTGGCGCGCCAGTTTTGCCTGGTTTTGCGAAAAGAGCGGTGATGTTTCGCCGTTGAAAAATTTGTTATCGACGATATCAACCTTCAATGAGAAAACGGACATATCCTATCCTTTTGGCCTCTGGAAATAGAGAGCCGACCTGCCGATCGGCTCGAGGGGTTATTTCACGCGTTCTTGCGCTTCTTTCAGCAGTTGTTCGAGCAGTGCACCAGGTTTGGAATATTTACGGGAAAGGATCATCGCGGCGATGATATAGGGTTTCCAACTGGCTTCTTTGTAGGTAGCAATACGGTATTTTTCGAATACGCCTTCCGTGACCTCACCTTCTTTGCAGGATACGCCGCTAATATCGGCTGGCAGACAGTGCATATACAGGGCTTCACCGTCGCGGGTGAGTTCCATCATCTCTTCAGTGCAATGCCAGTCTTTATGTTGCGCGTTCTGTGCCAGGCACTGTTTTTCCAGTGCTTTTAAGCCTTCGTGATCGTTCGCGCGCAGCAGTTCAGTTCGTTCTTCCATCACTTTATAAGGTGCCCATGACTTCGGATAAACGATGTCTGCGTCTTTGAATGCTTCTTCCATGCTGGTGACCTGACGGAAGCTACCGCCGGATGCTTTAGCGTTGTTTTTAGCCACTTCAACGACATCCGGAATCAGGTCATAGCCTTCCGGATGAGCCAGGGTGACATCCATACCGAAGCGAGTCATCAGGCCGATAATGCCTTGCGGTACAGAGAGCGGTTTACCGTAGCTTGGGGAATACGCCCAGGTCATGGCGATTTTTTTACCTTTCAGGTTTTCCAGTGAACCAAAGTGTTCACGTAACCATGCCAGGTCGGCCATAGACTGAGTCGGGTGGTCGATATCGCATTGCAGGTTAACTAAAGCCGGACGCTGCGGCAGTACGCCCTGTTTGTAGCCGTCGTCAAGCGCGGCTCCCACTTCACGCATATAGGCGTTGCCTGCCCCCAGATACATATCGTCACGAATACCGATAGCATCGGCACAGAAGGAGATCATATTGGCCGTTTCACGAACGGTTTCGCCGTGCGCAATTTGTGATTTACCTTCATCAAGATCTTGCTGCGCCAGGCCGAGCAGATTAAGCGCGGAAGCATAAGAAAAACGGGTGCGGGTAGAGTTGTCGCGGAATACGGAAATACCTAATCCACTATTAAAGACTTTGGTCGAGATGTTTTCAGCACGCAGTGCTTTTAACGCTGCGGCAACGTCCAGTACTTGTTTCAGTTCATCTGGCGTCTGTTCCCACGTTAACAAAAAATCTTTCTCGTGAAGGTGAGAGGTCAGCGAATTGATATCCTTAATCAGCTCATTAACAGTTTTCATCATAAAGTCCCGATAGTGGAATGACAGGCAAAGTGCTTTATTTCACTGTGACATGCCAATGTGATTGGTGTTTTCATAGCTATACCAGAAACTAACAATAAACATGCCAGAATTATCTGCATGGTTATGAAATGCTAATTTAACGAATAATGTGTGGGTTTGATCACAAATTATTGATGTGCTATGGAACATCAAAATATACGGAAACGATTGGCTTTTTTTATGCAGTTATTTATTTGCTGCTAAGCATCAGAAATAAGATAAAGAGGCAGGTAAATCGTCGTCAGTTTGATAAATGCACTCCCGTAATTCTCATATTGATATAGAAATGTGATATCACTTCCATAATTTCATTAGAAAATGATAAAAATCCTATGTTTTTAGCAAAGCTATATTTGTCTGAGTTAATATCGTCATGACCTGTGAACCATCAACGTCTTCAATGATCGACTTTTAAGTGATTCTGGAAGGTAAAGCTATGGAGCTTGTTTCTACGCAGTCAGTATTGATGCGAATTCAACCAACAATTCAGCGTTTTGCCAGAATGCTAGCCAGCGTTTTGCAGCTTGAGGTTGAGATCGTTGATGAAAACTTGTGCCGCGTCGCTGGAACTGGCGCATATGGGAAATTTCTTGGTCGCCAGTTGAGTGGCAACTCGCGCTTGCTCCGCTATGTCCTCGAAACCAAAACCGAAAAGGTTGTGACACAATCTCGCTTCGATCCCCTTTGTGAAGGTTGCGACAGTAAAGAGAGTTGTCGTGAAAAGGCATTTCTGGGCACGCCTGTTATTCTACAGGAACGCTGTGTCGGGGTAATAAGTTTGATTGCTGTTACTCATGAGCAACAAGAACATATCAGTGATAATTTACGCGAATTTTCAGATTACGTTCGCCATATATCGACTATTTTTGTTTCAAAGCTTCTGGAAGATCAGGGGCCAGGAGATAATATAAGTAAAATATTCGCTACCATGATTGATAATATGGATCAGGGAGTATTAGTTATTGATGAAGACAATCGTGTTCAGTTTGTTAACCAGACTGCATTAAAAACTCTCGGTGTTGCTCAAAATAATATGGTTGGGAAACCTGTTCGTTTCAGGCCATTAACATTTGAGAGTAATTTTACTCATGGCCATATGCAGCATATCGTTTCGTGGGATGATAAAAGTGAATTGATAATTGGTCAGTTGCATAACATACAGGGCCGACAGTTATTTTTAATGGCATTTCACCAATCTCATACCAGTTTTTCCGTGGCGAATGCCTCTGATGAACCGCATATTGAACAATTAGTTGGCGAATGCCGGGTTATGCGGCAATTAAAACGACTCATTAGCCGCATTGCGCCTAGCCCATCCAGTGTTATGGTCGTTGGTGAAAGTGGCACCGGGAAAGAAGTGGTGGCTCGCGCAATCCATAAGCTGAGTGGACGGCGGAACAAACCATTTATTGCTATCAACTGTGCGGCGATTCCGGAGCAGCTTCTGGAGAGTGAGCTATTCGGTTATGTTAAAGGCGCATTTACTGGCGCTTCAGCCAACGGCAAAATAGGGTTGATTCAGGCGGCGAATACAGGCACGTTGTTTCTTGATGAAATTGGCGATATGCCATTGATGTTGCAGGCTAAATTACTGCGAGCTATTGAGGCGCGTGAAATCCTGCCGATTGGTGCCAGTAGTCCAATACAGGTCGACATCCGCATCATTTCTGCAACCAACCAGAATTTAGCCCAGTTCATTGCCGAAGGTAAATTTCGCGAAGATCTCTTCTACCGACTCAATGTCATTCCTTTAACTTTGCCACCGCTGCGTGAACGTCAGGAAGATATTGAACTGCTGGTGCATTACTTTTTACATCTACATACCCGTCGTTTGGGATCGGTTTACCCAGGTATTGCTCCCGATGTTGTGGAGTTACTGCGTAAGCATTATTGGCCAGGGAACCTGCGAGAGTTAAGCAATCTGATGGAATATCTGGTCAACGTTGTTCCTTCTGGTGAAGTCATTGACAGCACGCTTTTGCCACCCAATCTGGTAAATAACGGTGCGATGGAGCAAAGTGAGATGCCAGAAGCTTGCGAGGCACATTTGGCACTTGATGATACTGGCGGCACGGCGCTGGAGGAGATGGAAAAACAGATGATACGCGAGGCGCTTTCACGTCATAACAGCAAGAAGCAAGTCGCTGATGAACTGGGTATCGGCATTGCTACCCTCTATCGTAAGATTAAAAAATATGAGTTGTTAAGCGTGTAACCACGGTAAATCCGGCCTGAATTCAGGCCGGATTTCGTTTTACTTCGTTTCTTCGCAGTCCAGTACTGTATTCACAATCATCTGATAACCGGTGCAGCGACAGAGATTTCCCGCCAGGCCACGACGAATCTCCGTAATGGTTAATGGTTTCTCTCGTGGTTTCGCCAGCATTGCCGTGGTGGCCATAATCAACCCTGGCGTACAAAAGCCACACTGCACTGCGCCGGATTTCGCATAAGCCTGTTGAACATGAGAAAGTTTGCCACCTTTTGCTTCGCCTTCCAGCGTGCGGATCTCTTTTCCTTCAGCCCATGCGGCCAGGTATAAACAACTGTCGGTTGCCGTTCCGTCAACCAGTACTGTACAGGCACCGCATTCGCCAACGCAGCAACCTTGCTTGACACTAAGCAGTCCTTGTTCGCGGAGCATCTCCGAAAGTGGCATTCCTGGTGCGGCGTGAAGCTGAAAAGGCATACCGTTAATGACACATTCAATGGTAATACTTTTGCTGTGATTCATTGCAATGTTCCCCCCGCCGCGGCGACGGCTTCGCTAATGACTTTTTTGGTCATCGTCTGGATGAGATGCAGACGAAACTCTTTACTTGCACGCCAGGAAGAACGCGGGGCGACATCCTGTAGGACTGATTCGCTAATAGCTTCCAGCGTTTGCTGAGTTAATGGCGCGTTTTGTGCAGCCTGTTCAGCATGTTGGCAGCGAATCGGCGTTGGTGCGGCAACACCAAATGCCAGGCGTAATTCACTGAAATTGCCGTTGTCCAGGCGGCAATGAGCAGCGCAACCGATGGTTGAAATATCCATCGCGTCGCGCATGGCATATTTAAAATGCGCGCTACCTGCATGTTCTTTCGGCTGCGGTGGGAAATGAAATGCGACAAGGATTTCATCATGCTCAAGGGAAACCTTGCCCGGCCCGGTATGAAAGCCGTTAATCGGGACGAAGCGAACACCGCGCGGGGAGTGGATCTCCAACTTCGCGTCATATATCAGTGTTGGCGTGGCTGAGTCTGCGCTGGTGGCACCGTTGCAAATATTTCCACCGTAGGTCGCGACGTTACGGATCTGCGGCCCGGCAATTGACGAAGCCGCAGCACATAACGCCGGGAGATGACGCTGGGTTAATAGATTTTCAATTAACTGGGTAAAGGTTGTCGCGGAACCGATTCGTAGCGCGCCATCTTCCGCCAGCGTAATCCCCCGAAGATCTGCCAGATTGTGGATATCAACAATATGACGGTAACGGTCATTGTGATGGTGGAGCTGAATCAGCACGTCAGTGCCACCGGCGAGCAGTTTGGCCTGCGGATTGTGAGTCAGCAGGTTGATGGCATCGGCAAGGGTGGTTGCGCGATGGTAAGATGCAAAATCAAACATGATGTTATCCTCAAATCAATCCTGCCAGATGGAACTCTTCGTATAACCGTTTTGGCGTCAGCGGCAGGGTATTGATTGCAACACCGGTAGCCATTTTCACCGCGTTACGAATCGCAGCGGCGACAGGAATTATTGGCGGCTCACCCAGTGACTTATGTCCGTATGCGGATTGTGGTTCATTGATTTCGACAAACGCGCTTTCCAGTTGTGGCAGATCCGGCATGGTCGGCATTTTGTAATCCAGCAGATTGGGGTTACGTACCACACCACTTTTCGCATCGATAATCATCTCTTCAAATAACGCCCAGCCAATGCCCATTCCCATTCCGCCGTGAACCTGACCTTCAGCCAGCAGCGGGTTAAGAATATGGCCCGAATCATGGACGTTGAGGATGCGATTGATGGTCACTTTACACAGCGCAATATCAACCGTCAGATCAACAAAAGTACAGCCAAATGCCGGTGGGTTAGTGGTGGTTTTGATCGAGCTTTCAGCAGAAAGTTGCCCGCCGCGCTCAGGATGATAAAAAGCATCCATCGCCAGATCTTTTAACGACAGCAATGGCTCTTCCGGCCTTTTAACCAGCGCGATATGGCCTTTTATCAGTGTCAGATTCATCGCTGACTGATGTAGCATTACAGCGGCATGAGCGATGATTTTCTCTTTCAATAGCAATGCAGCACTGCGTAACGCAGGCGCGGCAACATAGCTCTGGCGTGAAGCAAACGCACCTGGATCGAATGGCGTAATATCGGTATCTTGTGTCGAAATCACGCGGACATCGCTGACCGGAACCCCCACGGTTTCAGCCACCATTTGCGAGAACACAGTGTCGGCACCCTGACCGATTTCCGTAGCGCCGCTTTGCACGTTGATAGTTCCATCCTGATTCATCAACAAGCGTGCGCCCGCGATTTCTACACCAACAGGCCAGGTGTTAGAGGTGTAGCTAAAACAGGCAACGCCAACGCCGCGGCGCAAATTGCCTTGCAGGTTCTGGCACTCTGCACGTCGTTTTTCCCATTCAAAGATTTCCCGCCCTTTTTCCAGACACTCAGGTAATCCGGCACTGTAAATGCGTTTTCCAGTGAGTGGATTTGCATCGCCTTCACGGGCGGCATTACGTAAACGAATTTCTACCGGGTCAAGATCTAACGCGGTAGCGGCGTCATCCAGCATTGATTCGACGGCAAAAACGACTTGCGGTGCGCCATAACCACGCATTGCGCCAGCCGAGGGTAGATTGGTATAGCAGGTCTTTGAGCTGTAAGCGTAGGCGCAACGAGGATAAAGATACGCCACTTTGTTACCACCTGCGGAAGCAATGGAATGGCCGTGAGAGGCATAAGCACCCGTGTTGGACAGAACATCCAGACTATAGCCTTTCAGCGTACCATCGTGGTTAACCCCCATTTTCCCGTCAATGGTAAAAGCGTGGCGGGTACGGGTCGCCAGGAAACACTCTTCACGACTAAGGGAAACTTTCACCGGAATACCGCCGAGCTTGCTGGTCAGGAATGCCGCCATTGGCTCCTCCAGCACATCTTGTTTATTACCAAAACCTCCACCGACAAACGGTTTGATTACCCGCACGCATGACCAGGGAATATCCAACGCCTGACCGACAACGCGGCGAACAATGTGCGGGATCTGCGTACTGGAGACGATGGTAATTCGCGCGTCATCCTCCATCCACGCCAGCGATGTCACACTTTCCATGTGGCAATGTTGAATGACGGGGGTCTGATAGTGTCCCTGCACCCGGTAATCGGCGGCATCGATTGTTTGCTGGACATTGCCCGTAGACATCGTGCTTTGCTTAAGCAAATTACCGCGGCTGTGAATTTTAGCGGCGTCTTCTGCAAGTGCCGCTTCTGGTGTGGTGATAACGGGTAATTCTTGCCACTCAATACTGACTAATTGCGCTGCTTTTTCTGCTGTGAGTTCATCTCGGGCCACGACGATGGCAACGGCATCACCATGATGGCGAACATGGCGAGTTAACAGTGCGCGATCGGCGGTATCGCGTTTATTTTCGTCAAGTGTCCAGGCATGCCCTGCCGTGGCGAATGGGATATCCGGTACATCTTCCCAGGTAAAAATAGCCAGTACGCCAGGCAGACTTCTGGCTTGTTCATCATTAATACTTACGGCATAACCATGTGCGATAGGACTACGTACATATTTCGCGTAACACATGCCCGCCATAACATAATCGTCAGTATATCGTGCCCGCCCGGTAACCTTAGCAATGGCATCTACGCGCATACATGATTCACCTGTAGCGGTTGCTTCCCGCGCTTCCATAGAAATCCCCTTGATTTGAACATTTGGTTCTTATGGCAATGATTTAGTCTTTGAAGGCAAGAATTACGCCAGAAACGACTATAAGCATGAGGGGAGGGGGGAAGTGTGATGTTGTTAATAAAACGCCAGGGATGATGTGGTTTTTATCAGCAAAGCAAGAGAGTGCTGTGTATCAATATGAGTGTGATAAAAATCATTGTGATAAATGAATATTAGGAGGCAGTCAGGATGCTTTCTTTTTCGTTATGATGTACTAATGGTGGTTATCCTATCCTAATAGATTCATTAACAATTCTTGATTTGTACATCCATTTTCCGAGCAATGGATTGGGTATCTGACAAGTGACTGCTATGATATAGCGTCTTGTTTTTTGAGCGAGGAAAGATTTTGAGCGCAGGACGCCCGAATAAAAAAATGCTGGGTATCGTGATGCTGTTATCGGCTGGACTGCTTCTGGCGGGCTGTTCGGGTAGCAAATCATCAGACACAGGAACGTATTCCGGCTCCGTTTACACCGTGAAACGGGGGGATACGCTTTATCGTATTTCACGCACCACGGGAACAAGCGTAAAAGAACTTGCCCGACTCAACGGCATTTCTCCCCCCTATACCATCGAAGTAGGCCAAAAGTTGAAACTTGGTGGGGCAAAAAGCAACCGCAGTTCGCGGAAATATACCGCCAAATCAACGACGAAAACAGCGTCAGTAACGCCGCCGCCAGTGGTTCCGAAATCTTCATGGCCACCTGTTGGACAACGTTGCTGGTTATGGCCAACGAGTGGAAAAGTTATCATGCCTTACTCAATGGCAGATGGCGGCAATAAAGGGATTGATATTGCTGCAGCGCGCGGGACGCCAATATACGCAGCCGGTGCCGGTAAGGTGGTGTATGTCGGTAACCAATTACGCGGCTACGGTAATCTCATCATGATTAAACACAGTGAAGATTACATCACAGCCTACGCTCATAACGACACGATGCTGGTAAACAATGGGCAAAGCGTTAAGGCTGGGCAAAAGATAGCGACGATGGGCAGTACTGATGCAGAATCCGTGCGGTTACATTTCCAGATTCGTTACCGTGCTACGGCAATTGATCCTTTGCGCTACTTGCCGCCACAGGGCAGCAAACCAAAGTGTTGATGGTGAATTAATCAGCAGTCAGTAGCAAGACACTTGCTAAGAAGAGCGTAAGGTTTATAATGCCTTACGCATCTCAAAGCGGGCGTAGTTCAATGGTAGAACGAGAGCTTCCCAAGCTCTATACGAGGGTTCGATTCCCTTCGCCCGCTCCAGTTTTTTTACGCCCTCATATACTATTTCTTTATAACGCATCAAGCTACCGCATATTGATTATTAAAATCGATAGTATTGTTATAATTTGTCAATTGCCTTAGTTTTTGGATGTTGTTAATAATAGCTAAATGGTGTTCTTTCTCAGTGCAGTGATAAGAGAGTACACTTTTTTTATTCTGCATTGTAGAGACATATGCATCAATGGATTTTTTTATTATCGCAGTTTTATGTATTTTGGGTTCAAGTAACAGTGATTGTTCTATACAAGAGATTGCATCCTCAATTCTTTCATTATATATGTTTACCAGTGACTTATAGTAGTATAGGGAAGCGACATCTAATATTTTTATTTGTGCATGATCAAAAAAATACGTGATGTTGTTGCTTGTCCGGAAAGACCAGTTATCAGCCCCATAATTCCTAATATCTTACCATCAAAAATAGCTTTATCTGATACCTTATCTATAAATTCTAATGCCTTTTGAGTAGCATGTTTATGTTCATATATACCATGAAGAGCCAGAGACATATGGCATTCAGCTAACAGACAATAGCATTCATTTATTAGTAACTGAGCATTGTATTTTTTATCAGGTTTTCAAATATAGTTATTGCTTTGACAATGCTTTCTGGTGTGAACTCATTTAGTGCATTTTTCCCAGCAGACATTTCTTTGGATAAAACATGCTCATTAGATGATTCGTTTTGGCTAATCAATCCTGGTGCAGTTTCAGGATCCTTCATGACCATATACAAGTTACTTATTATAAATTGTGATATTTTTTGTATATCATCAGCCTGAAGATGAGTGCTGGCAACAAGATAAAAACTTTTTGCATCGATCACCTCAACATATAAGCTGTTTGATGTGTCATGTTGGTTAATCCTTCCTGTTATAAAATAATCTGGTTTGAATCTGGCCAGAAAAGCTGTTTGGGATTTATTATCTATACAATACTGGGTTGCAGCCATTGGGTATATATATAGGTTATCGTTTTTTTTATTTGAAATGAACTGTATAAGCTCTTGATTAAGTGTTAATGGATCCTGGTAGCTGTGAGACGTTGTAAATGGGAATAAAGCAATAGTGCTTCCTGCTTCATTATATTGATTTCCTTTTATTTTGAATACTTGTCCACTGAACCGGTAACCTTTTCTATATATGGTTTCTATACAACGGGTATAACCAATTTGTTCAAAAATACATCTTAATGAATATATACAACGTGTAAGGGACTCATCACTTACAATTACATTTTTCCACACGGATTCGATGATCATATCTTTTGATATAACATTGCCAGCAGATTCAAGCAATACAAATAATACACCTGGCTCTTTGGGGGGAATGTAAGATTGCTCATTCCCTTTAGTAAGAATACCATCTTCTGTCAGTATTATCCCATCAGGGAAATGATATGAAAATTTAATTTCTAAATCCATTAGCTAACCTCTGTGAATTTTATGGCTATTTGCGTCCTGCATGAGTAATAGATATGACTGATACTCATATGATCTTACCCACCAATAGTGGACACAGGACTAAGTGAGTAAACTCTCAACCAGAGGTGACTCATGACAAAACCAGTATCAATCAGCAAGAAGCCCCGTAAACAACATACGCCTGAATTTCGTAACGAAGCCCTGAAACTCGCTGAACGCATCGGTGTGGCCGCCGCAGCCCGTGAACTCAGCCTGTATGAATCTCAGCTTTATGCCTGGCGCAGTAAACAGCAGCAACAAATGAGTTCGTCAGAGCGCGAAAGCGAACTGGCCGCTGAAAATGTCCGCCTTAAACGACAACTGGCGGAGCAGGCTGAGGAACTGGCCATCCTCCAAAAGGCCGCGACATACTTCGCGAAGCGCCTGAAATGAAGTATGTCTTCATCGAAAATCATCGGGCAGAGTTCAGCATCAAAGCGATGTGTCGTGTACTTCGGGTTGCCCGCAGCGGCTGGTATGTCTGGCTCAGGCGTCGTCACCAGATGAGCCTGCGCCAACAGTTTCGGCTCACCTGCGATACCGCTGTTCATAAGGCATTCTTTGAGGCAAAGCAGCGATACGGTGCTCCCCGCCTTGCTGACGAACTGCCGGAGTTCAATATTAAAACCATTGCCGCCAGCCTGCGTCGTCAGGGGCTGCGGGCGAAAGCCGGCCGGAAGTTCAGCCCGGTCAGCTACCGTGCACATGGCCTGCCCGTATTGGAGAATCTGCTGGAGCAGGACTTCAGCGCCAGCGGCCCGAACCAGAAGTGGGCGGGTGACATCACGTACTTGCGTACCGATGAGGGCTGGTTGTATCTCGCAGTAGTCATCGACCTGTGGTCACGCGCCGTTATTGGCTGGTCGATGTCACCGCGAATGACAGCACAACTGGCCTGTGATGCACTGCAAATGGCGTTGTGGCGGAGAAGACGCCCGGAAAGCGTCATTGTTCATACGGACCGTGGTGGTCAATACTGTTCAGGGGATTATCAGGCGCTGCTGAAGCGACACAACCTGCGTGGCAGTATGAGTGCGAAAGGCAACTGTTATGACAATGCCTGTGTGGAAAGCTTCTTTCATTCGCTGAAGGTGGAATGTATCCACGGGGAACGCTTTAGCAGCCGGGAAATAATGCGGGCAACGGTGTTTAATTATATCGAGTGTGATTACAATCGCTGGCGTCGTCACAGTGCCTGTGGCGGTCTCAGCCCGGAACAATTTGAAAACCATAATCTCGCTTAGGGCCGTGTCCACATTACGTGGGTAGGATCAATATATATTTCATTAAACTGTATATGACTTTGTATATACAAAATTCCCATGACTGTTGGCATTAATTTATCCAGAATTGCTTTGAATGTAATCTGAAATATTCTTAAGTAATGCATGTTAATCATGTATGTGTATAACTAATTGAAATACATAGATAAAAAGTGGGTGTTTCATTTCTTAACTGAGCATTAATTTCATTTAAGAAAGATAAAATACTAAAAGGTAATCTATATGTCGAGATACAATCTGTTTGTAGAAGCAATATGAGTAACACTTCTATTCATTAGCTAACTATTGTTTTTGATATAATAGTTTAAGATAATCATATGCGCTTGCTTTTTGCACCGTTAAATCATCTGTTTTTATAATGTAGCATCTTCGCCAAAGAGTGTTTTTGATGTTTTCTGACAAAAATATTATGTAAAGTAATTGTCATGCGGGGGAGGGATGTACTATTGGTGTTTTTATAGCGCGAGGGAGTTATGTATAAGAGTTTAGATGTACAGAATTATAAAGTTCGAAAAATTATGGCGTGTTTCAGTACCAATAATATTCAAATGGTTATTTTTAACATTTTTGTTTCTATAGTGATATTATATTATCTTGCACAGTACATAATTACTCTATTACTAATATTAAAAAGAAATCCATGATTACGTTGTTTTTGTATATTATAGCTTATTATTTTTCCTGAAAAGACATAAAAATCAGGAAGGAGTAGTGCAAGTTTATCATCCTCAACTTGATCAATAATATCAAATTTGTTTATTTTGTTGGAGATGAGATGCAAAGTATTATAATTTTCACTCCATGTATATTCAATATCTCGTCGAATTGCTTTATAAACCTTTGTGTTTTGTTTCCATGTGCCACTCAGTGCAACTGTTCCAGTCTTTTGGTTTTTATTATACATAAAATCAAGAGTAAGATTGGCTTGCCCCTGGTCATTAAAAATCACCCAATTAGCCGTACATTTTTCATTATATGAGATTTGTTCTTTAGAATAATGATAGGCAATGAATAAAATAAACCCACTGATAAAGCATAAAACAATAAGCAGGACTTTTTTACAGCGAGTCACGATTAACCTCACGATAAGACAGAGTTAAACAGCCGGCAACTTCGTTATTACTGTAGTGTTTTTTGCATGCCATAACAATCAAACCCGGAGACGACCTGGAGAGTGAAAAATATAGCCACGGATATTTTTTACAGTCAATTCCTGACCCTAATATACGGTTCTTATATTTATCGAAATCTTTCAAACCATCGATGCTATCTTCTGCAACATTAAAATGACAACCATTTATTTGTGCAACAGTTCTGTAATCTTTGAAAAATGATCTGGGTTGACTATTATTCCATAGTAAAAATGCGGTAAGCAAACCTACACCAAACGCACTTAACATTGGTAAATAAAATTTAGAGCGCCAGAGTATGTTCCTGACATGATTATCTGGAGCAACATTTATGTCTCTAAGCTCATCTGTAACGTTCAGGCTGTGAGGAGAATTGTTCTTTTGAACATCTACTGAAGAGGGGAGGGTATGACTTCCTATGTTTATATCATTATTGATCTTGAACCCTTTTCTCGGCACGGTTGCAATAAGCGAATGCGTAGTCTCACCAACCGCACGAAATCCGCGTCTGATAATCGATATGTTTTGGTATAACGTGTTGACCGGTACACGCATACCTTCTTCTTCCCAGACTCTGGAGAAAAAATCTTGTTGGGCGACCACATCTGGAAAAGCTTCAAGTAGCAACGATAAACACCTGCTTGCTGGCGTTGTCAGAACGACGTTCAGCTCGGCGTCATGTACCGAAATTAATTTCCTGTGTTCCGGCCAGAACTCAATATTATTGTTAATAATCCAGTACATACGTCAATAAAATACGGCATCAAGAAAATTGAAATTAAATAGTTTGATAAGTATATTAGTATTTATCTAATAAATATATATTAATTTTATATTCATTCCGATAATCATGATTGCAATATGTTAATGTAACTTAAAATTCTATATATATATTAACAAATTTAACGGTTGTAACGACGTTTTTATGATTTTTCTCTCATGATGTCTCTTCATCTTTTGAGATAACACACAAAACTTACATGATTAAACTAAATATTTAATAAATGGCGTTAAAAGTGCGTGATATAAAATACGGGCATCTTTATAAATGCCCGTATATACAATAATTATTATTATTGATAGTTACGTTTCAATGCTGAACTGAGTTTGAACGTATAAACAATTCGTTAATTTTACCACCCATCCTTTTTTCAATTCTTTGCTTGTAGGCGTAGATGCTACGGATATCCATGTTGAGTGTTTCTGCAATCTGATATGGATTATAGCCAGAGACCATATGCCCCATTATGGTGAACTCCATTTGTGCCTCTGGTAAACGACAGATAACGACCGATAAACAACTGTCTGATCTTTTCGTTAGCAACATCCAGTCCATCATCATTATATATAATGGCTGATATTGCTGGGTTATGTTTTCTCCAGTAATTAGCAAGAGATTGCATATTCCTGTCGCTTACCAATACAATTCCCATATCAGTACTCGTAAGATAGTCAATCCAGTCTTTATCTAAAAAAAGACGTAAAAAACTTACTGAAAAATCTACAAAAATGTATCCGCTTAATCGTGCGTTATGGTTTTTACTTAATATGCCTTCAACCACACCACGATTAAAATACGAACTATCTTCGGGCCACATACAAAAGCATGCGTTTGCACAATACTGCAAACGTGGTGACTTTTCTGGCATTATTTGACAATGCATTGAGCAACTATTGCATGTAAGACTTTTATATCTACTACAAAGTCTCATGTTAATAACCTCCCTATTCATAGATAATCGCATAATTTCATTGGTTATTGATGATGTCAATACACTCTGATTTAATAAGCTTTTAATAGAAATTTGCGTTTAATCTGTATTTGATATTATTCTCAATAAACTATGTAAGAATACGTCGTTAAGTTTTAAATATGGTTTGATTTCACTTGGTTAACCATATTGACTTTATTGCAAATCAGATAACTACCTAATGCATTAGGAATATCTATACTGCAAATTGTTTTCGAATAACCAGAAGATATCTTGTAAATCTAAGTGAAGCATCTTAAATAGTCTTATTTAAGATGTTCAGATTTTTACTGATGATAACAGCTTGATAATGCTTGTTTATGCTATGAATAGTCAGAGGGAGGATTAATGGTGGGCAGGCATTGTAAGAATTGGAATGGTTCAAAATTATGACTATTTTGAACCATTCACCTCAGAGATTAACTAAAGAACATTACCGAAACGCACAAAATACCCACGATCAACGTAATTAGATTTCCGATGGAACGCCAGGGTTTAAGCGCAGGGATGAGGTACGTAGACAGTGTAGGCATGATAAAAAGAATCATGGCAATGAGCGGACCGCTGATTGCGTAGATCATCGAAATTGCGTTAGGGTTGATGCAGCAGACGATGAAAGTAATCAGTGATACCAACATAATTGACAGTGCGCGGTTAAATGCACGGCTTTTTTTAACCCCTACCTGCTGTAACGTTGTTTTGACTAATTCCGTCGCACCTTCAATAACGCCAAAGTAAGTGCCTAAAAATGATTTAGACATTGCAACTACCGCGACAATAATCCCAGAAATTGACAACCATGCAGGGGCATTTGGCAACATAGACAGTGCCGATAAAATGGTGACGCCTTCCTCTTTTGCCGTTTCAATATATGAAGGTGGAATTGATAACAGGCAGCTAAAGACAAAGAATAGCACGCTCACGCAGATGATGAGATAAGCGACCTTCATAATTTTTTTGCATTTATCCATAGCGTGTTCGCCGTATTTTTCACGTCTGTCGATGGCAAACGTAGAAATAATCGGTGTATGGCTAAAGGCGAAAACCATCACGGGAATCGATATCCATATCTGGTGAAGGGTATTCTGATTGAACTCTACCTGGGTTGTTAATAAAGAAGGTTGCCAGCTACCGACCAGGTAGATGGAAAGAAATAAAAAGTAGGCAATCAGCGGGAAAACCAAAAATCCCATTACCCGAATTGTGGCATGGCGTCCCATCAGAAAAATGAGATTCAGGATCAACACAACACCAAGACTCACCAGCATACGGATGCGTAGATCAATGGCTATATGCTTCGCCAGTTGTTCAGTGAGTGAGTTGGTGATTGCCACTGCATATATCAACACGACGACAAAAAAAGCAATGAAGTACAGAGTGGTAATCAGATTACCAATCTTCTTGCCATAGTAATGAGTTACCGCGCCAGTGATCCCTTCGCCTGCTGATGTTTTTGAAGAAAGGATGAACTGGCACAAGGCCTTATGTGGCCAATATGTTAAAGGCCAGGCGACCAGTGCAGTAATAAACAGGACCACCGCTCCCGCTGAACCTAACTGAATAGGAAGGAAGAGTGTGCCTGCGCCAACGGCAGTGCCGTAGAGTGCGAAGCTCCAGAGAGTTTCTTCTTTTGACCAAATCTTAGACATTATTTGAACGTATCATCTACAAATTAAACAAAATGGAGGGCAATTTACCATAAACCAGGCCAGACATGGGAGATTAACGCTATATCAACCGTGGATTGGTGTGTTAGTAGATGCAAACCTTGCGTGCCAGCCTGGTATCTCCATCCCTCATTCCGACGAATTTCCTTTGTGATAAAAATCACTATTTTTAAACATTTAAGATAATTGTTGTTAACAATCATTTACTATTACGCGGTTAATTGGTGCGAGGTTGTGATGAAAGACGTTGTGATTGTCGGGGCGTTACGAACACCTATCGGTTGCTTTCGTGGAGCATTGGCAGGCCATTCCGCCGTGGAATTAGGCAGCCTGGTCGTGAAAGCATTATTAGATCGCACTGGTGTTGCAGCACATGCGGTAGATGAGGTGATTCTGGGACAGGTTCTGACCGCCGGGGCAGGGCAGAATCCAGCACGGCAATCAGCGATTAAAGGTGGTCTTCCCAACAGCGTTTCGGCAATTACCATTAATGATGTTTGTGGTTCCGGACTAAAAGCTTTGCATCTCGCCACTCAGGCGATCCAGTGTGGTGAGGCTGATATTGTTATTGCCGGTGGCCAGGAAAATATGAGTCGCGCGCCGCATGTTTTGACTGATAGCCGCACCGGAGCACAGCTTGGCGATAGCCAATTGGTTGATAGCCTGGTGCATGACGGCTTGTGGGATGCATTCAATGATTACCATATTGGTGTCACTGCCGAAAATCTGGCGCGCGAATACGGTATCAGCCGCCAGTTACAAGATGCCTACGCACTTAGTTCGCAGCAAAAAGCGCGGGCGGCCATTGATGCCGGACGATTCAAAGATGAGATCGTCCCGGTCAGAACGCAAAGCAACGGGCAGTTATTGATCGTTGATACCGATGAACAGCCGCGTACTGATGCCAGTGCAGAAGGGCTAGCCAGTTTAAATCCGTCATTTGATAGCCACGGCTCTGTTACTGCGGGAAATGCCTCATCTATCAATGATGGTGCTGCTGCGGTAATGATGATGAGCGAAGCCAAAGCGCGAGCGTTGAATTTACCCGTGCTCGCACGTATTCGCGCCTTTGCCAGCGTTGGTGTCGATCCTGCACTGATGGGCATTGCCCCGGTGTATGCAACCCGCCGTTGCCTGGAGCGTGTTGGCTGGCAACTGGCCGATATCGATCTTATTGAGGCTAATGAAGCATTTGCCGCGCAGGCGCTTTCTGTTGGCAAGATGCTCGAGTGGGATGAACGCCGGGTCAATGTCAATGGGGGCGCGATTGCGTTGGGCCACCCGATTGGTGCCTCCGGGTGCCGCATTTTAGTTTCTTTGGTTCATGAAATGGTGAAACGCAACGCTCGTAAAGGATTGGCTACACTCTGCATTGGTGGTGGTCAGGGGGTGGCATTAACTATTGAGCGTGACGATTAGATCTGTATTTCTTCCTTATCCGTTAAACATCTGCCGCCATCAATCTGCTTTATGATGATGGCTGGCACCGCTATGCACATTTCATATAAAACCTGACTTTTCTCCTTCTACCTGGCTGATTCGTGATCGGTACTACACTTTTTTCAATCCTTTTCCATAAAATGAAACAATGTTTTATTTTTAATTGAAAACCATATCCCATGGGCATATCATCCCTTTAAAGAGAAAACGAAACGATGTTTCACTATCGTTTGTAATTTCATGCTTCACTGATTATCGGAGGTTGATGTGGACGTAAGACAGAGCATCCACAGTGCGCACGCGAAAACGCTGGATACCCAGGGGCTGCGCAATGAATTTTTGGTTGAAAAGGTATTCGTCGCGGATGAGTACACCATGGTTTACAGCCACATTGACCGTATTATTGTTGGCGGTATTATGCCGGTAGCAAAAACGGTTTCCGTTGGCGGGGAAGTCGGAAAACAACTGGGCGTGAGCTACTTCCTTGAGCGTCGCGAGCTGGGTGTTATCAATATTGGCGGTGCCGGAACGATTACTGTCGATGGTCAATGCTATGAAATCGGTCACCGCGATGCCTTGTATGTAGGTAAAGGTGCAAAAGAGGTTGTCTTTGCCAGCATCGATAGTGCCACTCCAGCGAAGTTTTACTACAACTGTGCGCCTGCTCACACAACGTATCCCACCAAAAAAGTGACTCCGTCCGAAGTGTCTCCGGTTACGCTGGGCGATAACCTCACCAGCAACCGCCGCACGATTAACAAATATTTTGTGCCGGATGTGCTGGAAACCTGCCAGTTGAGTATGGGGCTGACGGAGCTGGCACCGGGTAACCTGTGGAACACGATGCCGTGCCACACCCACGAACGTCGGATGGAAGTTTATTTCTATTTCAACATGGACGATGACGCCTGCGTTTTCCACATGATGGGGCAGCCGCAAGAAACGCGTCATATTGTGATACATAACGAACAGGCAGTGATCTCCCCAAGTTGGTCTATCCATTCTGGCGTAGGAACCAAAGCTTATACCTTTATCTGGGGCATGGTCGGTGAAAACCAGGTCTTTGATGATATGGACCACGTTGCCGTTAAAGATCTGCGCTAGTCGCGAGTATAAATGAATAAGGTATTATTATGATTTTAAATGCATTTTCTCTTGAAGGTAAAGTTGCGGTAGTCACCGGTTGTGACACCGGGCTGGGACAGGGAATGGCACTGGGGCTGGCACAGGCGGGTTGTGACATTGTCGGCATCAACATTGTTGAGCCAACAGAGACTATTGAACAGGTTACTGCGCTGGGGCGTCCCTTTTTAAGTCTGACTGCCGATCTGCGTAAGATTGATGGCATCCCAGCACTGCTGGATCGTGCGGTAGCAGAGTTCGGTCATATTGATATCTTGGTGAATAACGCCGGATTGATTCGCCGTGAAGATGCCCTCGAGTTCAGCGAAAAAGACTGGGATGATGTGATGAACCTGAATATCAAAAGCGTGTTCTTCATGTCTCAGGCTGCGGCGAAACACTTTATCGCTCAGGGCAACGGCGGCAAGATTATCAATATTGCGTCAATGCTTTCATTTCAGGGCGGGATCCGTGTGCCTTCGTATACCGCATCAAAAAGCGGCGTGATGGGCGTGACGCGCCTGATGGCGAACGAATGGGCAAAACATAACATCAACGTTAATGCGATTGCTCCGGGTTACATGGCGACCAACAATACTCAGCAATTGCGGGCTGATGAACAACGTAGTGCGGAAATTCTTGAGCGCATTCCTGCCGGACGCTGGGGGCTACCGAGCGATCTGATGGGGCCGGTGGTATTCCTTGCCTCCAGTGCTTCAGACTATGTGAATGGTTATACCGTTGCTGTGGATGGCGGCTGGCTGGCACGTTAATTTATTCAGTTTGCTATTAAGACCCTGCCTGATGAACTGACCCCCAAAAGTTGGACACCCAACTGAGTAAGGTGCAGTTTATGACGGCGGGGTTTTTTATTTCTGATAATCAGCATAATCCATATCATGGTTATGAAATAATCCATATGAATTATCAATTAATAAACTTTATGAGTTTTATCTGCTTTAAAATTAGGTACTTAATTATAATGTCATTAATTTCACTTAATTTTAAAAGTGTAATGTCCATCACATAACAGTATGTAGCAGCAGTTTAATCCATATTTATGATATTTCCGACCTGACACCTGAGTTAATTGTTCACGTATTTTTTCACTATGTCTTACTCTGTGCTGGCAGGAAAAAATGGTTACTATCAATACGGAATCTGCTTTAACGCCGCGTCCTCTGCGCGATACGCGGCGTATGAATATGTTTGTTTCGGTAGCTGCTGCGGTCGCGGGATTGTTATTCGGTCTTGATATCGGAGTTATTGCCGGAGCGTTGCCGTTCATCACCGATCACTTTGTGCTGACCAGTCGTTTGCAGGAGTGGGTGGTCAGCAGCATGATGCTTGGCGCAGCAATCGGTGCGCTGTTTAACGGTTGGCTGTCGTTCCGCCTGGGGCGTAAATACAGTCTGATGGCGGGGGCTATCCTCTTTGTGCTCGGTTCGATAGGGTCGGCTTTTGCGACCAGCGTTGAAATGCTGATTGCCGCCCGTGTGGTGCTGGGGATTGCTGTCGGAATCGCCTCTTATACTGCACCTCTCTATCTCTCAGAAATGGCGAGTGAAAACGTTCGTGGCAAGATGATCAGTATGTACCAGTTGATGGTCACACTCGGCATTGTGCTGGCGTTTTTATCCGATACAGCCTTCAGCTATAGCGGTAACTGGCGCGCAATGTTAGGTGTTCTTGCCTTACCTGCAGTCCTGTTGATTATTCTGGTGGTCTTCCTGCCGAATAGTCCGCGCTGGCTGGCGGAGAAAGGGCGTCATATTGAGGCGGAAGAAGTGCTGCGTATGCTGCGCGATACATCGGAAAAAGCGCGAGAAGAACTCAACGAAATACGTGAAAGCCTGAAATTAAAACAGGGCGGTTGGGCGCTGTTTAAGATCAACCGTAACGTCCGTCGTGCCGTGTTCCTCGGTATGTTGTTGCAGGCGATGCAGCAGTTTACTGGTATGAACATCATCATGTACTACGCGCCGCGTATCTTCAAAATGGCGGGCTTTACGACTACCGAACAGCAGATGATTGCGACTCTGGTGGTGGGGTTGACCTTTATGTTCGCCACCTTTATTGCCGTCTTTACGGTCGATAAAGCGGGGCGTAAACCGGCGCTGAAAATTGGTTTCAGCGTGATGGTGTTGGGAACTCTGGTGTTGGGTTATTGCCTGATGCAGTTTGATAACGGAACGGCTTCCAGTGGTTTGTCCTGGCTCTCTGTTGGCATGACGATGATGTGTATTGCCGGTTATGCGATGAGTGCCGCGCCTGTGGTGTGGATTCTGTGCTCCGAAATTCAGCCGCTGAAATGTCGCGATTTCGGTATTACTTGCTCGACCACCACCAACTGGGTGTCGAACATGATTATCGGCGCGACCTTCCTGACGTTGCTCGACAGCATTGGCGCTGCCGGTACGTTCTGGCTCTACACCGCATTGAACATTGCGTTTGTGGGCATCACTTTTTGGCTCATTCCTGAAACCAAGAATGTCACGCTGGAACATATCGAACGTAAACTGATGTCTGGCGAGAAGTTGAGAAATATCGGCGTCTGATTTCACTGGCCGGATGTGCTGTACATCCGGCCTTTTTTTCGCTAATAGAGATCGGGCACCTGGTCGTTGAGGCGTTCGTTACGTCCTTTATTCTGCCTCGCTGCGGTAACTCACAAGACAGGAGAGAGGAATGAAAACAATTGGTTTGCTGGGGGGAATGAGTTGGGAATCCACCATCCCTTACTATCGCCTGATAAATGAAGGCATTAAACAGCGGCTTGGTGGACTTCACTCTGCGCAAGTGCTGCTACATAGCGTCGATTTTCATGAAATAGAAGAGTGTCAACGTCGTGGTGAATGGGATAAAACCGGGGAGATTCTGGCAGAGGCGGCGATTGGCTTACAGCGGGCGGGTGCAGAGGGCATTGTGTTATGTACCAATACGATGCACAAAGTGGCAGATGTCATCGAATCCCGTTGCTCGCTGCCTTTTTTACATATTGCGGATGCCACCGGACGAGCAATCAGCCGCGCCGGAATGACGCGCGTAGCGCTACTGGGCACGCGCTACACTATGGAGCAGGATTTTTATCGTGGGCGGTTGGCGGAGCAATTTTCTATCGATTGTCTGGTGCCTGAAGCAGATGAACGGGCGAAAATTAATCAGATTATTTTTGAAGAGCTGTGTCTGGGGCAATTTACCGAAGCATCGCGCGCTTATTATGCGCAAGTGATTGCTCGCCTCGCAGAACAGGGCGCGCAGGGCGTGATTTTCGGCTGCACAGAAATTGGTTTACTGGTGCCTGAAGAACGCAGCGTTCTTCCCGTATTTGATACTGCAGCGATCCATGCCGAGGATGCGGTTGCCTTTATGCTGTCGTAACTGACTACAAAATAGCGTCAAGCGAGGCAACCAGTTTCGGTAAACCGACTTGTAAATGCTCTGTAAATGCCTGTACCAGTGCTGAAGACGGGCGGTGCAGGGGGCGAATCAGGCTAACGGTGAAGGGAACAGCAATACTGAATCGCCGCACGACTAATCCGCTTGCTGCATAATCCAGAGCGGTGAGTGGGTTAACTATCGAAACGCCCGCTCCCGCCCGTACCATCGCGCAGACTGACGCGGCACTATGGGTCTCCACAATCATGCGGCGTTTAACCTGATGTTCATTAAACAGTTGATCCAGCAACTGGCGATAGCTGTCAGTACGGGAAAGGCTGATGTAATTCTCACCCTGAAAATCTTCCGGCGTTAATACCTCTTTTGTCGCCAGCGGATGCGCCCGCGGTAAAACACAGACTTCATCTAAAGACAGTAATTCGGCACGTTCCGTACCCGCAGGCGTATGCAGCGTTTCGGTGAGTCCTAAATCATGGCGCTGGGCCGAAAGCCACTCTTCAAGTAGCGGCGATTCCAGCGGCACGATATTTAAACTGACTTCAGGATAACGGGCCAGAAAAGGTTGTAGCAGCGGGGGCAAAAAAGACTGCGAAAAGACCGGCAGGCAGGCAATTGAAAGTTCTCCCTGGCGAAACTCGCGCAGACTTTCAGCGGCGCTGACGATGCGATCCAGCCCGTACCAGGAGCGCTGCACCTCTTCAAATAGCCGCAGTCCTTGCACGGTAGGATGTAATCTTCCGCGTATGCGCTCAAACAGTTTCAGCCCAATCACCTTTTCAAAACGTGCCAGTTCGCGGCTGACAGTTGGCTGTGAGGTGTGCAGCAGTTGTGCGGCTTCAGTCAGGCTTCCGGCGGTCATAACCGCATGAAAAATTTCAATATGACGTAAGTTAACGGCGGCCATCGACTTTCTCTCGCAATCCGGTAATCCATATCATTTTTGCATAGACTCGGCATAAATCGATATTTTTTATTCTTTTTATGATGTGGCGTAATCATAAAAAAGCACTTATTCGGAGTTTGTTATGCCACATTCACTGTTCAGTACTGATACCGATCTCAGCGCCGAAAATCTGCTGCGCTTGCCCGCAGAATTTGGCTGCCCGGTGTGGGTCTACGATGCACAAATTATTCGTCGGCAGATTGCGGCGTTGAAACAGTTTGATGTGGTGCGCTTCGCACAGAAAGCTTGTTCCAATATTCATATTTTGCGCTTAATGCGTGAGCAGGGCGTGAAAGTAGATTCCGTCTCGTTGGGTGAAATCGAGCGTGCGCTGGCGGCGGGATACAATCCGCAAACGCATCCCGATGACATCGTCTTTACCGCGGATGTTATCGATCAGGCAACGCTTGAGCGCGTCAGTGAATTGCAAATTCCGGTGAATGCTGGCTCTGTCGATATGCTCGACCAACTGGGGAAGGTTTCGCCAGGGCATCGGGTATGGCTGCGCGTTAACCCGGGGTTTGGTCACGGTCATAGCCAAAAAACCAATACCGGTGGCGAAAACAGTAAGCACGGCATCTGGTATGCCGATCTTCCCGCCGCACTGGAAGTGATACAACGTCATCATCTGCAACTGGTCGGCATTCACATGCACATTGGTTCCGGTGTTGATTACGCGCATCTGGAGCAGGTGTGTGGGGCGATGGTGCGTCAGGTCATCGAATTTGGTCAGGATTTACAGGCTATTTCTGCAGGTGGTGGGCTTTCTGTTCCTTATCAGCAGGGAGAGGAGTCGGTTGATACTGAACATTATTATGGTCTGTGGAATGCCGCGCGTGAGCAGATCGCTTGCCATTTGGGGCATCACGTGAAACTGGAAATTGAACCGGGTCGCTTCCTGGTGGCGCAGTCTGGCGTGTTGATTACTCAGGTGCGGAGCGTCAAACAAATGGGCAGTCGCCGCTTTGTGCTGGTTGATGCCGGATTTAACGACCTGATGCGTCCGGCAATGTACGGCAGTTACCACCATATTAGCGCCCTGGCGGCTGATGGTCGTTCTCTTGAACAGGCACCAACGGTGGAAACCGTTGTCGCCGGGCCGTTATGTGAATCGGGCGATGTTTTTACCCAGCAGGAGGGGGGAAATGTCGAAACCCGCGCTTTGCCGGAAGTGAAGGCGGGTGATTATCTGGTGCTGCATGATACGGGGGCATATGGCGCGTCAATGTCATCAAACTACAATAGCCGCCCACTGTTGCCAGAAGTTCTGTTTGATAATGGTCAGGCGCGGTTGATTCGCCGCCGCCAGACCATTGAAGAATTACTGGCGTTAGAGTTGCTTTAATCACCGCTAGTCGCTGGCGGTGTTATGCGTTGCCTCCAGCGACGGCGTTGAAACTGAATGGCGGCGTACCAGCGTAGGACTAAAGACATTGGTGATTTCGGGGAGGGGGCGATTATCCGCCAGCGCTAATGCCAGTTCGGCAGCCTGGGTTGCCATCGTCACAATGGGGTAACGTACGGTGGTCAGCCGTGGGCGCACATAGCGTGATACCAGCACATCATCAAAACCAATCAACGAAATCTCGCCCGGTACATCGATCCCATTGTCATTGAGTACGCCCATCGCGCCCGCCGCCATTGAGTCGTTATAACAGGCCACCGCGGTGAAATTCCGGCCTCTTCCCAGCAGTTCAGTCATTGCCTGTTCGCCGCCACTTTCATCCGGTTCACCAAAAGTTACTAACCGGTCATTAACTGGAATACCGCTTTCAGTAAGGGCATCGTAATACCCCTGGAGGCGATCTTCGGCGTCAGAAATAGAGTGGTTAGAGCAAAGGTAACCAATACGGGTATGGCCTTGCTGAATTAAATGACGTGTCGCCAGCCAGGCACCGTAACGATCGTCCAGAGCGATACAACGGTTCTCAAAACCAGGGAGTATCCGGTTGATCAGCACCATGCCTGGCATTTGTTTCATCAATGCGGCTAAATCGGCATCCGGGATCATTTTGGCATGGACAACCAGTGCGGCGCAGCGATGACGGATCAACTGCTCAATGGCCTGACGCTCTTTTTGCTCGTTGTGGTAACCATTACCAATCAATAAGAAATTACCGGTGTGATAAGCCACCTGTTCGACCGCTTTCACCATTGCGCCGAAAAAGGGATCGGAAACATCGCCAACGATCAGGCCAACGGTTTCAGTTGTCTGTTGTGCCAGCGCCCGGGCGTTGGCGTTTGGGTGATAGCTAAGAGATTCCATCGCGCTATGCACAGCCAGACGAGAAGCTTCACTGGCTTTTGGAGAGTTATTAATGACGCGGGAAACTGTGGCGACTGAAACGCCTGCCAGTCGGGCTACATCCTTTATGGTCGCCATGAAAATACCTTTGTGGGTAAACGCTTACATTCTGTCAGTGTTACGGAAAACGCCCGTTGGTTCAAGGGGTGTGGTGTTTTCTGCGCGGGGAATGTGAGCGAAACGCGAATAAGTAAGACAAAAAAAGAGATTACAAACCTTTGGTTACACTTTGCGAAACGCTGTTGCGATTGACCGCTGGTGGCGTTTGGCTTCAGGTTGCTAAAGTGGTGATCCCAGAGGTATTGATAGGTGAAGTCAACTTCGGGTTGAGCACATGAATTACACCAGCCTGCGCAGATGCGCAGGTTTTTTTTCGCCTGACATCAATCTGTAACAGTAACCGATAATTTACACACCTCGTTGCATTTCCCTTCATTCCTTTGCGTTTTCTCGCTGGCGAACATGCTTTGCGCAGACCACAATCAAGATCCCAGAGGTATTGATTGGTGAGATTATTCGGTACGCTCTTCGTACCCTGTCTCTTGCACCAACCTGCGCGGATGCGCAGGTTTTTTTTCATACCTATTTTACTGTCGCTCGAGTTCTCCTTCTGGTGTAATCTCGCACCATTCATTATTACTGAAGAATGAGCAAAGGGAGTTGGAATGCTTTTTAGCTTTTTTCGTAATTTGTGCCGTGTTCTGTACCGCGTTCGCGTGACAGGCGATACCCAGGCACTGAAGGGCGAGCGCGTTCTTATCACGCCCAATCACGTCTCATTTATTGATGGCATATTGCTGGCGCTGTTTTTACCCGTTCGCCCTGTTTTTGCCGTTTATACTTCCATTAGCCAGCAGTGGTATATGCGTTGGCTGAAATCATTTATCGACTTCGTTCCCCTCGATCCGACGCAACCCATGGCGATTAAACATCTGGTGCGTCTGGTGGAACAGGGCCGCCCGGTGGTGATTTTCCCTGAAGGGCGAATCACGACAACCGGTTCGTTGATGAAAATCTACGATGGTGCGGGGTTTGTCGCGGCGAAGTCAGGCGCGACGGTTGTTCCGCTGCGTATTGAAGGGGCGGAGCTTACGCACTTCAGCCGCCTGAAAGGGCTGGTTAAACGCCGCTTGTTCCCGACAATTCATCTGCATATTTTGCCGCCAACACAAGTGCAGATGCCAGATGCGCCGCGCGCGCGTGATCGTCGCAAAATTGCAGGCGAAATGCTGCATCAAATTATGATGGAAGCGCGTATGGCCGTGCGTCCACGTGAAACGCTGTATGAATCGCTGCTGAGCGCGATGTACCGTTTCGGGGCCGGAAAAAAGTGTGTTGAAGACGTCAACTTCACCCCGGATACCTATCGCAAATTACTCACTAAAACACTGTTTGTTGGGCGTATACTCGAAAAATACACTGCTGAAGGGGAAAGAATCGGCTTAATGCTGCCTAACGCAGGTATTAGCGCAGCAGTAATTTTCGGTGCTATCGCCCGTCGCCGTATCCCGGCAATGATGAACTACACCGCCGGGGTAAAAGGGCTGACCAGCGCCATTACCGCGGCTGAAATCAAAACCATTTTCACTTCCCGTCAGTTTCTCGATAAAGGCAAACTCTGGCATTTGCCGGAACAGCTTACCCAGGTACGCTGGGTCTATCTGGAAGATTTAAAAGCGGATGTCACTACCGCCGACAAAGTGTGGATCTTCGCGCATTTGCTGATGCCGCGCCTGGCACAGGTAAAACAGCAGCCGGAAGAAGAGGCGCTGATCCTGTTCACCTCCGGTTCAGAAGGCCATCCGAAAGGCGTGGTTCATAGCCATAAAAGCATTCTGGCGAATGTCGAGCAGATTAAAACTATTGCCGACTTCACCACCAATGATCGCTTTATGTCGGCATTGCCACTGTTCCACTCTTTTGGTCTGACTGTTGGCCTGTTTACGCCACTGCTGACTGGGGCGGAAGTGTTCCTTTATCCAAGCCCGTTGCACTATCGAATTGTGCCGGAACTGGTGTACGACCGCAGTTGCACCGTGCTTTTCGGCACCTCGACCTTCCTCGGTCACTACGCGCGCTTTGCCAACCCGTATGATTTCTATCGTCTACGCTATGTGGTGGCAGGCGCAGAAAAACTGCAAGAAAGCACCAAACAGCTTTGGCAGGATAAATTTGGCCTGCGCATTCTTGAAGGTTACGGCGTGACGGAATGTGCTCCGGTGGTGTCCATCAACGTACCGATGGCGGCGAAACCCGGTACGGTAGGGCGTATTTTGCCAGGTATGGATGCGCGACTGCTGGCGGTTCCGGGTATCGAAGACGGCGGTCGCCTGCAACTGAAGGGGCCGAACATTATGAACGGCTACCTGCGAGTGGAGAAGCCGGGCGTGCTGGAAGTACCTGCGGCCGAGAATATCCACGGCGAGATGGAGCGCGGCTGGTATGACACTGGCGATATTGTGCGTTTCGACGAGCAGGGATTTGTGCAGATTCAGGGGCGAGCGAAACGCTTTGCCAAAATTGCCGGGGAGATGGTGTCGCTGGAAATGGTTGAGCAACTGGCTATTGGTGTTTCACCAGACAAGATGCATGCCACCGCCATTAAGAGTGATGCCAGCAAAGGCGAGGCGTTGGTGCTCTTTACCACAGACAATGAATTGACTCGCGATAAGCTGCAACAATATGCCCGGGAGCACGGTGTGCCGGAACTTGCCGTACCGCGCGACATTCGCTATCTGAAGCAGATGCCATTACTGGGCAGCGGCAAACCTGACTTTGTCACGTTGAAAAGCTGGGTAGACGAAGCGGAAAAACACGATGAGTGAGTCAGTGCAAACTAACACTTCGCTATGGTCGAAAGGGATGAAAGCGGTTATCGTCGCGCAGTTTCTCTCTGCGTTTGGCGATAACGCGCTGCTGTTTGCCACTCTGGCGTTACTGAAAGCGCAGTTCTATCCGGAGTGGAGCCAGCCCATCCTGCAAATGGTGTTTGTAGGTGCTTACATTCTTTTTGCACCGTTTGTCGGTCAGGTTGCCGATAGTTTTGCCAAAGGTCGGGTGATGATGTTTGCCAACGGTCTTAAGCTGCTGGGTGCTGCCAGTATCTGCTTTGGCCTCAACCCCTTTCTCGGTTATACGCTGGTGGGCGTTGGTGCGGCAGCCTATTCACCAGCAAAATACGGCATTCTTGGTGAATTAACCACCGGCAGCAAGTTAGTGAAAGCTAACGGTTTAATGGAAGCTTCCACCATTGCGGCAATTTTGCTCGGTTCCGTAGCTGGTGGTGTGCTGGCTGACTGGCATGTTCTTGCTGCTCTGGCTGCTTGTGCTCTGGCTTATGCTGGCGCGGTCGCGGCAAATCTGTACATTCCGAAGCTGGCGGCGGCGCGTCCGGGACAGTCGTGGAATCTCATCAACATGACCCGTAGTTTCCTACTGGCCTGCACTTCACTGTGGTGCAATGGCGAAACGCGATTTTCGCTGGTAGGCACTAGTTTGTTCTGGGGAGCCGGCGTCACGCTGCGTTTCCTTTTAGTGCTGTGGGTGCCGGTGGCGCTGGGTATTACTGATAACGCCACACCAACCTACCTCAACGCGATGGTGGCGATCGGTATCGTGGTTGGCGCAGGCGCGGCAGCGAAGCTGGTCACGCTGGAAACCGTTTCACGCTGTATGCCTGCTGGAATTTTGATTGGCGTGGTGGTGCTGATTTTCTCCCTGCAACACGATCTGCTGCCTGCCTATGCCTTGCTGATGTTGATTGGCATGTTGGGTGGTTTTTTTGTTGTACCGCTCAATGCGTTATTACAGGAGCGAGGCAAAAAAAGCGTCGGGGCGGGGAATGCCATTGCGGTACAGAACCTGGGCGAAAACAGTGCTATGTTGCTGATGCTGGGGATTTATTCACTGGCGGTAATGGTGGGAATTCCGGTTGTGCCCATTGGCATTGGTTTTGGTGCGCTGTTTGCGCTGGCAATAACGGCGCTGTGGATCTGGCAACGCCGTCATTAATCTTTTGCCAGATGACACATTCAGCCATCTGGTGAAGGTCACATTCCCGAAGGGGGCATACCTTTCGGATACTTCACGCTGTAAGAGAATGGCAGACTCACGTTCTCTTTGCCCGACAGTTTCAGCGTCCAGGTCAGTTCACCCGTTTTCGCATCAAACTGCGCCTGCCCGTACTGCATTTTTTCTACCGTAATATCACTATTAGTACTAACTGGGATCTGGTCGAGCAGAGTGATATCCACCGCTTCGCCGTAGCTGTTCTTCACATTAAGGGTGTAACTGAAGTTACGTATTGCGCTGTCGTTAAAGATAGATAACGCATTCTCTTTTTTGAGAGCGGCTTTACGCTGAATAATCAACTTAGGATCGCGGTTAAGCTGAATATCCAGCGACTTGCCATCTTCCGGCGGCTGCAAATAACCCACGCCGGTTCGGTTGTTGCCAAAGAAGATCTGACTTTCGCCGGGGATTAAATTTAACTGTTCCCACTCTTTAATTTGCACCTGGAGCCAGGCGTCATTACTGATCTTTGGAATAGCAAAGAATCGATATTTACCGTTGACCGACTCTTCCTTAATGACCACCGTGCGCGCGGTATTATCGCTGTCGATTTGCCACGGCAGCGAAAGTGCATAGCGAACATTTTGCGCGGTGAAACTTTCTGGTTGCGGTGAAACGGGCGCTGCCGATGCCGCATACATGCGCCTGGTTTGTCGCTCCCTTGATCTTTGCATCCCTGCTTCCAGGGCTTTCTGCAATTCTGATGCATCCTGGTCAGACGAATTTTCCGAACGCTGTTTCATCGCAGGTGATGTTGAAAGCGAGCCGCTCATCATACCCCCATACTCCGGTACATCCACATACTGTGTTTCCAGTTGCGGCAAGGTGAGATGAGTATCAGGTTCATTGGTCGAGAGCACGAGATTAACGTTTTTCCATGCAAGCCCGGTGTACTGGCGAATATTAGCCTTATAAACCAGACGAAACGGTTGGTTGATGGCACTCGCGTGAACATCATAGAGCGGCGTCCATGCGGCATTTGGCGTCATATAGCGCACCACTGCCTTCGCCGTGACGGCTTGGGGGGCATAGACCTTAGCGATAATAACCAGCGGATCATCGGCAGCCTCTGAATCACCGTTATTCATACTCTCGCGTTGCTCCAGCTTTTCAATTTCAAGCTGGTTATCAGCAAGTTTCTGCGTCAACTCATTGTCGGCTCGTAATAACTCACCATTTTTCTCTTTCACCATTTGCAGATACTTGCCAACTTCGGCGGCACTTTTATTGGTTAATGTGCTATTTGCCTCTAATACCTTAATTTGAGCCGCAATATTGTTTTTCTCGGCGGTTAGTTTTGCCTGTTCCACCTTTGCTGCTTTTAACTGTTGCTGAATCTCTGACGGCAACGCATTCGGTTGTGTTTCCTGTAGCTCGATACGTGAGGAAAGCACCGTCACTCCGTTATCGATAGAGATGGCGATGCTGTCGTCAGTTACCGAATTGGCAATATGGGTGAAGATGATTTCGCTTTCACCTGCCGGTAAGTTGAGTGTCTCTTCACCTTGCAGGCTGGCACCATGCAGATAAACAGTGACGTCTTTAAGTGTTAGCCCCCAAGCGGAGGACATACACCCGGTAAGTAACATGGCGAGGGGAAGAGGTTTGAAAATCAACATGGTTATCCTTAACAATGGGCACAGACATTGAAACGCGCTCTGGCGTTGACCAAAAGAGTCTATTGCGCTTTGTCAGGAAAGATGCGGCGAAAAGTAGTGAATATATTCTGAAAAGTGGAGAAAAGAGACGCCTGGCGCATAACACCAGGCGAAAGGATCACGGTGCCGGATAAGTATAAACCTGATGTACCGCTTCAATTTCAGCCAATACGTCTTCGCTTAACTCCAGATGCAAACTTTCGACGTTGGTTTTTAACTGTTCCATCGTCGTTGCGCCCAGCAGAGTGCTGGCAACAAACGGTTGACGGCGTACAAAGGCCAGCGCCATCTGCGCAGGATCGAGACCATGACGTCTGGCGATATCAACATACGCCGCGACGGCTTTTTGCGTCTGCTCGCTGCTGTAGCGGGTGAAGCGACTAAAGAGTGTATTGCGTGCGCCAGCCGGTTTTGCACCATTGAGATATTTCCCGGTCAGCGTGCCGAAACCCAGACACGAATAGGCCAGTAACTCGACGCCTTCATACTGACTGACTTCCGCCAGACCCACTTCAAAGCTGCGGTTTAACAGACTATAGGGGTTCTGAATAGTGACGATGCGCGGCAGATCGTGTTTGTCTGCCAGATGCAGATAACGCATTACGCCAAATGCGGTTTCATTCGACACGCCGATATAACGAATTTTTCCCGCGCGTTGGTACTCCGCCAGTGCATCCAGCGTGTCGAGCAGAGAAATCGCAGGGGCAGAATCCGTCCAGCTATAACCGAGCTTGCCGAAGCAGTTAGTCGGGCGCTGTGGCCAGTGCACCTGATAAAGATCGAGATAATCCGTCTGCAAACGTTTGAGGCTGTCATGCAGGGCTTCGCGGATATTTTTTCTGTCCAGCGCCTGATCCGGGCGAATGCCCTTGTCATTATTGCGCGACGGACCGCTCACTTTGGAGGCGATAATTAACTTTTCGCGGTTGCCATGTTTTGCCAACCAGTTACCGACATAGGTTTCGGTTAAACCCTGAGTTTCGGGGCGCGGCGGTACGGGGTACATTTCGGCAACGTCAATAAGATTAATGCCCTGAGCGACGGCATAGTCGAGTTGTGCGTGGGCGTCGGCTTCGCTGTTCTGTTCACCAAACGTCATCGTGCCAAGCCCCAGCGTGCTGACTTCCAGCGAGCTGTGGGGTATACGGTGATATTGCATAGCCGTTTCCTTTTTATAATCACGACATAAGGAATATAAAAATGGCAGAGGGAAGGGAAAAGGGAAAGCGAAAAATCTTAAGGCCAGCCGGATGCTGACCTTATTTTTTAACGTTCAATAATTTGCGAGACATCATCACGGTTAATTTGCATAGCGTTACCTTGCTGATCGTGATAACTCACAAGCCCGGTATCATCGTCAATTTCCGGTTTTCCATCCGTCAGGATCATTCGACCATCTTTAGTTGCCATCACATAATCACTGCTACAACCGGAAACAGCAAATGCCAGTCCGACTGCAGAGATTAATACTGCCCATTTTTTCATCCGGTTATCCTCATTAAGCCCATCAATGATAATAGTCTGTTTATAATCTGACGTTATACATCTTGAAAGCAGGAAAGTCTTAAACTGTGAGGATAAAGGGAAGGCATTCGCTCTCCCGCAGAAGAGCGAACGGAACATCAGAGTGGATTCTTTTTATTGCGAATCAGGTTGAGGCTTTCTACTGCAATGGAGAAGAACATTGCGAAGTAGATGTAACCTTTCGGTACGTGGATATCGAAACTTTCCAGAATCAGGGTAAAGCCCACCAGAATCAGGAAAGAGAGCGCCAACATTTTCACTGATGGATGGCGTTCAACAAAATCACCAATTGAACGTGCGGCGAACATCATCACGCCTACGGCAATCACTACGGCCGCCATCATAATAAACAGATGATCCGACAGACCCACGGCGGTAATGACCGAGTCGAGGCTGAAAATAATATCCAGCAGCATAATCTGCACGATAGCACCGAGGAATGAAGAAACGCGTGTTTTCAGCCCTTCTTCTTCGCCTTCGATAGACTCGTGGATCTCCTTACTGGCTTTCCAGATAAGGAACAGACCGCCCAGCAGCAGAATCAAATCACGAGCGGAAATTTCCTGACTGAAGATTGTAAAAAGCGGATTCGTCAGGCGAGTAACCCAGGCAATCGATGCCAGCAGCGCCAGACGCATAACCATGGCTCCAGCCAGCCCCAGACGCCGCGCATGACCACGCTGTGCGGTGGGCAACTTTGCGACCACCAGAGAAAGGAAAATAATATTATCGATCCCAAGAACGATCTCCAGCAGCGTCAGCGTACCGAGCGCAAGCCAGGCGTTAGGATCGGTTATCCATGCAAATAACATCTAAAAAGCCCTGCCAAAAAAAATGAAGCGGTAATTATATGCCCGGAATGCGGCAGGTCAAAGCGATGGCTACTGGATCAAAAAATGACGTGCCAGTAGCGCACTGGTGAAATTCTTCTTCAAATAAAAACCGCGTGGCAGCGTCAGAATCCGTTCGCCCCGGGTGCCAATGGCTTCGGTCAGAGCTTTCGCATTCGCTGCTTTCGGCCGTATTTGTAAATATTCCCCATGACGAGCGGTGATTCGCTCAACCTGACCGAGGACAATCATATCCATCAATTCTTCCCAGTCCTCGCGCAACTGCTGGTCTTCCTCTTCATTCGGGCTCCACAACAACGGTGACCCTACGCGACGTAGCGCCAGCGGGATGCTGCGCTCGCCTTCAACCGGTATCCACAGCACCCGTTTGAGTTTGTGGCGCACGTGGCTGGTTTCCCAGGTCACGCCGCTATTGCCGGTTAACGGTGCAACACAAACAAATGTCGTTTCCAGCGGACGTCCCAGACTATCCACAGGAATCGTTTTGAGTTCCACGCCTAAAGCAGCAAAATCTTGTTCAGGTTTACTGCCAGCGCTGGCTCCGAGCCAGATCTCCAGTAACACACCGATCCAACCCTTATCGCGTTTTAAATTCTCCGGTGTAACCAACCCGGCAAGCGCCGCCAGTTCACCTAGTGTGTAACCAGAAAGTTGCTGTGCTTGCGCCAGTAACTGCGCTTCAGTTTCGGGGGGAGAGAGCAATGGGCGAGGTTGGGACATGGCTTAACACCTTGGTTAAAAAACAAGCAGCTATTCTGTGCCGAATACTCAGAGTGTAACTTTTTCCACATGCGTTGTTCAATTCTATGATTTATCTTGTTTTTTAATCTACAGGCTACTGTGTTGCGCAACGTCCAGGTGGGTTTTCCAATTCTGGTCACTGAAAATAAACAGGATCTTACACCATGTTATCCACAGAAAGCTGGGATAACTGTGAAAAACCCTCACTACTGTTTCCATTTACAGCCTTGACGTGCGACGAAACTCTAATTTTTAGTGGTACGGTGCTTAACTTAGTGGCACATTCTGTGGATAAATACGACGTTGGTTGATCTTTCGCCAACGCGTAAATGAGTGGTGTGATCATGGTCACAAATATCTCTGTTTCATCACTCTTTATGTATATAATATACTGATTAATAAAAAATATTTTAAAGCGCGTTTATCCGGCTGATTCAGAGTGTTCTGGGTTTTCCCGTGGTAATTCCGTACTTCTTCACAACTCTATCCACAGAAAAGGTGAATAAAAACGGTTATCCGCCCCTTCCTCTGTTTATAACTCTGCACTTAACTGTGAGTTATTCAATTGTTATTAGTGTGTAATGCCCTGCAGAGAGTGGTTTACCGTCTTCCTGGAGTATGAAACAATCATTCGTATATAAAGCTTTATTTTGAGGTAGTCCGGTGATTGATGACGATGGCTACCGCCCAAACGTAGGTATCGTGATTTGTAATCGTCAGGGGCAAGTAATGTGGGCCCGGCGATTTGGTCAGCACTCCTGGCAGTTTCCGCAAGGCGGAATTAATCCCGGAGAATCCGCAGAACAGGCGATGTACCGTGAATTGTTTGAAGAAGTAGGATTAAGCCGTAAAGACGTTCGAATCCTTGCTTCAACACGTAACTGGTTGCGCTACAAATTACCGAAACGTTTGGTGCGTTGGGACACGAAGCCGGTTTGTATCGGCCAAAAACAAAAATGGTTTCTCTTGCAGTTGGTGAGCGGCGATGCGGAAATCAATATGCAAACCAGCAGTACACCAGAGTTTGACGGCTGGCGATGGGTAAGTTACTGGTATCCGGTCAGACAGGTGGTGTCATTTAAACGTGATGTCTACCGTAGGGTAATGAAAGAGTTCGCGAGTGTTGTGATGGCGCTTCAGGAAAATACGCCTAAACCACAAAACGCATCAGCTTATCGACGTAAAAGAGGTTAAGTCACGCCAATTATGCTCACTCGCCTGCGCGAAATAGTCGAAAAGGTAGCCAGCGCACCACGCCTGAACGAGGCGTTAAATATTCTGGTTACCGACATCTGTCTTGCGATGGATACTGAGGTCTGTTCGGTCTACCTGGCCGATCACGACCGACGTTGTTACTACCTGATGGCGACTCGGGGATTAAAAAAACCACGTGGTCGCACTGTAACGCTTGCGTTTGATGAAGGGATCGTCGGTCTGGTTGGCAGGCTGGCGGAACCGATAAACCTTGCGGATGCGCAAAAACACCCCAGCTTCAAATATATCCCCTCCGTAAAAGAAGAGCGTTTCCGTGCGTTTTTAGGCGTGCCGATTATTCAACGTCGCCAGTTGCTTGGTGTACTGGTGGTGCAGCAACGCGAACTGCGGCAGTACAACGAAAGCGAAGAATCCTTCCTGGTGACGCTCGCCACCCAGATGGCCGCCATTCTATCCCAGTCGCAGTTGACTGCGTTGTTCGGGCAATATCGCCAGACGAGAATCCGCGCATTACCGGCCGCGCCCGGTGTAGCGATTGCCGAAGGTTGGCAGGATGCAACGTTACCCTTAATGGAACAGGTGTATCAGGCATCAACGCTGGATCCGGCGCTGGAACGTGAGCGACTGACCGGGGCGCTGGAAGAGGCGGCCAATGAGTTTCGCCGTTACAGCAAACGCTTTGCCGCCGGGGCGCAAAAAGAAACGGCGGCTATTTTCGATCTTTACTCACACTTGCTTTCCGATACGCGTCTGCGTCGCGAACTGTTTGCTGAAGTGGATAAAGGTTCGGTCGCAGAGTGGGCGGTGAAAACGGTCATTGAAAAATTTGCCGAACAGTTCGCCACACTAAGCGATAGCTATCTCAAAGAACGAGCGGGCGATCTACGCGCGCTGGGTCAGCGATTACTGTTTCATCTTGATGATGCCAATCAGGGGGCGAACGCCTGGCCGGAACGTTTCATTCTGGTGGCAGATGAACTGTCAGCGACTACCCTTGCGGAACTGCCTCAGGATCGCTTAGTCGGCGTTGTCGTGCGCGATGGTGCTGCCAACTCCCACGCCGCAATCATGGTGCGTGCACTGGGGATCCCCACCGTGATGGGCGCGGACATTCAGCCTTCGGTGCTGCATCGTCGGACGTTGATCGTTGACGGTTATCGTGGGGAATTGCTGGTCGACCCGGAGCCGGTGCTGCTACATGAATATCAGCGGCTGATTAGCGAAGAGATTGAGCTTAGCCGTCTGGCAGAAGATGATGTCAATTTACCCGCGCAGCTAAAAAGCGGCGAGCGCATAAAAATTATGCTCAATGCGGGGTTAAGTCCGGAACATGAAGAAAAATTAGGCAGCCGCATTGATGGCATCGGACTCTATCGCACTGAAATTCCCTTTATGCTGCAAAGCGGCTTCCCGTCGGAAGAAGAACAGGTGGCGCAGTATCAGGGCATGTTGCAAATGTTTAATGATAAGCCCGTCACGCTGCGCACGCTGGATGTCGGTGCTGATAAGCAACTGCCTTACATGCCTATCAGCGAAGAGAATCCATGTCTTGGTTGGCGTGGGATCCGCATTACGCTCGATCAGCCGGAGATCTTTTTGATTCAGGTACGGGCGATGTTGCGTGCTAACGCCGCCACGGGCAACCTGAACATCCTGTTGCCGATGGTCACAAGTCTCGATGAAGTTGACGAAGCACGCCGCCTGATCGAGCGTGCCGGACGTGAAGTCGAAGAAATGATTGGTTACGCAATTCCTAAACCGCGTATCGGTATCATGCTGGAAGTGCCATCGATGGTATTTATGTTGCCGCATCTGGCAAACCGGGTCGATTTTATCTCGGTAGGTACCAATGATCTGACCCAGTACATTCTGGCTGTCGATCGCAACAACACGCGGGTGGCAAACATTTATGACAGTCTTCATCCTGCAATGCTTCGAGCCCTGGCGATGATCGCCCGGGAAGCGGAAGCGCAGGGGATCGACTTACGTTTGTGCGGTGAAATGGCGGGCGATCCCATGTGTGTGGCGATCCTCATTGGGCTTGGGTATCGCCATCTATCTATGAACGGACGCTCTGTCGCGCGCGTAAAATACTTGCTGCGGCGCATTGATTTTGCCGAAGCAGAAAATCTTGCTCAGCGCAGTCTGGAAGCGCAACTGGCGACTGAAGTTCGTCATCAGGTTGCGGCATTTATGGAGCGTCGCGGCATGGGTGGGCTGATTCGCGGAGGATTATAGCGCGGTTCCTATACATATCTTTTAACGGTATCCGGCAACCAGCTAGGTCCCCTTGTGCTATTATTCGCACCTTTGGAGCGCCTGAAACCTGCGGCGCGCATTTCAATCGCTGTTCTCTTTCAGCGAAATAACAAGAACTTGTGGTGACAGATGACCAGTAGCTATCTGCATTTTCCGGAATTTGATCCGGTCATTTTCTCAATAGGACCCGTTGCGCTTCACTGGTACGGCCTGATGTATCTGGTGGGGTTCATTTTTGCAATGTGGCTGGCGGGGCGTCGGGCGAATCGTCCGGGCAGTGGCTGGACCAAAAATGAAGTTGAAAACTTACTCTATGCGGGCTTCCTCGGTGTCTTCCTGGGCGGACGTATTGGTTATGTTCTGTTCTACAACTTCCCGCAGTTTATGGCCGATCCGCTGTATCTGTTCCGCGTCTGGGACGGCGGCATGTCCTTCCACGGCGGCCTGATTGGCGTTATCGTGGTGATGATTATCTTCGCCCGCCGTACCAAACGCTCCTTCTTCCAGGTCTCTGATTTTATTGCACCGCTCATTCCGTTTGGTCTTGGTGCCGGGCGTCTGGGCAACTTTATTAACGGTGAACTGTGGGGCCGCGTTGACCCGAACTTCCCGTTTGCCATGCTGTTCCCTGGCTCCCGTACCGAAGACATTCTGCTGCTGCAAAACAACCCACAGTGGCAATCCATTTTCGACACTTACGGTGTGCTGCCGCGCCACCCGTCACAGTTGTACGAACTGCTGCTGGAAGGTGTGGTGCTGTTTATCATCCTTAACCTCTACATTCGTAAACCGCGCCCAATGGGGGCCGTCTCTGGCTTGTTTCTGATTGGCTATGGCGCGTTTCGCATCATTGTTGAGTTTTTCCGCCAGCCCGACGCGCAGTTTACCGGTGCCTGGGTGCAGTACATCAGCATGGGGCAAATTCTTTCCATCCCGATGATTGTCGCGGGTGTGATCATGATGGTCTGGGCATATCGTCGCAGCCCACAGCAACACGTTTCCTGAGGAACCATGAAACAGTATTTAGAACTGATGCAAAAAGTGCTCGACGAAGGCACACAGAAAAACGACCGTACCGGAACCGGAACGCTTTCCATTTTTGGTCATCAGATGCGTTTTAACCTGCAGGATGGATTCCCACTGGTGACAACCAAGCGTTGCCACCTGCGTTCCATCATCCATGAGCTGCTATGGTTCCTGCAGGGCGATACCAACATTGCTTATCTGCATGAAAACAATGTCACTATCTGGGACGAATGGGCCGATGAAAATGGCGATCTCGGCCCGGTGTATGGCAAACAGTGGCGCGCATGGCCAACGCCAGATGGTCGTCATATTGATCAAATCACCACGGTATTGAATCAATTGAAAAACGACCCGGACTCCCGCCGCATTATTGTTTCGGCGTGGAACGTGGGCGAACTGGATAAAATGGCGCTGGCTCCGTGCCATGCGTTCTTCCAGTTTTATGTGGCAGACGGCAAGCTTTCTTGCCAGCTTTATCAACGCTCCTGTGACGTCTTCCTCGGCCTGCCGTTTAACATCGCCAGCTACGCACTACTGGTGCATATGATGGCGCAGCAGTGCGATCTGGAAGTGGGTGATTTTGTCTGGACCGGTGGCGACACGCACCTGTACAGCAACCATATGGATCAAACCCATCTACAATTAAGCCGCGAGCCGCGTCCGCTGCCGAAGCTGATTATCAAACGTAAACCAGAATCCATCTTCGACTACCGTTTCGAAGATTTTGAGATTGAAGGCTACGATCCGCATCCGGGCATTAAGGCTCCGGTTGCTATCTGATTTACGAAACATCCTGCCAGAGCCGACGCCAGTGTGCGTCGGTTTTTTTTACCCTCTGTTAAATTCTTCGAGACGCCTTCCCGAAATTTTGCAACGCCCTGCAACAACGTAAATAGTGCGGAAGACGCGCCGAGAAAATAGAAACAGGGCCTCGCCTTTTTTTCTCCTCGTCGCATACTGCCGACATGAAAACACAACGTGGTTATACGCTGATTGAAACACTGGTTGCGATGCTGATTTTAGTCATGTTAAGCGCAACTGGACTCTATGGCTGGTAATACTGGCAGCAGTCGCAACGGCTATGGCAAACCGCCAGCCAGGCGCGGGATTATTTGCTCTATTTACGTGAGGATGCCAACTGGCATAACCGCGACCACAGTATCAGCGTCATCAGGGAGGGAACGTCATGGTGTCTTGTAAGTGCCGCCGCAGGGACGAATACCTGTCATGGCCATTCACCGTTGGTCTTTGTGCCACGCTGGCCCGAAGTCGAAATGAGTGACCTGACCCCTTCGCTTACGTTCTTTGGCCTGCGCAATACCGCATGGGCTGGGCATATTCACTTCAAAAACTCAGCGGGCGAGTGGTGGCTGGTGATTTCACCGTGGGGAAGACTCCGGCTTTGTCAGCAAGGAGAAACACAAGGATGTCTGTAAAAGAACAAGGATTTTCGCTGCTGGAAGTGCTGATTGCTATGGCTATCAGTAGCGTATTGCTGCTGGGGGCTGCGCGGTTTCTGCCAGCATTACAGCGGGAAAGCTTGATTACAACGCGCAAGCTGGCACTGGAAGATGAGATCTGGCTGCGGGTCTACACCGTTGCGAAGCATCTTCAAAGGGCTGGTTATTGTCATGGTAACTGCACTGGTGAAGGGCTGGAAATTGTCGGGCAGGGTGACTGCATTATTGTGCAGTGGGACGCGAACAGTAACGGTATCTGGGATCGTGAGCCGGTAAAGGAGTCCGACCAGATTGGATTTCGTTTGAAAGAGCATGTGCTGGAAACGTTACGTGGTGCCGCATCCTGTGAAGGTAAAGGCTGGGATAAAGTCACCAACCCGGACGCCGTCATTATCGACACTTTTCAGGTCCTGCGTCAGGATGTCAGCGGATTCTCGCCGGTATTAACGGTTAGTATGCGCGGTGCCAGTAAGGCTGAACCACAAACCGTGGTGGATGCCAGCTATAGCGTAACAGGATTCAACCTGTGAACCGTGAACGGGGCGTTTCATCGCTGGCACTGGTCCTGATGTTGCTGGTATTGGGCAGCTTGCTGCTACAAGGAATGAGCCAACAGGAGCGCAGTTTTGCTTCTCGGGTGACTATGGAAAGCCAGTCATTGCGTCGTCAGGCAATTGTACAGTCGGCGCTGGAATGGGGAAAAATGCACACCTGGCAGACGCAACCCGTAGTTCAGTGCTCACAGTTCGCTGCAACCGGTGCCCGAGTTTGTCTGCGTTTACTGGCTGATAGTGAAATCTTGCTGATTGCCAGTTATGAAGGCGTTTCATTATGGCGAACAGGCGAAGTGAACGATGGAAATATTGCTTTTTCGCCACACGGCTGGAGTGATTTTTGTCCGCAGAAAGAGGTGGCGTTATGTCAGCTTCCCTGAAGAATCAACAAGGCTTTAGTCTACCGGAAGTGATGCTGGCGATGGTGCTGATGGTGATGATTGTCACTGCGTTATCCGGTTTCCAGCGAACATTAATGAACAGTCTTACCAGCAGAGGCCAGTACCAACAGCTCTGGCGGCATGGCTGGCAGCAAACGCAACTGCGCGCGATTTCGCCACCTGCCAACTGGCAGGTCAACCGAATGCAGACATCGCAGGCGGGATGTGTCAGCATCAGCGTTACGTTAGTTTCACCCGGGGGCAGAGAAGGCGAGATGACCCGCCTGCATTGCCCGAATCGTCAGTAGTCAGGAGCCGCTATGTTAAGGGTCTACCATTCCAATCGTCTGGACGTGCTGGAAGCGTTGATGGAGTTTATCGTCGAACGCGAGCGGCTGGACGATCCTTTCGAGCCAGAGATGATTCTGGTGCAAAGTACCGGTATGGCACAGTGGCTGCAAATGACCCTGTCGCAGAAGTTCGGTATTGCGGCAAACATTGATTTCCCGCTCCCTGCGAGTTTTATCTGGGATATGTTCGTCCGCGTATTGCCGGAGATCCCCAAAGAGAGTGCCTTTAACAAGCAGAGCATGAGCTGGAAACTGATGACTCTGCTGCCGCAACTGTTGGATTGCGAAGATTTTACCCTGTTGCGCCATTACCTGACTGACGATAGTGACAAGCGGAAACTGTTTCAGCTTTCCTCAAAAGCGGCGGACCTGTTTGACCAGTATCTGGTCTATCGCCCGGACTGGCTGGCTCAGTGGGAAGCGGGACATCTGGTTGAAGGGCTGGGAGAAGCGCAGGCCTGGCAAGCTCCATTGTGGAAGGCGCTGGTAGAATATACTGACGAGCTGGGGCAACCTCGTTGGCACCGTGCCAATCTCTATCAACGCTTTATCGAAACGCTGGAGTCTGCAACGACCTGCCCGCCAGGGCTACCTTCGCGCGTATTTATCTGCGGTATTTCCGCATTACCGCCAGTTTATCTACAGGCGTTACAGGCGCTGGGTAAACATATTGAAATCCATCTTCTGTTTACCAACCCTTGCCGTTATTACTGGGGCGATATTAAAGATCCTGCGTATCTGGCGAAACTGCTAACCCGCCAGCGTCGGCACAGCTTTGAAGATCGCGAATTGCCGCTATTTCGCGATAGCGAAAATGCCGGGCAGTTGTTTAACAGCGACGGCGAACAGGATATTGGCAACCCTCTGCTGGCCTCATGGGGCAAGCTGGGGCGAGACTACATCTATCTGCTTGCTGATCTCCAGAGCAGTCAGGAACTGGATGCCTTTGTCGATGTTACTCCAGACAGCCTGCTGCATAACATTCAGTCCGACATTCTGGAACTGGAAAACCGCGCCGTCGCAGGCGTGAACCTTGAAGAGTTTTCCCGCAGCGATAACAAACGGCAGCTCGATCCGCAGGATAACAGCGTCACCTTCCATGTTTGCCATAGCCCGCAGCGCGAAGTTGAAGTCTTGCACGATCGATTGCTGGCGATGCTGGAAGAAGATCCGACACTCACTCCGCGCGATATCATCGTGATGGTGGCTGACATCGATAGCTACAGTCCGTTTATTCAGGCGGTGTTTGGTAGTGCTCCGGCGGATCGTTATCTGCCTTACGCCATTTCCGACCGTCGGGCGCGACAGTCGCATCCGGTACTGGAAGCATTTATCAGACTGTTATCGTTGCCTGACAGCCGCTTTGTATCGGAGGACGTTTTGGCGCTGCTGGACGTACCGGTGCTGGCGGCGCGGTTTGATATCACCGAAGAAGGGCTGCGTTATTTACGCCAGTGGGTCAATGAATCCGGCATTCGCTGGGGGATTGATGACGACAACGTTCGCGAGCTGGAACTTCCCGCCACCGGGCAACACACCTGGCAATTTGGCCTGACGCGTATGTTGCTGGGCTACGCGATGGAGAGTGCTCAGGGAGAATGGCAATCTGTTCTTCCTTATGATGAGTCGAGCGGCTTAATTGCAGAGCTGGTGGGGCATCTGGCGTCACTGCTGATGCAGCTCAACATCTGGCGTCGCGGGTTGGCACAGGAGCGACCGCTGGAAGAGTGGTTGCCGGTATGCCGCGACATGCTCAATGCTTTCTTCCTGCCGGATGCGGAAACCGAAGCGGCGATGACGCTTATTGAACAACAGTGGCTGGCTATCATCGCAGAAGGGCTGGGAGCGCAGTATGGCGACGTGGTGCCGCTGTCACTGTTACGTGATGAACTGGCACAACGTCTGGATCAAGAACGTATCAGCCAGCGTTTTCTTGCCGGTCCGGTCAATATTTGTACCCTGATGCCAATGCGCTCCATCCCGTTCAAAGTAGTTTGCCTGCTGGGAATGAACGATGGTGTTTACCCGCGCCAGCTCGCGCCGCTGGGTTTTGATTTAATGAGCCAGAAACCAAAGCGTGGCGACCGCAGTCGTCGCGATGACGACCGCTATCTGTTCCTGGAGGCGTTAATTTCCGCGCAGCAAAAACTCTATATCAGCTATATTGGGCGCTCCATTCAGGATAACAGCGAACGTTTCCCGTCGGTTTTGGTGCAGGAACTGATCGACTACATCGGGCAAAGCCATTATCTGCCGGGCGATGAAGCGCTTAACTGCGATGAAAGTGAGGCGAGGGTGAAAGCGCATCTTACTTGCCTCCATACCCGGATGCCGTTTGATCCGCAAAACTACCAACCCGGTGAGCGACAAAGCTATGCGCGCGAGTGGCTACCGGCAGCCAGCCAGGCAGGCAAGGCGCACTCTGAATTTGTTCAGCCACTGCCGTTTACCTTGCCGGAAACTGTGCCGCTGGAGACGCTACAACGATTCTGGTCACATCCGGTGCGAGCATTTTTCCAGATGCGCTTGCAGGTGAACTTCCGCACCGAAGACAGCGAAATCCCCGACACCGAGCCATTTATTCTGGAGGGACTTAGCCGTTATCAGATCAACCAGCAGCTATTAAATGCATTGGTCGAGCAGGATGATGCCGAACGTTTGTTCCGCCGGTTCCGGGCGGCAGGTGATTTGCCGTATGGCGCATTTGGTGAAATTTTCTGGGAAACGCAGTGCCAGGAGATGCAGCAACTTGCCGACAGAGTCATTGCCTGTCGGCAACCGGGGCAGAGTTTAGAAATCGATCTCACCTGCAATGGCGTGCAAATTACGGGCTGGTTGCCGCAGGTCCAGCCGGATGGTCTGTTGCGCTGGCGTCCCTCTTTGCTCAGTGTGGCACAGGGAATGCAACTTTGGCTGGAACACCTTGTCTACTGTGCCAGCGGTGGTAACGGTGAGAGTCGCCTTTTCCTGCGTAAAGACGGTGAGTGGCGTTTTCCGCCGCTTGCAGCCGAACAGGCTTTACATTACCTCTCACAACTGATTGAAGGGTATCGTGAAGGAATGTCCGCGCCGTTACTGGTGTTACCTGAAAGTGGCGGCGCGTGGCTAAAAACCTGTTATGACGCTGAACACGATGTCATGCTGGATGACGAGTCCACTGTGCAAAAAGCCCGTACGAAATTCCTTCAGGCTTACGAAGGCAACATGATGGTGCGTGGAGAAGGTGACGATATCTGGTATCAGAGGCTCTGGCGGCAATTAACGCCAGAGACAATGGAAGCCATCGTTGAGCAGTCGCAACGTTTCCTGTTACCGCTGTTTCGTTTTAATCAGTCATGAGTGTTGTATAAAAATTGCGCAATCCATTTGCTTACTTTATGATGCGCACCAGTCACGGACTGATGGTTATATAGACATAGGCTGACTTGTTCAGCGCGAGATTAAATTCTGCCGGATGATTTACGTTAACGTGTTGAATCTGGCTGAAAAATAAAGTTGATAATGAGGTCCGTGAATGCCCCGCAGCACCTGGTTCAAAGCAGTACTGTTGTTTGTTGCCCTTTGGGCACCCTTAAGTCAGGCAGAAACGGGATGGCAGCCGATTCAGGAAACCATCCGTAAAAGTGATAAAGATAACCGTCAGTATCAGGCTGTGCGTCTGGATAACGGCATGGTGGTATTGTTGGTTTCTGACCCGCAGGCGGTAAAATCCCTTTCTGCACTGGTGGTGCCCGTTGGATCGCTGGAAGATCCCGAGGCTTATCAGGGGCTGGCACATTATCTTGAACATATGAGCCTGATGGGGTCGAAAAAGTACCCGCAGGCTGACAGTCTGGCCGAATACCTCAAAATGCACGGTGGCAGTCATAACGCCAGCACGGCACCGTATCGCACCGCTTTCTATCTGGAAGTGGAAAATGACGCCTTACCAGGGGCGGTAGACCGCCTGGCGGACGCCATTGCGGAACCTTTACTCGACAAGAAATATGCCGAACGTGAGCGTAATGCAGTGAACGCCGAATTAACTATGGCGCGCACGCGTGACGGGATGCGTATGGCGCAGGTCAGCGCAGAAACCATTAACCCGGCCCACCCTGGTGCAAAGTTTTCTGGTGGCAACCTGGAAACCTTAAGCGACAAACCCGGTAATCCGGTGCAGCAGGCGCTGAAAAATTTCCATGAGAAATATTACTCCGCCAATCTGATGAAGGCTGTTATCTACAGTAACAAACCGCTGCAGGAGCTGGCGAAGATGGCGGCGGACACCTTCGGTCGAGTGCCGAACAAAGAGAGCAAAAAACCGGAAATCACCGTGCCGGTAGTCACCGATGCACAAAAGGGCATTATCATTCATTACGTCCCGGCGTTGCCGCGTAAAGTGCTGCGTGTCGAGTTTCGCATTGATAACAATTCGGCGGAGTTCCGTAGTAAAACTGATGAGTTAATTACCTATCTGATTGGCAATCGCAGCCCAGGAACGCTTTCTGACTGGTTGCAAAAACAGGGATTAGTTGAGGGCATTAGCGCCAACTCCGATCCTATCGTCAATGGCAACAGTGGCGTGTTAGCGATCTCTGCGTCCTTAACCGATAAAGGTCTGGCTAATCGCGATCAGGTTGTAGCGGCTATTTTCAGCTACCTCAATCTGTTACGCGAAAAAGGGATTGATAAACAGTATTTCGATGAACTGGCGAATGTGCTGGATATCGATTTCCGTTATCCGTCAATCACTCGTGATATGGATTACGTCGAGTGGCTGGCAGATACCATGATTCGCGTTCCCGTTGAGCATACGCTGGACGCGGTCAATATAGCCGATCAGTATGATGCTAAAGCAGTAAAAGAACGTCTGGCGATGATGACGCCGCAAAACGCGCGTATCTGGTATATCAGCCCGAAAGAGCCACACAATAAAATGGCTTACTTTGTCGATGCGCCGTATCAGGTCGATAAAATCAGCGAGCAAACTTTCGCTGACTGGCAGAAAAAAGCTGCCGACATAGCGCTCTCCCTGCCGGAGCTTAATCCCTATATTCCTGACGATTTCTCGCTGATTAAATCAGAGAAGAAATACGACCATCCAGAGCTGATTGTTGATGAATCCAATTTGCGTGTGGTGTATGCGCCGAGTCGCTATTTTGCCAGCGAACCAAAAGCCGATGTCAGCCTGATTTTGCGTAACCCGAAAGCGATGGACAGCGCCCGTAACCAGGTGATGTTTGCGCTCAATGATTATCTCGCAGGGTTGGCGCTTGATCAGTTAAGCAACCAGGCGTCGGTTGGCGGCATTAGTTTTTCCACCAATGCTAACAACGGCCTTATGGTTAATGCTAATGGTTACACTCAGCGTCTGCCGCAACTTTTTCAGGCTCTGCTGGAGGGCTACTTTAGCTATACCGCTACACCAGAGCAGCTTGAACAGGCGAAATCCTGGTATAACCAGATGATGGATTCCGCAGAAAAAGGCAAAGCGTTTGAGCAGGCGATTATGCCCGCGCAGATGCTCTCGCAGGTGCCGTACTTCTCGCGAGATGAGCGCCGTAAAATTTTGCCCACTATCACCCTGAAAGAGGTGATGGCCTATCGCGACGCCTTAAAATCCGGGGCACGACCAGAGTTCATGGTTATCGGCAACATGACCGAAGCCCAGGCAACAACGCTGGCGCGCGATGTGCAAAAACAGTTAGGGGCTGATGGCTCAGAGTGGTGTCGTAACAAAGATGTCCTGGTCGATAAAAAACAGTCCGTCATTTTTGAAAAAGCCGGTAACAGTACCGACTCCGCACTGGCAGCAGTATTTGTACCGACTGGCTACGATGAATACACCAGTTCAGCCTACAGTTCTCTGTTGGCGCAGATTGTACAACCGTGGTTCTACAATCAGTTGCGTACTGAAGAGCAGTTGGGGTACGCCGTGTTCGCGTTCCCAATGAGCGTGGGACGTCAGTGGGGCATGGGCTTCTTACTGCAAAGTAATGATAAACAGCCTTCGTACCTGTGGGATCGTTACAAGGCCTTTTTCCCAACGGCTGAGGCGAAACTGCGCGCGATGAAGCCAGAAGAGTTCGCGCAAATCCAGCAGGCGGTTATCAGCCAGATGCTACAGGCACCGCAAACGCTGGGCGAAGAAGCATCGAAGTTAAGTAAAGATTTCGATCGCGGCAATATGCGCTTTGATTCGCGTGATAAAATCGTGGCACAGATAAAACTGCTGACGCCGCAAAAACTTGCCGATTTCTTCCATCAGGCAGTGGTCGAGCCGCAAGGCATGGCTATCCTGTCGCAGATTTCTGGCAGCCAGAATGGGAAAGCTGAATATGTGCATCCTGAAGGCTGGAAAGTGTGGGAGAACGTCAGCGCGTTGCAGCAAACAATGCCCCTGATGAGTGAAAAGAATGAGTGATGTCGCTGAGACACTAGATCCTTTGCGCTTGCCCTTACTGGGTGAGCGCCTGATTGAAGCCTCTGCCGGCACAGGCAAAACCTTTACGATAGCAGCGCTCTATTTGCGCCTGTTACTTGGACTAGGTGGTTCTGCTGCCTTTCCCCGCCCGTTGACCGTTGAAGAACTGCTGGTGGTGACCTTTACCGAGGCTGCCACCGCAGAGTTGCGCGGTCGTATCCGTAGCAATATTCATGAGTTGCGCATCGCCTGTCTGCGTGAAACCACCGACAACCCTCTGTATGCGCGCCTGCTGGAAGAGATTGACGATAAAGCGCAGGCCGCGCAGTGGCTGCTGTTAGCCGAACGACAGATGGATGAAGCGGCAGTTTTTACCATTCACGGTTTTTGTCAGCGAATGCTCAACCTGAATGCTTTTGAATCCGGTATGTTGTTTGAGCAGCAACTGATTGAAGATGAATCGCTACTGCGCTACCAGGCCTGCGCCGATTTCTGGCGTCGCCACTGCTATCCTCTGCCGCGTGAAATTGCTCAGGTGGTCTTTGAAACATGGAAAGGGCCGCAGGCGTTGCTGCGCGATATTAATCGATATCTGCAAGGGGAAGCGCCAGTTATTAAAGCGCCGCCGCCCGATGATGAAACGCTGGCTTCCCGCCACGCGCAAATTGTGGCGCGTATCGATACCGTAAAACAGCAGTGGCGTGATGCGGTAGGTGAACTGGATGCGCTAATCGAATCTTCAGGTATTGATCGACGCAAGTTTAACCGTAGCAATCAGGCTAAATGGATTGACAAGATTAGCGCCTGGGCAGAAGAAGAGACCAACAGTTATCAGTTGCCGGAGTCGCTGGAAAAATTCTCTCAGCGTTTCTTAGAAGATCGCACAAAAGCAGGGGGCGAGACACCGCGCCATCCGCTGTTTGAGGCGATCGATCAATTACTTGCCGAACCATTATCGATCCGCGATCTGGTGATCACTCGCGCATTAGCTGAGATCCGTGAAACGGTAGCGCGTGAAAAACGCCGCCGTGGCGAACTGGGTTTTGACGACATGTTAAGTCGGCTGGATTCCGCGTTGTGTAGCGAAAGCGGAGAGGCGCTGGCGACGGCGATCCGCACGCGATTCCCGGTGGCAATGATCGACGAGTTTCAGGATACCGACCCTCAGCAGTACCGGATTTTCCGCCACATCTGGCACCATCAGCCGGAAACCGCATTGTTACTGATTGGTGATCCGAAACAGGCTATTTATGCGTTCCGTGGTGCGGATATCTTCACCTACATGAAGGCGCGTAGCGAAGTTCACGCTCATTACACGTTGGATACCAACTGGCGTTCCGCACTAGGAATGGTGAACAGTGTGAACACGCTTTTTAGCCAGACTGATGACGCTTTTATGTTTCGCGAAATACCGTTTATTCCTGTGAAATCAGCCGGGAAAAATCAGGCGCTGCGTTTCGTATTTAAAGGTGAAACGCAGCCTTCGATGAAAATGTGGCTGATGGAAGGCGAAAGCTGCGGCGTTGGCGATTATCAAAGTACCATGGCGCAGGTATGCGCCGCGCAAATCCGCGACTGGCTGCAGGCCGGGCAGCGCGGAGACGCGTTGTTGATGAATGGCGATGACGCGCGTCCGGTGCGTGCTTCAGACATCAGTGTGTTGGTGCGCAGCCGCCAGGAGGCCGCCCAGATACGTGATGCCTTAACGCTGCTGGAAATCCCTTCCGTTTACCTTTCGAACCGCGACAGTGTTTTTGAAACTCTGGAAGCGCAGGAGATGCTTTGGCTGTTGCAGGCAGTGATGACGCCTGAACGTGAAAATACTCTGCGTAGCGCGCTGGCAACGTCAATGATGGGGCTGAACGCGCTGGATATCGAAATGCTGAATAATGACGAACATGCCTGGGATGCAGTCGTTGAAGAGTTCGATGGTTATCGACAAATCTGGCGAAAACGCGGCGTTATGCCTATGCTGCGGGCGCTGATGTCGGCGCGCAACATTGCAGAAAACCTGCTGGCAACGGCGGGTGGTGAGCGGCGTCTTACAGATATTTTACATATCAGTGAATTACTTCAGGAAGCGGGAACGCAGCTTGAAAGTGAACATGCGCTGGTACGCTGGTTATCACAGCATATCCTCGAGCCAGACAGTAACGCGTCCAGCCAGCAAATGCGCCTCGAAAGTGACAAACATCTGGTGCAGATTGTTACGATCCACAAGTCGAAAGGACTGGAGTATCCGCTAGTCTGGTTGCCATTTATTACCAATTTCCGCGTCCAGGATCAGGCGTTCTATCACGATCGTCACTCATTTGAGGCTGTTCTGGATCTTAACGCTGCGCCAGAAAGCGTCGATCTCGCTGAGGCCGAACGTCTGGCGGAAGATCTGCGTTTGCTTTATGTGGCGCTGACGCGTTCGGTCTGGCATTGCAGTCTTGGCGTCGCGCCACTGGTGCGCCGTCGAGGCGATAAAAAAGGTGACACCGACGTCCATCAAAGTGCGCTCGGACGCTTGCTGCAAAAAGGGGAACCAAAGGATGCGGCAGGACTTCGCGCCTGTATTGAAGCATTGTGCGATGAGGATATTGCCTGGCAAACGGCACAAACCGGTGATAATCAGCCCTGGCAGGTTAATGATGTTTCTACAGCAGAACTGAATGCGAAGACGTTACAACGTTTACCTGGCGATAACTGGCGGGTCACCAGCTACTCTGGTTTGCAGCAGCGTGGTCACGGTATCGCTCAGGATTTGATGCCACGGCTGGATGTTGACGCCGCAGGTGTGGTCAGCGTCGTTGAAGAACCGACGTTAACACCGCATCAGTTTCCGCGCGGAGCGTCACCGGGGACGTTCTTGCACAGTTTGTTTGAGGATCTGGATTTTACCCAGCCGGTTGAGCCTGACTGGGTGCGGGAAAAACTGGAACTTGGCGGTTTTGAAGCGCATTGGGAACCGGTGTTGACCGAGTGGATCATGGCTGTTCTCCAGGCACCGCTCAATGAAACGGGAGTCAGCCTGAGTCAGCTTTCCGCCCGCGATAAACAGGTGGAGATGGAATTTTATCTGCCAATTAGTGAACCGCTCGTCGCCAGCCAACTTGATGCGCTAATCCGCCAGTTTGACCCGCTTTCTGCTGGCTGCCCGTCGCTGGAGTTCATGCAGGTGCGTGGCATGTTAAAAGGCTTTATCGACCTGGTGTTTCGCCACGAAGGGCGTTATTACCTGCTCGACTATAAATCCAACTGGCTGGGTGAAAACAGCTCAGCATACACCCAACAGGCTATGGCAGCGGCGATGCAAGCACACCGCTATGATCTGCAATATCAGCTTTATACCCTGGCATTGCATCGTTATCTGCGCCATCGCATTGCTGATTACGACTATGAGCGCCACTTTGGCGGCGTTATCTATCTGTTCCTGCGCGGCGTTGATAAAGAGCATCCGCAACAAGGGATTTACGCGACCCGCCCCGATGCCGGGTTGATTGCCCTGATGGATGAGATGTTTGCTGGTATGACCCTGGAGGAGGCGTAATGAAATTGCAAAAGCAATTACTGGAAGCTGTGGAGCACAAACAGCTACGCCCGCTGGACGTGCAGTTTGCCCTGACCGTGGCGGGTGATGAACATCCCGCCGTCACCCTTGCGGCGGCACTGTTAAGTTATGATGCCGGGGAAGGACATGTCTGTTTGCCGCTTTCACGGCTGGAGAACAACGAAGCCTCGCACCCGCTCCTGGCGACCTGCGTCAGTGAAATCGGTGAGCTACAAAACTGGGAAGAGTGTCTGCTGGCTTCACATGCGGTCAGCCGGGGAGATGAACCTACACCAATGATCCTTTGTGGCGATCGTCTCTATCTCAACCGCATGTGGTGTAACGAGCGCACGGTGGCGCGCTTTTTCAATGAAGTGAATCATGCCATTGAGGTTGATGAAGCTCTACTGGCGCAAACCCTGGACCAACTTTTTCCAGTAAGCGATGACATTAACTGGCAAAAAGTGGCGGCAGCGGTGGCGCTGACGAGGCGGATCTCGGTGATTTCCGGTGGCCCCGGCACCGGTAAAACGACCACCGTGGCGAAGTTGCTGGCAGCGTTAATTCAGATGGCCGACGGTGAACGTTGTCGCATCCGTTTGGCTGCGCCGACGGGGAAAGCCGCCGCGCGCTTAACCGAATCACTTGGCAAAGCTTTGCGCCAGTTACCGCTGACGGATGAACAAAAGAAACGTATTCCGGAAGATGCCAGCACTCTGCACCGCTTGCTGGGCGCGCAGCCGGGCAGTCAGCGTTTACGCCATCATGCGGGTAACCCATTGCATCTTGATGTGTTGGTGGTCGATGAAGCGTCAATGATCGATCTGCCCATGATGTCACGATTGATCGACGCATTGCCCGATCATGCCAGAGTGATCTTTCTTGGCGACCGTGATCAACTGGCCTCTGTTGAGGCTGGGGCTGTTCTTGGCGATATTTGCGCTTATGCCAATGCGGGCTTTACCGCAGAACGAGCGGAGCAGCTAAGTCACCTGACGGGGAGCTACGTTCCTGCGGGCTGTGGCACAGAGGCGGCATCTTTGCGCGATAGTCTCTGCCTTTTGCAAAAAAGTTACCGTTTCGGCAGCGATTCTGGCATTGGTCAGCTCGCGGCGGCTATCAATCGCGGCGATAAAACGGCAGTGAAAACCGTTTTTCAGCAGGATTTTACTGACATCGAAAAACGGATTTTACAGAGTGGCGAAGATTATATTGCGATGCTTGAGGAAGCTCTTGCGGGTTACGGACGCTATCTGGATCTGCTGCAAGCGCGTGCCGAGCCGGATTTAATTATTCAGGCATTCAATGAATACCAGCTTTTGTGCGCCCTGCGGGAAGGGCCGTTTGGCGTAGCCGGGCTGAATGAGCGAATTGAGCAGTTTATGCAACAGAAGCGCAAAATCCATCGCCATCCGCACTCGCGTTGGTACGAAGGCAGGCCGGTGATGATTGCCCGCAATGACAGCGCCCTTGGGTTGTTTAATGGTGATATTGGTATTGCACTGGATCGCGGGCAAGGAACGCGCGTCTGGTTTGCAATGCCGGACGGTAATATCAAGTCAGTGCAACCAAGTCGTTTACCGGAACACGAAACCACGTGGGCGATGACGGTACATAAATCGCAGGGGTCTGAGTTCGACCATGCGGCGTTGATTTTGCCGAGCCAGCGCACGCCGGTCGTGACGCGAGAGCTGGTTTACACCGCAGTGACCCGTGCGCGTCGCCGTTTATCGTTGTATGCCGATGAGCGCATATTAAGTGCGGCAATCGCCACACGTACCGAGCGGCGTAGCGGACTGGCAGCGTTATTTAGTTCGCGGGGATAAACGCGAATGCCTGATGCGACGCATGCGCGTCTTATTATGCCCCCGGGCATTGCGCATATCGCATCCGACGATGAGCGTCAATGCCTGATGCGATGCTAGCGTGTTTATTATGCACCCGGGCATTGCGCATATCGCATCTGGCGATTTCAACCACTTACCCTAAATCCGCCATCAACGTCTTCGACTTGACGTAGGTCGGATAAGGCGTTCACGCCGCATCCGACGATGAGCGTCAATGCCTGATGCGATGCTAGCGTGTTTATCATGCCCCCGGAAATTGCGCATATCGCATCTGGCGATTTCAACCACTTACCCTAAATCCGCCATCAACGTCTTCGACTTGACGTAGGTCGGATAAGGCGTTCACGCCGCATCCGACGATGAGCGTCAATGCCTGATGCGATGCTAGCGTGTTTATTATGCACCCGGGCATTGCGCATATCGCATCTGGCGATTTTCATCGCTTACCCTAAATCCGCCATCAGCACTTTGGATTTACGCTGATAGTTGTACATCAGCTTTTTGCTCTCTGGCAGTGAATCAATATCCACCGGGGTAAAACCACGCTCCTGGAACCAGTGAATACTGCGCGTGGTCAGCACAAATAATTTGCTTAAGCCGCTTTGCCTGGCCTGGGCTGCGATACGCTCCAGCAGGACTTCACCACGGGAAGAACTGCGGTAATCCGGGTGTACCGCCACGCAGGCCATTTCGCCAATTTTCTCTTCCGGGAACGGATAGAGCGCAGCGCAGGCAATAGTTGTGTTATCGCGCTGAATAATGGTGAATTTGTCGATTTCCATCTCCAGTTGTTCCCGAGAACGACGCACCAGAATACCTTGCTGCTCCAGCGGGCGGATCAACTCCAGAATACCGCCGATATCATTGATTGTTGCGCGACGAATCTGCTCGGCGCTTTCCATCACAATTTGCGTACCGATACCGTCACGTGAGAACAGCTCTTGTAGCAGCGCGCCATCTTCCTGATAACTGATTAAATGACAGCGACGAACACCGCTGCGGCAAGCCTTCACTGCACCACGTAAAAAGCGCACCGTACCGGAGTTGTAATCGCCTTTCTCTTCCTGAGCTTCTACCCGCGATTGCGCTTCGTTGGGGAAAAGCTCGGAGACGATGTCACCGTCGTCATTGGTGACCCCCTGTGAAGAGCAAAAACCAATCATCTTCTCGGCTTTCAGCTTGATGGCGAGTTGAGTGGCAATCTCTTCCGAGGTCAGGTTAAAACTCTCGCCAGTGACCGAAACCGCCACCGGCCCCATCAGCACAATTGCACCGCTGTCCAGTTGGCGATGAATCGCTTCTTCGTCAATCCGCCGGATGCGCCCGCTATGACAGTAATCCACGCCGTCATCGACGCCCAGCGGCTGGGCAATAATAAAATTGCCACTGACGACGTTGATATGCGCTCCCTGCAATGGCGTGTTATTAAGGCTCATCGACAGGCGTGCAGTGATGTCCAGTTGTAATGTCCCCGCAGCCTGCTTCACCAGTTCCAGTGTTTTGGCGTCGGTCACACGTATATTTTTGTGATACAGCGGTTCGTGGCGATGCGCTGCCAGATTCGCATCTATTTGTGGACGCGCGCCATAGACCACGACCAGACGGATGCCGAGGCTGTGCAGCAACCCGATATCATTAACGATACTGGAGAAATTTTCATGCTCAATGGCTTCACCGCCGAGCATGATGACAAACGTTTTCCCCCGGTGGGTGTTGATATAGGGAACCGAATGGCGGAATCCCTCGACCAGCTCGGTTTTACGTTCCTTCACCACGGCACACCTCTTTGCATGATTATTCGAAATTAATGTATTTTTATTCTGTTTTTTTGCCGTGTGCAAGTGCAAATTTTATGCGTGAACATTTTTTTTATCAGTAATGCCGTGAATATAAAAAGAATGTTTACCGTTTTATAGATGACAGAATATGCGTCTTTCGCTAAAGTTTCCGGTCAAATTGGTCGTTTACTTGTTACACAGCTTAGATTTATTTGCTCGGGAGAGGCATGTCGGGATCCAACACTGCAATCAGCCGTCGTCGTTTACTGCAAGGCGCGGGTGCCATGTGGCTATTGAGCGTAAGTCAGGTGAGTCTGGCTGCGGTCAGTCAGGTCGTGGCGGTGCGCATCTGGCCTGCGTCCAGCTATACCCGTGTAACGGTAGAATCAAATCGTCAACTGAAATATAAGCAGTTTGCGTTGAGTAACCCTGAACGCGTGGTAGTGGATATCGAAGATGTAAACCTGAACTCGGTGCTTAAGGGGATGGTTGCGCAAATTCGTGCTGACGACCCGTTCATCAAGTCTGCACGCGTCGGGCAATTTGATCCGCAAACCGTGCGGATGGTTTTTGAGTTAAAGCAAAACGTAAAACCGCAGATGTTTGCCCTCGCGCCAGTTGCCGGGTTTAAAGAGCGTCTGGTGATGGATCTCTACCCGGTCAATGCCCAGGATATGCAGGATCCACTGTTGGCACTGCTGGAGGATTACAACAAAGGCGATCTCGAAAAGCAGGTGCCGCCTGCGCAGAGTGGCCCACAGCCTGGCAAGGCTGGGCGCGATCGTCCTATTGTCATCATGCTTGATCCGGGCCATGGCGGCGAAGACTCCGGCGCGGTGGGGAAATACAAAACGCGTGAAAAAGATGTGGTATTGCAAATTGCCCGCCGTCTGCGCTCTCTGATCGAGAAAGAGGGCAATATGAAGGTGTACATGACGCGTAATGAAGACATCTTCATTCCGTTGCAAGTGCGTGTAGCAAAAGCACAGAAACAACGTGCTGACCTTTTTGTTTCTATCCATGCAGATGCCTTTACCAGCCGCCAGCCGAGCGGTTCTTCCGTGTTTGCGCTTTCGACCAAAGGCGCGACCAGTACTGCGGCAAAATATCTGGCACAAACTCAGAACGCCTCGGATTTGATTGGTGGCGTGAGCAAAAGCGGTGACCGCTATGTCGACCACACCATGTTCGATATGGTGCAGTCGCTGACCATTGCCGACAGCCTGAAGTTTGGTAGGGCAGTCCTGAATAAACTTGGCAAAATCAACAAGCTGCATAAAAATCAGGTCGAGCAGGCCGGGTTTGCTGTACTGAAAGCGCCAGATATTCCATCTATTCTCGTCGAAACGGCGTTTATCAGTAACGTTGAGGAAGAGCGCAAACTGAAAACGGCGACTTTCCAGCAGGAAGTTGCAGAGTCTATCCTCGCGGGGATTAAAGCGTATTTTTCTGATGGGGCGACGCTGGCGAGAAGGGGATAGTAAAAAAGCGCTGAATAGCGCTTTTTTTATGGAAGAGCAGAAATAAAAAACACCCATAAGGGGGCTCCGGCATTGCCTTCAGACCCAACGGATCTATCCAGCTTACTGGATTCCCGTCAACATAAACATACGGATTCAAACCACCAGCCAGCTTCACCGGATCCTGCGTCAGATACCGCCCGGCACCCGGATCATAATATCTGTTCAGATTATAAAAGAACCCGGACTCCTCGTCCTCATACTGGCCCTGAAAGCGCAGCGGGTTGCGCACGTCAATTAAACGGTTGCCCGTGCGCTCATCCTCAAGGATTTCTTCGCTCAGCACCTTTCCGTAGGCGCTGTATTCACACTATTACTGATTATTTTTTAGATGATACGATGTGTCTATTATTTCCATTTGTGACTTCTTAAAAATTTATAAATGGAAATATTTTCCTGAAGTGCTGTTCTATTTCTGGGTGTTTTTTCAACGCTTTTAATGCAGATTCAGGGGAACATTCCTCTCCTAAAACTACACCACGTTTTAGTGCAATACCATACAACGCTTTACTCTGAGATGCCGAATCATTCCAATCACAAATAAATCCAATAACTTCGTACAAATGAAATGCTGAGGCATCAAAGTCAACAAGCTCAAACATATAGTCAGGAATATCTGAAATATCATTATCCTTGATAACTGTCGTCGCCCATGCACGTAGTTCTTCTTTACTTATAGCACCACTGAGTAAAGCATCAATGACAAACCCTATCGTATTGTGATTTTCTTTTGTTAATCCTTCCAGCATATTACACTATCTCCCTTGGCTCATTTTATCACCACCGAGATGTCCTGTTTTCCCATGGAACTTTGTTTGGACTAATTGCATACGGCCAAGATCCTGATGGTGATGCCATGTATAATTAGGTATTTTGGAACTGCCAGCTTTAATAGTATCTAGTTCTTCTTGCGCACGTCAATTAAACGATTGCCCGTGCGCTCATCCTCAAGGATTTCTTAGTTCAGGCACGCGTACAACACGAAAATAGGAGAGCTTCTTAAAGAGAAGCATCTGACCGGCAAGATCTTCGCTCAGCGTATTGAGCGCAACAACCTGATACTGAGAACCCGAATCAAGCGTCTGGCTCGCAGAACCCTCTGCTTCTCTCGTTCTGTTGAACTTTACGAAAAAGTCATTGGCGCTTTTATCGAAAAATACATGTTCTACTAATTGGAAACATTACCGTTTTTTTAAGTGGCTAAAAACGCAAATTGCATTTAACTATTCCTCTTAAACGTTTCTCTACATCAGGATCTGATTCATTGTCAGGTTCTAAAGAGGCTAGAAAGTCACAAAAATTTGTGGATAAAAAGAAAAATGACTCATCGACAGTAACTGCTTCATGATACCAATAGTAAATATGTCTATTGGTATTCATGATGCAGATGAAATCACCGTTTAATGCTTCGCCAATAATGATAACATCCTGAAGTTCGTCCGGTTTATTATTGTTAACATAACTTAGACTATAGCTATCTGTTCCAATTCCATATAATAAATCTACTGAAACCATTCCTTGGCTATCACAAATTTGTGGTTTTTTGTTTCCAGAGATTTTAAATTTTGCCCCGTTAGGAAAAAATATTGCACCATTATGTTTTTTAAGAAAATCTATATGCTTGTTAGATAATATTTTACTAAAATCGAACTCGCCTATTTTTGTTTTCTCACCTAAAATTGATTCAATTTGTAATTTGTTAGTGTTTTTCATGATGTTACCTATTATTTTTCATGTCTAATGCTGAACCTATATGCAGTATCTTACCATGCCATTTTGTAGGTATCAGTGCCGAGGTAGTCCGTCTGATACCAGTAAATCTTTGGCTTCAGCCTGTGCGGCTGACGATACTTGTGTCCGTCAGCCAGCGCATAAATATGGACAAATTTTAGTATTCCCATGTTTAACAGTTAAAATAAATTTAAATAAATATCAATCAAGGTGAATTTCATTTTCAAATTTTTCAAGAAATAAATCTTGTAGATCACCTTGAATGTCCTCCCCTCCATAGTTCAAAAGACAATTTTTATCTAATCCTTTAACAAAATGAGTTCCATCAATGGCTCCAAAGATTACTGAAGCAGTATCAGAAATAATCAACTTTAGAAAATCATAAACAACAGATTGTTCTTGATCATTCAGAGTTGACATTATTTTTGAAAATTTTTTATACGTTGACTTATCAATGTCTACTTTTGAAATGGAATCTAAATCATCTATGATATTGTCAATATTTTTTTTGTATAACTCAAAGTCATCTATTAGTAATTCATTGAAAATACAGGAAATAAACTCTTCATTTAATCTCATATAATACCTGCTTTTTATTTTTAATTTCAGGATGTAAATCTTTATTTTTCTGAATAAGTTGCTGCAACTTTATGTTTGAGAGATCATCATATACTCGCCTTAGCTCCCAAATATCTCGCGCAACAATATCCCTAGGATTATCAAATGGTAGCCCTGTTTTGGAGTTAATCTTGCTTCTTGATACTATTCCTACACCATCTTTACGTCATGTATGTCCTTCATTAGGTACAAGGATTGCGGGGGCGCTATCCTTATCATAGTGTGGCGTTATTATTTCCACTTGGAATTTATAGGTAATCAGGATTGATTTGCAATTTATCTATAAATTCAGCTAAAGAGTCAGCAAGTTTTTCTCTTTTATCATTTCCATCATGTAAATATATTCATGCAGAAGGTTCTGTTTCATTTAAGTTTAGATAAAATTGGTTGTCTCCACCATCTCTTGCTATAGGTAATACGCCTTTTCCTAACACCTTACCCCATCTATTTATTGCACTCAGAATGGTTTCATATTTACTATTATTAATAGAATAAAAATTATTAATACCATAACTAATATTGTGTGAAAGAAAAAAGAATCTAACTCAGGATGCCCCCCATTATTTTTTATCAGTAACAATTTATAATCATCAGGAAGCTTTTTTCCTATAACAACTTCAATTTCGCCAATTAAATCATCACTTCCATCAAAACCATTTGTATTAATTCTTTCAATATTCATAACTATCTCCTCAGTTAAGGGTATATTTACAAGTAACGCCCCTTGGAAGTATTTAGAAGATTAATCATCTGCTGTTCTGTAATTTTCATTTTAGCAATATTCTTTTCATTAATTTCAGGCCAACAATCATCGCCATCAATCTCTAGAATTGTTAAGGAGATTTTCTTGCTTTGAAAGAAAGAAATTATTTTTCTTATTTCTTTTTCTTTGTGTGCCGGGCATGTTCAGCAGCTCGGGGGTGAAAGTCCCCTGTCCAGCCTGATGGTGGCGAAGGACTAGCGAAGCGCAAGGGCGTCGTCGTGAGGCGGGGTCTGAAGGAAGCGTGAAGCAAATCCATGACCTGACGAACAGAAATCCGATACGAGGCCTACCCGGTTGGCGGAGCAAGCAAAGAATTGCGAAGGCCATAACCATCAAGAACCGGGGTGGTAAATCGGACAGGTGTGTGGTGAAGGCGGCTGAACTTACCCCGGGAGGCCTGTCCGTCGTTCTGTATCCAGAACTGAGCGTACCGTAAGGGGCGCTGACCGGCGGACAGGAGTCAGCAGAGGGCATAGTAGGGCATGACACCCGAAGGCCCGAACGGTAATGAGTGACGAGTATCAACGGAGGTTCTGAACGGTCATGCAGCAGAAAACGCATCGCGACCCTGAGGCCGGGGAACGGGGTGAAGCCCCGAACGCCGCCCTTCCGGGGGCTGAAACCGTGCAGGCACCGACGAACAGAGAAAGTCCGTCGTCAACAGTGTGGCTGATGGAAGCCATTTGTGAACCAGTCAATCTCAGGCAAGCCCTGAAAAGAGTTAAAGCCAACAAAGGTGCAGCGGGAGTCGATGGTATGCGCGTAAGCGAACTGCCGGACTACCTGAGGCACCACTGGCCAGAGCTGAAAGCGCAACTGCTGTCCGGCAGATACCGCCCATCTCCTGTGAGAAGAGTGTCCATACCGAAGCCCGGCGGCGGCGAACGTCTGCTGGGCATCCCGACGGTGGTGGATCGCTTCATCCAGCAGGCGATGATGCAGGTATTGCAGGCACAGTGGGATAGCTCGTTCAGCGACAACAGCTACGGGTTCCGTCCCGGTCGTTCGGCCCACCAGGCAGTGATACAAGCCCGGGAACATATCGGGGCCGGGTATCACTGGGTGGTCGACCTCGATCTGGAGAAGTTCTTCGACCGGGTAAATCACGATGTGCTGATGAGCCGGATAGAGAAACGAGTATCGGATAAACGGGTGTTGTCACTTATCCGCAGGTTCCTGAATGCAGGGGTGATGGACGCAGGTCTGGTAAGGCCGGTGACAGAAGGAACGCCGCAGGGCGGCCCACTGTCGCCGCTGCTATCGAACCTGCTGCTTGACGACCTCGACAAGGAACTGGAGAAACGTGGTCTGAAGTTCGTGCGGTACGCAGACGACTGTAATGTCTACGTGAAAAGCGAACGGGCAGGCAACCGGATCATGGCGGGGTTGACGCACTGGCTGAGCCATAAACTGAAGCTGAAGGTCAACGCGAAGAAGAGTGCTGTAGCACGCCCTGAAACGCGCAAGTTCCTTGGATACAGCTTCATAAGGGGGCGGAAGGTATGGTGCGTGGTATCGCCGGAGTCGATAAAACGGTTCAAAATGCGGATAAGAGCACTGACCGGACGCAACACAGGGAGAAGCCTTGAACAGCTAACTCAGCCGCTAAGACGATATCTGACGGGCTGGAAAAGTTACTACGGGCTGAACCAGAGGCCATCGCTGATGCGAGAGCTGAACGGATGGATAAGGCGCAGGCTGCGAAGCATACTCTGGAAACAGTGGAAAACGGGCCGCAACCGCTTCAGGGAGTTGCGCAGTCGAGGCGTAAGCAAGGACCTTGCGGCGCAAACAGCAGGAAGCTGCCATAAAGAGTGGCGGATAAGCTGTAGTCCGGCACTGAATATAGCACTCCCCAATAAGCTGTTCTCCAGACTGGGCCTGCCAGAAGTATAGGCAGGCGACGATCAACATAACCGAACCGCCGTATACGGCCCCGTACGTACGGTGGTGTGGGAGGAAGCTGATCGTGAGATCAGCTCCTATCCCGATTTGAATATGATCGTTTAAAAATAATTGGCATGTGTAAAAAAATCCCATTTCTCCTAGTGATAGGATCTTTTTTGCGCTGGATAACGCCCAACCCAATTCTGTATGTAAGAATTTTATTACTGATAAATCAGTTATGGGTAAGGATGATGATATAGTTATTTTAATCATTTATTATCACTCTCTGGTATATTAAAGTTTACCACCTGATACCCGGATCATAATATCTGTTCAGATTATAAAAGAGCCCGGACTCCTCGTCCCCATACTGTCCCTGAAAGCGCAGTGGATTGCGTATACTTATCAACCGCTTGCCGGTCTTCCAGTGGGCAGCAATCTCTTCCTCCACCAGATTGCTGCAAGCATCAAGTTGGCAGCGGTACTATTCTGCTGGATATAGAGTTACGTATCTTCTGACACATTAAATCCCTTAGGTCAGTAGTCCAATTAATTAATTTTAAACCCTATAAATCCCCGGCCACAATTCCAGCTAATAGAGTTATCTATTTTATTAATCAACTCACTCTCATTTTTCATTAATAAAAACTCATCGATACCATCTATGACATCTTCATCAAATGAAATTGCCAGCCCCCATGACTCTATATTAGATAAGTGCTCTAATATGAATTCTTTTAATATATTATTGTTCTCTTTTTTTTTGTTTATATTTTTCTCCCATTCGTAAATAACATTGTCATTTAGTGAGTAAATATAATAAGAACCAATTGGTATGCAATCTGTAATTATTTTCTCATAAGGGTGGGGGATATCCTCCATAATAAAAGAAAGAGAATTTTTCCACTTAAATTCACGAGGAGTACAAGGGAATTTTTCATCTTCCCACGTGTGATACTGTTCCTCTAATTCAATTAATCTAAAGTTTCTTTTAGGCAGTAATATGTCAACAAAAATATCCATAAACCGTATCACCTTGGTTTAGTGTCAAAGGGCAACATTTGGTTGCTTTTCGCTCTCAACCAAATTTTACCATTGAATATAAAGGGATGTTGATGTGGATTGTAAGGATGATGATGAGGCGTTCCGTGATCACCCCAATGTACTTCGCTTAATGGTACAGGTTTACCATCAGCTAATGGCCACGTGTCTGCTGGAAATTCAGCACTCTGGCGATATACCTCTCCTGTTTCCGTACTCACCTTCCCTCCTCAAGTAGTATGCGCCCTGATCCTACCCACGTAATGTGGACACGGCCCTAAGCGAGATTATGGTTTTCAAATTGTTCCGGGCTGAGACCGCCACAGGCACTGTGACGACGCCAGCGATTGTAATCACACTCGATATAATTAAACTCCGTTGCCCGCATTATTTCCCGGCTGCTAAAGCGTTCCCCGTGGATACATCCCACCTTCAGCGAATGAAAGAAGCTTTCCACACAGGCAATGTCATAACAGTTGCCTTTCGCACTCATCCTGCCACGCAGGTTGTGTCGCTTCAGCAGCGCCTGATAATCCCCTGAACAGTATTGACCACCACGGTCCGTATGAACAATGACGCTTTCCGGGCGTCTTCTCCGCCACAACGCCATTTGCAGTGCATCACAGGCCAGTTGTGCTGTCATTCGGGGTGACATCGCCCAGCCAATAACGGCGCGTGACCACAGGTCGATGACTACTGCGAGATACAACCAGCCCTCATCGGTACGCAAGTACGTGATGTCACCCGCCCACTTCTGGTTCGGGCCGCTGGCGCTGAAGTCCTGCTCCAGCAGATTCTCCAATACGGGCAGGCCATGTGCACGGTAGCTGACCGGGCTGAACTTCCGGCCGGCTTTCGCCCGCAGCCCCTGACGACGCAGGCTGGCGGCAATGGGTTTAATATTGAACTCCGGCAGTTCGTCAGCAAGGCGGGGAGCACCGTATCGCTGCTTTGCCTCAAAGAATGCCTTATGAACAGCGGTATCGCAGGTGAGCCGAAACTGTTGGCGCAGGCTCATCTGGTGACGCCGCCTGAGCCAGACATCCCAGCCGCTGCGGGCAACCCGAAGTACACGACACATCGCTTTGATGCTGAAGTCTGCCCGATGATTTTCGATGAAGACATACTTCATTTCAGGCGCTTCGCGAAGTATGTCGCGGCCTTTTGGAGGATGGCCAGTTCCTCAGCCTGCTCCGCCAGTTGTCGTTTAAGGCGGACATTTTCAGCGGCCAGTTCGCGTTCGCGCTCTGACGAACTCATTTGTTGCTGCTGTTTACTGCGCCAGGCATAAAGCTGAGATTCATACAGGCTGAGTTCACGGGCTGCGGCGGCCACACCGATGCGTTCAGCGAGTTTCAGGGCTTCGTTACGAAATTCAGGCGTATGTTGTTTACGGGGCTTCTTGCTGATTGATACTGGTTTTGTCATGAGTCACCTCTGGTTGAGAGTTTACTCACTTAGTCCTGTGTCCACTATTGGTGGGTAAGATCACCCGTCCCTCGGCATCTGGATTAGGTAATGGAATATCGTAAGCGTCCGGGCATCTCGCCTTGTTAAGGAAATACCGCTGCGACATTCTACCTTCAGGAAATACAACAAACCTGAGGGTGAACCCAGCATACCTTTTAGGCCCAGTGGGTCAATATGACTTACTGGATGTCTATTAACATAAACATATGGGTTAAACCCGCCAGCAAGTTTGATAGGATCCTGAGTCAGATACCTGTCAATTGAGCGTCTTGCTTAAACGTGGTTAAAGGTATTAATTATTTAGTTTATCTACTATTGATGAATATTTCGCAATATTTAATTTGTTTATATATTCAATAACATATTCTTTATCTAATGATTGATCTGATTTTAATGTGCTAATTAATGAATTTGAATATGTCTTATCATTCAATATTGATTGAATAATTAATCGAAACCATTTTGGTGATAATGATGATATCTCTCTGAAGTTCTTCGTAATGCATTTTATATATATATCAATAGGAAATTTCTCACATGCTTCTACTAATTCATACTGAATCTCTCCCGCATCTCTGTCATTTAAGCAGAATAACATTCTTTCTAATACATGAAAATTTGTTGACCCATTCAAATGCTCAATAGATTCTGAGTAAGTATCGAAATCGCTTTCTTTTTGAAAATGACAGGATGATTCTAATTTTTTACACCAGTATGTATCTTGTTCATTCATCATTTTTCTCCTATATTAAAAGTGATCTGGATGATTTTTTCTATTAAGAGCTTTAATTGCATCAGTGACAGCAGGAGACAATCTGAGTACAGGTAGATCCTGTAAGTCTAGAGCTTCTGAATGAGATAATGGTATTCCTTTTTCTTGAGATGCTGTTTTAGCTCCCCTACCACCATATGTTCTTGTACCGGTATATACAATTTTATTACCCAAGTCATCAAGTTCTTTATTTTCTAATACAACAACCGTACCTTCCGCTGGATTGATCCCCACTTCTTCTAGTCTTTTTTGCTGAGGGATATGATGCCCTCTTAAAGTACTACCTGGTGTTCTGGCCTCAAGATACTCCTCATATGTCATAACATCACCGACTTTTAAATCGGGGGGGATTGAGCCTCATTTGTGTTGGCAGAACTATTCTCAAACCCTGTCCCATCTTGCTTAAACAACCCCAACGGATCTATCCAGTTTACCGGATCCCCGTCAACATAAACATACGGATTCAAACCACTGGCCAGTTTCGCCGGATCCTGCGTCAGATACCGCCCGGCACCCGGATCATAATATCTGTTCAGATTATAAAAGAACCCGGACTCCTCGTCCTCATACTGGCCCTGAAAGCGCAGCGGGTTGCGCACGTCAATTAAACGGTTGCCCGTGCGCTCATCCGTGAAAATCTCTTCATCCAGCACTTTTCCGTAAGCGCTGTACTCACATCGCCACGCAATACGCCCCTGAATATCGGTCAGGCTGTGCGGCGTGCCGAGATGATCGGTCTGATACCAGTAAACCTTCGGCTTAAGTTTATACGGATGACGATACTTGTGTCCGTCGATCAGCGCAATCGGACGGTGCGTTCCCGGCTCGTAAATAAATGCCTGCCAGTCGGCGTGAAAATTCCGGCTCTGCGCCGCCAGCCGCGTTCCCTGCCAGATAAATTCCGTGGTTTCGCCATCGCGTATTTTGCTTAAACGCCGGTTGAAGGCGTCATAGGTGTAGGTGGTCACCGTGCCGTTGGGCGTGGTGTGCCTTACCAGCCGGTGGCGGCAGTCATATTCATACGTCGTCAGTGCGCCGAACTCCCCCCGCCGTTCCGCCGTCAGGTTGCCAAAACGGTCATACTCAAAGCGGCGGTCGCCGTAGCTTTCCAGCCGGTTGCCCCGGTTGATACTGCGGCGCTGCTCCGGCGCGTCCGGCTGCGGCTCACTCAGCCGGTTGCTGGTGGCGTCGTAGTGAAAGGTCTCCGTTGCTGCCGCGTGGTGAGCGTCGCTCTGTTGTTTATTGCCCACCGCCAGTAGCTGTCCTGCTTGGTCATAATAGTACTCTTTCGCCGCATCGCCACTGATGTTCACCAGTTCGCTGTCCGGCGAGTAGCGGTACTCTTGCCGCCGCAGCGTCTGAGGGCTGAATTCCTCGTCAAACACTTCTTTAAGGTGATGCGCTGACAGCCTACCCCGGTCATCGTAACGGTAACGGTTCGTCAGTGTGTTACCCTGACGGCGTCCGGTTTTTTAGCCAGCGCCTCCGCTTCTGCCGCTTCAACAGGACGTGTTAATGTCAGTAATTGCCATTTAATTAAATATCGGGTTAACAGCCCCAGGTTGGTCGTTTCGATTCGACGTGTTAGCTCAGGTATACGTTCAGGGCGAATAGTCGGCATATGTTCTGCCTGCGGTTTTTTAAACACCTGCCCGACACGAGAAAGCGGGTTAGCTTCGATAAGTCCCAGATTAACAGCAAACTCCATAATTTCATTAATACGTTGTATAAGGCGGCTCAGGGTTTCAAGTGCTCCCCGAACTTCAACGGGTTTTAGCGCCGTAATTAACGTTGGTGCTTTTATCTCGGCTACGGAAAGATTACCGAGAGCAGGAAATACATCTCGTTCCAGCGATGACCAGATTTGCGCTGCATGTTTTTCCGAGACATATTCCTTCTTAACGTCATGCCATTTTTTAGCCACAACCGAGAAGCGGCTTTCCTCAGTCATTTTGACCTGTGTTTTGGCTTCGCGTTCGAGATCTTTAGGATCGATACCTTTCGCCAACAACGAAAGATATTTCTGATGTTCAATGCGGGCATCTGCTAAAGAAAGCTCCGGGTATGATCCAGACTGATTTCTGTAGCCTTGCCAGTGGATGGACGCGTATAACGAAATCGCCAGTATTTTTTGCCGGAAGGCTTCACTTGTAGGCACAGACCTTTGCCGTCAAACAGAAGATAGGGCTTGGTAGAGGGCTTCGCTTTCTGGATCTCAGAAGCGGAAAGTGGACGGGTTACAATTGCCATCTTAACTCCTTAGAAAAGTTGGCCTTCAGTGGCCGGTTTCAAAAGAACAGATAGCTTGTAGGTTCCGGAATTTAATGAATATTTTCCGCAAACAATTAAAAATGAGTGTATGAAATTAGTGGATCTCAACGGTACATTCATTGTCTTCGGCTTCCCTGAAACGGGTACGGAAGCGTAAGAACGAAAAAAACCGCAAGCCGTTGATAGCTTTGCGGTTTCTTGTCTTCTAAGGACGCCTTAAAACAATGAGTTGGTTGCGGGGGCCGGATTTGAACCGACGACCTTCGGGTTATGAGCCCGACGAGCTACCAGGCTGCTCCACCCCGCGTCACCGTACTGCTTTTACTTCGTCAAATTTTGATTGGTTGCGGGGGCCGGATTTGAACCGACGACCTTCGGGTTATGAGCCCGACGAGCTACCAGGCTGCTCCACCCCGCGTCCGTGGATGCGCACTATACTCCGCTCGCGTTTTCATGCAACCTTTTTTTTTACCCGGATCACGGAATTGGGATGTTTTTGAACAAAAACAAACCATTAAAGCCTATTTTTTGTGCAAAATTTGCGTCAGGGAGCGGCTACGCATTTCATTAAACCCAACGGTTTGTTATCTTCGTTGCGCCTTATTTTTTAACCTGAAGAAGAGAACAATGAAAGGACGTTGGGTAAAGTACCTTCTTATGGGCGCAGTCGTAACGATACTTGCCGCCTGCTCCTCCAAACCAACCGATCGCGGACAGCAATATAAAGACGGGAAATTTACCCAGCCTTTCTCTCTGGTGAACCAGCCAGATGCCGTTGGCGCGCCAATTAACGCCGGTGATTTTGCCGAGCAAATTAACCATATCCGTAACGCGTCGCCGCGTCTGTATGGCAACCAGAGTAATGTTTATAACGCGGTGCAGGAGTGGCTGCGCGCAGGTGGTGATACCCGCAATATGCGTCAGTTTGGCATTGACGCCTGGCAGATGGAAGGGGCGGATAACTACGGCAACGTGCAGTTTACGGGTTACTACACACCGGTAATTCAGGCGCGCCATACTCGCCAGGGCGAGTTTCAGTACCCTATTTACCGTATGCCGCCAAAACGCGGTCGTCTGCCGTCTCGTGCGGAGATCTACGCGGGGGCACTGAGCGATAAATATATCCTTGCTTACAGCAACTCTCTGATGGATAACTTCATTATGGATGTGCAGGGGAGTGGATATATCGATTTTGGCGATGGCAGCCCGCTTAACTTCTTCAGCTATGCCGGAAAGAACGGTCATGCCTATCGCAGTATTGGTAAGGTTTTGATCGATCGTGGCGAAGTGAAAAAAGAAGATATGTCGATGCAGGCGATTCGTCACTGGGGTGAAACGCACAGTGAAGCCGAAGTTCGCGAACTGCTGGAACAGAATCCATCTTTCGTCTTCTTTAAACCGCAATCTTTCGCGCCGGTGAAAGGGGCAAGTGCAGTGCCGCTGGTTGGCCGTGCGTCGGTTGCCTCTGATCGTTCGCTTATCCCACCAGGTACTACCTTGCTGGCAGAAGTGCCGCTGCTGGATAATAACGGCAAATTCAATGGTCAGTACGAACTGCGTCTAATGGTGGCTCTGGATGTCGGTGGCGCAATCAAAGGCCAACACTTCGATATCTATCAGGGGATTGGCCCTGAAGCTGGCCACCGCGCCGGTTGGTACAATCACTATGGTCGTGTCTGGGTGCTGAAAACGGCCCCGGGCGCAGGTAACGTTTTTAGCGGCTGATGTGATATTCTGTACGCCGTTTTTACGGATAAGCCAGGTGAGGGATAACCTCACCTTTTGATTGTTGACTAACTGCGCGTTGTTCATGCCAGATGCGGCGTGAACGCCTTATCTGGCCTACAAATTATGCAAATTCAATATTTTGCAGGAGTTATGTAGGTCTGATAAGCGTAGCGCATCAGGCATTTATGCGTTTAGGGTGAGGGATAACCTCACCCTTTTTAATTCTGAGGTGCTATGTCTGTTGTAATAAGTGATGCCTGGCGTCAGCGTTTTGGCGGCACAGCGCGTCTGTATGGTGAAAAAGCGTTGCAACTGTTTGCTGATGCGCATATTTGTGTCGTCGGTATCGGTGGTGTCGGTTCTTGGGCGGCGGAAGCTCTGGCGCGAACGGGGATTGGCGCAATCACACTTATTGATATGGATGATGTGTGCGTCACCAATACTAATCGGCAAATTCACGCGCTGCGCGATAACGTCGGGCTGGCAAAAGCTGAAGTGATGGCGGAACGTATTCGCCAGATTAACCCGGAGTGCCGGGTAACGGTGGTGGATGATTTTGTGACGCCGGATAACGTAGCGCAATATATGAGTGCCGGTTATTCGTATGTGATTGATGCCATTGATAGCGTGCGACCTAAAGCGGCGCTGATCGCTTATTGCCGTCGCAATAAAATCCCATTGGTCACGACCGGTGGCGCAGGCGGGCAGATTGATCCGACGCAGATTCAGGTTACTGATCTGGCAAAGACAATTCAGGATCCGCTGGCGGCGAAACTGCGCGAGCGCCTGAAAAGTGATTTTGGCGTGGTGAAAAACAGTAAAGGTAAGCTCGGCGTGGACTGCGTTTTCTCTACCGAAGCACTGGTGTACCCGCAGTCAGACGGTACGGTGTGTGCGATGAAAGCCACGGCAGAAGGGCCGAAGCGGATGGATTGCGCGTCAGGATTTGGCGCGGCAACGATGGTAACCGCCACCTTTGGTTTTGTTGCGGTTTCTCATGCGCTGAAGAAGATGATGGCGAAAGCGGCGCGTCAGGGGTAAACATTAGGTCGGAGGCGACGTCTGGTGCGTCTTATCCGACCTTGAACGTGCAACATCAAGCTTGCTTCGCCGCCGCGATAATCGCCTCGCTTAACGCATTCAGCCCTTGACTGCGTGAGGCGCTAAGTTGCGCACGCAATCCCAGCTCATCAAACAATGCCAGCGGCGACTGTGCCTGTAACTCGGCAGCGGTTTTCCCCTCCACTGCGGTCAACAACACGGCCAGCAGACCGCGCACAATGCGTCCTTCGCTATCACCAAAGAAATGCATCTTGCCGTTTTCAGCGACGCTATACCCCAACCAGACGCGGTTTTCGCATCCGGCAATCTCTTTGGCCTGCGCTTTTAACTCGTCTGGCAAAGCAGGAAGCTGTTTCCCCAGCATAATCAACTGGCGATATTTATCTTCCCATTGCGTCAGCGGCGCGAAAGTGTTGTGTAACGACTCTGCCGTTACGGTTGTGCCGAACGGATGTCCGGCGAATTGCGGGTTCGTCATTAATCCACCAATAATTCCAGTGCGCGGTCAACGGCGTTCACCAGCGCATCCACATCACTCTTTGTATTATATGGCGCAAAAGAGGCGCGCAGAGTGCCGGTTACGCCTAATTCTGCCAACAGTGGCTGAGCGCAATGCTGCCCGGCGCGTAGGGCAATGCCATACTCCGCCAGCAGCGTTACCATATCGCTATGATGAACACCGGCGAAATCAAAGGCCAGCAGGCTGGAGTCCTGACAGCGGAATGAACGAAAGCCAGGACGTTTTGCCAGCGCCTCTTCTGCGAGCGTCGCCAGACTGCGACTCCAGCTTTCTGCCTGGTTGATATCATAATCTGCCAGCCATTCCAGCGCCGCGCTTAACCCAATGACGCCTGCGACGTTGGGCGTTCCGGCTTCCAGTTTCCACGGCGCAGATTGAGTGGTGAAGCCGTCAAAACTGACTTCGTGGATCATTTTGCCGCCGCCCAGCCAGGGCGACATTGCTTCCAGCAGTTCTGGTTTGCCATACAGCACGCCGATACCTGTTGGGCCATAAAGTTTGTGACCTGAAAAAGCGTAGAAATCGATATCCAGTTGCTGAACATCGGCAGGGAAATGCACCGCCCCCTGAGCTCCATCAACCATCACCACCATTCCGGCGGCGTGGGCAAACGTAATCGCTCTCGCCAAATCCGGGCAACCACCGGTGACGTTCGACATCTGGCCCAGCGCCAGAATCCGGCTACGAGGAGTCATTAGCGCTGGCAATAAATCGACATCCGGCAACCGCTGCGCATTAAGCGGCAGTTTCACCACTTTGGCTCCAGTTTGTTGGGCGACCATCAGCCAGGGAACAAGATTGGCGTGATGTTCTGCCACACTGACAATAATTTCATCGCCTGGTTGCAGGCGTGGACGGGCATAACATTGCGCCACCATGTTAATAGATTCGGTGGTGCCACGTGTCCAGACAATAGTTTTGTCATCCGATGCATTCAGCAGTTGGGCGACTTTCTCCCGCGCGGCCTCATAACGTGCGGTTAACCGTTGGGCTTCGGCGTACTGGCTGCGATGCACGTTTCCAGCACTCAGGCTATAGAACTGCCGGGTTGCCTCAATAACGGCTTCGGGTTTGAGCGCAGTAGCGGCGCTGTCGAGATAGACGCCCGCATCCTGTAATGCGGGAAAGTGCGCGCGAAACGGCGCGGGATTAAAAACGTTCATGGTACTCCTCGGCTTGATAAACCGATCGTGGCGCAAAATTCACTTCGACACAAGGATAGCCCTAACCTTCGGATTCATCTGGATATCCAGGCGAAAGCGACTCGGTCGCTTATGCTTAATAGTGTTAGGCGTTAATTTTAGCCTGTTAATGAATTTTTATTGCGAGTGAATAATCGCTTTAAGGAGAAGAAGATGAAAAAGACTGCCGCAATTATCTCTGCCTGTATGCTGACTTTTGCCCTTAGTGCCTGTTCCGGTTCAAACTATGTCATGCACACCAACGATGGACGCACCATTATTGCCGATGGCAAACCGATGACGGATGATGAAACCGGTATGATTTCTTATAAAGACGCTAATGGCAACAAACAGCAGATCAACCGTACTGACGTGAAAGAGATGGTCGAACTGGATCAGTAATTCACGATCGCAAGGTAAAAAAAAGCACCGCAATTAGGCGGTGCTACATTAATCACTATGGACAGACAGGGTAAATGTACAGGAAGTGAAAAAAGGTAGCTTTGCTACCATGGTCTGAATCGCAGACCAATTGCAAACACAACAACACAACAACACAACATCACAACCGTAAGCCAAAAGTTCACCAGAACACGCATTCCGATAAAACTTTTCGTTCCGGCTCAGGAAGTGCCGCCACTATAGGTATTTGCTGGTAGAAGCTCAACGGACAAATTATAATGGCTCAGATAAAAAAAACTAATAGGTTACATACTGTGATCTAATTGTTAAATTCATTTAACATCAAAGTTTAAAAGCCATGTCAAAACGATTACCACCGCTAAATGCCTTACGAGTTTTTGATGCCGCCGCACGCCATTTAAGCTTCACACGTGCAGCAGAAGAGCTTTTTGTGACTCAGGCCGCAGTAAGTCATCAAATCAAGTCACTTGAGGACTTTTTGGGACTAAAACTGTTCCGTCGTCGTAATCGTTCACTTCTGTTGACCGAGGAAGGGCAAAGCTATTTCCTCGATATCAAAGAGATATTTTCGCAATTAACTGAAGCAACGCGTAAACTCCAGGCCCGTAGCGCCAAGGGTGCGTTGACGGTCAGCTTACTCCCCAGTTTTGCCATCCACTGGCTGGTGCCGCGACTTTCCAGCTTTAATTCAGCTTATCCGGGAATCGATGTTCGAATCCAGGCGGTCGATCGTCAGGAAGATAAACTGGCGGACGACGTTGATGTCGCTATATTTTATGGCCGTGGCAACTGGCCAGGGCTGCGGGTGGAAAAGCTTTACGCCGAATACCTGTTGCCAGTATGTTCGCCTTTGCTATTAACCGGTGAAAAACCCTTGAAGACCCCGGAAGATCTGGCTAAACATACGTTATTACACGATGCGTCCCGTCGTGACTGGCAGACATATACCCGCCAGTTGGGGTTAAATCATATTAACGTTCAGCAAGGACCGATATTCAGCCATAGCGCCATGGTGCTACAAGCTGCCATTCATGGGCAGGGTGTGGCGCTGGCAAATAACGTGATGGCGCAATCTGAAATCGAGGCTGGACGTCTTGTCTGCCCGTTTAATGATGTTTTGGTCAGTAAAAATGCTTTTTATCTGGTATGTCATGACAGTCAGGCAGAACTGGGTAAAATAGCCGCCTTTCGCCAATGGATCCTGGCGAAAGCCGCTGCTGAACAAGAAAAATTCCGCTTTCGTTATGAACAATAATTTACGTAGGGTACGACCATGACCAGCCGTTTTATGCTGATTTTTGCCGCCATTAGCGGTTTCATTTTTGTGGCTCTGGGCGCTTTTGGTGCACATGTTTTAAGTAAAACAATGCGAGCCGTTGAGATGGGCTGGATCCAGACCGGCCTTGAATACCAGGCGTTCCATACACTGGCGATTTTGGGGCTGGCAGTGGCGATGCAGCGTCGCATCAGTATCTGGTTTTACTGGAGTAGTGTTTTCCTCGCGTTAGGCACGGTGCTGTTCAGCGGCAGCCTTTATTGCCTGGCGCTGTCTCATCTGCGTTTGTGGGCGTTTGTCACTCCGGTCGGTGGAGTGAGCTTCCTCGCGGGTTGGGCGTTAATGTTAGTCGGTGCTATCCGTTTAAAGCGCAAGGGCGTAAGTCATGAATAAGGTTGTATTGTTGTGTCGTCCGGGCTTTGAAAAAGAGTGCGCCGCAGAAATTACCGATAAAGCCGGTCAGCGGGAAATCTTCGGTTTTGCCCGCGTGAAAGAGAATGCGGGTTATGTCATTTATGAATGTTATCAACCGGATGATGGCGATAAGCTAATTCGTGAGCTGCCGTTCAGTTCATTAATTTTTGCCCGCCAGTGGTTTTTGGTAGGAGAACTCCTCCAACATTTGCCGCCAGAAGACCGCATTACGCCTATTGTTGGCATGTTGCAGGGCGTGGTGGAGAAGGGCGGTGAACTGCGTGTTGAAGTCGCGGACACCAACGAAAGCAAAGAGTTACTGAAATTCTGCCGTAAATTCACGGTTCCGCTACGGGCTGCCTTGCGCGATGCGGGCGTGCTGGTGAACTATGAAACACCGAAGCGTCCGGTGGTGCATGTATTCTTCATTGCCCCAGGTTGCTGCTATACCGGTTACTCTTACAGCCACAATAATTCGCCGTTCTATATGGGCATTCCGCGTCTGAAGTTTCCGGCAGATGCGCCGAGTCGTTCCACGCTCAAACTGGAAGAGGCATTTCATGTGTTTATTCCGGCGGATGAGTGGGATGAACGCCTGGCGAACGGGATGTGGGCGGTGGATTTAGGTGCTTGCCCGGGTGGCTGGACCTACCAACTGGTGAAGCGCAACATGTGGGTTTATTCCGTCGACAACGGCCCGATGGCGCAAAGTCTGATGGATACCGGGCAGGTGACATGGCTGCGGGAAGACGGTTTCAAATTCCGTCCGACACGCAGCAATATCTCATGGATGGTATGCGATATGGTTGAAAAACCAGCGAAAGTTGCGGCATTGATGGCGCAGTGGCTGGTTAATGGCTGGTGCCGTGAAACAATCTTCAACCTCAAACTGCCGATGAAAAAACGCTACGAAGAAGTGTCACACAATCTGGCGTATATTCAGGCACAGCTTGATGAACATGGCATAAATGCTCAGATTCAGGCGCGGCAGTTATATCACGATCGCGAAGAAGTGACGGTGCATGTCCGTCGTATCTGGGCTGCGGTGGGTGGTCGTCGCGACGAGCGATAACGGGCAAGGCCGGGGCGTCGTCTCCGGCCTGCTACCATTGCCATCAGGCTGTCACCAAAGAAGCCGCAACCTGGCGCTCATCAGAAATAATGTGCGTGACCTCATCCAGATGCCCGATGCGGGCTTCTCCAGAACGATTAAATTTACTTTTATCAATCAATAACAACGATTGCGCGGCACGTTTTAATAGCATCGATTTGTAGTCAGCGTTGATCGCATTGGAGTCCCACAGTGCGCCGCTGCTGTCGATCCCTTCGCAAGAAAAAATAAACAGATCGATTTCCAGCGATTTAAGCTGGGAAATCAGCGCGGGATTGACGTAACAACCATATTTGCGCTCAAGTGTGCCGCCGGAACTGATCAGTTGAATGCGTTCGCGCTTACCGAGTTCATGACAAATTGGATGGCTATTGGTGAAGACCTGAATGTCGATGTCAGGCAACTGGCGTGCCAGATACCAGCAAGTTGAACTGGCGTCTAAGGCTATCACCATCCCTTCTTCAATCCACGCGAGCGCTTCGCGGGCAATATCTGCTTTATGCGCATAATGGCTTTTCAGCCGGATATGAAAGGGATCGCCGCTGTCTTGATTTTGACGGTGGATATATTTAGCGCGCCCATGATTGCGCAGAATTTTACCCTGCGTCTGTAATTCATTGAGATCGCGACGAATGGTTTCTTTACTGACCTTTAGCTGTTCAGAGAGAGCTTCCGTGGTCAGGCTGGTATGGTTCAGCAGCAGGTCGACTATCGCTTGCTGGCGTGCCGCTTTCATATTTTTCACCCCATCATTCGATAACCGCCCGCGTCATGCGGGCGTACCGGTATGAGATTACGGTGTTACCCCTTTTTTTAAAAGAATATTCCCGTACTTCGCTCGTTCGCCTGTGATAACGATCGCAAAGGCTTTTTGTGCCCGTTCATAAAACGCAAAACGGTCGATGCGGGTGATTTCAGGGCACGGGGTCTGTAGTGAAAGCGCATCACGATAGCGTTGTTCCACTTCAGGATCGAGTGTGTCACCTTCTACTGCCGCCATCATCACCAGCGGCGGCGCATAGCTGTCCAGTTCAAATAACGGGATAATTGCCTGGAGCAAGTCGCTCACTAACAGGCCATCAGCGCGGATCACCTGTGGTCCCATCGCATGGGCGGGAAAGTGGGCATCGGAAAAAATAATTTCATCTCCATGCCCCATCTCTGCCAGCACTTTCAATAGTTCGGGAGAAATTAACGGCGAAATTGTTTTCAGCATTTCACTCTTCCTCTGTAAATTCGGGTTCAGTTTGTGGGTAGAAATAACGGTACTGATAATGAATTTGCGCGCGGGCTTCTTCCGGGCTGTTAAATTCCCCTACGCCATACCAGCCAAACAGCGCAGCTCCTGCGACGGTCGTTTCGGCATCGTCGAGAACTTTTACCGGAATATCAAGCACATTGGCTTTAATCTGATTCCACAATGTGTTGCGACTTCCGCCACCGACTAACAACAATTCAGAGGCTTTAAAGTGGCCGATTTTTTCCAGCATCTGTAGATTGCGCTGTAACTGCGCGGTTAACCCTTCCAGCGCCGCGCGATAGAAATGCCCCCGCGTGGTATTGAGCGTCACTCCTTGCCAGCCTGCGTCCTGACATGACAATAAATCACACTGCATTTTCACGCCGTCCGCGCCCGGTGGGATCAGACGAGCTTCTTCAATCAGCATTTGCCACGGAGTTTCAGTAGTCCATAACAGTTTTCTCACCCATTCCAGCACACCGGATGCCAGCCATTGCATACCCGGGTTATACAAACCTGCCTGGCTGTCCAGTTCACAGGTAGAACCGGCGTACTGACTAAGCAGTGAAGTATCAACCTGCGCGCTGCGAACCATTAAAATTTCCCATGTACCGGAAGAGAGCACGGGTTCATTTTGTTCGGCACCCGCGCCAAAAAGGGCGAACTGAGTATCGTGACCCGCGGAGATCACCGGTATGCCAACGGGTAAGCCGAGCATTGCTGCGGCGCTGTTCTGTAGTGTGCCAATCTGTTCACCCGCTTCCACCAGACGAGGGAAGAGTCGGCGTGGAATACCGGTGGCTTGTAAAATTTGCGGACTGAAATCGCGTTGCTGGATATCCAGCATCTGGCTGGTTCCGGCCATGGTGATATCAGTAGTGAATTCGCCGGTTAAACGGTGGTTAATCAGCGACGAAATAAAGAGCCAGGCGTGCGCGCGTTCCAGCAGTTGTGGATGGTTTTCTTTCAACCATACCAGCTTATATAACGTGTTGAAACTAAAGGCTCCTATGCCAGAAATGGCCTGCAACTGCTGTGCGGAGATCAACCGTTCAATATTGTCCATTACCGCCGCCGTTCGCGGACATTTCCAGCTAATGACCGGATAGAGCAGATTTCCTTGCTTATCAACCAGAGCGCCGTCCACACCAAAGGTCGTTACGGCGATACCGCGGATGTGGTATTCAGCCAGTTCACTGTTGATTTGCCGACAGCAATCAGCGAAGCGTTGCAAAATAGCGTCTAAAGACCACTGGTGCCAGGTGTTGTTTTCCATCGCGATATCGCTGGCATTAGGCGTTGAGGCGCGGGCAACAATTTTTCCCTGCCGATTAACCGCGATGGCCCTGACATTGGTCGCGCCACAGTCGAGTACCAGGATAACTTCTTGTTTCATAATCGCTCCTGCAATATAGCCGGATAACATTGCTTATCCGGCTAACCACTCTTGCTTGTTCAGGCCCGGTAGCCGGAGCGACCGGGCATCACATCAGGGAGTAATGTATTAACGCTTGTACAACGGACCGTAGTTCTGGCAAGCGCGGTAATCCTGGCCTTCAATATCCATGCCGTGCGCGGCCCAGGCAGAAGGACGATACACTTTTGTCTCTTCAACGTTGTGCATACATACCGGGATCCGCAGCATTGAGGCGAGAGTGATAAAGTCTGCGCCGACGTGGCCGATGGTCAGAACGCCGTGGTTAGCGCCCCAGTTCGCCATTACCGAGTACACATCCGTAAACGGCCCTTTGCCGGTGAGGCGCGGTGCAAACCAGGTGGTTGGCCAGGTTGAGTTGGTGCGTTTGTTGAGGATGTCATGCACATCCTTCGGCAACTCCACACTCCAGCCTTCCGCGATTTGCAGTACCGGTCCCAGGCCTTTAATAATGTTGACTCGAGTCATGGTGAACGGGACGCCGCCTTCAGTGAGGAAGCGGGAAGAGTAACCGCCGCCACGGAAATATTCGTGGATCGCCGGGCACCATTCGGTAGCGGCGAGGCAAGCGTCAGCCTCTTGCTGGGAGATTTCCCAGTGCGGCTTCATCGTCGGTTTTCCTTCGCTGTCGCGTTGTTTACAGGAACCGTCCAGCGCAGCAGAACCGGAGTTGATCAAATGGATGATGCCGTGTTCTGCCAGCCCGTCCAGTTTATGCCCCGTTACGCGCTCAATTGCTTCAGGTGACCAGTAGGTACGCACATCGGCAAATACCTGAGCGGTGCCGGTGAGCTGGTGACCCATTAGCATTGCCACGCCGTTAAGACTGTCGTTTTCGGTAGCCACGACAAAGGGTTCGCGCACGCCATTCCAGTCAAATGAACTGTTGAGGATCGCTTCGGCGGTGTCGCCATTTGGATATTGATCGGTCCAGTGACGTTGTCCCTGGAAGCCCGCCGCAATGGCGTTGTAGCCAAGAGATTCTTCCACGCGACCGATATCAGCCAATTTGCTGTTGCCTTGCATCATGTCGCGGATACACATTGCCATCAGCAAACTTTCGCGCAGAACTGCGCGGCTTTGTTCGGCATTGCGTTGATATTGTTTGTTATTTTCATCTTCGCCATAGCGGAAGTTTTTATCAGCCCAGGCCAGCGCCATTTCCAGTTCTGCTTCGTCGTAAATCTTCTGATCAATACGGCGACGCAGTTCGGTCATATCCACCGCCTGGACTTTCATTCCCAGCCAGGATTCAAAGAAGTTGTGGTCAACGATGGAACCGGCGATCCCCATCGAAACGCCGCCCAGTGACAGATAGCTTTTACCTTTCATACTGGCGACTGCCAAACCGGCACGGGCAAAGCGCAGCAGTTTTTCTTCAACGTCGGCAGGAATCGATGTGTCATCGGCATCCTGAACGTCATGGCCGTAAATGGAGAATGCCGGGATACCTTTCTGACTGTGAGCTGCCAGGGCTGCGGCGAGGTAAACAGCGCCCGGGCGTTCAGTGCCGTTAAAGCCCCAAATGGCTTTCGGACGGGTAGGGTCCATGTCGATGGTTTCACTGCCATAGCACCAGCAAGGCGTTACCGTAATGGTGAGGCCTACATTCTGGCTGCTGAATTTTTCTTCGCAGGCGGCGGCTTCAGCCATCCCCGCGATACAGGTATCGGAAATGACACACTCGACGGCAGCACCGCAGGCATGGCGCAGTTTCTCGGTTAGCAGTGCGGCCGTGGCTTTCGCCATATTCATTGTTTGTTCTTCAAGCGACTCACGAACACCCATGCGACGACCGTCAATAACCGGGCGGATACCAATTTTCGGTAACGTATTAATTTTCATCAGGATTCCTCATCTCGCTTTATTGGCGCTCTGCTAAGGCGGAGAAAGGAACCACCGAAGCAGTAATATTGATTATTAGTTGCTAGCTCGAGTTAGCTTAGGTATGTAGGCTTTTTGTGTACAACTTTTTTCTTGTTGAAATGTGAGGGGCTTCACGAGAAGTGGTTAAAATTCGATCTCTGTCAAATTATTATTTGGTGAGATAAAAACTAATATTGTTAATAATCATTGAGTTATGAGATTTTGGTGGTTATGCATCACAGTTTTACCTCAAATTATTTGGCTAATTTGTATACCTAAAATAGCCTTTAAAAGGTGAACGCTAACTCGAGTTAGCAAAATGCGAAAAATAAATTGATGCGATGAATGTCCATTCAAACGTTATTCGTATCACAGTGAAGAGGGCTTTAGTAGCGACATTTATGTCGTACTTCACATTTTCAGTTTCTGATTATTGAGGAAAGCGGCAATGTCCGAAACATTTTTGCAAATGAAGCATATCACCAAACGCTTTCCAGGCGTGTTGGCGCTTAATGATGTGCAATTTACTCTACGCCGGGGCGAAGTTCATGCACTATTAGGTGAAAATGGCGCAGGAAAATCTACCCTAATGAAAATTTTGTCGGGTGTTTATCAACCTGACGAAGGTGAAATAGTTTTTGAAGATCAATCTGTCTCATTTTCTGAGCCGTTAAGTGCGCAGCGTGTTGGTATTACTATTATTCATCAGGAATTTAATTTATTTCCTGATCTTACAGTGGAAGAAAATATTTTTATCGGTAGGGAGTTTTGTAAAAAAAATCGCTGGCGTCTGGATGAAAAACAGCAACGTCAGGCGACGATTGAGATTTTGCAAAAATTAAATTTGGCAATTTCACCAGATACTCTGGTTGCCGACCTTACAGTAGCTCAGCAGCAGATGGTAGAAATTGCCAAGGCCATTTCAGTTAACGCAAAGATTCTCATTATGGATGAACCTACTGCAGCGCTAACAGAAACAGAAATTGAAAGTTTATTTCGTGTCACCCGATTATTGAAAGAACAGGGCACTGGGATTGTTTATATCTCCCACCGTCTGGAAGAGTTGGCGCTCATTGCCGATCGCGCGACCGTAATGCGTGATGGTCAGTATATCAATACTGTGGATTATGAATGCGTAAAAATAAGTGACTTGATTGCCATGATGGTGGGGCGCGATTTAGGAAATATCTATCCCCGTCGCGAAGCGCTACAGCAGCGGATTCCGGTACTGGAGGTAAATGGACTGACGCGTAAAGGCGTGCTGAACGATATTGATTTCACGCTCTATCGAGGTGAGATCCTCGGCTTTGCCGGTCTGATGGGGGCTGGTCGTACTGAGCTTGCGCGCGCGATTTTTGGGGCGGACTCCATTGATAGCGGAACGCTAATATTGAATGGTAAAGAAATCGTTATCAAAGATATTTCAGATGCAATTCAGCAAGGGATCAGTTATCTGACGGAAGACCGTAAAAAAGAGGGGCTGGCGCTTAACTTGTCTGTCGAGCGAAATATTATGCTAGGAAATTATCCTGAATATTCCGACCGTTTTGGGAATGTTGATTCACATCGTTGTCAGCAAACCAGTGAACAACAAGTGAAGGCCTTAAGAATTAAAACCCCACATCTTGAACAGGCTGCAGTAAATCTAAGTGGAGGAAACCAGCAAAAAATTATTATTGCGCGCTGGGTATGTAAAGATACTGATATTTTAATCTTCGACGAACCTACTCGCGGTATTGATGTTGGTGCCAAACTGGAAATCTACGAGTTAATGAATCGTCTCGTGGCTAAAGGGAAATCAATTATCATGATCTCCTCTGAATTGCCGGAAGTGTTAGGAATGTGCGACCGTATTTTAGTGATGCGTAGTGGTCGAATTACCGGCGAGCTTAGTGCAAATGAAGCCACGCAAGAAAAAATTATGCAATACGCGACGTTAGAGGATTAAATTATGACTATCTCTGTAACCTCTTCAGACAGCAATAATAAGAAAATAAAAATCAATAAGGAATTATTGATGCGTCTGGCGCCATTATTCAGCCTGATTATTTTAGTGCTGTTTTTTAGCTTCAGTTCGCCCTTTTTCTTTAATACCGAAAATATCATGACGATTGCTCTGCAAACGTCGGTAATTGGCATCATGGCCATTGGAGTCACTTTTGTCATTATTACCGCAGGCATCGATCTATCACTGGGTTCCGTGGTGGCTTTTTCTGGTGTCGCCGTGGGTATTTGCGCCACGCTGGGACTGCCGCTGCCTGTTTGTATTATTGCTGGTGTTTTAGCAGGCGGATTGTGCGGCTATGTGAATGGTTTGCTGGTTACTAAAATGACCATTCCACCGTTTATCGCTACGTTGGGACTGATGATGTCCGTCAGGGGGATCAATATGGTGATGACCGACGGGCGTGCAATCTATTTTTCCGATTACCCAACGTTCAAAACGCTCGCTCAGGGACGCTTATTTGATGTGCTGCCTTATCCTGTTTTCTACCTTGTCATCGTGGCACTTGTCGGCGCTTACATTCTGAAAAAAACCGTTATTGGTCGCTATGTCTATGCCGTAGGCAGTAATGAAGTTGCCGCTCATCTTTCAGGTATTAAAGTTCAGCGCGTGAAAATTTTCGTCTATGCCTTCTGCGGCTTACTAACGGGGATAGCGGGTGTCATTCTGGCATCTCGTCTCAACTCCGGACAACCGACGGTAGGAGTGGGTTATGAGCTGGAGGCTATTGCCGCGGTAGTGATCGGCGGAACCAGCTTAATGGGTGGTATTGGCACTATTGGCGGCACAATCATTGGCGCTTTCATTATGAGTGTACTGAAAAATGGCCTCAATTTAATGGGCGTCTCCCAGTTCTGGCAAATGGTCGCGATGGGTGTAGTTGTAGTCGCAGCCGTTTACCTCGATACATTACGCAAAAAGATTCGTTGACTTAGGCTCCCTGTTTTATCGGGAAATAACAGCCCTGACGTTAAGGGTGACTCACTCAAAACGGAGTAAAACAATGAAAAACAGGCATTTTGTCTATGCGTTATCTCTGCTGGCCTGTATGACTTCCAGCGCACTGGCAAAGGATTTGAATCTTCCGGTTGTTAGTAAAGGTTTTCAACATGAATTCTGGCAAACCGTAAAAATGGGCACTGAAGCTGCGGCTAAAGAGATGGGTGATAAAACCAGCTATGTTGGCCCGGCTGATGAAACGCAAATAGCCGAGCAGATTCAGTTAGTCGAAAATGCGATGGCGCAAAAACCGAATGGCTTGCTCCTGGCTGCCCTCGACGCGAATGCGCTCGCCCCACTGGTAGAAACAGCAAATTCACGCGGTATTAAAGTGGTGACCTTTGATTCAGGCATCAACTCGGACATTCCGGTGAGTTTTGTCGCGACCAACAACCGTAAAGCAGGGGCACAGGCTGCCGATGCGTTAGCCGCGCAGGTCAACAATAAAGGAAAAGTCGGGATTATCGCGCATGTAGCAGGAACTTCTTCCGCCATTGAACGCTCGGAAGGCTTCATGGAACGGATGAAAGAAAAATATCCTGACATCAAAGTATTACCCGTTCAGTACAGCGATGGTGATCCCCAAAAAGCGATGGATAAAACTATCGACATGATCCAGGCCAACCCCGATCTTGCGGGGATCTATGGCACCAATGAAGGTTCAACGCTCGGGGTGGCGAATGCCATTGATAGCCAGAATCTGAAAGGTAAGGTGAAGGTCATTGGTTTTGATAGTACAGAAGCGATTATTAACTTCCTGAAGAACGGCGTCATTCAGGGCTTTGTTGTTCAGGATGCATACCAGATTGGCTATCAGGGGATCAAAACCTTGAATGCGGCCCTCTCAGGACAACCCGTTGAAAAAGAGATCGATATTCCCGTGAAATTTGTGAATACCGAGAACATTAACACGCCAGAAATCGACAAACTGCTACACCCATTTGGTAAGAAATAAAAAATTGGGGGTGAACTTTCATCCCCGTTATCTCCAGCGTCAGGGAGGCTTTATGCACAACGGTTATTTTCTCGGTGTCGATGTCGGATCGGCCAGTGTCAGAGCGGGAGTTTACTGTGCCAATGGCCGCAGGTTGGCATTTGCCACTGCGCCTGTCTCCCAGTTTCGCCCGGGCGGCGAGCGTGTCGAACAGTCTTCGGCTGAGATCTGGCAACAGGTCTGTAAAACGGTGAAAGAGGCGACAGCTCTGGCGGGCATCCCCGTTTCCGCGATTTGCTCGCTGGGTTTTGATGCTACCTGTTCGCTGGTTGTTCTTGATGGACAAGGCAAAGGTTTAGCGGTCTCGCCCAGCGGACCTGCGAATCAGGACATCATTATGTGGATGGATCATCGCGCAACAGCCGAGGCGGCGCAGATTAACGCGACGAAGGATCCCGCATTGCGCTACGTTGGCGGCGAAGTGAGTGTCGAGATGGAGCTACCAAAGTTACGTTGGTTGAAGACACATCTACCACAAACCTGGCAGGCCGCTCATCGCTTTTTCGATCTGGCGGATTTTCTGGTCTGGAAAGCAACAGGGCGAGACGTCGCGGGATTGTGCACGCTAACGTGTAAATGGAATTATCTGGCTCATGAGCAACGCTTTAGCCATAACTTACTGGAATCGATAGACCTGACGGACATGCTTGAAAGAATTCCCGCCGAAATTCTTCCGCCAGGCGCTGCCGTGGGAACGTTAACTGCCACTGCTGCTGAAGAATTGGGATTAACGACCAATGTTATAGTGGCCAGTGGCTTGATTGATGCTCATGCCGGTGGTGTGGCGCTGGTTGGCGCGCAGCCATCAGGTACGCTGGCAGTGATAAGCGGAACGTCGAATTGCCATATGTTGTGCAGTGAAAAAGAGATATTTACCCCTGGCGTCTGGGGGCCATACTGGTCGGCCATGCTGCCAAATTACTGGCTAACCGAAGGTGGGCAAAGCGCCGCAGGGGCGCTGGTGGAGTGGACGCTTCAGGAGTCCGGGGCAAGCGCAAATCTCTTTAACAAGGCGCAACAACGCGGGTGCCATCCGATTCAACTGATTAATGAATGGGTAGCCGCCCTGGAAAATAACGAGTCTGAACCTACACGAAATTTACATGTGCTTGCCGATCATCACGGCAACCGTTCGCCACGAGCACGGCCCGATGCCAGAGGCAGTGTCTATGGTTTAACGCTGGAGCGTGGAGAAAATCAACTCGCGCGACTTTACCTTGCGACTTTACAGGCAATAGCCTTTGGCACCAGACATATTATTGAAACTCTAAGGGAAAATGGGCATACCATTACCCAATTAACGTTATGTGGTGGTGCAACGCACAACCCCTTGTGGCTACGCGAATATGCAGACGTGACAAGCTGCGATATCCACCTGATGCAAGAAGAAGATGCCGTTACGTTGGGCGCAGCAATTAGCGGTGCTGTTGCCAGCGGAGCATGGCGTAATTTTTCATCCGCATGTAAAGCAATGGTTGAGGCCGGCGAGGTTATTCGGGCAAACCCACAACGCCGTGAATTTTTAGAACGTAAATACCAGGTTTACCTGACGCTTTGGGATCAACAACAGGTAGTTAACCAACTGATGTAATAAGACAAAAGTTAAAAATACTTTTATGATTGTGATTTGACGTCTGGATGTTAACTGGGAAAGACCTATGGCTAAAACAGTAGAGCAGATAGCCAGCGACCTGAATTTATCGGTTACGACCGTGCGACTGGTGCTAAATGGAAAAGCGGAACAATATCGGATCAGCGTCAAAACCCAAACGCGTATCAATGAATATGTAGAACGCTATGGTTATATCATTAATCATTCCGCCCGCAGTCTTAAACTTAACAAAACAGATACATTGGGATTGATTGTTCCCAACATATCCAACGTCTTTTTTGCAACGCTGGCAGAAAAACTCGAACAACGCTGTCGACGTTCCGGATATCAACTTACAATCAGTTGTACTTATGATGACGTTGATTATGAAAATAAATTGACTAAAGCATTTATCGCACGAAATGTAGATGGTCTTTTTATTGTCCCTTCGACACTGGAAAATCAACAGCATCATTTACGCAAAATTCGTAAACCAATGGTGTTACTCGATCGTGATTTTAAATATACCGATAACGCATTGGTAGAAAGTAATAATATTTCTGGCGGTGAAAAACTGACACAAAATATTCTCGAGGCAGGGCAGGCACCAGTATGGTTTTTGCTGGGAGATGCCGGGTTGCCGAGTATCAGCGATCGTCTGACTGGCTATTTGAATGCGTTGGCGAAAAAGGGTATTACCCATCGTAATTGGGTGAGGGAAGGCCCGGTAAATACCCCTGAAGGCGGCTATGTCATTATGGACAAACTCATTGAAGATCAGGGATGTCCACAGGCATTTATCGCCTCGTCTTTACCTGTGCTTGAAGGCGCTGTTCGCGCGATTCGCGATCGTTTTGGCGCTGTACCGCCAGAAATCAATATCGGCACTTTCGATGAACATCCCATGCTGGGATTTCTCGCCAATAACGTCTGGTCAATGCAGCAGGATGAAAATGCCTGGGCAGAAAAAGCGTTTGAAATGATGTTAAGCGCTATTGAAGAAAGGCCCGTAAAAAAAACGGTCAAAGTAGAAATGAAATTAATTAAGCGCATAAGAAAAAAATAATAATCGCAGAAAATAAGCAGGCTATTGGGCAATAATATTCAATAGCCTTTCCTTACTAAAAATAACCCCGTCTTTATTTGCGGTGCTGTTTTACGCAACAAGGCGAGCTGAACCTGTATCTGGAGAATAGAGATGGAAAGAACACGTTTATCCCGTGAAATAATTGAAACCTGTCTGGAAATGACGCGTCTTGGGTTAAATCAGGGGACTGCGGGGAATGTCAGCACGCGTTTTGAAAATGGCATGTTGATTACTCCCAGCGGTATTCCTTATGAAAGAATGACGGAAAATATGATTGTCTATGTTGATGGCAACGGAAAATACGAAGAAGATAAAATCCCTTCCAGCGAATGGCGTTTCCATATGGCGGCCTACCAAAGCAGACCGGATGCCAACGCGGTTGTTCACAACCATGCCGTTCATTGCACGGCAGTTTCCATTCTTAACCGGCCGATCCCCGCCATTCACTACATGATCGCGGCGGCTGGCGGAAATTCCATTCCTTGCGCACCTTATGCGACCTTTGGGACACGCGAACTTTCCGAACATGTTGCGCTGGCTCTCAAAAATCGTAAAGCAATTCTGCTACAACATCATGGGCTTATCGCTTGTGAGGCTAATCTGGAAAAAGCGTTATGGCTGGCGCATGAAGTTGAAGTGCTGGCGCAGCTTTATCTGGCGACCCTGGCGATTACTGACCCGGTTCCAGTACTGAGCGATGAAGAGATTGCCGTGGTGCTGGAGAAATTCAAAACCTATGGATTACGGATTGAAGAGTAATTTCGTAAAGCAACAAGGAGAAGGATGATGGCTAACAGAATGATTCTGAACGAAACGGCATGGTTTGGGCGGGGCGCAATTGGCGCTTTAACCGATGAGGTGAAACGCCGTGGTTATCAGAAGGCGCTGATCGTGACTGATAAAACGCTGGTGCAGTGCGGCGTGGTGGCGAAAGTGACCGATAAGATGGATGCCGCCGGGCTGGCATGGGCGATTTACGACGGCGTAGTGCCGAATCCGACAATCACCGTAGTCAAAGAAGGGCTGGGTGTATTCCAGAACAGCGGTGCGGATTACCTGATCGCTATTGGTGGTGGTTCTCCGCAGGATACCTGTAAAGCGATTGGCATCATCAGCAACAACCCGGAGTTTGCCGATGTGCGTAGTCTGGAAGGGCTTTCACCGACCAATAAACCCAGCGTACCGATTCTGGCGATCCCCACCACGGCGGGCACTGCGGCGGAAGTGACCATTAACTATGTAATTACTGACGAAGAAAAACGGCGCAAGTTTGTTTGCGTTGATCCGCATGATATCCCGCAGGTGGCGTTTATTGATGCTGACATGATGGATGGTATGCCACCGGCGCTGAAAGCCGCGACCGGTGTCGATGCGCTGACTCATGCCATCGAGGGGTATATTACGCGTGGTGCGTGGGCGCTGACCGATGCGTTGCATATTAAAGCCATTGAAATTATTGCCGGGGCGCTGCGGGGATCGGTTGCCGGTGATAAGGATGCCGGAGAACAGATGGCGCTCGGACAGTATGTCGCGGGCATGGGCTTCTCGAACGTTGGGTTGGGGCTGGTGCATGGTATGGCGCACCCGCTGGGCGCGTTTTATAACACCCCGCACGGTGTTGCGAACGCCATTCTGTTACCGCATGTTATGCGCTATAACGCCGAATTTTCCGGCGAGAAGTACCGCGATATTGCGCGCGTAATGGGCGTGAAAGTGGAAGGCATGAGCCTGGAAGAGGCGCGTAATGCTGCTGTTGACGCGGTGTTTGCTCTCAATCGTGATGTAGGTATTCCGCCACATTTGCGTGATGTTGGTGTACGCAAGGAAGACATTCCGGCACTGGCGCAGGCGGCTCTGGACGATGTTTGTACCGGTGGCAACCCGCGTGAAGCAACGCTTGAGGATATTGTAGAGCTTTACCATACCGCCTGGTAATTGCGCTGATGTGATAATGCCGGATGCGACGCTGGCGCGTCTTATCCGGCCTACACGGTCATGAAATTCAATGGGGTGTTAATCGGTAGCATCCGGTATCTCTTTACCGTACCAACCGTAATTGCTGTAAATTGCCGTCGATATGCAAATCAGTTTGTAAGCGGGCAATATCGCGGCACAGAAACGCCATCTCTTTATGTACTTCTAATTTTTTGCGCCACTTTTCGGCAACCGTGTCGAGATTCTCATAAATTCCTTCCAGACTCTGAAACTCGACCAGCAACTGCGTGGCGCTTTTCGGGCCAATCCCTGCAACACCCGGCACCTTTGAACTGCTGATCCCCGCCAGCCCCCAGTAATCGGGCAACTGTTGCGGTTGAACGCCAAATTCTTTATCGATAAACGGCGCATCCAGCCAGCGTTTCTGGAAGTAATCGCGAATGCGCAACGTTGGCGAAAGTAGCTGGCAGTAGCCTTTATCTGTCGAAACAATGGTTGCCTGATGCCCGGCCTGAGTCACTTTGACCGCCAGCGTAGCGGCTAAGTCATCGGCTTCGTTGCCGCTGGCTGACCAGCACGGGACGCCGCGTTGCTCAAAGGCGGCGCGTAATGCAGGCATTTCGTTGTGCAACTCTTCCGGCATTGGTGGGCGACCCGCTTTGTAATCCGGTAAACGTTGATGACGCCAGCCGCTACTGCGGTTTTCATCATCAAAAACGGCGACCGCGTGGGTTGGCTGGCTGTGCATAATAAGTTGATCGAGAGCGTGCTGGCAGGTCTCCACGCAGGGCGAACCCTGAACGGCATGAATGCGACGGATAAGATTCAGTGCATCGACGATAAGCAAATGAACAGCCACGATAACCCCCTTAAAGATCAGGCGATAAGGGTAACATTCGATACCGGAACAGGCTACGGCTGGATGAGAAAACAGGAAGAGGCCTCGCAAAACGAGGCCTCTGGAGAGAGATTAATCGCAGGCAACGATTTTCATCGCCAGGCCGCCGCGAGATGTTTCGCGGTACTTGGCATTCATGTCTTTACCTGTTTCGTACATGGTTTCGATAACTTTATCGAGGCATACGCGTGGCTCGCTGGTACGGCGCAGTGCCATACGTGCAGCGTTCACTGCTTTCACTGCTGCAATAGCATTACGCTCGATGCACGGCACCTGTACCTGTCCGGCGACCGGGTCACAAGTCAGGCCGAGGTTATGCTCCATAGCGATTTCCGCCGCGATGCACACCTGCGCCGGGCTTGCGCCTAACAGTTCAGCCAGGCCAGCCGCAGCCATAGAGCACGCCACACCAACTTCACCCTGGCAACCCACTTCGGCACCAGAAATCGAGGCGTTCATCTTATAAAGAGAACCAATCGCGCTGGCAACCAGCAGATAACGAGCCAGTGAGTTAGCGTTCACTTCGCGGATAAACTTGTCGTAGTATGCCAGCACCGCCGGGATAATTCCGCACGCGCCGTTAGTCGGCGCAGTAACCACTCGACCACCTGCTGCGTTTTCTTCGTTTACCGCCAGTGCGAACATGTTGATCCAGTCGACAACCGCCATTGGGTCAGTTGTGGTCTTATCCTGGCTAACCAGCATTCGACGCAGCGCCGCCGCACGACGTGGAACGCGCAGTTTGCCTGGCAACACGCCTTCGGTGGAAATACCGCGCTCAATACCGCCGCGCATCACTTCCCAGACGTTCGCCAGATGCTGTTCCAGCTCTTCTTTGCTGTGCAGCGCCAGCTCGTTTTTCATCATCAGGCCAGAGAGTGACAGACCAGTTTCCTGGCAATGTTTTTGCAGGTCGGCTGCTGAACTGTAAGGATAGGGAACTTCAACCGGTGCGCTATCCTGCTGACCAAAATGTTCTTCATCAACGATAAAGCCACCGCCGATGGAGTAGTAAGTCTGACTGTAAACAACTTTGTCGCCTGCCAGAGCGGTGATGCGCATACCATTCTCATGCAGAGAAAGGTTGTCTGCATGGAAGTTCATGCACTGATCAACCGGGAACTCCACTTCGTGCTGACCGTTTGCCAGCATCAGACGACCGTGAGTATTCACATCCTGAATAAAACCAGGGATAGAGTCGATATCCACGGTATCTGGCAGATTACCCGCCAGACCCATAATAATGGCGATATCCGTGTGGTGGCCTTTACCGGTCAGAGAGAGTGAGCCGTAGACGTCAACCACCACGCGGGTTACGTCTTTCAGCAGATTACGGGCAATCAGATCGTCGGTAAATTGTTTACCCGCTTTCATCGGTCCAACGGTATGAGAGCTGGAAGGGCCAATGCCGATTTTGAAAATATCGAATACGCTAATCATAGGAAATACATCGCGTTAAAACGGAGGAAGCGCCGCCCGAAAGCGGCGCGAAAGGACTTAGCTGAACAGAGAGTAGAAGATTGCGGAGATAGCAATCAGACCCATCACGACAACGAATACGTTGCTGATGTGACCGCTGTACTTACGCATTGCCGGTACTTTCTGGATTGCGTACATCGGCATCAGGAACAGGATCATCGCGATGATTGGGCCGCCCAGGGTTTCAATCATACCCAGGATGCTCGGGTTCAGGGTGGCAACAATCCAGGTTGTTACCAGCATGAACAGTGCAGTGATACGGTTCAGCTTGTTGATTTCAATAGACTTACCTTTACCACGCAGTGATTTAATCACCATACCGTTGAAGCCTTCACGCGCGCCCAGGTAGTGGCCGAGGAAGGATTTGGTGATGGCAATCATCGCGATAATCGGTGCCATCCACGCGATAATCGGCGCATTAAAGTGGTTAGCCAGGTAAGACAGAATCGAGATGTTCTGTTCTTTTGCCGCAGCCAGGTCTGCCGGAGACAGGCTCAGTACGCAGCTAAAGACGAAGAACATAACGGTCAGCACCATCATGATGTGTGCGAATGCCAGGATCTTAGAGCATTTCTGTTCTGCCATATCGCCGTACTCTTCACGCTTCGCAACGGCGAAAGAAGAGATGATCGGAGAGTGGTTGAACGAGAACACCATGACCGGAATCGCCAGCCACAGAGTCATCCACAGACCGTTACCGGTAGAAGCTGCAGTATCCAGAGACAGAGTTTCCAGCGCCGCGCCGTTCCACTGTGGGATCAGGTACAGAGCCAGCAGCATCAGAACTGCAACGAACGGGAATACCAGGATGCTCATTGCTTTAACGATCATCTGCTCACCGAAGCGAACGATGGTCATCATACCCACGATCAGGATCAGTGACAGAATCGCACGTGGCGGCGGTGTCATGCCCAGTTGGTGGGCCATGAAGCTTTCTACTGTGTTAGTGATTGCCACGCTGTACACCAGCAGGATCGGGTAAATAGCAAAGAAGTACAGCAGGGTAATCAGTTTACCTGCGCCAACACCAAAGTGTTCTTCTACAACCTCGGTGATGTCTTCGCCCGGATTTTTACCAGACAGTACGAAGCGAGTCAGGCCGCGGTGAGCAAAAAACGTCATCGGAAACGCAAGGATGGCCATGATGATCAGCGGGATCATACCGCCAACACCGGCGTTGATTGGCAGGAACAGTACACCCGCGCCGATTGCTGTACCATAAAGGCCCAGCATCCACATGGTGTCTGTCTTGCGCCAGGCACTGCGAGAGTCTTTCGACGCAATCGTGCTGGTTTGAGTTGTTTCCATCTATTTCTCCTGGAGGAATGCAAATAATTCAGCTTTTAGCCAGTTCAGCCCGGGAAGGTGCCTGGCCGTAAAAATGAAATCTGTCTATCGGCGATGGCTCAATCATTTTCCGCCGTAATAATTTGAGGGCGGAAAGATACACACAACTTATGTCTCTATCAGTGATCTTGATCTCAAATACAATAATCTACTTGGAAGATAGATAATCCCAACGCTTTACTCTGTAAATCAAAAGTAAAAGAGAATTTAAGGGCGATATTTGCCCACTAAACGACATCTGTTTTCTTCCGGGGCGCGCAATATATGTAGGTTGAACTGAAAAAATCAATACTTTTAGTTAATCATGATGAGATTTTATTTTTATCAGCGATAAAATGCGGTTTATAAAAGCAGGTAAACGTTTGCGTTACAATATAAATTGTATGACATATTGATGTTGGTGATATTAATTGCATGATGACGTGCTGAAATATTCAGATGGAAAATGAAATAGATTGCTTAGTGAGTGACCTGGGAGAACAAAACCCGGCAACGATCGTTACCGGGAGAAGGGAGATTAAGTGCAGATTTCGTAGCAAGGGATATAGGCAGAGCCAGGCAACTTCATACGATGCTGGGCGACAAACCCCTGAAGCAGGTCGTCCATACGACGCATAATCTCTTTATCGCCGTTGATTTTGTAAGGGCCAAACTCTTCAATGGCGCGAATACCGACTTCTTTCACGTTACCCGCAACAATACCGGAGAATGCTCGACGCAGATCGGCGGCCAGCACTTCAACGGGTTGATCCGGGTAAAGCTTCAGATTGGCCATGTTCTCGTGAGACGGCTCAAACGGCATTTGCAGATCTGGCGCAATGCGCATTGACCAGTTAAAGCTGTACGCATCGCCGGTATCGCGACGGTTTTCTTTCACCAGCGGCATCGCTTTTTTCATCTGACGTGCTACTTCGGCAGCGTCATCAATAATGATGCGATAATGGCGGCGCGCGTTTTCTCCCAGCGTATGTACGACAAATTCGTCCAGTACGCGGAAGTAGTCGGCGCTTTCTTTCGGCCCGGTGAGGATCAACGGTAAAACCTGATCTTTGTTGGCCGGATTCATTAAAATTCCCAGCAAGTACAGCAACTCTTCTGCCGTACCCACACCACCCGGGAAAATAATGATGCCGTGAGCGATACGCACAAACGCTTCAAGACGTTTTTCGATATCCGGCATGATGATCAGTTCGTTGACCAGTGGGTTAGGCGGTTCAGCGGCGATAATCGACGGTTCTGTCATGCCAATAAAACGACTGTCTTTGTAACGCTGCTGAGCGTGACCTACTGCTGCACCTTTCATCGGCGCTTCCATTGCTCCTGGACCGCAGCCGGTGCAGATATTCAGCTCGCGAAGCCCCAGTTGATTACCAACGCGCCGTGCATACAGATATTCGTTTTCATTGATGGAGTGACCGCCCCAGCACACCACCATATTCGGTGCTTCGCCTACATGCAGCGCGCGCGCGTTGCGCAATATAGAAAAGACCAGATTAGTAATGTGGACAGAGTTGTCGAGATTCAGATTGGGAAAACGAACGGTGTTATGGATTTGCCCGTAGACGAAGAGAATGTCGCGCAGAACCGCAAACAAGTTGGCCTGTAAGGCGCGGATAATGCGCCCATCGACGAAAGCTTCTTCCGGAGGGTTGATCAGTTCCAGCTTAACACCGCGTTCACGGCGCAACACGTTAATGTCGAAATTTTCAAAACGGGATAGCAATTCTTTGCTGTTATCGGTGAGGCTACCGGAGTTCAGAACGGCAAGTGAACAGTTGCGAAACAGTTGATAGAGGTCGCTGCTGGCGGTGCGTTTAAGCATGTCCACCTCCAACTGCGACAACATATCCATGGAGCCAAGTGGGCTAATATGTGTAATCAAGAAAAACTCCTTATGGGACAATTATTGTCATTCCCTTTGATTACAATAGCCCTGCCTGATGGCCTTTCACAACTCTATGCTTGAATCCAGCACGCAAAACTGAAAAAAAATTTATTGTCGTACCAGTCGGGTAGTCGATGGGACAAAGTCACTATTGCTACGCCAGGGGTTAATGTCCAGACCGCCACGACGGGTATAACGAGCGTAAACGCTTAATTTTTCTGGCTGGCAGAAGCGCAGCAGATCATTAAAAATACGCTCTACGCATTGTTCATGGAACTCGTTGTGATGACGGAAAGAAACCAGATAACGCAGCAGTTTTTCCCGATCAATTTTGTGTCCACGGTACTGAATTTGAATGGAACCCCAGTCTGGCTGATGGGTGATCAGACAGTTTGATTTCAGCAGATGGCTAACCAGCGTCTCTTCCACCACTTTTTCACCGCTGGCGGCATTCTCAAGGTAGTCAGTGGTGAATTCATAGTTATCGATAGCGATATCCTGCTCATCAATGCAGGTGCCATTGAAATGACCCATTGGCTGGCCTTCCAGTTCATCGAGTCGATATAACGCCACGCTGACCTTACCCTGGGCGCAGGTACTTAAATCGCGCTCCAGCGTCTGGCGCACCTCTTCCCAATTGTTAAATCGAGTCTGATTAAAGCTATTGAGATAGAGCTTAAAACTCTTCGACTCAATGAGATTCACGCTGGTGTAATCAAGTTCAACATGACCCACAGCGACCTGCGGTAAACCTTTCGCATTTAGCCAGGAAAGCTCATATAGCGTCCAGATATCCGCGCCGTGAAAAGGCAGGTTATCCGCTTTCAGACCCAGTGGATCGCGATTCAGACTACGCGGAACGCCTTGCAGCAGGCTGGCGTCATAGGTATCCCTGTAATCGGTTGATTTTCCGAGAGTCAGGCCTGCAAGTGCCTGATGGTTTGCATAAGAAGACATGTTTCACCGTCATAAACCAGATAAACTAAACAACAAGTGTATCTGGTTTAAGTGAAGAGAGAAATTAGTGGACGATTTGACCGCACAAGCCCTGAAGGATTTTACTGCGCGCTACTGCGATGTCTGGCATGAACAGTATAAAAGCTGGCCGTTAAGTGAGGAGCTGTATGGCGTTCCTTCGCCATGCATTATTTCAACCACCGAAGACGCCGTATACTGGCAACCTCAACCGTTTACCGGTGAGCAAAATGTAAACGCGGTTGAACGGGCGTTTGATATTGTGATACAACCTACAATTCATACCTTCTATACGACCCAGTTTGCCGGGGATATGCATGCGCAGTTTGGTGATATCAAACTGACATTACTGCAAACCTGGAGCGAAGATGACTTCCGTCGAGTGCAGGAAAATCTGATTGGCCATTTGGTTACTCAGAAACGTCTAAAACTACCGCCTACGCTATTTATCGCGACGCTGGAAGAAGAGCTGGAGGTAATCTCGGTGTGTAATCTCTCAGGCGAAGTATGCAAAGAGACACTGGGAACGCGTAAACGGGCGCATTTAGCCTCAAATCTTGCGGAATTCCTCAACCAACTTAAGCCTCTTCTGTAATCCAAATACCCCGTCTTGTTGTGAGAGATCTCTTACAGACCCTGTAGGAGATCGCCAGGAAATAAGCGAATACTTAATAAGATGAGATTTGATATTTTGATTTGAAATCAATTGCTTATTATTGTTTTTTCGACTTTCATATGAAATTATCCTTAAGGCATTGTCTGTAAGCTCCTTGTAAGACGCAGTGAAAAAGACGATTCTATCTTCGTCGACAGGGAGTCAGACAATGAAGTGAACATCAGGATGATGACACTTCTGAAGGACACGCCAGGATGGTGTTTCAGGGAAAGGCTTCCGGATGAAGCGAAGAGGATAACGCAGGACGCGTTAAAGGACACCTCCAGGATGGAGAATGAGAACCGGTCAGGATGATTCGGTGGGTCAGGAAGGCCAGGGACACTTCAGGATGAAGTATCACATCGGGGTGGTGTGAGCAGGGAGCAATAGTTCAGGATGAACGATTGGCCGTAAGGCTAAAGGAAAAGTTGTCAAGGATGAGCAGGGAGCAACAAAAGTAGCTGGAATGCTGCGAAACGAATCGGGAGCACTGTGAATACAGTGCTCCCTTTTTTTATTCCTGCTATTCTTCGCGGCAGTTTTTTACTTGAGGCTGCTTTATGACTACTCATGACCGCGTTCGTTTCCAGTTGCAGGCGCTTGAAGCGCTGCTGCGTGAACATCAGCACTGGCGCAATGATGAACCCCAGCCGCATCTATTCAACAGTACCCAACCGTTTTTTATGGACACCATGGAACCGTTGGAGTGGTTGCAGTGGGTGCTTATCCCGCGGATGCACGATTTATTAGATAACAATCAGCCATTACCAGGGGCATTTGCTGTGGCGCCGTACTATGAAATGGCGCTGGCGACGGATCACCCGCAACGAGCGCTTATTCTGGCGGAGCTGGAAAAGCTGGATGCCCTTTTTGCGGATGATGCTAACTGATGTTGGAAATACTCTACCAGGATGAATGGTTGGTGGCGGTAAATAAACCGTCCGGCTGGCTGGTCCACCGTAGCTGGCTGGATCGCGACGAGAAAGTTGTGGTGATGCAAACTGTGCGTGACCAGATTGGTCAGCATGTTTTTACCGCGCATCGTCTGGATCGCCCGACTTCTGGCGTATTGCTGATGGGGTTATCCAGTGAGGCAGGGCGACTGTTGGCGCAACAGTTTGAACAGCACCAAATCCAGAAACGTTACCATGCGATTGTGCGTGGCTGGCTGATGGATGAGGCGGAGCTGGATTATCCGCTGGTAGAAGAACTGGACAAAATCGCTGATAAATATGCCCGCGAAGATAAAGGTCCACAGCCAGCGGTAACGCATTATCGCGGTCTGGCGACGGTGGAAATGCCTGTGGCGACTGGACGTTACCCGACCACGCGCTATGGCCTGGTGGAACTGGAGCCGAAAACTGGACGTAAACACCAACTACGCCGCCATCTGGCCCATTTGCGTCATCCCATCATTGGGGACAGCAAACACGGCGATTTGCGCCAGAACCGCAGCGGGGCTGAACATTTCGGCCTGCAGAGGTTAATGCTACATGCCAGCCAGTTGTCATTGACGCATCCTTTTACTGGCGAGCCGCTCACTATTTACGCGGGTCTGGACGACACCTGGATGCAGGCGTTATCACAGTTTGGTTGGCGCGGTCTACTTCCTGAAAATGAAAGGGTTGAGTTCAGCGCGGCATCCGGTCAGGATGGTGAGATGAGTTCCTAATCCAGGGAGAAAACGGTATGGCGGAAATTGGTATTTTTGTTGGCACCATGTACGGCAACGCATTGTTAGTTGCAGAAGAAGCGGAAGCCATTTTGTCCGGGCAAGGACACAAAGCAACGGTATTTGAAGATCCAGAGTTAAGTGACTGGCTACCCTATCAGGACAAGTACGTACTGGTAGTCACCTCCACCACCGGGCAGGGCGACCTTCCTGACAGCATTGTGCCGCTCTTTCTGGGAATAAAGGATAACCTCGGTTTCCAGCCGAACCTGCGTTATGGCGTGATTGCCCTTGGCGACAGCAGTTATGTGAATTTCTGCAATGGTGGCAAACAGTTCGATGCTTTGTTGCAGGAACAAAGCGCGCAGCGGGTAGGGGAAATGCTGCTGATTGATGCCAGCGAGACCCCGGAACCAGAAACGGAATCAAACCCGTGGGTTGAACATTGGGGCACGCTGTTGTCCTGAGTCCTCGCTATTTTTGCTGATATACCTAATGGTCGGCAAAAATATTGTTTCAGCGATGCTGAATCGAATTTTTTCAGGCAAATGCCAGTAAATGTGCCTTCTTAAGGGGCATTTTTACTAGCGTTTGCCTGGAGTCAAGTGAACCACTTCATATGATGTTGTAGACATGACAAGGCGTTCTCGCCGCATTCGGCATAAACACAGGTACTTGCCACCAATCTGAAACCGGCTTCATAAAGAAGCCGGTTTTTACTCGACAAGAGGTTTATTAACCGAGAATTTTACTGGCTTCGCGCGCCACATTATCCATCTCGTCCAACAGTTCCAGTAGCTCCGGCTCCAAATCTTCTTCTTTAGTACCGTTGCGTAGCTGTTGTTCGATTAGTTGGCAGAGATTCTTCATTCGCGGTACGCCGCTATAACCGCAACTGCCATGCAGTTTATGGATCAAATCAACCAGGCCTTCCGGGTTTTCTCCAACCAATTGTTCTTCAACTTTGTTGCGAACTTCTGGCAGGAAATCGAGCAACATTTGCAGCATATCGCGCGCCAGATCGTTTTTTCCTGCAGCCTGGCGCAGTGCCAGTTGCCAGTCGAGAGTCGCATTCTGATTCACCACAATTTCGTTCACTTCTGGCGTCACGACGCGAGAAGAAATGCCACTGCCGGGCTTGTAACGTAACAGCAAATTATGCAACCGCTCTTCTTCAATCGGTTTCGCCAGATAATCGCTCATTCCCGCGCCAAGCAGTTTCTCTTTTTGCCCGGCCATCGCGTGCGCCGTTACCGCGATAACTGGTGTTTGCTGCTGATGCGGGAGCTGGTGAATGAGTTCACATGCCCGAATGCCGTCCATATCCGGCATTTGAATATCCATTAAGATTAAATCGAACGGCATCTGTTTCGCCCGTTCAACCGCCTGATGTCCGCTATCGCACAGCTCAACATGCTGCACCATATCTTCCAGCAATGCGCCGATAAGTTTCAGGTTTGCCGGATTATCATCAACAGCCATAACCGTCATTGCCAGCTTACTTTCATCGGTAACAGGCAAAAGTGTGTTTTGCTTTTGATGACAAAATTCCGTCAGTACAGGCAACAAACGTGTAGGCGTCAGGGGTTTCAGCAGACACGCGCCGATACCATCTTGCTTGAGCTTTTCGGCATTGACCTGTGCATGGCACGGAAGTGCCAGCATCAGAAAATCGGTCATTGACACCGCTTGCGCCAACCGCTCATGCTGCATCGTCAGCGGTTCGCGGAAGGTTACCGCAATCCCTAACAAAATCATGTCGTAATGTGCAGGAGGCAGCGCGGAGAACGTTGGGCTATAAACCACTTCCAGCGGTGTTTCGCTTAAAATATCCAGCGTACACTGGGCGGCTGCAGAGTTCGGTTCGACATAAGCCAGGCGTTTACCCGCGAGGCACTGAGTGGATGGCCCTTCGATAATAATATTCGGGTTCAGATCGAGATTAATATGGAACCAGAAGGTTGAACCACGATTCGGCTGGCTATGGAACGAGATATCGCCGCCCATTTCATTGACCAGTTTTTGCGTAATTACCAGCCCCAGCCCGGTGCCGCCATGACGGCGTGAAATACTGGCATCTGCCTGTCTGAAGGCCTGGAACAAACGCGATTGATCGCGTTCAGGAATACCAATGCCGGTATCATGGATCTGCACTTCAATCTGTACTTTGGTATTACTCAGCGCACGTTTTTCTACCAGAATGTCGATGTTGCCATTCTCGGTGAATTTAATCGCATTCCCCACCAGGTTAGTGATTATTTGCTGTAAACGCAGCGGGTCGCCAATGACGTTATCGGGCACGTCGCTCTTAATATTGAGCGTTAATTCCAGTCCTTTATCGTGAGAAGAATGCGCCAGTAGCGTTACCACTTCATCCAGCGTGCTGCGTAGTGGGAATGGAATACTTTCCAGAATCAGCTTGCCTGCTTCCAGTTTTGAGAAATCGAGAACATCATTAATAATTGCCAGCAAATTATTTGCCGAGCGTTCAATAGTATTGAGGTGATCGCGCTGCGTTGGTGTTAATTCTGTTTTCAACGTCAGGCGGGTAAAACCAATAACGCCATTCAACGGTGTACGCAGCTCATGCGACATGTTTGCCAGAAACTCTGACTTAATACGCGCCGCTTCCTGGGCGCGTTTTTTCGCCAGATCCAGTTCAACGTTCTGAATTTCCATCTGTTCCAGCGTTTCACGCAGATCGGACGTCGCCTGGTCGATATTGTGCTGCATCTCTTCGTGATAAGCCGCCAGCGACATTGCCATCGAGTTGATGCCATTTTTCAGCATATCCAACTCTCCGAGCATAAATCCTTCCACCCGACTGTCGAGTTGCCCTCGGCGGATGCGGTCGACGGTATTCACCATGTTGCGAATTGGGCCGGTTACATCGCGCATTAAGCGCCAGCCAAAAATAAGCGCGATACCAATACAAAACAGCATCATCACGCTAGAAATAAAGATCTCTTTATATTGCTGCAAGCGCACTGATTTAAGATCCAGCTCAAGAGCAATATATCCCAACATATTTTGACTATTTTTGGCATCGCTGCTGGGTGATTCGTCGGGAGAATAACTCTCAGAAATAATCGGCGTGCGCAGGATCATAATATCGCCATCACGTGTGACAGTAAGTTGGCGCGGAAATGGCACGTTGCTGCCGAGCTGCATTGATGAAGGATCAAGATGAAAATTGGAGGTGACAAAAAGTCGGTTATTTTCATCATAAACCGAAATGGCACGAACAATATCGGAATGGCGACGATGCAAAACGCTGATCAATTGACCAATAGATTCGCGATTTTGCAGGCTCATGCCATATTCCGTTGAAACCGCAAGCGGCTCAATAATGCTGGCACCGGCATCTTCCAGTTGACGCTGCAAGTCGTTATAGCGATGCACGACGAAAAAGATGCTAAGCAATAAACCAATAAGGACGGTCGGTGCCAGGATCAGAATCATCATGCGTGCGCGCAGGCTGTAGTTGGTCATGGAGTTCCGTTATGGGACAATTAAGGTCACACTGTTAAATTGAGAAAGTCTCGCCAATGGCGCAATTCTACTCTGCAAAACGACGCGCGACGACGCGTCAGATCATAACCGTTTCAGTCAACGACCTCGACTCTTTTGGTCAGGGCGTGGCGCGACATAACGGCAAAGCGTTATTTATTCCTGGATTACTACCGCCGGAAAACGCGGAAGTTACTGTTACTGAAGATAAAAAACAGTACGCCCGCGCTAAGGTCGTGCGCAGGTTAAGCGACAGCCCGGAACGCAAAACGCCACGCTGCCCTCATTTTGGCGTATGCGGCGGCTGTCAGCAACAACACGCCAGCGTCGAACTCCAGCAGCGTAGCAAAAGCGCAGCACTCGCCCGGTTAATGAAACACGACGTCTCTGAAGTGATCGACGATGTCCCCTGGGGTTATCGCCGTCGCGCGCGTTTAAGTCTGAACTATCTACCGAAAAAACAACAACTCCAGATGGGATTTCGCAAAGCGGGTTCCAGTGACATTGTCGACGTTAAACAATGCCCTATTTTAGTGCCCCAACTTGAAGCGTTGTTGCCCAAAGTCAGGGCATGCCTGGACAGCTTACAAGCTATGCGCCATCTTGGTCATGTTGAACTGGTGCAGGCAACCAGCGGCCTGCTGATGATTTTACGCCATACCGCACCGCTAAGTTTGGCAGATCGCGAAAAACTGGAACGCTTTTCGCATTCTGAAGGCCTGGATCTGTATCTCGCCCCCGATAGTGAGATACTCGAAACCGTCTCTGGCGAGATGCCCTGGTATGACTCAAACGGGTTGCGCTTAACCTTTAGTCCGCGTGATTTTATTCAGATCAATGCGGGTGTGAACCAGAAAATGGTGGCGCGAGCGCTGGAGTGGCTGGATGTTCAGCCTGATGATCGTGTGCTGGATCTGTTCTGTGGTATGGGCAATTTTACGCTGCCGTTAGCGACCCGTGCGGCAAGTGTTGTTGGTGTGGAAGGGGTTCCGGCGCTGGTGGAAAAAGGCCAGCAGAACGCGAGTCTTAATCGCTTACATAATGTGACGTTTTATCACGAAAATCTTGAAGATGATGTTACAAAGCAGCCGTGGGCAAAAAACGGCTTTGATAAAGTGTTGCTGGACCCGGCGCGTGCTGGTGCAGCAGGCGTTATGCAACAAATTATAAAACTGGAACCTATTCGTATAGTTTATGTATCCTGTAACCCTGCGACGCTGGCTCGGGATAGCGAGGCGTTATTAAAAGCAGGATATACCATTGCGCGGTTGGCGATGCTGGATATGTTCCCACACACGGGGCATCTGGAATCGATGGTACTTTTCTCGCGCGTTAAATAGTTACGATTTGCTGATTTCAGCAGGTCAGGTCCCTAAAGGAGAGGACGATGGTTGCGGTAAGAAGTGCACATATTAATAAGGCTGGTGAATTTGATCCGGAAAAATGGATCGCAAGTCTGGGCATTGCCAGCCAGAAGTCGTGTGAGTGCTTAGCCGAAACCTGGGCGTATTGTCTGCAGCAGACGCAGGGGCATCCGGATGCCAGTTTGCTGTTGTGGCGTGGTGTCGAGATGGTGGAGATCCTCTCGACATTAAGTATGGACATTGACACGCTGCGGGCTGCGCTGCTGTTCCCTCTGGCCGATGCAAACGTCGTCAGCGAAGACGTACTGCGCGAGAGTGTCGGTAAGTCGGTCGTTAATCTTATTCACGGTGTGCGCGATATGGCGGCAATCCGCCAACTGAAAGCAACGCACACCGATTCTGTTTCCTCCGAACAGGTCGATAACGTTCGCCGGATGTTGCTGGCGATGGTCGATGACTTCCGTTGCGTGGTCATCAAACTGGCGGAGCGAATTGCCCATCTGCGCGAAGTAAAAGATGCGCCGGAAGATGAACGCGTGCTGGCGGCAAAAGAGTGCACCAATATCTACGCGCCGCTGGCGAACCGTCTTGGGATTGGGCAACTGAAATGGGAACTGGAAGATTACTGCTTCCGTTACCTCCACCCGACCGAATACAAACGTATTGCAAAACTGCTGCATGAGCGCCGCCTCGACCGCGAACACTACATTGAAGAGTTTGTGGGGCATCTGCGTGCAGAGATGAAAGCTGAAGGCGTTAAAGCTGAAGTGTATGGCCGCCCAAAACACATCTACAGCATCTGGCGCAAAATGCAGAAAAAGAACCTCGCCTTTGATGAGCTGTTTGATGTTCGTGCGGTGCGTATCGTCGCGGAACGTTTGCAGGATTGTTACGCCGCGCTGGGCATAGTGCACACTCACTATCGCCACTTGCCGGATGAGTTCGATGATTACGTTGCGAACCCGAAACCGAACGGTTATCAGTCTATTCATACCGTAGTGTTGGGGCCGGGAGGCAAAACCGTTGAGATCCAAATCCGCACCAAACAGATGCATGAAGATGCAGAGTTGGGTGTTGCTGCGCACTGGAAATACAAAGAAGGCGCGGCTGCTGGCGGCGCACGTTCGGGACATGAAGACCGGATTGCCTGGCTGCGTAAACTGATTGCGTGGCAGGAAGAGATGGCTGATTCTGGCGAAATGCTCGACGAAGTACGCAGTCAGGTCTTTGATGATCGGGTATATGTGTTTACGCCGAAAGGTGATGTTGTTGATCTGCCTGCGGGATCAACGCCGCTGGATTTCGCTTACCACATCCATAGTGATGTCGGGCACCGCTGCATCGGGGCAAAAATTGGCGGGCGCATTGTGCCATTCACCTACCAGTTGCAGATGGGTGACCAGATTGAAATTATCACCCAGAAACAGCCGAATCCCAGCCGTGACTGGTTAAACCCAAACCTGGGTTATGTTACAACCAGCCGCGGGCGTTCGAAAATTCACGCCTGGTTCCGTAAACAGGATCGTGACAAAAATATTCTGGCAGGACGGCAAATCCTTGACGACGAACTGGAACATCTGGGGATCAGTCTGAAGGAAGCAGAAAAATATCTGCTGCCGCGTTACAACTTCAATGACGTCGACGAGTTGTTGGCGGCGATTGGTGGCGGGGATATCCGTCTCAATCAGATGGTCAACTTCCTGCAATCGCAATTTAATAAGCCGAGCGCCGAAGAGCAGGACGCCGCCGCACTGAAACAGCTTCAGCAAAAAAGCTATACACCACAAAACCGCAGTAAAGATAACGGTCGTGTAGTGGTAGAAGGCGTGGGCAACCTGATGCACCACATCGCGCGTTGCTGCCAGCCGATTCCTGGCGATGAGATTGTCGGTTTCATTACCCAGGGCCGCGGGATCTCCGTACACCGCGCCGATTGCGAACAACTGGCGGAACTGCGCTCCCATGCGCCGGAACGAATTGTTGACGCGGTATGGGGCGAGAGCTACTCCGCTGGTTACTCGCTGGTGGTTCGCGTGCAGGCCAATGATCGTAGTGGATTGTTGCGTGATATCACCACTATTCTCGCCAATGAGAAGGTGAATGTGCTTGGCGTTGCCAGCCGCAGCGACACGAAACAGCAACTGGCGACCATCGATATGACCATTGAGATTTATAACCTGCAAGTGCTGGGGCGCGTGCTGGGTAAACTCAATCAGGTGCCAGATGTTATCGATGCAAGACGACTGCACGGGAATTAATCTTACATAGCCGGATATGGCGTCAGCCGTATCCGACGATATCCTTTACTCGAAGGTGTTACACCTGACAGACCCGCAATTTTCAGGACATTCCAATGAATCAAATCGACCGTTTGCTCACTATCATGCAGCGTCTTCGTGACCCGGAAAACGGCTGTCCGTGGGACAAAGAGCAGACATTCGCTTCTATTGCACCTTATACCCTTGAAGAAACTTATGAAGTGCTGGATGCCATTGCCCGCGAAGACTTTGACGATCTGCGCGGTGAACTGGGCGATTTGCTGTTCCAGGTGGTGTTTTACGCGCAAATGGCCCAGGAAGAAGGGCGCTTTGACTTTAATGATATTTGCGCGGCGATCAGCGATAAGTTAGAGCGCCGCCATCCGCATGTTTTTGCTGACAGTTCTACCGATAACAGCAGTGAAGTTCTTGCCCGTTGGGAGCAGATCAAAACCGAAGAGCGCGCGCAGAAGGCGCAACATTCAGCGCTGGACGATATTCCTCGCAGTTTACCGGCCTTAATGCGTGCGCAAAAAATCCAGAAACGCTGCGCCAACGTTGGCTTCGACTGGACGACGCTTGGCCCGGTGATCGATAAAGTTTACGAAGAGATTGACGAGGTCATGTACGAGGCGCGGCAGGCTGTAGTGGACCAGGCTAAACTGGAGGAGGAAATGGGCGACCTGCTGTTTGCGACGGTCAATCTGGCCCGCCATTTAGGGACGAAAGCAGAGATTGCGCTACAAAAAGCTAACGAAAAATTTGAGCGTCGTTTTCGCGAAGTGGAGCGGATTGTTGCCGCGCGTGGACTGGAAATGACAGGTGTTGACCTCGAAACAATGGAAGAAGTCTGGCAGCAGGTAAAACGGCAGGAAATTGATCTCTAAGGAAATTACACGGTCAAGCGCGATTTGTGTCATTTTTTAAATGACAAGCGCTTGATTTGCGTCAAAAACATTTACCCCAAAGGGGCTATTTTCTCACTCCTGATTTCAATTGTGCGCTGGCGAAGAGGAGGGATAATGAAAGTTTGTGGCACAGGTCATGTTCGGGTATACTGCTTTCCCGTCCTGGTTATTCCATCGTCTTTTCAACCTAACTTCTCAGGTTCAGCATGACAACGAACTATATTTTTGTGACCGGCGGGGTCGTATCCTCTCTGGGTAAAGGCATTGCCGCAGCCTCCCTCGCAGCCATTCTTGAAGCCCGTGGCCTCAATGTGACCATCATGAAACTGGATCCGTACATCAACGTCGATCCAGGTACTATGAGCCCAATCCAACACGGGGAAGTGTTCGTTACTGAAGACGGCGCTGAAACCGACCTGGACCTGGGGCACTACGAGCGTTTCATTCGCACCAAAATGAGCCGCCGCAACAACTTCACCACGGGTCGTATCTATTCTGACGTTCTGCGTAAAGAACGCCGTGGCGACTATCTGGGCGCAACCGTACAGGTTATCCCGCACATTACTAACGCTATTAAAGAACGCGTTCTTGCCGGCGGTGAAGGCCACGACGTGGTTCTGGTCGAAATCGGCGGTACTGTCGGTGACATCGAATCCCTGCCGTTCCTTGAAGCGATTCGCCAGTTGGCTGTTGATATTGGTCGTGAACACGCGCTGTTCATGCACCTGACCCTGGTGCCGTACATGGCAGCGTCTGGTGAAGTCAAAACCAAGCCGACTCAGCACTCTGTAAAAGAGCTGCTTTCTATCGGCATCCAGCCTGATATCCTGATTTGTCGTTCAGATCGCGCCGTTCCGGCGAACGAACGTGCGAAGATTGCATTGTTCTGTAATGTTCCGGAAAAAGCGGTTATTTCTCTGAAAGACGTCGATTCTATCTATAAAATTCCAGGCCTGTTGAAATCTCAGGGGCTGGACGATTATATTTGTAAACGATTCAGCTTGAACTGCCCGGAAGCTAATCTGTCCGAATGGGAACAGGTTATCTTTGAAGAAGCGAATCCGGTAAGTGAAGTCACTATCGGTATGGTCGGCAAGTACATTGAACTGCCGGACGCTTATAAATCCGTGATTGAAGCACTGAAACACGGCGGGCTGAAAAATCGTGTTAGCGTCAACATCAAACTGATCGATTCACAAGATGTTGAAACACGCGGTGTTGAAATCCTTAAAGGTCTGGATGCGATCCTCGTACCTGGCGGTTTCGGTTACCGTGGCGTAGAGGGCATGATTACTACCGCACGCTTTGCGCGTGAGAACAATATTCCTTATCTGGGTATTTGCCTGGGTATGCAGGTGGCGTTAATTGATTACGCTCGCCATGTTGCCAACATGGAGAACGCCAACTCTACGGAATTTGTGCCAGACTGTAAGTACCCGGTTGTGGCGCTGATTACCGAGTGGCGTGATGAAAACGGCAACGTTGAAGTTCGTAGCGAGAATAGCGATCTCGGTGGCACCATGCGTCTTGGCGCGCAGCAGTGCCAGTTGGTTGACGATAGCCTGGTTCGCCAACTGTACAATGCGCCGACAATTGTTGAACGTCATCGTCACCGTTACGAAGTCAACAACATGCTGTTGAAACAGATTGAAGATGCAGGTCTGCGCGTTGCGGGCCGTTCCGGGGATGATCAGTTGGTCGAGATCATCGAAGTTCCGAATCACCCGTGGTTCGTGGCTTGTCAGTTCCATCCGGAGTTTACTTCTACTCCACGTGATGGCCACCCGCTGTTTGCTGGCTTTGTAAAAGCCGCCAGCGAGTTCCAGAAACGTCAGGCGAAGTAAGTAAAAAAGTTAGAACGGCAACGCGTACCCAGGGTACGCGTTGTTTGTCTGGAGTTTTAGTTTAACTAGTGACTTGAGGAAACCCTAATGTCCAAAATCGTAAAAATCATCGGTCGTGAAATCATCGACTCCCGTGGTAACCCGACTGTTGAAGCCGAAGTACACCTGGAGGGTGGTTTCGTCGGTATGGCGGCTGCTCCGTCAGGTGCTTCTACTGGTTCCCGTGAAGCACTGGAACTGCGCGATGGTGACAAATCCCGTTTCCTGGGCAAAGGCGTAACCAAAGCTGTTGCTGCGGTTAACGGCCCGATCGCTCAGGCGCTGATTGGCAAAGATGCCAAAGATCAGGCTGGCATTGACAAGATCATGATCGACCTGGACGGCACTGAAAATAAATCCAAATTCGGCGCAAACGCAATCCTGGCTGTATCTCTGGCTAACGCCAAAGCTGCCGCGGCTGCTAAAGGTATGCCGCTGTACGAGCACATCGCTGAACTGAACGGTACTCCGGGCAAATACTCCATGCCGGTTCCGATGATGAACATCATCAACGGTGGTGAGCACGCTGACAACAACGTTGATATTCAGGAATTCATGATTCAGCCGGTTGGCGCGAAAACTGTGAAAGAAGCCATCCGCATGGGTTCTGAAGTTTTCCATCACCTGGCAAAAGTTCTGAAAGCGAAAGGTATGAACACTGCTGTTGGTGACGAAGGTGGCTATGCGCCGAACCTGGGTTCCAACGCTGAAGCTCTGGCTGTTATCGCTGAAGCTGTTAAAGCTGCTGGCTATGAACTGGGCAAAGACATCACTCTGGCGATGGACTGCGCAGCTTCTGAATTCTACAAAGACGGTAAATACGTTCTGGCTGGCGAAGGCAACAAAGCTTTCACCTCTGAAGAATTCACTCACTTCCTGGAAGAACTGACCAAACAGTACCCGATCGTTTCCATCGAAGATGGTCTGGACGAGTCTGACTGGGACGGTTTCGCATACCAGACCAAAGTTCTGGGCGACAAAATCCAGTTGGTTGGTGACGACCTGTTCGTAACCAACACCAAGATCCTGAAAGAAGGTATCGAAAAAGGCATCGCTAACTCCATCCTGATCAAATTCAACCAGATCGGTTCTCTGACCGAAACTCTGGCTGCAATCAAGATGGCGAAAGACGCTGGCTACACTGCAGTAATCTCTCACCGTTCTGGTGAAACTGAAGACGCTACCATCGCTGACCTGGCTGTTGGTACTGCTGCAGGCCAGATCAAAACGGGTTCTATGAGCCGTTCTGACCGCGTTGCTAAATACAACCAACTGATTCGTATCGAAGAAGCTCTGGGCGAAAAAGCACCGTACAACGGTCGTAAAGAGATCAAAGGCCAGGCATAAGTCTGACTTTATCTGAATGAAAAAATGCCAGCCTCCAGGCTTAATGCCGATCAGTTAAGGATCAGTTGACCGATCCAGTGGCTGTGTAAGAATCCGGAAACGCTCACTCGTTTCCGGATTTTTTTATGCACATTGGACAGGCCCTTGATCTGGTATCCCGTTACGATTCTCTGCGTAACCCACTGACTTCTCTGGGGGATTACCTCGACCCCGAACTCATCTCTCGTTGCCTTGCCGAATCAGGTAGGGTAACGCTACGCAAGCGCCGTCTTCCCCTCGAAATGATGGTCTGGTGTATTGTTGGCATGGCGCTTGAGCGTAAAGAACCTCTTCACCAGATTGTGAATCGCCTGGACATCATGCTACCGGGCAATCGCCCCTTCGTTGCCCCCAGTGCCGCTATTCAGGCCCGCCAGCGCCTGGGAAGTGAGGCTGTCCGCCGCGTGTTCACGAAAACAGCGCAGCTCTGGCATAACGCCACGCCGCATCCGCACTGGTGCGGCCTGACTCTGCTGGCCATCGATGGTGTGTTCTGGCGCACACCGGATACACCAGAGAACGATGCAGCCTTCCCCCGCCAGACACATGCCGGGAACCCGGCGCTCTACCCGCAGGTCAAAATGGTCTGCCAGATGGAACTGACCAGCCATCTGCTGACGGCTGCAGCCTTCGGCACGATGAAGAACAGCGAAAATGAGCTTGCTGAGCAACTTATAGAACAAACCGGCGATAACACCCTGACGTTAATGGATAAAGGTTATTACTCACTGGGACTGTTAAATGCCTGGAGCCAGGCGGGAGAACACCGCCACTGGATGATCCCTCTCAGAAAGGGAGCGCAATATGAAGAGATCAGAAAACTGGGTAAAGGCGATCATCTGGTGAAGCTGAAAACCAGCCCGCAGGCACGAAAAAAGTGGCCGGGGCTGGGAAATGAGGTGACAGCCCGCCTGCTGACCGTGACGCGCAAAGGAAAAGTCTGCCATCTGCTGACGTCGATGACGGACGCCATGCGCTTCCCCGGAGGAGAAATGGCGGATCTGTACAGTCATCGCTGGGAAATCGAACTGGGATACAGGGAGATAAAACAGACGATGCAACTGAGCAGGTTGACGCTGAGAAGTAAAAAGCCGGAGCTTGTGGAGCAAGAGCTGTGGGGTGTCTTACTGGCTTATAATCTGGTGAGATATCAGATGATTAAAATGGCAGAACATCTGAAAGGTTACTGGCCGAATCAACTGAGTTTCTCAGAATCATGCGGAATGGTGATGAGAATGCTGATGACATTGCAGGGCGCTTCACCGGGACGTATACCGGAGCTGATGCGCGATCTTGCAAGTATGGGACAACTTGTGAAATTACCGACAAGAAGGGAAAGGGCCTTCCCGAAAGTGGTAAAGGAGAGGCCCTGGAAATACCCCACAGCCCCGAAAAAGAGCCAGTCAGTTGCTTAACTGACTGGCATTAGCCTCCAGGCTGGCATTTTTTATGGTTGAGTTACCAGCGGCCGGAAGCACCGCCTCCACCTGAAGAACCGCCCCCGCCGCTGAAATTATCATTGTCAAAAGAGGATGATGACGATGAGGATGATGAAGAGTGCCAGGAGGTAGAACAGCTTCCTTCGTAGCGTGATGGTCGGTTGGCACTACGCATTAAATTACGTACCTTTTTTCCGAAAGGGGTAAAAGAAATAACAATAATAAGGAACGGTGTGGAGAAGCATAATAATGTGATAAGCGCTCCTCAGGAGCCTGTTTAAGATTCTGTGTAAATGCCTTTTCTCAGAAGTGACCGTCCAGGCGGTCACCGAACTCGATAATAAAGCGGCTCATTGCCATTCGCCAGTCCTTCAACGGCATCGTCCATTTCTGGGACGCAGACTGGATTGCCAGCCACACCACTTTTTTCACCGAGTCGTCTGTCGGGAACACTTTACGCTTTTTGAGCGCATGGCGGATCACGCTGTTTAGCGACTCGATGGCATTCGTCGTATAGATCACTTTGCGGATGTCCGTTGGATAAGCGAAGAACGTGGCAAGATTCGGCCAGTTAGCCTGCCAGCTTCGGCTTATCTGAGGATAGCGACAGTCCCAGGCCGCAGCGAACGCTTCCAGTGCCTGCTGGCCTGCCTCTTCCGTGGGAGCCTGATAAATCGCTTTCAGGTCGCGAGTGACGGCTTTGTAGTCCTTCCATGACACGAAGCGCAGGCTGTTGCGCACCATATGCACGATGCATAACTGGATGCGGGCCTTCGGATATACTGTGTTGATGGCATCCGGGAAGCCTTTCAGGCCATCCACACAGGCGATGAGGATATCGTTCAGACCGCGGTTTTTCAGTTCAGTCAGCACATTGAGCCAGAACTTCGCCCCTTCATTTTCGGCCAGCCACATACCCAGCAGTTCTTTCTGACCTTCGATATTGATGCCCAGTGCCAGGAACACCGATTTGTTGATGACGCGACTGTCCTGCCGAACTTTCAGGACGATACAGTCAAGATAAACAATGGGGTAAACAGCATCCAGTGGTCGGTTTTGCCATTCTACAACCTGCTCCATCACGGCATCGGTAACCTTTGATATCAGTGCCGGTGAAACATCTGCGTCATACAGTTCTTTGAACGCAGCAGCTATCTCACGGGTGGTCATCCCTTTGGCATACAACGAGAGGATCTGGTTATCCATCCCGGTAATACGGGTCTGATTTTTCTTTACCAGTTGTGGTTCGAAGGTACCGTCACGATCGCGCGGAGTACGCAGTTCCAGTGGACCGTCGCCTGTGATAACGGTCTTTGTGGAAAAACCGTTGCGGGAGTTAGCTCCTGGTCTGGACTGATTTTTCTCATACCCAGGATGGTGTGTCATCTCTGCATTGAGAGCGGCTTCAACGCTGAGCTTTTTCAGCAGCCGATCAAACTGACTGAGGTCTTCAGGGGTTTTGAGGTTTTTGGCCAGTTCGTTAGCCAGAGCCTGTAACTGTTTTTCGTCCATAAATTAACCTTCATTTGATGCTGGATTGAACATATCAAAATCAGGCAATTACACAAATCTATGTACAGGCTCCCTCAGCTCCCGCTATATCCAGCAATGGGAAGCACAAAGGCCAGCACTATGGCAGCAAAGCAAATTACTCCCAGCGTTTTGATATATCCCCTGGCGGAAATAAAGGTCAATACTATTGCCCAGACCAACAAAGCCCACCAGCCGCTAAAAGGTAAGAAGTGATCGGTCGGTGTTATAGTTGATAAAGTATTCTCTGCCAGACGACTTTCAATATCGTTTATTCCTTTTTGTAAGCCGCCAGCAAGGTCCATTTTTAAATGCTGGAATAATACTGTTGCGAATAATTTGTCCGGACTGAGCATCTGTAATAAGGCCTTCCAGTCCGTAACCGATTTCAATACGCACGGTATGATCCTGCCAGGCGACTAACAGTAGAACACCATCATCGCGGTCTTTATCACCTGGTTTCCAGCTATCGAATACCCGCGTAGCGTACTGCTCGATAGTTTCATCGCCTGTTGTGTCAACTACTAACACCACCATTTGCGCCAGATTTCTTTGCGTCAGGTTTTTAATCTGACCAGCAAGAGCATTTATTTCGCTGTTCGTCAATGTACCTGTTACGTCATTCACATACACAGGTAATTCAGGTACTGGAATTTGCGTAGCAAACGCCGATGGACAGAAGAAAGCCAGAAGAAAGATAAAAATTCGCATAAGGATTGCCCGCTTAATGAATATTAGGATTTTGGCTAAAATCTATTGTTGGTGCTTTACTCACAGCGGCGACATCATCCGGCAAATAATTTTTCTTTGCGGTGTAATCCATTATTTTTGCGGTTAATACAGCGGGGAATTTGCGGATAGTGACATTATATTGTTCAATAGCTTTAATGTATCTTCCTCGCGCAACGGCAATGCGGTTTTCACTTCCTTCGAGCTGTACTATCAAATTTTGATAGAGTTCCTGGGCCTTTAATTCAGGATAACGTTCACTGATAATCGTTAACTGGCCGAGTGTACGAGTCAGTTGCGCCTGAGCTTGTTGCCAGGTTTGTAGCTTTTGCTCATCGCCTGGCGCTTGCTGTAAATCGCTACTGGCCCTGATAGCCTGGCTACGCGCTAATGTTACGGCTTCCAACACTTCTTTTTCATAGCTGGAATAACCTTTAATACTGGCGACAAGATTAGGAATAAGGTCGGCACGACGTTGATACTGATTCAGAACTTCTGACCAGGATGAATTGACTTGTTCGTCATAAGTTTGAATATCATTATATCCACAACCTGATAAATTGAAAATAAATATAAGTACGATGAATATTCTGAGCATGTTTAAATCCCTTTTGTTTAATTCCCCGGGGAATAATACGTTGTTTCATTTTTTTATTAATGATCTGTTTCGCCTTTTTATCTTAAACCCGCGTGTAACAGAATGTTAATAAAGCATGAATATTGCGGTAGGATCTGCAATAATTAACAATTATCCACTTTACAGAGAATGCTATGCAGTACCCGATTAACGAGATGTTCCAGACCCTGCAAGGTGAGGGTTACTTTACCGGCGTCCCCGCCATTTTTATTCGTTTACAGGGATGCCCGGTCGGCTGTGCCTGGTGTGATACCAAACACACGTGGGAAAAACTTGAGGATCGGGAAGTTTCTCTTTTCAGTATTTTGGCGAAAACCAAAGAGAGTGATAAGTGGGGCGCAGCAAGCAGCGAAGATTTGTTAGCGGTCATAAGTCGTCAGGGATATACCGCGCGTCACGTAGTGATTACGGGTGGTGAACCTTGCATTCATGATTTGCTGCCATTGACTGACTTGCTTGAAAAGAACGGTTTTAGCTGCCAGATAGAAACCAGCGGTACTCACGAAGTACGTTGTACACCGAACACCTGGGTTACCGTGTCGCCAAAACTGAACATGCGCGGCGGCTATGAAGTGTTGTCGCAGGCGCTGGAACGCGCCAATGAAATCAAACATCCGGTTGGGCGTGTACGGGATATTGAAGCACTGGATGAATTGCTGGCAACGCTGACTGATGATAAACCGCGAGTAATCGCAGGCGCTGGAACGCGCCAATGAAATCAAACATCCGGTTGGGCGTGTACGGGATATTGAAGCACTGGATGAATTGCTGGCAACGCTGACTGATGATAAACCGCGAGTAATTGCACTTCAGCCAATTAGTCAGAAAGAAGATGCCACGCGTTTATGTATCGATACCTGTATTGCGCGGAACTGGCGTTTGTCGATGCAAACGCATAAATATTTGAATATTGCCTGATTAAATATTTATAAGCGTTATAAATGGGTGGAACCTGTAAAGAATTCCACCCATTTATATTTTTGCCTCTTCTGATTGTTCTCTTCTGGTTTTTCCGGACTCGTCATTGCAAACCAAAACAAATTCCGTAGTGTTAATTTTTCACTGGAGTAAAAATCATCGCTACAAATTTTGGTAGATTGGAACTGGCTTGAAAAATCATTAATTAATAAAAGGTTATGTTTAGAGGTAATCATTCAGGTATGCTCAGAGCGGGCGGTTTCCCGCCCGGTCTTCTTCACTTACGCATTAGACCAGCTTTGAATAGCGTCCACATTGCCCAATTCTCCATGCATCACTTCATACGATTTTTTCAGGATCACATCAGTGTGTTTGGTTAGGTCTTTGAAAATGCCTTTATTCATCGCGTCGTAACGTCTGGCGTTGCTCTCAACAGGCATAAAGATGTCTTTCACGCGAACCATTTTGTCAACAGCAGTTGCGTAATCCGGGTACAAGCCAAGCCCTACAGACGCGTTGATAGCCGCTCCCAAACTAGCGCACCCGTTAATGGCGTTACGTCTTGCCGGAAGATTGAACACGTCGGCAAAAATTTGCATAAACAGATCGCTGTTTGAACCGCCGCCAGTAATGATCACATGCTTCGCAAAGTGATTCATTTCATTACACATATTGTCGTAATTGTTCTTCAGCGTCAGCGCCACGCTTTCCAGAATCGAACGATAAATCCATGCGTAATCCATACTGGAATCAAAGCCGATCATAATTCCGCGTTTGTACGGTTCCCACGGGTTGGTCAGCCAGTCCAGCACCGTCATCAACCCATTACAGCCAGGTGGCACGCAAGAGGCTTTTTTGTTGAGCAAATCTTCCGGCGAAAGATCCTGTGCTCTGGCATCCTGAATTAACGACTCGCCCAACATGTCGCGCAACCAACTTACCGTCCACATCCCTTTGCGAATACCGTAACCTTCATACAGCAATGTTTCTGGAATAGAAGACATAATCGGCCAGTACGCTACCGGGTCTTTCGGCAGTGCTTTGCCATTCATCATCAGCGCGATATAGGTGCCTAAGGAAATCACCGCCGTTTCATCGTCCAGCAATCCGGCTCCTAATGCTTCTACCGGTTTATCACTGGTGGTACAAACTACCGGCAGTCCTGCCGGGAAATGTGTCGCCAGTGCTGCTTGTGGTGTGATATGCCCGAGAACGGTCCCCGGCATTTGTACGCCAAAAAGCATATGGCGGGGGATATTAAACTTCTCGATTACCGCGGCATCTTCACTCCAGGCCCAGGTTTTATAATCCACCGGCCACTGGCCAAAATAGTTGGCGATATTGTCTTTAAACTCGCCTGTTAAGCGGTGCGCCAGATAGCCCGAAAAAGAAGTGACATACGCCACGTCAGGATTCGTGTGTTCGTAAGGGCTCGTAACTCGCGCATCCTGCCAGCTAATCAGTGGTGCGGCGGGTGTACCGTCAGCTTTCAGTAAGGCACGGCAGCAACGGATTGATCCCAGGCCGATGCCAACAATATCTTCTTTATTCCCGGCAAACTGGCTCATTAAATCGTGACCGGCAAAACATAATGATGCCCATAAATCGTCGTCAGGATGTTCTGCGGTATCGGCATCCGGTGTGTGCATCGGCTGTAATAAACCTTTGCCTTCGCAAATTATGTTGCCTTGCAGATCGTACATCACCACTTTTGTACTCTGACTTCCGCCATCAATCCCTATGATGTATTTCTTCGACATGATTTTTCTCCAGTAATGTTCTGGGCTTACTTGCTGTTAGCCATTGCGGGGGCGCTATCAGCAGTACGAATTTTTTGGAACAGCAAAAAGGTAAAGACGATCACCATGCCGAGCGCCGCCATGCCCATCAGCCACATGTTGCGGTAGGCTTCTGCTGCGGGCAGGGTGTCCTGCCAGTAACCGATAATCGGGTAAACAAAGACATCAGGCAGGAAGCCAATCACCGAACAAATACCTACCGTGGTGCCCATAATGTAAGATGGTGTTCTCGCTTCGCCGGGGCAGGCCCAGTACAGCCCGCGTGAGGCGTAGCAGGTGAATCCCAGTAGTAAAATCAGGCCAATCCCCATCGCGACCGATTGCGGGTTAGAGTTAGTCATGAGTAGGGCAGTGAGTGCCAGCAGGCCGACCACGGAAAGAATTTGGATCACGCGGGTAGGGGATTTCACTTTGCTGTAGGTGGTGATAATGCCGCCAAGTGGGCCGCACAGTGCGCGGAAGATTTTGTTGATCACGATCCCCATGTAGCTCGCCGCCACCAGCGACATGCCATACATTTCGGTCAGATAGTTGGTGGAGTAACTCAGAATGGCGTAGATGGTGAAGACCCCAAAAATCACCATGCTGCAATACCAGGTTGTACTGATACGCAAAACGGCCAGGATGTCGCTAAGCTGGAATGACTGTTTTTCTTCGTTATGGGTACTACGCAGGCTGTTGTTATCGCTAACAAAAAACCAGCACAGAATCCCCAACAAGATGTAAACCACGCTGTAGATGATAATGACCGTTTTCAGGCTGGCGCTGTCATCCGGAGCGAAGCGGGAAAAGACCCACATGGTAAACACTGCCAGCGACATTACACCGACGCCGCGCAGTCCTTCCATCCAGCCCATGATTTTCCCTTGTTCGCTATGGTCACCAAGCAACGAGGCGGCTTTAATCGACACCGACCACAGCATTAAAATAGTCGTTATCGCAAAGGCAACCTGAATACAGAGCATGACCCATAATGGTGGATACGTTGCCATTATCAGGCCTAATAATCCGGTAATTACCATCGCGGAAGTAATCATTTTGCGATGTGAAAATTTATCGGCAATAACCCCGCTGGGCGCATAAAGAATAATGGCGGCAATACCAAAGGTGCTCATAATTAAACCTATCTCGGTATTGCTGAATCCCATAAATTTTGCCATGGGAATTTGATAAATATAACGTAAATAAGCCAGGTCAAAACTAACTCCGCCGCTAAAACTAATTATCGCGAGGGTTATCCAACGTCGATATGAGCTGTGTTGCATATCGTATTCCCATTTGTAATAGACAAAAAAAAGAGAAAAGTAAGCCGCCTTTTCAGGAGGATTACTTTTCTCAGGTCTCTAGTAATTGCGATAAGAAATAACATGGAAAGCAGAGGTGTTGTGTGAGAGTAATCACGCTTCTGCTTTTTAAAATTATTTGATTATACGAGTAATACTCTGTGAGTACGATCACATTAGCGACTATGCCCTTATGCTAAAAATTATCGCCAGTTACCAGAGATAATGAGAAAGGTAACTTCCCTCTCGCGGGGGAAGTTACCTTTCTTTTTTTTTGCCTTACGGAAATTGGAGCTAACTATGTCAATCGAATCACTCAATGCGTTCTCAATGGATTTTTTCTCCCTGAAAGGTAAAACTGCAATTGTTACCGGCGGGAATAGTGGTTTAGGCCAGGCATTTGCGATGGCACTGGCAAAAGCAGGTGCAAATATCTTTATTCCAAGCTTCGTCAAAGATAATGGCGAAACGAAGGAAATGATTGAAAAACAAGGCGTTGAAGTGGACTTCATGCAGGTGGATATCACCGCAGAAGGCGCGCCGCAGAAGATAATCGCTGCCTGTTGTGAGCGTTTTGGCACTGTCGATATTCTGGTCAATAACGCAGGTATTTGTAAGCTGAATAAGGTGCTGGACTTCGGCCGTGCCGACTGGGACCCGATGATTGATGTGAACCTGACAGCCGCTTTTGAGCTGAGTTACGAAGCGGCAAAAATTATGATCCCGCAAAAAAGCGGTAAAATCATTAATATCTGTTCATTGTTTTCTTACCTGGGCGGGCAATGGTCTCCAGCATATTCTGCAACTAAACACGCACTTGCTGGATTCACTAAAGCCTATTGCGATGAATTAGGTCAATATAATATTCAGGTAAATGGTATTGCCCCTGGTTATTATGCAACCGATATTACGCTGGCGACACGCAGCAATCCAGAAACAAATCAGCGCGTTCTTGATCATATTCCGGCAAATCGTTGGGGCGATACACAGGATTTAATGGGCGCAGCCGTATTCCTCGCAAGCCCGGCATCGAATTATGTGAATAGTCATTTGCTGGTGGTTGATGGTGGTTATTTAGTGCGCTAATCCATAACGGTGGTTTCTGTTTTCTTTTATTAATGACTATTCCATTTTTATTATCAGAAAGGATTTATTATGTCTTTATCTCGCGCAGCGATTGTCGACCAGCTAAAGGAAATTGTTGGTGCAGATCGCGTAATTACCGATGAAACGGTATTAAAGAAAAACAGTATTGACCGTTTTCGTAAATTTCCGGATATTCATGGTATTTATACTTTGCCTATTCCGGCAGCGGTCGTAAAACTCGGTTCCACAGAGCAAGTGTCCCGCGTGCTGAATTTTATGAATGCGCACAAAATTAACGGTGTGCCACGTACCGGCGCTTCCGCCACCGAAGGTGGGCTGGAAACTGTCGTAGAAAACTCGGTGGTGCTCGATGGCTCCGCCATGAATCAAATCATTAATATTGATATTGAGAATATGCAGGCCACGGCGCAATGTGGCGTTCCGCTGGAGGTGCTGGAAAACGCGTTGCGTGAAAAAGGCTACACCACGGGGCATTCTCCGCAGTCAAAACCGCTGGCGCAGATGGGTGGCCTGGTGGCAACCCGCAGTATTGGGCAGTTCTCCACACTTTACGGCGCAATTGAAGATATGGTCGTTGGCCTGGAAGCGGTACTGGCAGATGGCACCGTGACGCGCATTAAAAACGTTCCACGTCGCGCGGCTGGTCCGGACATTCGTCACATCATTATTGGTAACGAAGGTGCACTGTGCTATATCACTGAAGTTACAGTGAAAATCTTCAAATTCACCCCGGAAAACAATCTCTTCTACGGCTATGTGCTGGAAGACATGAAAACCGGCTTCAACATCCTGCGTGAAATCATGGTGGAAGGGTATCGCCCGTCGATTGCTCGTTTGTATGACGCTGAAGATGGCACGCAACACTTCACTCATTTTGCTGATGGTAAATGCGTGCTGATCTTTATGGCCGAGGGTAACCCACGTATTGCGCAGGCGACAGGCGAAGGAATTGCCGAAATCGTGGCGCGTTACCCGCAGTGCCAGCGAGTGGACAGCAAACTGATCGAAACCTGGTTCAACAACCTGAACTGGGGGCCGGATAAAGTGGCCGCCGAACGTGTGCAGATCCTCAAAACCGGCAACATGGGCTTTACCACCGAAGTGTCCGGCTGCTGGAGTTGTATTCACGAAATCTATGAAAACGTCATTAACCGTATTCGTACCGAGTTCCCGCACGCCGACGACATCACTATGCTGGGCGGTCACTCTTCTCACAGCTACCAAAACGGCACCAACATGTACTTCGTTTACGACTACAACGTTGTTGACTGCAAACCGGAAGAGGAAATCGACAAGTACCACAACCCGCTCAACAAAATCATCTGTGAAGAAACCATTCGCCTCGGTGGTTCGATGGTGCATCACCACGGCATTGGTAAACATCGCGTTCACTGGAGCAAACTGGAACACGGCAGCGCGTGGGCGTTGCTGGAAGGGCTGAAAAAGCAGTTCGATCCTAACGGCATTATGAACACGGGTACTATCTATCCGATTGAAAAATAATGTGTCAGGCAGCGTCCTGTGATGTCGGGGCGTTGCCTTTTCGGCTTCTCAAGCGAGAAGCCGTTCTTATTACCGGACAATGAAGGGGTAAAGATGAACACTTCACCGGTGCGAATGGATGATTTACCACTTAACCGTTTTCACTGTCGCATTGCTGCGCTTACTTTCGGCGCGCACCTGACTGACGGTTATGTCCTCGGCGTCATTGGTTACGCCATTATTCAGCTTACTCCAGCCATGCAACTGACACCGTTTATGGCGGGAATGATTGGTGGCTCAGCGCTACTTGGCCTGTTTATCGGCAGCCTGGTTTTGGGCTGGATCTCCGACCATATCGGGCGGCAAAAAATCTTCACTTTCAGCTTTTTGCTGATTACGCTCGCTTCGTTTTTACAATATTTTGCCACCACGCCGGAGCACCTGATTGGTTTGCGCATTTTGATCGGCATTGGGCTGGGTGGTGATTACTCTGTGGGGCATACCTTGCTGGCAGAATTTTCCCCGCGCCGCCACCGCGGTATTTTGCTGGGCGCGTTCAGCGTGGTGTGGACGGTGGGTTATGTGCTGGCAAGTATTGCCGGACATCACTTTATTTCAGAAAGTCCGGAGGCCTGGCGATGGCTTTTGGCATCAACAGCTCTGCCCGCGCTGTTGATTACGTTGTTACGTTGGGGCACACCGGAATCGCCGCGCTGGCTGCTGCGACAGGGGCGTTTTGCAGAAGCTCATGCCATTGTGCATCGTTACTTTGGCTCTCATGTATTACTGGGCGATGAAGTGGCAACGGCCACCACTAAGCACATCAAAACCTTGTTCTCTTCGCGTTACTGGCGGCGCACGGTATTTAACAGCGTGTTCTTTGTCTGCCTCGTGATCCCGTGGTTTGTGATTTATACCTGGCTGCCGACTATCGCCCAGACTATTGGTCTGGAAGATGCGCTGACCGCCAGCCTGATGCTCAATGCCTTGTTAATTGTTGGCGCGTTATTAGGGTTAGTGTTGACCCACTTGTTAGCCCATCGCAAATTTTTACTGGGGAGCTTTTTGCTGCTGGCGGCCACGCTGATGGTGATGGCCTGTTTGCCTTCCGGCAGTTCGTTAACGCTACTGCTTTTTATTCTCTTCAGCACCACCATTTCGGCGGTCAGCAATCTGGTTGGCATTCTACCTGCCGAAAGTTTTCCTACTGATATCCGCTCTCTGGGCGTCGGTTTTGCGACCGCCATGAGTAGACTTGGCGCGGCAATTAGCACCGGTTTGTTGCCGTGGGTTCTGGCGCAGTGGGGAATGCAGGCCACCTTATTGTTACTGGCCATCGTGCTATTGGTTGGTTTTGTTGTGACCTGGCTATGGGCTCCAGAAACTAAAGCTCTCCCGCTGGTTGCGGCGGGAAATGTCGGAGGTGCGAATGAACATTCTGTTAGCGTTTAAAGCCGAACCGGATGCCGGAATGCTGGCGGAAAAAGAGTGGCAGGCTGCTGCTACGGCAAATTATGGGCCGGATGTTTCACTGTTGCGAAGTTTACCCGGTGCTGATGAACAGGCCGCCGCCGCAATTCTATTGGCGCAGAGAAAAAGCGGCACGCCGATGACTTTAACCGCGTTGAGCATGGGGGATGAACGGGCGTTGCATTGGCTTCGCTATTTCACGGCTCTCGGGTTTGAGGAAGCAGTATTGCTGGAGACTGCGGCAGATCTGCGTTTTGCGCCGGAATTTGTTGCTCGCCATATTGCCGAATGGCAGCACCAGAATCCGATGGAGCTGATTATTACCGGCTGCCAAAGCAGCGAGGGGCAGAACGGGCAAACGCCGTTTTTGCTGGCGGAAATACTGGCCTGGCCCTGTTTTACCCAGGTGGAGCGTTTCACACTCGACGCGCCATTTATCACTCTCGAACAGCGTACTGAAAACGGGCTGCGCTGTTGCCGGGTACGCTTGCCTGCGGTCATTGCCGTGCGCCAGTGTGGCGAAGTCGCTTTGCCTGTACCGGGAATGCGCCAGCGTATGGCGGCAGGGAAAGTGGAAATTTTACGCGAAACTCTCGCCGCCGAATCGTCAGCGATACAGTGCCTGCAACTGGAAAGGCCGGAGCAACGACGTGGCGCGACGTTGATTGATGGGCAAACAGCAGAAGAAAAAACACAAATACTGTGGCGGGATTATTTGCGCCAGAGGATGCAGCCATGAATGTCGTAATAGTGACAATAAATCAGGACAATGCAGCTATCGCAGGCTGGCTGGCAGAACAGGATTTCAGCGGTTGTACACTGACGCACTGGCAGATTGAACCTCAGCCCGTAGTGGCGGAACAGGTGCTGGATGCGCTCGTGGAACAGTGGCAGCGAACACCTGCGGAATTTGTGCTCTTCCCTCCGGGGGCGTCTGGCGACCCGACTGGCCTGGCGTTTACATGGCACCAGCATCTGCCAGATCATTTCGTTGGATATACCGACAGCAAGCGTGCGCAAATCCCACTGGGGAAATGCGCTGACGGCGACGCTGCAAACAGAAAAACGTCCGCTATGCCTTTCTCTGGCGCGCCAGGCCGGAGCTGCGAAAAACGCAATGTTGCCATCTGGTATGCAGCAACTAAACATTGTCCCCGGCGCACTTCCAGACTGGTTTGTTAGCATCGAAAACCTGAAAAATACTACCCGTGACCCATTAGTAGAAGCCAGACGGGTGCTGGTGGTAGGGCAGGGCGGCGAGGCTGATAGCCATGACATCGCTACGCTGGCTGAAAAGCTGGGCGCCGAAGTGGGCTACAGTCGGGCGCGAGTGATGAATGGTGGTTTTGATGCGGAAAAAGTGATTGGAATTTCCGGGCACTTGCTGGCGCCAGAGATTTGCATTGTTGCCGGGGCGTCCGGCGCGGCAGCGTTAATGGCAGGTGTGCGTAATAGCCAGTTTGTGGTGGCTGTGAATCATGACGCCAGCGCGGCTGTTTTTTCACAGGCAGATGTTGGCGTGGTGGATGACTGGAAAGCGGTGCTGGAGGCACTGGTGACAAATATTCACGCAGATTGCCAATAACGTACTGGCGGATGCGGTTCTGGGTCAGGGACTTGTAGGCCTGATAAGACGCGTTAGCGTCGCATCAGGCGTTGAATGCCGGATGTGGCCTACAAATCACACAAATTCAATTCGTTACGTTTATCCCGTTAAAGCAATTTTTTCGCTAACGTCCAGACGCGGGTATTAGTAGTAGAAAGCGCCACGACACCGGCGTCAATTGCATTACGCGCATCTTCTTCATCGCACACCAGCCCACCAGCAATCAGCGGTTGGCGGATTTTCTCCGTCACCCAGCCCAGCACTTTGGGCATACAGCTAGGCAGGATCTCAATGCAATCTGGGTTCGATTGCGCAACCTGCTTATCAATATTGTGAAACGAAATCGAATCGACAATAAACAGGCGATGAATACAGAAAAAACCTTCTGCTCTGGCAGCTTTCAGCATCGACGCTTTAGTGCTGATAATGCCGTCTGCTTCGGTCACCAGTTTCAAAAACTGAATCACCACCTCTTTATTTGACGCGCCTTCCAGCAAATCGACATGAATAAAGGCATATTTCCCGGCGTTTTTAATCTTTTTGACGATATTGCTGATGGTGCAGATATTGCCGTACAGCACGGAAATAAACTGGCATTCAGAATTAATGGCCAGTTGCAGGCTGGCATTATCTTTAACGGCAGCAATCACCGGATTCTGACGGAGCAGGTGTAAGAGGGGCATAAATTATCCTTATTATTTATCCAAAGCGGTAGGTGATGCCGAATCCAGAAGGCGGATAGCGCCACTGTTGTAGTGTTTTTTCATCGCATAACAAACGGCAGGTGCCGCACTCCAGGCAACTGCGATAATCAATACGCAAGTCGCCTTCCGGCGTGAGCGAAAAAAGACCTGCCGGGCAGGCATTAATCAACCGTTCTGCTGTCTGGCGCTCAACGGGGTCAACCGGAACAATGTGTGGCGCATCAGCAGCACGCCAGAGATTACGGGCTACAGACATCGCAGACTCCTGATAACATCGCCCGCCAGATGCCACAGGCCGTGACGACGTAAATGACGCCAGAGCAACTGGCGAAGTGGTGGAACAGGTTTATCTCCCTGATCCCATAAGTCGCGGGAAATATCCTGCATTAACGCAGGCCACGTCCGATACCAGCCAGGGCGTTGCAAAAGCGCCGGAACATGCTGATAACGTTGTAGAACATCCCACAGCAAACTGTGTTCTACGTTGTGATGATAAATCGGGAACAGATTTTGCGGCTCGCGTTGCTGGCAGGCGCTAATCAGTGTTTGTGCTGCTGCCTGTGCGCCAATGAACGCCATATCCATGCCTCGCACTGAAATTCCAGTATTGACGCAACTGCGCAACGCATCGCCCACCAGCAGCCAGCCGTTACCGGCGAACTGCACGGGCATATTGCGTAAACCGCCTTCCGGCACCAGATGTGCACCGTATTCCAGCGTTTCACTGTTTTTAATGAGAGGTCTTACTGCCGGATGTGTCTTAAAACGAGCCAGCAACTCGCTTGCCGGAACGCGGTTTTGTGCAAGGGAAGAGAGCGGGCAAACAATCCCCAAAGAGAGCGTTTGCTGATTGGTATAAAGAAATGCACCGCCTGGCAGGTCATCACAGATTTCCCCGCTGAACAGTATCGCTGCACCTTCGTTGTTTTCCAGATGAAAACGCGCTTCAATAATGGGCGTTTCCAGCGACAGCACTTCTTTGATCCCTAACGCCATCGATTCGCCAGCAGGACGGGTAACTAACCCGTGATGTTCTGCCAGCACACTATTGGCCCCTTCCGCCAGCACAACATAACGGGCGCGGAGAATATCATCACCACAGATAACGCCACACACTCTGCTGTTTTCTTCATATAACGCGTCTACTGTTGCGCCGGGAATACACTCAACTCCTGCTTTTTCAGCTTCGGCAACCAGCCACGGATCGAATCGTGCGCGTAATACGCTCCAGGATTCACCACCGGGTTGTAAGCTGGAAAACGTCGTTGCGCCATCGGGCGTTAACAGAGAAAGGCTTTCGTGAGTGATACGTCGCTCAAGGGGCGCGGTCAGGTGAAATTGAGGGAGGAGTTCCGCGAGCGCATGGGTATATAACCGCCCGCCGGAAAGGTTTTTGCTGCCAGGGATTTCAGCGCGTTCCAGTAACAGAACAGATAATCCCGCTCGCGCGCAGCGTAACGCACAAGCGGTGCCCGCAATACCGGCACCAATAATAATAATGTCGCAGTCGTCTTCCATGTCATGCCCCAGATATCCAGAGCACAACACCCTAACATAGCGTTACTTAAGGGAAATTGACCGCCGACACACTCTGATTATTCACCGCGATAGATGCAGCCTGCGGTGCAGGTTTCTTTCACCATCACAGCGCTTAATAGTGGTACAACGGGTTTAACTTGATCCCAAATCCATTTTGCTAAAACTTCGCTGGTCGGGTTTTCCAGGCCGGGTATATCATTGAGATAATAGTGGTCGAGACGATCGTAAGTCGGTTTAAACGCCGCTTTCAGTTCAGCGAAATCGATAATCCAGCCCGTATGCGGATCGACTTCCCCGGTAATTTCCAGGCGCACCATAAAAGAATGCCCGTGCAGGCGACCACATTTATGCCCTTCTGGGACGTGTGGTAAGCGGTGAGCGGCTTCGAAGGTGAAATCTTTAAATAACGTGGTGGACATCATAATTTCTCTACTGGACGATAAAACCGCCGTAGAGTACCGGAAAGCCTGTTTTTTCGCATTACCAAAAACGGGTTTGTTGCGCAAAATGACCGATTTATCTTAATTGCGGTCGATATTTATCTATTTTTCATTGAGTTAATAAATCTATTTTGTTGTTAAAGACTATTGCTAAAACAGGTTAGTCGATTTGGTTATTAGTTATCGCTATCCCGTCTTTAATCCACCCCCTTCGCGCCGTTAACCTTACCTTCTCTTCTGTTTTATGGGCGCTGACAGGGCCGATAAACAGCTTTGCTTACTGGAACATAACGACGCATGACGACACAGGTCCCTCCTTCCGCTTTGCTTCCGCTGAACCCGGAGCAACTGGCTCGCCTTCAGGCAGCCACTACTGATTTGACACCGACCCAGCTTGCGTGGGTATCTGGTTATTTCTGGGGAATGCTTAACCAGCAGCCAGGTACACTTGCCGCTACACCAGCCGCAGAAATGCCGGGTATCACCATCATCTCCGCCTCGCAAACGGGTAATGCTCGCCGGGTCGCTGAAGCATTACGTGACGACTTATTAGCGGCAAAACTGAACGCTAAGCTGGTGAACGCAGGCGACTATAAATTCAAACAAATCGCCAGCGAAAAACTGCTTATCGTGGTGACTTCAACACAAGGTGAAGGGGAACCGCCGGAAGAAGCCGTCGCGCTGCACAAGTTTCTGTTCTCCAAAAAAGCGCCGAAACTGGAAAACACCGCTTTTGCTGTGTTTAGCCTCGGTGACACCTCTTATGAGTTTTTCTGCCAGTCCGGTAAAGATTTCGACAGCAAACTGGCTGAACTGGGCGGCGAACGCCTGCTCGACCGGGTCGATGCCGATGTTGAATATCAGGCAGCCGCCAGCGAATGGCGCGCCCATGTAGTTGATGTACTGAAATCGCGCGCGCCTGTCGCAGCACCTTCGACATCCGTCGCCACTGGCGCGGTGAATGAAATCCACACCAGTCCGTATAGTAAAGAAGCGCCGCTGGTGGCGAGCCTCTCTGTTAACCAGAAAATCACTGGACGTAACTCTGAAAAAGACGTTCGCCATATTGAGATCGATTTAGGTGACTCAGGCCTGCGCTATCAGCCGGGCGATGCGCTGGGCGTCTGGTATCAGAACGATCCGGCACTGGTAAAAGAGATTGTCGAACTGCTGTGGCTGAAAGGCGATGAACCCGTCACTGTCGAGGGCAAAACGCTGCCGCTGGCGGAAGCCTTACAGTGGCATTTTGAACTGACCGTCAACACCGCGAACATTGTTGAAAATTACGCCACCTTAACGCGCAGCGAAACGCTGCTGCCGCTGGTGGGCGATAAAACGAAGTTGCAGTATTACGCTGCGACGACGCCGATTGTCGATATGTTGCGTTTCTCTCCGGCACAACTGGACGCTGATGCGTTCATCAGTATTTTGCGTCCGCTGACGCCGCGCCTTTATTCCATCGCCTCATCGCAGGCGGAAGTCGAGAGTGAAGTGCACGTTACTGTCGGCGTTGTGCGTTATGACGTGGAAGGCCGTGCCCGTGCCGGTGGTGCCTCCAGCTTCCTCGCGGATCGCGTGGGAGAAGAGGGCGAAGTTCGCGTCTTTATCGAACATAACGACAACTTCCGCCTGCCAGCTAACCCGGAAACCCCGGTGATTATGATTGGCCCTGGCACCGGTATCGCGCCATTCCGCGCCTTTATGCAGCAGCGTGCTGCCGACGAAGCGCCGGGCAAAAACTGGTTGTTCTTCGGCAATCCGCACTTTACGGAAGATTTCCTCTACCAGGTGGAATGGCAGCGTTATGTCAAAGAGGGCGTGCTGACGCGTATCGATCTGGCCTGGTCACGCGATCAAAAAGAAAAAATTTACGTACAAGACAAACTGCGTGAACAGGGGGCAGAGCTGTGGCGCTGGATCAATGACGGTGCCCACATTTATGTTTGCGGCGACGCTAATCGCATGGCGAAAGACGTTGAACAGGCACTTCTGGAAGTGATTGCCGAATTTGGTGGCATGGACACTGAAGCGGCGGATGAATTTTTAAGTGAGCTGCGCGTAGAGCGCCGTTATCAGCGAGATGTCTACTAATGAGCGAAAAACATCCAGGGCCTTTAGTGGTCGAAGGTAAACTGGCAGACGCCGAGCGCATGAAGCTTGAAAGCAACTTTCTGCGCGGCACGATTGCCGAAGATTTGAATGATGGCCTGACTGGCGGGTTTAAGGGCGATAACTTCCTGCTGATCCGCTTCCACGGCATGTATCAGCAGGATGACCGCGACATTCGCGCCGAACGAGCTGAACAGAAGCTGGAGCCGTGTCACGCCATGATGCTCCGCTGCCGCCTGCCGGGTGGCGTTATCACCACCAAACAGTGGCTGGCGATCGACAAATTTGCAGTGGAAAACACCATTTACGGTAGCATTCGCCTGACCAACCGTCAGACCTTCCAGTTCCACGGTATTCTGAAAAAGAACGTCAAACCTGCACACCAAATGTTGCACTCAGTCGGTCTTGATGCGCTGGCGACCGCCAACGACATGAACCGTAACGTGCTGTGCACCTCGAATCCGTACGAGTCACAGTTGCACGCGGAAGCCTATGAGTGGGCGAAGAAGATCTCTGAACATCTGTTGCCGCGTACCCGCGCCTATGCGGAGATCTGGCTCGATCAGGAGAAAGTTGCTACCACTGATGAAGAACCGATCCTCGGGCAGACCTATCTGCCGCGTAAGTTCAAAACGACGGTGGTTATTCCGCCGCAGAACGATATCGATCTGCACGCCAACGACATGAACTTTGTGGCTATCGCGGAAAACGGCAAGCTGGTGGGCTTCAACCTGCTGGTGGGTGGCGGCCTTTCTATGGAACACGGCAATAAAAAAACCTATGCCCGCACGGCGAGCGAGTTTGGTTATCTGCCACTTGAGCATACGCTGGCAGTGGCGGAAGCTGTGGTTACGACTCAGCGTGACTGGGGTAATCGTACTGACCGTAAAAATGCCAAAACCAAATACACGCTGGAACGCGTGGGGGTAGAGACGTTTAAGGCGGAAGTTGAACGTCGCGCGGGGATCAAGTTCGAACCGATCCGCCCGTATGAATTTACCGGACGCGGCGATCGCATCGGCTGGGTTAAGGATATCGATGATAACTGGCACCTGACGCTGTTTATCGAAAATGGTCGTATTCTCGATTATCCGGGGCGTCCGCTGAAAACCGGTCTGCTGGAGATCGCAAAGATCCACAAAGGCGATTTCCGCATTACGGCGAACCAGAACCTGATTATCGCGGGTGTACCGGAAAGTGAAAAAGCGAAGATCGAGAAGATCGCCAAAGAGAGCGGGTTGATGAATGCCGTCACACCACAGCGTGAAAACTCAATGGCATGTGTGTCATTCCCGACCTGTCCGCTGGCGATGGCGGAAGCCGAACGTTTCCTGCCCTCGTTTATCGACAACATCGATAACTTAATGGCGAAACATGGCATCAGCGATGAGCATATCGTAATGCGTGTGACGGGATGCCCGAACGGCTGTGGCCGGGCGATGCTGGCAGAAGTTGGTCTGGTGGGTAAAGCGCCGGGGCGCTACAACCTGCATCTTGGCGGCAACCGTATGGGGACACGTATCCCACGGATGTATAAAGAAAACATCACCGAGCCGGAAATCCTGGCGTCGCTTGATGAACTGATAGGGCGCTGGGCGAAAGAGCGCGAAGCGGGTGAAGGCTTCGGTGACTTTACGGTGCGTGCGGGCATCATTCGCCCGGTGCTCGATCCGGCTCGCGATTTGTGGGATTAACATAAATCGCTGCGTCTGCTCGGTTTTGTAGGCCTGATAAGACGCATAAGCGTCGCATCAGGCAAGGCAAACAGTGAGGAATCTATGTCCAGACTTGATCTAAACGACCTGAATGAACTGCCGAAGGTAGAGCGCATTCTGGCTCTGGCACAAACCAACGCTCAACTGGAAAAACTGGACGCTGAAGGCCGCGTTGCCTGGGCGTTGGAGAATCTGCCCGGCGAATACGTGCTCTCTTCCAGCTTTGGCATTCAGGCGGCAGTCAGCCTGCATCTGGTGAACCAGATCTGCCCGAATATCCCGGTGATTCTTACCGATACTGGTTATCTGTTTCCGGAAACCTACCGCTTTATTGACGAGTTAACGGACAAACTTAAACTCAACCTGAAAGTGTACCGTGCCACTGAAAGCGCCGCCTGGCAGGAGGCACGCTATGGCAAACTGTGGGAGCAGGGTGTTGAAGGCATTGAAAAGTACAATGAGATCAACAAAGTCGAACCCATGAACCGTGCACTGAAAGAACTTAACGCGCAAACGTGGTTTGCTGGTCTGCGCCGTGAGCAATCTGGCAGCCGTGCCAATTTACCAGTGCTGGCTATCCAGCGTGGCGTATTTAAAGTGCTGCCGATTATCGACTGGGATAACCGAACTATTTATCAGTACCTGCAAAAACATGGCCTGAAATATCACCCATTATGGGACGAAGGATATTTATCGGTTGGCGACACCCATACAACCCGTAAATGGGAACCCGGCATGGCCGAAGAAGAAACGCGCTTCTTTGGCTTAAAAAGGGAATGTGGATTACACGAAGGGTAAATATTTCCGGATAAATTAAACGCCTCTGTCAGAAATGATGGGGGCGTTTTTATTTTACGAGCAGCATTCTGGCCTTTAAACGAGAACGTCGCAAGGAGAATCAACAGGTATAGAATGGCGTCGGGTGCTTGAGGCTGTCTGGCGTTAAGCATTCGCGAGGTTCCAGATGGACAAAAGCCCCAGGCGATATTTCTATCCACCTGAGGCCTACGTTCGAACCCAACAATTCGAATGCTAGTCTCTTCTTTGCAGAGAGGCAAGACATGCTAACAAAATATGCCCTTGTGGCAGTCATAGTGCTGTGTTGTACAGTACTGGGATTCACGCTGATGGTAGACGACTCGTTGTGTGAGTTGAATATCAGAGAACGTGGTATGGAGTTTAAGGCTGTTCTCGCTTACGAACCGAAGAAGTAGCCACCACGCGGGGGTGAAACCCCGCGTATTGAATTGTTATAGTTTGGCCTCCTGCCCCCTATTTTTTTATAGGCAGAATTGACTCCTCACAGTCATGGGGAATCAGCTCAAACCCATCAAGACGCCTTCGCCAGTTCCTTCACCAGTGGCAGCATTATCCGCATAACATCACGGCAGCGGCGTTCTATTCTTCCTGGAAGTGCCTTATCAATATGCTGTTGATTATCCAGTCTTACGTCATGCCAGCTATTTCCTGCGGGGAATGCGGCTGTTTTTGCGCGTTGCTGATAACCATCTTTATTTCCCAGATTCCAGTTTGTTGCTTCTACCGAAAGTACAGCAATACCGGCTTTGTCAAAAACTTCAGCGTCATTACAACACCCGGTGCCTTTTGGATAATTTTTATTCAAACCAGGATTGGTCGTCGCGGCAATTCCATGACTGCGGGCAATTGCCAGCGCTCGATCGCGCGTTAATTTCCTTACTGCTTCGGGGGTTTTTACGCCACTGTTGAAATACAATTTATCACCGACAATTAAGTTATCGAGATTAATCACCAGCAGAGTATTTTTCTTTTCGGCGTCACTCATTCGTTTGAGTAAATTCTCAGCGCCTAATTTCCCTTCCTCTTCACCACTGGTCGCCACAAAACGAATACCATATTCGGTTGGCGTATTTTTCAGGCGTTCTGCCAGCTCCAGCATGACCCCCAAACCTGCGGCGTTATCATCCATACCTTGTAATGTCAGCCCGCCGAGATTGGCATCGGCATCCGCGTCGCTCTGTGGGGCGTAGGTATCCAGATGCGCCATGATAATGATCTGCTGCGGTGCTTTGCCTTCATGAGCGGCAATCACCGTACTTCCTGTCACGTTATGCCAGTTTTTGTGGTTATCGCGGGCGGTATAAATATATCGGCCATTAAATGTCCGGATATCACTGCGATAACCCATTTGCTGAAACTGTTGCCGGATATAATCGGCAGATAACATTTCTGCGGGTGTTCCGGTCATTCGCCCCGGAAAGAAAGTGGCAATGTGTCGCGCCTGTGTATTAGCAAAATCGCCAGGTTTAGGTGACGAGGCGTGTACGGGGAGAATAAAGCATACGCCGAGCGCCAGGGCAGCGGTACGGTGGCGCAATGCGGAAAACATAGTGAGTCCTTAAATACCATGCAAATTTTTTTACCGCCATAGTATGAAACTGCCGCTGCACTAAAACAATTTCAAATCTTCCTAAATGCCCGAAATCCGGAGCCTTAAGCACTTTTTGATATTAGCTTTGCCAAATCGTTATTCCGTTAAGGAACTACTCATTCTAATTGGTAATTTCATTCGCACTCTTACGCTCCCTATAGTCGGAATATCTGATGGCAAGCAAATAGCAGTATTGCAAAGGAACGGTTATGAACCAAAAACGACTGACTCACCTGCGGCAACTGGAGGCGGAAAGCATCCACATCATTCGCGAGGTGGCGGCAGAATTCTCAAATCCGGTGATGCTCTACTCCATCGGCAAAGATTCCAGCGTCATGCTACATCTGGCGCGCAAGGCGTTTTATCCAGGTTCGCTGCCTTTCCCGTTGCTGCATGTTGATACCGGCTGGAAATTCCGTGAGATGTATGAATTTCGCGATCGTACGGCAAAAGCCTACGGCTGCGAGCTGTTGGTGCATAAAAATCCAGAAGGTGTGGCGATGGGGATTAATCCATTCGTTCACGGCAGCGCCAAACACACTGACATCATGAAAACCGAAGGCCTGAAACAGGCGCTGAACAAATATGGTTTTGATGCTGCCTTCGGCGGCGCGCGCCGCGATGAAGAGAAATCCCGCGCTAAAGAACGTATCTACTCTTTCCGTGACCGTTTCCATCGCTGGGATCCGAAAAACCAGCGTCCGGAGCTGTGGCATAACTACAACGGGCAGATTAACAAAGGCGAAAGTATCCGCGTCTTCCCACTCTCTAACTGGACCGAGCAGGATATCTGGCAATACATCTGGCTGGAAAATATCGACATTGTTCCGCTGTATCTTGCTGCTGAACGTCCGGTTCTGGAACGCGACGGTATGTTGATGATGATTGATGACAACCGTATCGACCTGCAACCCGGCGAAGTGATTAAAAAACGGATGGTGCGTTTCCGTACGCTGGGCTGCTGGCCGCTGACCGGCGCAGTAGAGTCAAATGCGCAAACACTGCCCGAGATCATCGAAGAGATGCTGGTTTCCACTACCAGCGAACGTCAGGGCCGTGTGATTGACCGCGACCAGTCCGGTTCTATGGAGCTGAAAAAACGTCAGGGGTATTTTTAAGATGAACACCGCACTTGCACAACAAATCGCCAATGAAGGCGGCGTCGAAGCCTGGATGATCGCGCAACAACACAAAAGCCTGCTGCGTTTTCTGACCTGTGGCAGCGTTGATGACGGCAAAAGTACCCTGATAGGTCGCCTGTTGCACGATACCCGCCAGATCTACGAAGATCAGCTCTCATCGCTGCATAACGACAGTAAACGCCACGGCACCCAGGGTGAAAAACTGGATCTGGCGCTGCTGGTGGATGGCCTGCAGGCTGAGCGTGAACAAGGCATCACCATTGACGTGGCTTACCGTTATTTCTCCACCGAAAAACGCAAATTTATTATTGCCGACACCCCAGGGCACGAGCAGTACACCCGCAATATGGCGACCGGCGCGTCGACGTGTGATCTGGCGATCTTATTGATCGACGCCCGTAAAGGTGTGCTTGATCAAACCCGTCGTCACAGTTTTATCTCCACGCTTCTGGGGATCAAACATCTGGTAGTGGCGATCAACAAGATGGATCTGGTGGATTACAGCGAAGAAACGTTCACCCGCATTCGTGAAGATTATCTGACCTTTGCCGGGCAACTGCCGGGCAATCTGGATATCCGCTTTGTGCCGCTCTCCGCGCTGGAAGGCGATAATGTTGCTTCGCAAAGTGAAAGTATGCCGTGGTACAGCGGCCCGACACTGCTGGAAGTGCTGGAAACCGTTGAGATTCAGCGAGTGGTTGATGACCAGCCAATGCGCTTCCCGGTGCAGTACGTTAACCGCCCGAATCTTGATTTTCGAGGCTACGCAGGAACGCTGGCCTCTGGCAGCGTGAAAGTCGGGCAACATGTCAAAGTGCTCCCCTCTGGTGTTGAGTCAAATATTGCGCGGATCGTCACGTTTGATGGCGATCGCGAAGACGCCTTTGCCGGAGAAGCGATCACCCTGGTGCTGACGGATGAGATCGACATCAGTCGTGGCGATTTGCTGCTGGCAGCAGATGAAGCGTTGTCGACGGTGCAGTGCGCGTCAGTGGATGTGGTATGGATGGCGGAACAACCGCTTTCCCCAGGGCAGAGTTACGACATCAAAATTGCCGGGAAGAAGACGCGTGCTCGTGTTGATGACATTCATTATCAGATTGATATTAATAACCTTAACCAGCGTGAAGTTGAAAATCTGCCGCTGAACGGCATTGGTCTGGTGGATCTCACTTTTGATGAGCCGCTAGTGTTAGATCGTTATCAACAAAATCCGGTAACTGGTGGGCTGATTTTTATCGATCGCCTGAGCAACGTGACCGTTGGTGCCGGTATGGTGCATGAGCCGAAAAATGAGGCTGCCGTTGCGCCATCAGAATTTAGCGCATTTGAGCTGGAACTGAATGCGTTGGTACGTCGCCACTTCCTACACTGGGGCGCGCGCGATTTGCTGGGAGGTAAATAATGGCGCTGCATGACGAAAACGTCGTCTGGCATAGCCATCCGGTGACTCCACAACAGCGCGAGCAACACCACGGGCATCGTGGTGTTGTGTTGTGGTTTACCGGCCTCTCTGGTTCAGGGAAATCGACAGTTGCCGGGGCGCTGGAGGAGGCGCTGCATAAACTTGGCGTCAGCACGTATTTGCTGGATGGCGACAACGTTCGCCACGGTTTATGCAGCGATCTCGGTTTTAGCGATGCCGATCGTAAAGAAAATATCCGTCGGGTTGGCGAAGTGGCGAATTTAATGGTTGAAGCCGGTCTGGTAGTGCTGACTGCGTTTATCTCACCACATCGCGCTGAACGTCAGATGGTTCGCGAACGTGTAGGAGAAGGGCGGTTTATCGAAGTGTTTGTCGATACGCCGTTGGCGATTTGTGAAGCTCGCGATCCAAAAGGTTTATATAAAAAAGCGCGTGCCGGTGAACTGCGTAACTTTACGGGGATAGATGCCGTTTACGAAGCGCCTGAATCAGCAGAAATTCATCTCAATGGTGAACAATTGGTAACAAATTTGGTTCAGCAATTATTAGATCTACTGAGACAGAACGATATTATCAGATCCTGAGACACCGCCGGGTTTACATGCCCGGTTCGTCAAAGTAACAGGATCCGATATGCGTAATAGCCATAACATTACACTAACAAATAGCGAAAGCCTTACCGAAGATGAAGAAACCACATGGTCGCTGTCAGGGGCCGTGGTCGGTTTTGTCTCCTGGCTGTGCGCGCTGGCGATACCGATGTTGATTTATGGCTCTAACACGCTGTTCTTCTTTATCTATACCTGGCCTTTCTTTCTGGCGCTGATGCCCGTCGCGGTGGTGGTGGGTATTGCGCTGCATTCATTGATGGACGGAAAGCTACGCTACAGCATTGTTTTCACCCTGGTGACAGTCGGCATTATGTTTGCCGCACTGTTTATGTGGTTGCTGGGCTAATTTGTTCTTTCCCGTCTGGTCTGTTCATAATTCAAACCGTAACCAATAATGAGATTATGTTCTGCACGCCCTGGGTATACGTAACAATGGACAAATGTGGTACATTTGCCCGCGTTGTCGCGGTATCCCCAACAGAGGATGTAGAGTCGTCTTCGGATGCATGGGATGATGATGCCGTTTTTCAGGGGGCAGGATGGGTAAACTAACGCTGCTGTTGCTGGCTATTCTGGTCTGGCTACAGTATTCGCTGTGGTTCGGTAAGAACGGTATACATGACTATACCCGCGTCAATGATGATGTGGCGGCACAGCAAGCTACAAACGCGAAACTTAAAGCGCGAAACGATCAGCTTTTTGCCGAAATTGACGATCTCAATGGCGGCCAGGAGGCGCTCGAAGAGCGTGCGCGTAATGAACTCAGCATGACCAGGCCGGGCGAAACTTTTTATCGTCTGGTGCCTGACGCGTCGAAGCGCGCGCAGTCTGCGGGGCAAAACAATCGATAAATCAGCCCAGGAATTAACATGGCAACCACTCATTTGGATGTTTGCGCCGTGGTTCCGGCGGCCGGATTTGGCCGCCGAATGCAAACGGAATGTCCTAAGCAATATCTCTCAATAGGTAATCAAACCATTCTTGAACACTCGGTGTATGCGCTCCTGGCGCATCCCCGGGTGACGCGTGTCGTCATTGCAATAAGCCCGGGCGATAGTCGTTTTGCACAACTTTCTCTGGCGAATCATCCGCAAATCACTGTTGTTGATGGTGGTGAAGAGCGTGCCGATTCTGTGCTGGCAGGACTGAAAGCTGCTGGCGACGCGCAGTGGGTGTTGGTGCATGACGCCGCTCGTCCTTGCCTGCATCAGGATGATCTTGCACGGCTGTTAACTCTGAGCGAAACCAGCCGCACGGGGGGGATTCTTGCCGCTCCGGTGCGCGATACCATGAAACGCGCCGAACCTGATAAAAATGCCATTGCACATACCGTTGATCGCAACGGTTTATGGCACGCGCTGACGCCGCAATTTTTCCCTCGAGAGCTGTTATATGACTGCCTGACGCGTGCTTTAAATGAAGGCGCAACCATTACCGATGAAGCCTCGGCGCTGGAATATTGCGGTTTTCATCCGCAGCTTGTCGAAGGCCGTGCGGATAACATTAAAGTCACGCGCCCGGAAGATTTGGCGCTTGCTGAATTTTACTTCACCCGAACCATCCATCAGGAGAATACATAATGCGAATTGGACACGGTTTTGATGTACACGCCTTTGGTGGCGAAGGCCCAATTATCATTGGTGGCGTGCGCATTCCTTACGAAAAAGGGCTGTTGGCGCATTCTGATGGCGACGTGGCGCTGCATGCGCTGACCGATGCACTACTTGGTGCCGCGGCGCTGGGGGATATCGGCAAGCTGTTTCCGGATACCGATCCGGCATTTAAAGGTGCCGATAGCCGCGAGCTGCTACGCGAAGCCTGGCGACGCATTCAGGCGAAGGGGTATACCCTCGGCAACGTTGATGTCACTATCATCGCTCAGGCACCGAAGATGTTGCCGCACATTCCACAAATGCGCGTGTTTATTGCCGAAGATCTCGGCTGCCATATGGATGATGTTAACGTGAAAGCCACCACCACGGAAAAACTTGGATTTACCGGACGTGGGGAAGGGATTGCCTGTGAAGCAGTGGCGCTACTCATTAAGGCAACAAAATGATTGAGTTTGATAATCTCACTTACCTCCACGGCAAACCGCAAGGCACCGGGCTGCTGAAAGCCAACCCGGAAGACTTTGTGGTGGTGGAAGATTTAGGCTTTGAGCCTGATGGTGAAGGTGAGCATATTCTGGTGCGGGTGCTTAAAAACGGTTGCAATACCCGGTTTGTGGCGGACGCACTGGCAAAATTCCTGAAAATTCATGCTCGTGAAGTCAGCTTCGCGGGGCAGAAAGACAAACATGCCGTTACGGAACAGTGGTTATGCGCGCGTGTACCGGGCAAAGAAATGCCTGATCTGAGTGCGTTTCAACTGGAAGGTTGCCAGGTGCTGGAGTATGCGCGGCACAAGCGTAAGCTGCGTTTAGGGGCGCTGAAAGGTAACGCCTTTACCCTGGTGCTACGCGAAGTGAGCAATCGCGATGACGTTGAACAGCGTCTGATCGATATTTGCGTGAAAGGTGTACCGAACTACTTTGGTGCGCAACGTTTTGGTATTGGCGGCAGTAACTTGCAGGGAGCGCTGCGCTGGGCGCAAACGAATACTCCGGTGCGCGATCGCAATAAACGCAGTTTTTGGTTGTCGGCAGCCCGTAGTGCGTTGTTTAATCAGATTGTTGCTGAGCGCCTCAAAAAAGCGGACGTTAATCAAGTTGTTGACGGCGATGCGCTACAATTAGCCGGGCGTGGTAGCTGGTTTGTTGCTACTAACGATGAAATGGCGAAATTACAGCGTCGCGTCAACGATAAAGAGCTGATGATTACCGCTGCTTTGCCCGGTAGCGGCGAGTGGGGAACCCAGCGTGAGGCGCTGGCATTCGAACAAGCGGCGGTTGCCGACGAAACTGAATTGCAAGCATTACTGGTACGCGAAAAAGTAGACGCCGCGCGCAGAGCGATGCTGTTATATCCACAACAATTAAGCTGGAACTGGTGGGATGACGTCACCGTAGAAATCCGTTTCTGGCTTCCGGCGGGAAGTTTTGCAACCAGCGTTGTCAGGGAACTTATCAACACAACAGGTGATTATGCGCATATTGCTGAGTAATGATGACGGGGTACATGCACCCGGTATACAAACGCTGGCGAAAGCCTTGCGTGAGTTTGCTGACGTTCAGGTGGTTGCCCCCGATCGTAACCGCAGCGGCGCTTCAAATTCTCTGACACTGGAATCCTCCCTGCGCACGTTTACCTTTGAAAATGGTGATATCGCCGTGCAAATGGGAACCCCGACCGATTGTGTATATCTTGGTGTGAATGCACTGATGCGTCCGCGTCCGGATATTGTGGTTTCGGGCATTAACGCCGGGCCGAATCTGGGTGATGATGTTATCTATTCCGGTACGGTGGCAGCCGCGATGGAAGGCCGTCATTTAGGTTTTCCAGCGCTGGCCGTCTCGCTTGACGGGCATAAGCATTATGACACTGCTGCGGCGGTAACCTGTTCTATTTTGCGCGCACTGTGCAAAGAGCCGCTGCGCACCGGGCGTATTCTCAATATTAACGTCCCGGATTTACCGCTGGATCAGATTAAAGGTATCCGCGTCACTCGCTGCGGTACACGACATCCGGCAGATCAAGTTATCCCGCAACAGGATCCGCGCGGTAATACGCTGTACTGGATTGGCCCGCCGGGCGGTAAGTGCGATGCCGGTCCGGGGACTGATTTTGCTGCGGTAGATGAAGGCTATGTCTCCATCACGCCGCTGCATGTAGATTTAACCGCGCACAACGCGCAAGATGTGGTTTCAGACTGGTTAAACAGCGTGGGAGTTGGCACGCAATGGTAAGCAGACGCGTACAAGCACTTCTGGATCAATTACGTGCGCAAGGTATTCAGGATGAGCAGGTGTTGAACGCACTTGCCGCCGTGCCGCGTGAAAAATTCATTGATGAAGCGTTTGAACAAAAAGCCTGGGACAATATCGCGTTGCCGATAGGTCAGGGGCAGACAATTTCGCAGCCGTACATGGTGGCGCGAATGACCGAATTACTCGAACTGACGCCGCAGTCGCGGGTGCTGGAAATCGGCACCGGTTCGGGCTATCAAACGGCAATCCTGGCACATCTTGTCCAGCATGTATGTTCGGTTGAACGGATTAAAGGATTGCAGTGGCAGGCGCGTCGCCGCCTGAAAAATCTTGATTTACATAATGTTTCAACCCGTCACGGCGATGGATGGCAAGGTTGGCAAGCACGTGCGCCGTTTGACGCTATCATTGTAACGGCAGCACCGCCCGAAATTCCTACTGCACTAATGACGCAACTGGATGAAGGCGGGATTCTCGTCTTGCCGGTAGGGGAAGAGCACCAGTATTTGAAGCGGGTGCGTCGTCGCGGGGGCGAATTTATTATCGATACCGTAGAGGCCGTGCGCTTTGTTCCCTTAGTGAAGGGGGAGCTGGCTTAAAGTGCGAGGAAATACCTGGAATTTTCCTGGTTATTTTCAGCAGGTCAGCGTATCGTGAACATCTTTTCCAGTGTTCAGTAGGGTGCCTTGCACGGTAATTATGTCACTGGTTATTAATCAATTTTTCCTGGGGGATAAATGAGCGCGGGAAGCCCAAAATTCACCGTTCGCCGTATTGCGGCTTTGTCACTGGTTTCGCTATGGTTGGCTGGCTGTTCTGACACATCGAATCCACCGGCACCAGTCAGTTCCGTTAACGGCAATGCACCTGCAAATACCAATTCAGGTATGTTGATTACGCCACCGCCGAAAATGGGGACGACGTCTAAAACGCAGCAACCGCAAATTCAGCCGGTACAGCAGCCACAAATTCAATCTACGCAACAACCACAAATCCAGCCGGTGCAGCCTGTCACTCAGCAACCGGTGCAAATGGAAAATGGGCGTATCGTCTACAACCGTCAGTACGGGAATATTCCGAAAGGCAGTTATAGCGGTAGTACTTATACCGTGAAAAAAGGCGACACACTTTTCTATATTGCCTGGAGCACCGGTAACGATTTCCGCGATCTCGCCCAACGTAATAATATTGAGGCACCATACGCGTTGAACGTAGGTCAGACTTTACAGGTTGGCAATGCTTCTGGCACGCCAATCACTGGCGGAAATGCCATTACCCAGGCGGATGCAGCAGAGCAAGGAGTTGTGATCAAGCCTGCACAAAATTCCACCGTTGCTGTTGCGTCGCAACCGACAATTACGTATTCTGAATCTTCGGGTGAACAGAGTGCTAACAAAATGTTGCCGAACAACAAGCCAACTGCGACCACGGTCACAGCGCCTGTAACTGTACCAACAGCAAGCACAACCGAGCCGACTGTCAGCAGTACATCAACCAGTACGCCGATTTCCACCTGGCGCTGGCCAACTGAGGGCAAAGTGATTGAAACCTTTGGCGCTTCTGAGGGAGGCAACAAGGGGATTGATATCGCAGGTAGCAAAGGACAGGCAATTATCGCGACCGCAGATGGCCGCGTTGTTTATGCCGGTAATGCGCTGCGCGGCTACGGTAATCTGATTATCATCAAGCATAATGATGATTACCTGAGTGCCTACGCCCATAACGACACAATGCTGGTCCGGGAACAACAAGAAGTGAAGGCGGGGCAAAAAATAGCAACCATGGGTAGCACCGGAACCAGTTCAACACGATTGCATTTTGAAATTCGTTACAAGGGGAAATCCGTAAACCCGCTGCGTTATTTACCGCAGCGATAATTCGGCGGAACCAGGCTTTTGCTTGAGCGTTCCGTCAAGGGATCACGGGTAGGAGCCACCTTATGAGTCAGAATACGCTGAAAGTTCATGATTTAAATGAAGATGCGGAATTTGATGAGAACGGAGTTGAGGTTTTTGACGAAAAGGCCTTAGTTGAAGAGGAACCCAGTGATAACGATTTGGCCGAAGAGGAGCTGTTATCGCAGGGGGCCACACAGCGTGTGCTGGACGCGACTCAGCTTTACCTTGGTGAGATTGGTTATTCGCCACTGTTAACGGCCGAAGAAGAAGTTTATTTTGCGCGTCGCGCACTGCGTGGAGATGTCGCCTCCCGCCGCCGGATGATCGAGAGTAACTTGCGTCTGGTGGTAAAAATTGCCCGCCGTTATGGCAATCGTGGTCTGGCGTTGCTGGATCTTATCGAAGAGGGTAACCTGGGGCTGATCCGCGCGGTTGAGAAGTTTGACCCGGAACGTGGTTTCCGCTTCTCAACATACGCAACATGGTGGATTCGCCAGACGATCGAACGGGCGATTATGAACCAAACCCGTACGATTCGTTTGCCGATCCACATCGTAAAGGAGCTGAACGTTTACCTGCGAACCGCACGTGAGTTGTCCCATAAGCTGGATCACGAACCGAGCGCGGAAGAAATCGCAGAGCAACTGGATAAGCCAGTTGATGACGTCAGCCGTATGCTTCGTCTTAACGAGCGCATTACCTCGGTAGACACCCCGCTGGGTGGTGATTCCGAAAAAGCGTTGCTGGACATCCTGGCCGACGAAAAAGAGAACGGTCCGGAAGACACCACGCAAGATGACGATATGAAGCAGAGCATCGTCAAATGGCTGTTCGAACTGAACGCCAAGCAGCGTGAAGTGCTGGCACGTCGATTCGGTTTGCTGGGGTATGAAGCGGCAACACTGGAAGATGTAGGTCGTGAAATAGGCCTCACTCGAGAACGTGTTCGCCAGATTCAGGTTGAAGGCCTGCGCCGTCTGCGTGAGATTTTGCAGACTCAGGGGCTGAATATCGAAGCGCTGTTCCGCGAATAAGCAAGCATCTGTCAGAAAGGCCAGTCTCATATGAGGCTGGCCTTTTTCTTTGTGTGCCGGGCATGTTCAGCAGCTCGGGGGTGAAAGTCCCCTGTCCAGCCTGATGGTGGCGAAGGACTAGCGAAGCGCAAGGGCGTCGTCGTGAGGCGGGGTCTGAAGGAAGCGTGAAGCAAATCCATGACCTGACGAACAGAAATCCGATACGAGGCCTACCCGGTTGGCGGAGCAAGCAAAGAATTGCGAAGGCCATAACCATCAAGAACCGGGGTGGTAAATCGGACAGGTGTGTGGTGAAGGCGGCTGAACTTACCCCGGGAGGCCTGTCCGTCGTTCTGTATCCAGAACTGAGCGTACCGTAAGGGGCGCTGACCGGCGGACAGGAGTCAGCAGAGGGCATAGTAGGGCATGACACCCGAAGGCCCGAACGGTAATGAGTGACGAGTATCAACGGAGGTTCTGAACGGTCATGCAGCAGAAAACGCATCGCGACCCTGAGGCCGGGGAACGGGGTGAAGCCCCGAACGCCGCCCTTCCGGGGGCTGAAACCGTGCAGGCACCGACGAACAGAGAAAGTCCGTCGTCAACAGTGTGGCTGATGGAAGCCATTTGTGAACCAGTCAATCTCAGGCAAGCCCTGAAAAGAGTTAAAGCCAACAAAGGTGCAGCGGGAGTCGATGGTATGCGCGTAAGCGAACTGCCGGACTACCTGAGGCACCACTGGCCAGAGCTGAAAGCGCAACTGCTGTCCGGCAGATACCGCCCATCTCCTGTGAGAAGAGTGTCCATACCGAAGCCCGGCGGCGGCGAACGTCTGCTGGGCATCCCGACGGTGGTGGATCGCTTCATCCAGCAGGCGATGATGCAGGTATTGCAGGCACAGTGGGATAGCTCGTTCAGCGACAACAGCTACGGGTTCCGTCCCGGTCGTTCGGCCCACCAGGCAGTGATACAAGCCCGGGAACATATCGGGGCCGGGTATCACTGGGTGGTCGACCTCGATCTGGAGAAGTTCTTCGACCGGGTAAATCACGATGTGCTGATGAGCCGGATAGAGAAACGAGTATCGGATAAACGGGTGTTGTCACTTATCCGCAGGTTCCTGAATGCAGGGGTGATGGACGCAGGTCTGGTAAGGCCGGTGACAGAAGGAACGCCGCAGGGCGGCCCACTGTCGCCGCTGCTATCGAACCTGCTGCTTGACGACCTCGACAAGGAACTGGAGAAACGTGGTCTGAAGTTCGTGCGGTACGCAGACGACTGTAATGTCTACGTGAAAAGCGAACGGGCAGGCAACCGGATCATGGCGGGGTTGACGCACTGGCTGAGCCATAAACTGAAGCTGAAGGTCAACGCGAAGAAGAGTGCTGTAGCACGCCCTGAAACGCGCAAGTTCCTTGGATACAGCTTCATAAGGGGGCGGAAGGTATGGTGCGTGGTATCGCCGGAGTCGATAAAACGGTTCAAAATGCGGATAAGAGCACTGACCGGACGCAACACAGGGAGAAGCCTTGAACAGCTAACTCAGCCGCTAAGACGATATCTGACGGGCTGGAAAAGTTACTACGGGCTGAACCAGAGGCCATCGCTGATGCGAGAGCTGAACGGATGGATAAGGCGCAGGCTGCGAAGCATACTCTGGAAACAGTGGAAAACGGGCCGCAACCGCTTCAGGGAGTTGCGCAGTCGAGGCGTAAGCAAGGACCTTGCGGCGCAAACAGCAGGAAGCTGCCATAAAGAGTGGCGGATAAGCTGTAGTCCGGCACTGAATATAGCACTCCCCAATAAGCTGTTCTCCAGACTGGGCCTGCCAGAAGTATAGGCAGGCGACGATCAACATAACCGAACCGCCGTATACGGCCCCGTACGTACGGTGGTGTGGGAGGAAGCTGATCGTGAGATCAGCTCCTATCCCGATTGTTTGGGGAGTTGGTGTATTTTGTCGAGCCTGTTTAAGATTCTGTGTAAATGCCTTTTCTCAGAAGTGACCGTCCAGGCGGTCACCGAACTCGATAATAAAGCGGCTCATTGCCATTCGCCAGTCCTTCAACGGCATCGTCCATTTCTGGGACGCAGACTGGATTGCCAGCCACACCACTTTTTTCACCGAGTCGTCTGTCGGGAACACTTTACGCTTTTTGAGCGCATGGCGGATCACGCTGTTTAGCGACTCGATGGCATTCGTCGTATAGATCACTTTGCGGATGTCCGTTGGATAAGCGAAGAACGTGGCAAGATTCGGCCAGTTAGCCTGCCAGCTTCGGCTTATCTGAGGATAGCGACAGTCCCAGGCCGCAGCGAACGCTTCCAGTGCCTGCTGGCCTGCCTCTTCCGTGGGAGCCTGATAAATCGCTTTCAGGTCGCGAGTGACGGCTTTGTAGTCCTTCCATGACACGAAGCGCAGGCTGTTGCGCACCATATGCACGATGCATAACTGGATGCGGGCCTTCGGATATACTGTGTTGATGGCATCCGGGAAGCCTTTCAGGCCATCCACACAGGCGATGAGGATATCGTTCAGACCGCGGTTTTTCAGTTCAGTCAGCACATTGAGCCAGAACTTCGCCCCTTCATTTTCGGCCAGCCACATACCCAGCAGTTCTTTCTGACCTTCGATATTGATGCCCAGTGCCAGGAACACCGATTTGTTGATGACGCGACTGTCCTGCCGAACTTTCAGGACGATACAGTCAAGATAAACAATGGGGTAAACAGCATCCAGTGGTCGGTTTTGCCATTCTACAACCTGCTCCATCACGGCATCGGTAACCTTTGATATCAGTGCCGGTGAAACATCTGCGTCATACAGTTCTTTGAACGCAGCAGCTATCTCACGGGTGGTCATCCCTTTGGCATACAACGAGAGGATCTGGTTATCCATCCCGGTAATACGGGTCTGATTTTTCTTTACCAGTTGTGGTTCGAAGGTACCGTCACGATCGCGCGGAGTACGCAGTTCCAGTGGACCGTCGCCTGTGATAACGGTCTTTGTGGAAAAACCGTTGCGGGAGTTAGCTCCTGGTCTGGACTGATTTTTCTCATACCCAGGATGGTGTGTCATCTCTGCATTGAGAGCGGCTTCAACGCTGAGCTTTTTCAGCAGCCGATCAAACTGACTGAGGTCTTCAGGGGTTTTGAGGTTTTTGGCCAGTTCGTTAGCCAGAGCCTGTAACTGTTTTTCGTCCATAAATTAACCTTCATTTGATGCTGGATTGAACATATCAAAATCAGGCAATTACACAAATCTATGTACAGGCTCGATATCCCACCTTATCGAACAGGCGAAACAGCCACGGATAATTGATCTCGCCATCGTCTGGTTCATGTCGGTCAGGCAGTCCGGCAATTTGCACGTGGGCATATTTCCCAGCGTAATCGCGGATTAAATGCGTCAGGTCGCCATCTACTTTTTGCGCATGGAAGGTATCCAACTGAATAAACACATTATCGCGAGCGACCTCTTCAACAATTGCCAGTGCCTGATACTGACTGGAGAAGAGATAACCAGGTTTAACGGCTGGGCTGAGTGCTTCAACCAAAACTCGCTTGCCGTGCGGCGCAAAGCTATCGGCAGCGTAGCGGAGATTATCGATAAACACTGCCCGATACCGTTCAGCGTCTTCGCCTGCGGGCACTACTCCTGCCATCACATGAACTTGTTCGCAATTGAGCGCCAGCGCATATTCCAGAGCCAGATCGATGTCCGCGCGAGCTTCGTGCTCACGTCTGGGAAGGGCGGATAATCCCCATTCACCCGCATTAACATCCCTAGGAGCGGTATTGAACAGCGCCAGCGTCAGATGGTTTTGCGCCAGTTGTTGCTGGATTTGCTGGATGGAATAGTCATAGGGAAACAGAAATTCCACGGCATCAAAACCAGCTTTTCGCGCTGCGGCGAAGCGTTCAATAAAAGGCACTTCGGTGAACATCATGGATAAATTAGCTGCAAAACGAGGCATTGCATTAACTCCTTAATTCCGCAATTTCATCTGCGGTCAGATAGCGGATCGGGCGGTCGCTGAGAATAAAAATTAGCCTGGCCGTTTCCTCCAGCTCTTCCATATTGTTGGCAGCTTCTTGCAGGCTTTCACCGCAAACCACTGGGCCATGATTTGCTAACAAAAAGGCCTGATGATTTGCTGCCAGTTCCGCCAGATCCTGTGCGATGCGTTTATCGCCCGGGCGATAATAGGGCACCAACGGGACGTTCCCCATCCGCATCACCACGTACGGTGTGAACGGACGAATAACGTTACTGCTGTCCAGCCCTTGAAGGCAGGAAAGTGCCGTCGACCACGTACTGTGCAAATGCACGACAGCTTTACAGCGCGGATTATTGCGATACAGCGCCAGATGAAAGAGCACTTCTTTTGAGGGTTTGTCACCACTTAGCCATTCGCCATCCGCGGTGACTTTGGAAAGCCGCTGCGGATCGAGATTACCCAGGCATGAACCTGTCGGCGTTGCCAGTAAATTCCCGTCAGGCAAAAGCAGCGACAGATTGCCAGCCGAACCGGTGGCATAGCCGCGCTGAAAGAACGAACTGGCAATCCGCGTCATCTCTTCTCGCAAAGACTGCTCTGCTTTTGCGAAATCGCTCATGGTAGAAACTCTCTTTGGGCTCGTGAAAAAAAGGCTTCGTCACCGAAATTGCCGGATTTAAGGGCCAGTGAGACAGGTTTATCCAGTGCGTTAACCCACGGCACACCGGGGGAAATTGTTGAGCCAATATGGAACCCTTTTATGCCCAGACTCTGCGTGACCACTCCGGAAGTTTCACCGCCTGCGACAATAAAACGTGTTACACCTTCCGCCGCTAACCTGGCAGCCAGTAGCGAAAACAGCGCTTCCACTGCCTGGCTGGCTGGCTTTTTGTGCGCCATATTGCTGTTGAATAGCGGCCAGCGCGTCGGTGCTGGCGGTGGCAAAAACCAGCGGAGCAAGTTCACTTTCCTGACTCAGAACCCATTTCGCCAGTTCGTGTGTATAAGCGACCAGTGTTTCTGTTGTGAGACAACGTGCCACATCAACTTCACGGGCTGGCGCAATCTGACGGTAATGTGCCACCTGGCAATTGGTCATTTGTGAGCATGAACCGGAGAGCACTACGCCGCGCCCTGCGAGTGGACGCCCTGCTTCGCGTGCCTGGTTACCGTTTTCTTGCGCCCACTGCCGGGCCAGACCTATCGCAAGGCCAGAACCGCCGGTTACTAATGGGGCATCACGCAAGGCTTCACCCTGAATTTCCAGATGGCGTTCGGTCAGGGCATCAAGCACCGCGTAGCGATAGCCCTCTTGCTGTAAACGGGCCAGTTCCTGACGCATGGCTTCCACACCTTTTTCGAGAATATGCGCCGAAACGACGCCGCAGCGCCCTGTGGATTGTGCTTCAACCAGACGCGGAAGGTAGCTGTCGGTCATAGGATTTACTGGATGATGCCGCATCCCGGATTCGGCCAGCAGTTGATTCATCACGAACAAATAACCCTGATAAACCGTGCGCCCGTTGACTGGCAGAGCCGGGGAAAAGACCGTAAACGGCGTGTCGAGTGCATCCATTAATGCATCAGTCACCGGGCCGATATTGCCTTTCTCAGTACTGTTGAAAGTGGAGCAGTATTTGAAGTAGACTTGTTTGCAACCTTGTTGTTGCAACCAGCGCAGAGCCGCCAGCGATTGCTGTGTGGCTTCTGCCACCGGGCAGGAGCGAGTTTTCAGACTGATCACAACGGCATCGATTGCTTCCGGCATTTCCCCTGTCGGGACACCGTTGATTTGCACCGTTGGCAGACTATTTTCCACCAGAAAACTGGCGATATCCGTCGCGCCGGTAAAATCATCAGCGATAACGCCAATCTTGATCATGATTTCGCTCCCGGTAGAGTGATGCCAGAGAAAATCTTGATGACTGCGCTGTCGTCTTCTTTTCCGTAACCTGCGTTGCTGGCGCTGGTGAACATATTCAACGCTGTTGAGGCCAGCGGCAGCGGAAAGTGCAGGGCTTTAGCGGTATCAGCAACCAGCCCGAGCTCCTTCACAAAAATATCTACGGCAGAATGCGGGGTGTAATCGCCATCCACCACATGGCGCATCCGGTTTTCGAACATCCACGAATTTCCGGCGGCATTGGTTACGACGTCATACATTACATCCAGTGGGATCCCCGCACGGGCAGCAAGTGCCATCGCTTCGGCCCCGGCAGCAATATGCACGCCAGCTAACAACTGGTGGATAATTTTTACTGTCGAACCCAGACCCGGCTCTGCACCAATGCGATAAACTTTTCCGGCGACGGCTTCCAGCACGGGGGTCAGGCGTTCAAAGGCAAGATCACTACCGGAGGCCATAACGGTCATTTCACCGTTAGCGGCTTTTACCGCGCCACCAGAAACTGGCGCATCCAGCATTTCCAGATCGAACGCAGCCAGAGCAGTGGCAATTTCCTGCGCATCAGCACTGGCGATAGTGGAAGAAACCATTACAGCCGTGCCGGGTTTCAGATGCTGTGCAACGCCTTTATCACCAAACAGTACTTGTTTGACCTGGGCCGCATTTACCACCAGCACCAGCAGAGCATCCAGTTTTTCGGCAAACGTCGCGGCGTTATCGGAAACCCCGCAAGCGCCAGCCTCTTTCAGCGTAGCGCAGGCATTGGCGTTCAGGTCTGCGCCCCAGGTAGAAAGACCCGCGCGGACACACGACAGCGCCGCTCCCATCCCCATTGACCCTAAACCAACGATACCGACATGAAACTCAGATCCCGTTTTCATCTGCTCTCCTTGTTAATTTAAGTGATATTTTGTTTGATGTTGTGAATATAAGCGCCAGGCGATAACGATATGGTGAGCTGATTCACAAAAATTAACATGGCGTGTTATTTTATGTGAACTAAGCGATAGTTGCGTTGCGCACGTTTCGCAGGCAAATAGCGTAGAATGTCCGCAGGACAAAGGAAGGAGCAAAAGTTGATACCCGTAGAGCGTCGCCAAATCATCCTTGAGATGGTAGCTGAAAAAGGCATTGTCAGTATTGCTGAACTGACGGACAGAATGAATGTGTCACATATGACCATTCGTCGGGATTTGCAAAAACTGGAGCAGCAGGGCGCTGTTGTGTTGGTGTCCGGAGGTGTCCAGTCGCCGGGACGTGTGGCGCATGAACCTTCTCACCAGGTAAAAACTGCGCTGGCAATGACGCAAAAAGCGGCTATTGGCAAGCTGGCGGCAAGTCTCGTTCAGCCGGGGAGTTGTATCTATCTGGATGCGGGAACGACCACGTTAGCGATTGCACAGCATTTGATTCACATGGAGCCACTCACTGTTGTCACCAACGATTTCGTTATCGCAAACTACTTGCTCGACAACAGTAATTGCACAATTATTCACACTGGTGGTGCAGTTTGTCGGGAAAACCGTTCCTGTGTCGGAGAAGCCGCCGCGACCATGCTGCGCAGCTTGATGATTGATCAGGCTTTTATTTCTGCATCGTCATGGAGTGTGCGGGGGATCTCTACGCCAGCGGAAGATAAAGTCACGGTGAAACGGGCGATTGCCAGTGCCAGCCGCCAGCGGATTCTGGTCTGTGATGCCACGAAATATGGTCAGGTGGCGACATGGCTGGCGTTACCGTTAAGTGAGTTTGATCAGATCATTACTGACGGCGGTCTGCCGGAAAGCGCTAGCCGCACGCTGGCGAAGCTTGATCTCTCTTTGCTGCTGGCGAAAAACGAATAATGGCCTGAAATAAAACCGGGATACTCATGCTTCACAGAGGAAGCATGAGATTACTTTATTTTATAAAACGATAACCGTCCGCTTTTCGGTGAGCCGGTATCAATATAAATCTGGTTAGCGAACGTCTGAATGTTATCAAACATCATATGACCAAAGATAAAGCGGTCGGCACCGTTTATTTTTTGTGATTCGCCTTTAAGCGATTTCTGCACGCGATCAACAGGCCAGAGTAATTCACTTTCCGCTATTTCTTTACCAAACTGATATTTATCTCCTGGGTAATCCGCATGTGCGATGATATATTTTATATTATCGTTATCTAATTCAATAATATGGGGAAGATGATGAAAACGAAGCAACAGATCTATTGCCTCTTTTTGTTCCGTCTTATTTAAATCGAAAAACCAGTCACCGCCACTGGCCAGCCACATATTGCCATCGCCAGTCGCGAATGCATCAAGAGCCATCGCTTCGTGGTTGCCCTTAACAGAGGTAAACTAGGGATGGTTTAACAGGCGTAGTACGTTAAGACTCTCCGCCCCACGATCAATATTATCGCCTGTAGAAATAAGTAAGTCTGTTTCGGGACAAAAAGATAATTGATGTAAGCGGGATTGTAATAATTGATAGTCACCATGAATATCACCAACGGCCCATATATGGCGATAGTTATGAGCATCAATTTTTTGATAGCGGGTGGTAGACATTTGCATAGACTCAAAATTATAGCAATGTATTATTATACCCGACCAGAGTGTCGAAGTCTTTGGAGTAATAAATTACAAAAGGATGTTTTAAGATGCTTAGATATTTTTATGCTTTCCTGTTAGCTTTCTGTTTTTTTACATCTAATGTACAAGCTGCTTCTATAGAAGAAATAAATCGTTTTGAAAAACTTATAACTGAAGGTGATGTAGTTAAGTGTACAACAGATTTCAGTGTGACGGAGAATAACGAAAAATATCAACTTAGCATTTTGGGAATAATGAAAGTCATTTACTCGGTAGAAAATGAAAAACGCTACCACACGACACAATATTATCGTTTAAATGGTTCCACAATATCCTTTGTCCGCCATGAGATGGATATCATTGTTACTCATGAAAAATCGAAGATAAAAGAAGAGATTGTACCTGACAGTGTAAAGGTATTTTATCCGTTAGCACCAGAGCAAGAAGCGATCTTAGCAGAAGCTGCACGGAAAACTGCCCCCGTGTTTATTGATCATGAGGATATCACATTTACGACATTTCCTGATTACCAGGTGAAAGTGAAATATCCCTCTATTTCAGATGTGGTGACTCAGTATTGCCGGGTGCAAATGAAAAAGTAGTGAATCAACCCGACGGCATAGTGCCGTCGGGAATATCAGGTTTACACCAGACTCTTCAACCGATAAATCCACTCCAGCGCCTGACGCGGGGTCAGTGAATCTGGATCGAGATTTTCCAGTGCTTCGACTGCTGGCGAGGTTTCTTCCGGTAATGACAGCAAAGACATCTGCGTACCATCAACCTGCGTAGCGGCCGCATTAGGTGAAATGCTCTCCAGCTCACGCAGTTTCTGCCGCGCGCGCTTGATTACCTCTTTTGGTACGCCCGCCAGCGCAGCAACCGCCAGACCGTAGCTCTTACTTGCCGCGCCGTCCTGCACACTGTGCATAAAGGCAATCGTGTCGCCGTGCTCCAGTGCATCAAGATGCACGTTCGCCACGCCTTCCATTTTCTCTGGTAGCTGTGTCAGTTCGAAATAGTGGGTGGCAAACAGTGTCAACGCTTTAATCTTATTCGCCAGATTTTCCGCACACGCCCACGCCAGCGACAGACCATCGTAAGTGGACGTCCCGCGACCAATCTCATCCATCAACACCAGACTGTACTCGGTGGCATTATGCAGAATATTGGCGGTTTCGGTCATTTCCACCATAAAGGTTGAACGCCCGGAAGCCAGATCATCCGCCGCGCCGACGCGGGTGAAGATACGGTCAATCGGACCAATTTCCACGCTTTGTGCCGGTACATAACTGCCGATATAGGCCATCAGCGCAATCAACGCGGTCTGGCGCATATAGGTACTTTTACCGCCCATGTTCGGACCGGTAATGATCAACATGCGGCGCTGTGGCGACAGATTCAGCGGGTTAGCGATAAACGGCTCATTCAGTACCTGTTCAACCACCGGATGGCGACCTTCGGTAATGCGAATACCGGGTTTATCAATAAAGGTCGGGCAGGTGTAGTTCAGGGTATAGGCACGTTCTGCCAGGTTAACCAGCACGTCGAGTTCTGCCAGTGCGCTCGCACTCTGTTGCAACGCTTCCAGATGCGGCAGCAGCAGGTCAAACAACTCTTCATAAAGCTGTTTTTCCAGCGCCAGTGCTTTGCCTTTTGAGGTGAGGACTTTGTCTTCGTACTCTTTCAGCTCCGGAATAATGTAGCGTTCAGCGTTTTTCAGCGTCTGGCGGCGCATGTAGTTAATCGGTGCCAGATGGCTTTGCCCACGGCTGATTTGAATGTAATAGCCGTGCACCGCGTTAAAACCAACTTTCAGCGTGTCCAGGCCGGTACGTTCACGCTCGCGGACTTCCAGACGCTCCAGATAATCGGTCGCGCCGTCAGCCAGCGCGCGCCACTCATCCAGCTCTTCGTTATAGCCCGGTGCGATAACACCACCGTCGCGCACCAGTACCGGCGGCGTGTCGATGATTGCCCGCTCCAGCAGATCGCGCAGTTCGGCAAATTCGCCCATTTTCTCACGCAGCGCCTGTACCGGTGCACTATCGACAGTTTCTAACTGTGCGCGCAGTTCCGGCAGTTGCTGGAAGGCGTGACGCATGCGAGCAAGATCGCGTGGGCGAGCGGTACGTAACGCCAGTCGTGCCAGAATACGCTCCAGATCGCCCACCTGCCGCAGTACCGGCTGTAATTCGGCGGTGAAATCCTGCAATGCGCCGATGGTCTGCTGGCGCTCAAGCAACACGCGAGTGTCGCGCACTGGCATATGTAGCCAGCGTTTCAGCATACGGCTACCCATCGGCGTGACGGTGCAGTCAAGCACGGAAGCCAGCGTATTTTCCGCGCCACCCGCCAGATTCTGGGTGATTTCCAGATTACGGCGCGTCGCAGCATCCATAATGATGCTGTCCTGCTCGCGTTCCATCGTGATAGAGCGGATATGTGGCAAGGTTGTGCGCTGGGTATCTTTTGCATACTGCAACAGGCAACCAGCGGCACAAAGACCGCGTGACGCATTTTCAACACCAAAACCTACCAGATCGCGCGTGCCAAATTGCAGGTTTAACTGCTGGCGCGCGGTGTCGATTTCAAACTCCCACAGCGGGCGACGGCGCAGGCCGCGACGACCTTCAATTAACGACATTTCAGCAAAATCTTCTGCGTACAGCAGTTCCGCCGGATTGGTGTGTTGCAGTTCTGCTGCCATCGTTTCGCGGTCAGCCGGTTCGCTCAGACGAAAACGCCCGGAACTGATATCCAGCGTCGCGTAACCGAAACCTTTACTGTCCTGCCAGATAGCTGCCAGCAGGTTGTCCTGGCGCTCTTGCAACAGGGCTTCATCGCTGATAGTACCCGGCGTGACGATACGGACAACTTTGCGCTCAACGGGCCCTTTGCTGGTCGCCGGATCGCCAATCTGTTCACAAATAGCGACGGATTCGCCCTGATTTACCAGTTTGGCAAGATAGTTTTCTACCGCGTGATAGGGGATACCTGCCATCGGGATTGGCTCACCCGCGGAAGCGCCACGTTTAGTCAGCGAAATATCCAGCAGTTGCGACGCCCGTTTCGCGTCGTCATAAAACAGCTCGTAAAAGTCACCCATCCGGTAGAACAGCAGGATCTCCGGATGCTGTGCTTTCAGCTTGAGATACTGCTGCATCATAGGCGTATGGGCTTCGAAATTTTCTATTACACTCATGGAGTTAGGTCCGGTTCCCTGATGTTAAATGTGGTGTGATGGTTTTTATTTTCGTTGTAATCACATAAGGCGCACATGATACCGGAGTTAATCATTTCAGGGGAAGACGCGAACGGTGAGTTCTTGATGCTGGTTCCGGGAAAGATGCTGTTTTGCAGCTTTTGCGTGTTGATTATGAAAACATTGCGTTGGTTGAAGAAACCTCCTCCTTCAGAGCCATAGTCCCCTTTAAAATTAAGTTGTAATATAAATGCACCTTAAGAGTGTGGAGGCAGCATGTCCGGCAAGCGTATCTCTCGTGAAAAACTGACGATTAAAAAAATGATCGATCTTTATCAAGCGAAATGCCCGCAGGCGTCAGCGGAGGCGGAGCATTACGAGGCGTTGTTTGCTTATGCGCAAAAACGGCTGGATAAATGTGTGTTTGGCGAAGAGAAACCGGCCTGTAAGCAGTGTCCGGTGCACTGTTATCAGCCTGCGAAGCGTGAAGAGATGAAGCAGATTATGCGTTGGGCGGGGCCGCGAATGCTGTGGCGTCATCCGATCTTAACCGTGCGTCATCTGATTGATGACAAGCGTCCGGTGCCGGAACTGCCAGAAAAATATCGCCCGAAGAAATAAATTTGCCGGAGGAGTTTATATTCTCCGGCAAATACGGCGCTTACGCTTTGGTCGCAATCAGGATTGCTGATGCCTTGATCAACGCAATAACGCGCGAGCCAGCGGTGAGTTTCATCTCATCCTGGCTTTCATTTGTTACCACCGCCACAATTTCAAAACCCGCATCCGTTTTGATATGGACAGTGGCATTCACTGCGCCTTCGGTGATTTTCGACACGCTGCCAGCAAACTGGTTGCGAGCGGAGAATTTCAGTCCACAGTCTTCCGTTGCCAGCGTTACCCACGGGGCTTTAATCAGGGCAATCGCTTCTTTCCCTTTTGCCAGCCCCAGGGCTTGCTGGCTGCTGTGGGTCACAATCGCCACCAGCTTAGCGCCACCTGCCAGCGTCAGTTCTACTTCATCATTCACCGCGCCCATTGCTACTGCGCTAACGGTTCCGGTTAATTGATTTCTTGCTGAAACGGCCATACTGCCTCCTTTCATTGAATGTTGACTGAGTATAACTAAATCTGTCAAACCAATGCCGCTTTATCAATTCCCAGCCGTTTCATCCGTGACAGCAGGGTGGTGCGTTTTAGCCCCAGACGTTGTGCAGCTCCTTTCGGCCCCGCGACTACACCATTGGTCTCTTTCAGTACACGGACAATCAGTTGATATTCATCTTCACCTTCCTGGGCGACGACCGTCGCGGCAGGCGGCGTTTCAGGTTCCGGTAGTGAGATATCGGGTAAAGAGAGTTGTAGAACGTTACCGCGAGTCAGCAGCACCGCGCGCTCAATGACATTTTCCAGTTCGCGGACGTTACCCGGCCATTCCATGTTACTCAATATGCGCAGAGTCTCGGCTGGAATACTGTCAATATTGCGCCCCAGACGGCGGGCTATTTTGAAGGTGAAGGCTTTCGCCAGCAGCGGAATATCTTCCGGACGCTCGCGTAGCGGTGGCAGATGAATCGGGAAGACATTCAGGCGGTAATAGAGATCGCTACGGAACTCACGGTCAGCGACCATTTTTTTCAGATCGCGGTTAGTCGCGGCGATTAAACGCACGTCCGTCTGAATAATTTTGTTGCTGCCGAGGCGTTCAAACTCCTGTTCCTGCAACACGCGCAGTAGCTTCGGCTGTAACTCCAGCGGCATATCACCCACTTCATCGAGGAACAGCGAGCTTTTATCCGCCAGTTCAAAACGACCGATGCGCTGGGTGCTGGCACCAGTAAAGGCGCCACGCTCATGACCAAACAGATCGCTTTCCAGCAATCCGGCAGGCATGGCGGCGCAGTTCATTTTCACCATTCGACGACCGTTTCGCTCACTCAGATTGTGAATTGCGCGGGCTATCAGCTCTTTTCCTGTGCCAGTTTCACCAAGAATGAGTACGGTGCTGTCGCTTTGCGCCACCATCTCAACCTGTTTGAGCACGCTATACATGGCTTCGCTGCGACCAATAATCTCGCCAAATTCACTATCCACATTGTTGAGTTGTTCTGTCAGGGCGAGGTTTTCATCAACCAGCCGCTCTTTCAGACGGTGGATTTCTTGGTAGGCAAGAGCATTATCCACGGCAATCGCCACACGTTCGGCAATCTGGCGCAGTAAACTCAGGTTGGTGGTGGTAAAGGTTTTCTCTTCACACTGTGCCAGTTTCAATACGCCCAGCATGGTATTACCAGACATCAATGGTAGCAGGCACAACGTCTGGATCTGGTTTCCCCAGGTGTCGAACAGCATGCGTTCGTAGGGGGCTAAATCATCTCGTTCGTGGAGATTAATCAGCAGCATCTCTTTGCTTTTAAATACGCGCTCGGTGAGGGTTCCGGCCTCATCAACTTCACTCTGTTCGTGAGTGGGATGCTGTTTATCAAGATAATGAGTGGAGTAAACGTTGAGTTTGTTTTTACGATGACTGCGTAAGACGATACTGATATCGTCGATATCGAAGTAGTAGTGGATCTCTTTCGCCACTTCGCTGACCAGTTCGTCCATGTCCAGGCGGGAGAGTACCGCATTGGTGATGGCGACCAGAATGCGGAAGTTATCCCGTTCCCGACATAACAGTTCGTAGTCGACGTTGTTGATGACGCGGCTCTGAATTTGCTCGGTGACAACAGAAACAATCTGCGTAAATGTTTGCAGGCGATTGAACTCTTTTTCGCTCCACGGGCGATCGTCATAACGAATAAATTCACAGCCACCAAAAATATGCCCTTCCGCTGCCTGTGGCATCAGGCAATAGTGACCAAATTTGGGATATAAACCGCTTGTGGCCAGTTGTGGCCAGGTTTCACAAAATTCTTCGTAGCTGCAATGCAGCGTATCAGGACGCGACAAAATGCTGCGCACCGGCCCATGCGCCAGAACGGTTTCGTCTTCGTATTTTATTGGGGTTTCTTTGTCACGCGACGCGTAATAAGTCGCACGTTGAGTCTGCGCTTGCCACAACACAATCGCCGCGTTGTCAGCGAGCGCAGAACGCTTTACCAGTTGCGAAAGAGCCTCACACAGCGAGGCCAGATCGGGCTGCTGCAATAGTGTCCGAGTGATGTCGAACAACCCTTGTTGCCCGAGATCACTCATCGGTGTATACGACATGTTGTTCTTCCAGGAAAGCACCGCTAAGCGGTGCAAAAGGTAAATGACAAATTAAAGGAGCTTTAGATTTTTATTAGCATATACGAGGCAGCGGTTCGGCGTGTGGTAGATCGAGAGTTCGTTTCACACCATAAAGCCCTGCAAGACGAACACCTTTACGTTCCACCACTTCGCCAATTAACGCAGCATCCTGTCCCAGTGGATGGGAATGCAGCGCCGCCAACACTTGCTCTGCCGCGTTACGCTCTACGGCGATCACCAGCTTGCCTTCGTTGGCAAAGTTGAGGGCATCCAGTCCCAGCAGTTCGCAAACGCCGCGCACGGCAGGTTTAACCGGCAGTGCAGCTTCTGAAAGTTCAATACCGCAACCGCAGGCTGCCGCGAATTCATGAACCACCGCGTTCACTCCACCGCGGGTGGCATCGCGCAGCGCCTTCACGCCGGGAATGTCACGCAGTGTCTGAATCAGAGGCGTCAGCACTGCACAGTCGCTGACCAGTTCGCCATCCAGCCCCAGTTGCTCACGCAGGTTAAGGATAGTTGCACCGTGGTCACCGAGCGTACCGCTAACCAGCAATACATCGCCTGCGGTCAGAGTTTGTGCGCCCCAGTGAATATTCGCCGGGATCGCGCCCATTCCTGCGGTGTTGATAAACAATTTGTCTGCAGCACCGCGTTGTACCACTTTGGTATCGCCAGTCACAATGGCAATGCCAGCCGCGCGGGCGGTTTCTGCCATGCTGGTGACGACCGCTTTTAGCGTCTCCATCGGCAACCCTTCTTCAAGGATAAAACCACAGGAGAGATAACGTGGAATTGCGCCGCTGACCGCAACGTCATTCGCCGTACCACAAATCGCCAGCTTGCCAATATTGCCACCAGGGAAGAATAGCGGGTCAATGACGTAGCTGTCGGTGGAGAAGGCCAGACGGTCGCCTTCCGCCACCAGTTGCGCCAGGTCAAGACGTGCCTGATCTTCCTGTTCCGCCAGCCACGGATTGGCAAAAGCTTCCATAAACAGGCTATTGATTAATTGCTGCATCGCCTGGCCGCCGCTGCCGTGGGCGAGTTGGATATTATTCACGCTTCACTCTCCTGCTGACGATACTGATACCACGCTGCACAGGCTCCTTCGGAGGAAACCATCAGCGCACCGAACGCGGTTTGAGGATTACAGGTGTTCCCAAATAACGGGCATTGATGCGGCTTACATTTGCCCGTCAATACTTCGCCACAGCGCGCGCGCGGATCATCGCAAACCTGCTGCGGAGCCGGGCGGAAATGCGCTTCAGCGTCAAACCGCTGATAGTCCGGCGTCAGGTGCACGCCAGAAGATTCAATCACGCCCAGTCCGCGCCATTCGCTGTCACCGTTAACGCAGAACACATCAGCAATCGCCTGTTGCGCCAGCAGATTACCGGCATCAGGTACTACCCGGCGATACTGATTCTCTACCTTGCTGTGAGCCGCTATTTTCTGCTCTACCAGCATCACTACGCCTTGTAGTAGATCAAGTGGTTCGAATCCAGCGACCACCAGCGGACGATGAAAATCGCTGGCGATAAAATTATAGGCGTCGGTGCCGATAACCATACTGACGTGGCCCGGCGCGAGGAACGCATCAATGCCATTGTCGGGTTGTTCCAGCAAACTGCGCAGAGTCGGGATCAGCGTAATGTGCTGGCAGAAGAAGTAAAAGTTCTGCACATCGCGGGCTTTCGCCTGTTGCAGAGTGATGGCGGTGGTCGGCATGGTGGTTTCAAACCCTAAGCCGAAGAACACCACTTTGCGGGTTGGGTTCTCCTGCGCCAGTTTCAACGCATCCATTGGTGAGTAGACAATACGCACATCGGCACCGCGCGCTTTTGCCTGTAGCAGCGACCCCTGTTTACCGGGTACGCGCATGGCGTCACCAAAGGTACAGAAGATGACTTCCGGATGGCTGGCAATTTCTACGCAAGTGTCGATTCTGCCCATCGGCAGTACGCACACCGGGCAACCCGGACCGTGGATAAACTCAACGTTTTCCGGCAGCAACTGGTCGAGACCGAATTTAAAGATGGCGTGGGTATGGCCGCCGCATACTTCCATAATGCGCAGTGGGCGCTCGGCGGTGTAAGAGAGATGTGAAGCACGTTCGCGCAGATGTTCAATTAACTGCATCACCTGTTCCGGCGCGCGATATTCATCAACAAAACGCATTATTTTTCCTCGCCATACAACAGCGCGCCGACATCCGGCTCAACGTCAAACATATTTTGTAAGGCGTCGAGGGTGTCGCGCGCTTCGGCTTCATTAATTACGCTCATGGCAAAGCCAACGTGAACCAGTACCCACTGACCCACGCGTGGCTGACCGTTTTCATCGCAACTGCCGACTAACGTTAAATCGACATCGCGTTGAATGCCGCAGATGTCGACCTTCGCCTGGTTGCCGTCAATGGTGCGAATCTGGCCGGGAACGCCTATGCACATCGCTGTGTCTCCAGCCAGTTCAACCACTGGTCCATCCCTTCGCCGCTGGTGGCGGAAATCAGGATGATTTCAATTTCTGGATTGACTTCGCGGGCGCAGGCGATGCATTTCTCAACGTCGAAATTGAGATACGGCAGCAGATCAACTTTGTTGAGCAACATCAGCGAGGCAGCGGCAAACATATGCGGATATTTCAGAGGCTTATCTTCACCCTCAGTGACCGAGAGCACCGCCACTTTGTGTTTTTCACCGAGATCGAAGCTGGCCGGGCATACAAGATTGCCAACGTTTTCGATAAACAGAATACCGTTATCGTCTAATGGCAGACGCGGTGCGGCGTCGGCAATCATCTGTGCGTCGAGATGGCAGCCTTTACCGGTGTTTACCTGAATTGCCGGTGTGCCGGTAGCGCGAATGCGCGCGGCGTCGTTAACTGTCTGCTGGTCACCTTCGATAACCGCACACGGAACGCTATCTTTCAGGCGCATTAAGGTTTCGGTCAGCAGCGTAGTTTTACCGGAACCAGGGCTGGAAACCAGGTTGAGCACCAGTTGGTTGCGGGCAGCAAAGCGTGCGCGATTGCGTTCAGCCAGACGGTTATTTTTGTCCAGCACGTCAATTTCCACTTCCAGCATCCGACGCTGGCTCATGCCCGGCGCGTGAGTGCCTGCTTCCCCGTAACCGTAATGCAGGTCGCCTTCTTCAGTCTGGCTGGGGGTAAATTCAGGCGCTTTAATGCCGGTGATTTTCATTTTCGGGCGTGCTGCCGGGGCAAAAGGCGCGCTACGAAACGCGGAATGAGGGTTATGTTCATCACCCTCGATATACAGGTTGCCTTCACCGCAACCGCATGTTGTACACATCGCTCACTCCTGGTCTATTTCTATCCGCCGAATCTGTAAACCGTCGTCTGCCACAATGCGCAGCATGTCGCCATGACACTGTGGACAGCGGCGGACGCGCTGGGTCAGTAGCGTCACATACTGTTGGCATGTTTCACACCAGCATTCGGCCTCTTGTTCTTCGAGGTGCAGTTTACAACCTTCCGCCACGCTGCCGCGGCAAACCAGATCAAAACAAAAGGCAAGAGAGCTGGTTTCGACACAAGAAAATGCGCCAATTTTGAGCCAGACCCCAGTTACGCGTTTTGCGCCATGCTTTGCGGCCTGCTGTTCGATCAATTCCAGTGCCCGTTGGCAGAGGGTTATTTCGTGCATATCGCCTCCCATTAACTATTGCCAGCTATAAGCAATAATTGTGCCAGCGTTGATTATCGCTGCGGTGAATAATGTCGATGATGTCGAAATGACACGTCGACACGGCGTCGAAATTCAGTGGAATCATAAAAAATACTTAAATAACAACAGATTAAAAATTGGCACAAAAAATGCTTGAGGGCGGGCATCTCTGTTAAACGGGTAACCTGACAATGACTATTTGGGAAATAAGCGAGAAAGCCGATTACATCGCACAGCGGCATCGTCGCCTACAGGACCAGTGGCATATTTACTGCAATTCGCTGGTTCAGGGGATCACGTTATCAAAAGCGCGTTTGCATCACGCTATGAGCTGCGCGCCAGATAAAGAACTCTGTTTCGTTCTTTTTGAGCATTTTCGAATTTACGTCACCCTCGGGGATGGTTTTAACAGCCACACCATCGAGTACTACGTTGAAACGAAAGACGGCGAAGATAAACAGCAGATTGCACAGGCTCAGTTGGGCATTGACGGCATGATTGATGGCAAGGTCAACATCCGCAATCGCGAACAAGTGCTGGAACACTATCTCGAAAAAATCGCTGGCGTTTACGACAGCTTATACACCACCATTGAAAACAATACCCCGGTGAATTTAAGCCAACTGGTAAAGGGACAAAGCTCGGCAGCATGAGCTGAGGCTTTGCCTGTGTTGCAGGCGTCATGCCTGTTTGGGGATGGGCGTGTCGATGAGTGTCGAAAATGACATTTCATCGGCATGTTTTCGTCAAAAATGACAATCACCTGAGGAATGCCTGGTGAATCGTTTTGTAATTGCTGACTCCACGCTCTGTATCGGCTGCCACACCTGTGAAGCAGCCTGTTCAGAGACGCATCGCCAGCACGGCCTGCAATCTATGCCGCGCCTGCGAGTGATGCTGAATGATAAAGAATCTGCACCGCAGCTTTGCCATCACTGCGAAGATGCGCCCTGTGCGGTGGTCTGCCCGGTTAACGCTATCACCCGCGTTGATGGCGCAGTCCAGCTTAATGAAAGTCTGTGCGTAAGCTGCAAACTGTGCGGCATTGCCTGTCCGTTTGGCGCAATCGAATTTTCCGGCAGCCGTCCGCTGGATATTCCGGCAAACGCCAATACCGCGAAAGCGCCACCGGCACCGCCTGCTCCGGCGCGTGTCAGCACGTTGCTTGACTGGGTGCCGGGTATTCGCGCAATCGCCGTCAAATGTGACCTCTGTAGTTTTGATGAACAAGGTCCGGCCTGCGTGCGGATGTGCCCGACCAAAGCCCTGCATCTGGTGGATAACACCGATATCGCCCGCGTCAGCAAGCGTAAGCGTGAGCTGACTTTTAACACGGACTTTGGCGATCTCACCTTGTTTCAGCAGGCTCAAAGTGGAGAGGCTAAATGAGCGCAATTTCACTGATCAATAGCGGCGTGGCGTGGTTTGCCGCCGCCGCTGTTCTGGCATTTCTCTTTTCTTTTCATAAGGCGCTAAGTGGCTGGATTGCCGGGATTGGCGGCGCGGTCGGTAGCCTGTACACGGCTGCTGCAGGGTTCACCGTGCTGACTGGCGCGGTCGGCGTGAGCGGTGCGCTGTCGCTGGTGAGTTTTGATATCCAAATTTCCCCGCTTAACGCGATTTGGCTGATTACCCTTGGTCTGTGCGGCCTGTTTGTCAGCCTCTACAACATTGACTGGCATCGCCATGCGCAGGTGAAATGCAACGGCTTGCAGATCAATATGTTGATGGCTGCCCCCGTGTGCGCTGTCATCGCCAGTAACCTGGGCATGTTCGTGGTAATGGCTGAAATCATGGCCCTGTGCGCGGTGTTCCTCACCAGTAATAGCAAAGAGGGCAAACTGTGGTTTGCGCTGGGGCGTCTTGGCACTTTACTGCTGGCGATCGCTTGCTGGCTGGTGTGGCAGCGTTATGGCACGCTGGATTTGCGCCTGTTGGATATGCGCGTGCAACAACTGCCGCTCGGTTCCGATATCTGGCTGCTTGGCGTGATTGGCTTTGGCCTGCTGGCCGGGATTATCCCACTGCATGGTTGGGTGCCGCAGGCTCATGCCAACGCCTCTGCGCCAGCGGCAGCGCTGTTTTCCACAGTAGTGATGAAAATTGGCCTGCTGGGTATTTTAACTCTGTCGCTGCTGGGGGGGAACGCACCGCTGTGGTGGGGGATTGCGCTGCTGGTGCTCGGCATGATCACCGCGTTCGTCGGCGGTCTGTATGCACTGATGGAGCACAATATCCAGCGTCTGCTGGCTTACCACACGCTGGAAAATATCGGCATTATCCTGCTGGGGTTGGGCGCTGGTGTAACGGGTATCGCGCTTGAACAACCGGCGCTGATTGCCCTTGGCCTGGTCGGTGGTCTGTACCATCTGCTTAACCATAGCCTGTTCAAAAGCGTACTGTTCCTCGGCGCGGGTAGCGTCTGGTTCCGTACTGGTCATCGCGATATCGAAAAACTGGGCGGAATTGGCAAGAAAATGCCGGTTATCTCCATCGCCATGTTAGTCGGGCTGATGGCAATGGAGGCGCTGCCGCCGCTGAACGGGTTTGCCGGTGAATGGGTTATCTATCAATCCTTCTTCAATCTGAGCAATAGCGGCGCGTTTGTTGCCCGTCTGCTGGGGCCGCTGCTCGCTGTGGGTCTGGCAATTACCGGTGCGCTGGCGGTGATGTGTATGGCGAAAGTCTATGGCGTAACCTTCCTCGGCGCACCGCGTACCAAAGAAGCCGAAAACGCCACCTGTGCGCCGATCCTGATGAGCGTAAGTGTGGTGGCACTGGCGATTTGCTGCGTGATTGGCGGTGTTGCTGCGCCGTGGCTGCTGCCGATGCTGTCTGCTGCTGTACCTCTGCCGTTGGAGCCTGCTAACACCACCGTTTCTCAACCGATGATCACGTTGCTGCTGATTGCCTGCCCGCTGCTGCCATTCATCATTATGGCGATTTGCAAAGGCGACCGTCTGCCGTCGCGTTCCCGTGGCGCGGCATGGGTGTGTGGCTATGACCACGAAAAATCAATGGTGATTACTGCTCACGGTTTTGCCATGCCGGTGAAACAGGCGTTTGCGCCGGTGCTGAAACTGCGCAAAGTGCTGAATCCGGTGTCGCTGGTGCCGGGCTGGCAGAGCGAGGGAAGTGCGTTGCTGTTCCGCCGGATGGCGCTGGTTGAACTGGTGGTACTGGTGGTGATTATTGTTTCACGAGGAGCCTGAGAATGAGTGTTTTGTATCCGTTAATTCAGGCGCTGGTGTTATTTGCCGTTGCGCCGCTGCTCTCCGGTATTACCCGCGTGGCGCGCGCCCGTCTGCATAACCGTCGCGGACCAGGCGTGCTGCAGGAGTATCGCGACATTATCAAACTGCTGGGTCGCCAGAGCGTTGGCCCGGATGCCTCTGGCTGGGTGTTTCGCCTGACGCCGTATGTGATGGTGGGCGTCATGCTGACTATCGCCACTGCGTTACCGGTAGTGACCGTCGGTTCTCCGCTGCCGCAACTGGGTGATTTGATCACCTTACTGTATCTCTTCGCTATCGCGCGTTTCTTCTTTGCCATTTCCGGTCTGGATACCGGTAGCCCGTTTACCGCTATCGGCGCGAGCCGTGAAGCGATGCTGGGTGTGCTGGTTGAGCCGATGCTGCTGCTTGGGCTGTGGGTCGCCGCACAGGTTGCCGGTTCCACCAACATCAGCAACATCACCGACACCGTTTATCACTGGCCGCTGAGCCAAAGTATTCCACTGGTGCTGGCGCTCTGCGCCTGTGCATTCGCCACCTTTATCGAAATGGGCAAACTGCCGTTCGACCTGGCGGAAGCCGAGCAGGAGTTGCAGGAAGGGCCGCTCTCTGAATACAGCGGTAGCGGCTTTGGCGTAATGAAATGGGGTATCAGCCTGAAACAACTGGTGGTGTTGCAGATGTTCGTCGGGGTGTTTATCCCGTGGGGACAAATGGAAACCTTCACCGCCGGTGGGCTGCTGCTGGCATTGGTGATTGCCATCGTCAAACTGGTGGTCGGTGTACTGGTTATCGCGCTATTCGAAAACAGCATGGCCCGTCTGCGTCTTGATATTACTCCGCGCATGACCTGGGCTGGTTTTGGCTTTGCATTTTTAGCGTTCGTCTCCTTGCTGGCGGCGTGATTAAAGAGAGTTTGAGCATGTCTGAAGAAAAATTAGGTCAACATTATCTCGCCGCGCTGAATGAGGCATTTCCGGGCGTCGTGCTGGACCACGCCTGGCAGACCAAAGATCAGCTTACCGTTACCGTAAAGGTGAACTACCTGCCGGAAGTGGTGGAGTTTCTCTACTACAAACAGGGTGGCTGGCTGTCGGTGCTGTTTGGTAACGACGAGCGCAAACTGAATGGCCATTATGCCGTTTACTACGTGCTGTCGATGGAGAAGGGCACCAAGTGCTGGATAACCGTGCGTGTCGAAGTTGACGCCAACAAACCAGAATATCCGTCCGTGACGCCGCGCGTTCCGGCGGCGGTGTGGGGCGAGCGTGAAGTGCGCGATATGTACGGTTTGATTCCGGTTGGCCTGCCGGATGAACGTCGTCTGGTGCTGCCGGATGACTGGCCGGATGAACTCTACCCGCTGCGTAAAGACAGCATGGATTATCGTCAGCGTCCGGCACCGACCACCGATGCTGAAACCTACGAGTTCATCAACGAACTGGGTGATAAGAAAAATAACGTTGTACCGATTGGTCCGCTACATGTCACTTCTGACGAACCGGGGCACTTCCGTCTGTTCGTCGATGGCGAAAACATTATCGACGCCGACTACCGCCTGTTCTACGTCCATCGTGGTATGGAAAAACTGGCGGAAACCCGCATGGGTTATAACGAAGTGACGTTCCTCTCTGACCGTGTTTGCGGGATCTGCGGCTTCGCCCACAGCACCGCCTACACCACGTCGGTGGAAAACGCGATGGGCATTCAGGTACCAGAGCGTGCGCAGATGATCCGCGCCATTCTGCTGGAAGTGGAACGTCTGCACTCGCATCTGCTCAACCTCGGCCTTGCCTGCCACTTTACTGGCTTTGACTCCGGCTTTATGCAGTTCTTCCGCGTGCGCGAATCCTCCATGAAAATGGCGGAGATCCTCACCGGGGCGCGTAAAACTTACGGTCTGAACTTGATCGGCGGGATTCGTCGCGATCTACTGAAAGATGACATGATCCAGACCCGCCAACTGGCGCAGCAAATGCGTCGTGAAGTGCGGGAACTGGTGGATGTGCTGCTGAGTACGCCAAACATGGAACAGCGCACCGTCGGAATTGGTCGTCTTGATCCAGAAATCGCCCGCGACTTCAGTAACGTTGGGCCGATGGTTCGCGCCAGCGGCCACGCTCGTGATACCCGTGCCGATCACCCGTTTGTTGGTTATGGCTTGCTGCCGATGGAAGTACACAGCGAACAGGGTTGTGACGTTATTTCGCGCCTGAAAGTGCGTATCAACGAAGTCTTTACTTCGCTCAATATGATCGACTACGGCCTGGATAACTTGCCAGGTGGCCCGCTGGCGGTGGAAGGATTCACCTATATTCCACACCGTTTTGCGTTGGGCTTTGCCGAAGCGCCGCGTGGTGATGATATTCACTGGAGCATGACCGGCGACAACCAGAAGCTGTACCGCTGGCGCTGCCGCGCGGCAACCTACGCTAACTGGCCGACCCTGCGCTATATGCTGCGTGGCAACACCGTTTCTGATGCACCGCTGATTATCGGTAGCCTCGACCCTTGCTACTCCTGTACCGACCGCATGACCGTGGTCGATGTGCGTAAGAAGAAGAGCAAAGTGGTGCCGTACAAAGAACTTGAGCGCTACAGCATTGAGCGTAAAAACTCGCCGCTGAAATAAGGAATCGCCATGTTTACCTTTATCAAAAAAGTCATCAAAACCGGCACGGCGACCTCGTCTTATCCGCTGGAGCCGATTGCGGTTGATAAAAACTTCCGTGGTAAGCCAGAGCAGAACCCGCAGCAGTGCATCGGCTGTGCGGCCTGTGTTAATGCCTGCCCGTCAAACGCCTTAACGGTTGAAACCGACCTCGCCACTGGTGAGCTGGCGTGGCAGTTCAATCTTGGTCGTTGCATCTTCTGTGGCCGCTGCGAAGAAGTCTGCCCGACAGCGGCGATTAAACTGTCGCAAGAGTACGAACTGGCAGTGTGGAAGAAAGAAGACTTCCTGCAACAGTCCCGTTTCGCGCTGTGCAACTGCCGCGTCTGCAATCGTCCTTTCGCCGTACAGAAAGAGATCGACTACGCCATTGCGCTGCTTAAGCACAACGGCGACAGCCGCGCGGAAAACCACCGCGAAAGCTTTGAGACTTGCCCGGAATGTAAGCGCCAGAAATGCCTGGTGCCGTCCGACCGTATTGAACTGACTCGCCATATGAAAGAGGCCATCTGATGAGCAATTTATTAGGCCCCCGTGACGCCAACGGCATTCCGGTCCCGATGACGGTGGATGAATCCATCGCCAGCATGAAGGCGTCGTTACTGAAAAAAATCAAACGTTCTGCCTACGTTTACCGCGTGGACTGTGGCGGCTGCAACGGCTGTGAAATCGAAATTTTTGCCACGCTTTCGCCGCTGTTCGATGCAGAACGCTTCGGCATTAAAGTCGTTCCGTCCCCGCGTCATGCGGATATTTTGCTATTTACCGGCGCGGTCACCCGTGCAATGCGATCCCCTGCGCTGCGTGCGTGGCAGTCCGCGCCGGACCCGAAAATCTGTATCTCCTACGGTGCCTGCGGTAACAGCGGCGGCATTTTTCACGATCTCTACTGCGTGTGGGGCGGTACAGATAAAATCGTCCCGGTGGATGTCTGCATTCCGGGTTGCCCGCCAACGCCTGCCGCCACGCTGTACGGCTTTGCGATGGCGCTCGGTTTGCTGGAACAGAAAATCCACGCCCGTGGCCCCGGCGAACTGGATGAACAACCGGCAGAAATCCTGCACCCGGAAATGGTGCAGCCGCTGCGCGTAAAAGTGGATCGCGAAGCGCGCCGCCTGGCGGGTTACCGTTACGGTCGCCAGATTGCTGATGATTTCCTGACGCAGTTAGGGCAGGGCGAAGAGCAGGTTGCACGCTGGCTGGAGGCGGAAAACGATCCGCGTCTGAACGAGATTGTCAGCCATCTGAATCATGTTGTTGAAGAGGCGCGTATCCGATGAGTGAAAAGGTGGTGTTCAGTCAACTGAGCCGTAAATTTATTGATGAGAACGATGCCACGCCTTCTGAGGCGCAGCAGGTGGTCTATTACAGCCTGGCGATTGGTCACCACCTTGGGGTTATCGATTGCCTGGAAGCGGCGCTTACCTGCCCGTGGGATGAATACCTGGCATGGATTGCGACACTGGAGGCGGGCAGCGAAGCCCGCCGAAAAATGGAAGGCGTGCCGAAATACGGTGAGATCGTCATCGACATTAACCATGTGCCGATGCTGGCCAATGCATTCGATAAAGCCCGGGCAGCGCAAACTTCGCAGCAGAAGGAATGGAGTACAATGCTGTTAAGTATGCTGCATGATATTCATCAGGAAAACGCCATCTATTTGATGGTGAGGAGATTGCGTGACTGACGTTTTACTTTGTGTTGGCAATAGCATGATGGGCGATGATGGCGCGGGCCCGTTGCTGGTAGAAAAGTGCGCCGCCGCGCCGAAAGGTAACTGGGTGGTGATTGACGGCGGTAGCGCACCGGAAAACGACATTGTCGCCATCCGCGAGCTGCGCCCGACACGACTGCTGATTGTCGACGCCACTGATATGGGGCTAAACCCCGGCGAGATCCGCATCATCGACCCGGATGACATCGCTGAGATGTTTATGATGACGACCCATAACATGCCGTTGAATTACCTTATCGACCAATTGAAAGAAGATATTGGCGAAGTGATTTTCCTCGGTATCCAGCCGGATATCGTCGGCTTTTACTACCCGATGACCCAGCCGATTAAAGATGCGGTGGAAACCGTTTATCAACGGCTGGAAGGCTGGGAAGGAAACGGCGGATTTGCGCAGTTAGCGGCGGAAGAAGAGTAGTTCTTCGTTAAGGAATTCAGGGAATTGAAAATCAGGACAGGGATGTGCGCTTTTTTATTGGGCTTTGTGCTGCCTGCGCAGGCCACCAGCTTTACCGAATATCTGCCGATGAGTGACAGCGAATACGCGCAAAAGCGTGCGCTGAAATCTCTCCTGGCCATGCCTTATTTTACCGTTCAAAACTGGCATTTTAGAAAAGTGGGCGTTGCTGGCGTGACGCTTGAGAAGATGCCAAATGAAGAGGATTACTGGCAATTAACCGCTAAAGACCGCGCTGGTAAATCCTGGTTTGTGCCTGTGGGTGTGCTGCAAAATATGGCGGGTAATGCGCAATTTTACCGTGCTGACCTCGATCGTAATGGCATTCAGGATTTGGTTATCTGGCGAGGCGTTTCGGGAAACGGGCTGGCGCCTTCCTCGTTTTTGATCCTGATGACCTTTAATCAGCAAGGTCGCCCGTGTGTTTTCCAGGTCGATGGTTTTTACACCGCAAGCAAAACTGGCGTAGATGATTTGCTGGATTTGCAAGGCAATGGTCACACGCAATTGCTGGATATGCAGTTTGATTCTGGTTACTGGATAACCAGTCTGTATCAGGTAAAAGACGCCAAATGGCAGCGCGTTCACGGCTGGTTTGGCAAGTTAAGCTATCCCGCTCTCACGCGTTTTGCTTATACCCCCAACCGTAAACTCATCATCAAACCCATCGCCGGGCGCGACCCGCAAACGGAAGATCTGGCGCTGACGCAGCGTTGTTTGATAAAGGGGGATGTGCTTGATGGGGTGAATCAGCTCTGACAGCAAACGCTAAATTGCCTGATGCGCTACGTTTATCGGGCCTGGATGGTTCGTGCGACGTGTAAGCTGCATCCGGCAGGGTTGCCTAATCTAAATCTTCACCATTACTGGCAATCACTTTTTTATACTGGCGACGATAAAACATTCATCAGAAAATTGATTCACTGCGATTCTCTCATTGCCTTACCGTCATCACATGTCATCGTCACTAGTGTCGATGACAGTGTTTTTGTCGGCCCCAGAAAATTATTTTCCTTATATAACAGCAAATTAAAAACTGGCATGATTTATGAATGTATCGGCGCATTAACTGTCATTGCTGGAGAATTTGATGAACCGTTTCATCATTGCTGACGCGAGTAAATGTATTGGTTGCCGTACCTGTGAAGTAGCGTGCGTGGTTTCTCATCAGGAAAATCAGGATTGCGCTTCGCTGACTCCGGAAACTTTTTTACCGCGTATCCATGTCATTAAAGGTGTGAACATTTCCACTGCTACTGTTTGTCGTCAGTGTGAAGATGCTCCGTGCGCTAATGTCTGCCCGAATGGTGCTATCAGCCGTGATAAAGGGTTTGTTCATGTCATGCAGGAACGCTGCATTGGTTGCAAAACCTGCGTTGTGGCTTGCCCGTACGGCGCGATGGAAGTGGTGGTGCGTCCGGTGATTCGCAACAGCGGCGCGGGGCTGAATGTACGTGCCGATAAAGCCGAAGCCAATAAATGCGATCTGTGTAACCATCGTGAAGACGGCCCTGCGTGTATGGCTGCGTGCCCGACGCATGCGCTGATTTGTGTCGATCGTAATAAACTTGAGCAACTGAGCGCAGAAAAACGCCGCCGCACGGCGATGATGTTCTAAAAATCTTACATAACTATTCTGGCATCAAAGGAATTCCCCGAAATATTCGTAGAATACGGAGCGGGCGATATTGCTGACCTGTGACTACCGGATGCGATGCTGTCGCATCCGGTAGGGTGGGTTATGGATTCATGATGGCGGGAATAACTCAATGGCAAAAAACACATCTTGCGGTGTTCAACTGCGTATTCGTGGCAAAGTGCAGGGCGTTGGTTTTCGTCCGTTTGTCTGGCAACTGGCACAGCAATTAAATCTTCACGGCGATGTCTGTAATGACGGCGATGGCGTGGAAGTCCGGCTGCTGGAAGATCCGCAAACGTTTCTTGTTCAATTGCATCAACACTGCCCGCCGCTGGCGCGTATTGATAGCGTTGAGCGTGAGCCGTTTATCTGGTCACAACTGCCCACTGAGTTCACTATCCGCCAGAGCACAGGCGGCACCATGAATACGCAAATTGTTCCGGATGCCGCCACGTGCCCTGCCTGTCTTGCTGAAATGAATACCCTGGGCGAACGGCGTTATCGTTATCCGTTTATCAACTGTACCCACTGCGGCCCGCGTTTCACCATTATTCGCGCGATGCCTTATGACCGCCCATTTACCGTGATGGCAGCGTTTCCGTTATGTCCGGCCTGTGACAAAGAATACCGCGACCCGCTCGATCGTCGCTTCCATGCCCAGCCGGTGGCTTGCCCGGAATGTGGTCCGCATCTTGAATGGGTAAGTAATGATGTACATGCCAAACAAGAGGCTGCTTTACAGGCTGCTATAGCACAGTTAAAAGCGGGAAAAATCGTCGCCATCAAAGGGATTGGCGGATTTCATCTCGCCTGTGATGCACGTAACAGTGACGCGATAGCAACACTACGAGCGCGCAAACATCGCCCGGCGAAACCGCTGGCGGTTATGTTGCCAACGGTAGAAAACCTACCAGAGGCTGTCCGTCAGTTGCTCACCACGCCTGCCGCGCCGATTGTGCTGGTGGATAAAAAATACGTTCCCGAACTTTGTGACGATATTGCCCCATGCCTTAACGAAGTTGGGGTGATGTTGCCTGCGAATCCACTGCAACATTTGTTGTTGCAGGAACTGCAATGCCCGCTGGTGATGACCTCCGGCAACCTGAGTGGCAAACCTCCGGCTATCAGCAATGAACAGGCGCTGGAGGATTTGCAGGACATTGCCGACGGATTCTTGTTGCATAACCGCGATATTGTGCAGCGGATGGATGACTCGGTAGTGCGCGAAAGTGGCGAAATGTTGCGCCGTTCGCGTGGCTATGTACCGGATGCGCTGGCTTTGCCGCCGGGTTTTAAAAATGTGCCGCCGATGCTGTGTCTTGGCGCAGATCTGAAAAACACCTTCAGCCTGGTGCGCGGTGAACAAGCCGTGTTGAGTCAGCATCTGGGCGATTTAAGCGACGATGGTATCCAGATGCAGTGGCGCGAAGCGTTACGCCTGATGCAGAACATCTACGATTTCACCCCGCAATGTGTTGTGCATGACGCGCATCCGGGCTATGTCTCCAGCCAGTGGGCGAGTGAAATGAATCTGCCGACGCAAACGGTGTTGCATCATCATGCTCATGCGGCGGCGTGTCTGGCGGAGCATAACTGGCCGCTGGATGGCGGTGATGTCATTGCTTTGACGCTTGACGGTATCGGTATGAGCGAGAACGGCGCTTTGTGGGGCGGCGAGTGCCTGCGGGTGAACTATCGTGAATGCGAGCGCCTGGGCGGCTTGCCTGCAGTGGCGCTTCCTGGTGGTGATCTTGCCGCAAAGCAGCCGTGGCGTAACCTGCTGGCGCAGTGCCTGCGCTTTGTGCCGGAGTGGCAGAATTATCCTGAAACGGTAAGTGTGCAACAGCAAAACTGGAGCGTGCTGGCGCGGGCCATTGAACGAGGCATTAACGCGCCGCTGGCGTCATCGTGCGGGCGTTTGTTCGATGCCGTGGCGGCGGCGCTGGGCTGTGCGCCAGCCACGTTAAGTTATGAAGGGGAAGCGGCTTGTACGCTGGAGGCGCTGGCGTCTTCATGCCACGGCGTGAAGCATCCGGTGACAATGCCGTTGGTCAATAATCACCTGGATCTCGCCATTTTCTGGCGGCAGTGGCTGAACTGGCAAGCTCCGGTTAATCAACGGGCGTGGGCGTTTCATGATGCGCTGGCGCAGGGGTTTGCCGAGTTGATGCGCGAGCAGGCTACGATGCGCGGTATCACTAGGCTGGTATTCAGCGGCGGGGTTATTCATAACCGCCTGCTGCGTGCACGTCTGGCGCATTATCTCGTTGATTTCACATTGCTTTTCCCGCAGAGTTTACCTGCGGGTGATGGTGGATTATCTCTGGGGCAGGGGGTTATTGCTGCGGCTCGCTGGCTGGCGGAAGAAGTCCAGAACGGATAAAACGTGTTGCATTTGGACACCATTGCCGGATGCGGCGTAAACGCCTTATCCGGCCTACACATGTGCTCCCCGTAGGTCGAATAAGACGCGCCAGCGTCGCATCCGACATTTTGGGCACAGTAGGCGGATGCGTCATGAACGTATTATGTGACCAACATATGCGCTCTCCGTAGTAGGTCGGATAAGACGCGCCAGCGTCGCATCCGACATTTTGGGCACAGTAGGCGGATGCGACATGAACGCATTATGTGACCAACATATACGCTCTCCGTAGGTCGGATAAGACGCGCCAGCGTCGCATCCGGCATTTTGGGCACAGTAGGCGGATGTGACATGAACGCATTATGTGATCAACATATGCGCTCCCCGTAGGTCGGATAAGACGCGCCAGCGTCGCATCCGGCATTTTGGGCACAGTAGGCGGATGCGTCATGAACGCATTATGTGATCAACATATGCGCTCTCCGTAGGTCGGATAAGGCGCTCGCGCCGCATCCGACAACCGTGTTGCCTGATGCGACGCTGGCATTTTGGGCACAGTAGCCAGATGCGCCTACACCGGTAACGTTTTCAACAATCCAAACGCCTCTTTCATCCGATCTTCACTGACCACAAAGGCACGTAACTGATCGGTATCGTCCAGACCGCGTGCCACCATTCCCTGGTTTTCGGCACAAATCTGCCAGCGTAAATCCCGACGCTGGGTTTCCCCTGCCAGATGCAGTGGTAACTCCGGCGTTTTGATTTTTACCAGCATCGCCGGTAGTTTCAGAGGCGTATTAGCGCCGAGCAGATTTTTTGCCAGCATCATTGCGCTAAGTTGAATCGGCTGCAGAAACGGCAGTACCTGACCGTTAATTTCCGCGCAATCGCCCAGCGCGTAAATATCGGCATTGCTGGTTTGCAGATAACTATCGACGCAAACGCCGCGATTAATCGTCAGCCCGGCGCGTCGTGCCAGGGCGGTTTCCGGGCGCAGCCCGGTGGCGGCAATCACCGCATCCACTTCGATGCTGCGCTGGCGGTCCAGGGTTGCACGGATGCCAGAATCCGTTTTTTCCAGCGCCAGTAACTGAGATTTCAACAGCAGATGGACGCCCATCTCCGTCAACCGATGTTGTAAGCGACTGCTTACTTCCGGTGGCATTAACGATGCCAGAATACTGGCGGCGTTGTCGATCAGCGTGACTGCTTTGCCTGCCCGACAAAAATCCATCGCCAGTTCGCTACCAATCAGGCCGCCACCGACAATCAACACGCGCTGCGCTTCCCGTAGTTGCGTTTCACAGGCGCGATACTCTTGCTGACTATTTAAAGTAAGCATTAACTCACGCCCAGGCACCGGCGGGACGAAGGCGCTGGCACCGGTTGCCAGCACTAACTTGTCGTACTGCCACTGATTATTCTGGCTTTTCACCACATGGGCTTCGGCATCAATATCCGTCACCCAGGTTTGTGGAAACAGGCGCAGATTAAACTGTTCGGCAAATTCTCCCGCCGTCTGGCGGGTAAGGTCGTCGGCACGTTGTCCCTGACTGATAACATGGCTGAGATCAGGTTTGTTGTACTCATCCATGCTATCGGCAGCAATCAGGGTTAATGGAATACTGGCGTCCTGTTTGCGAATATTTTTCACCAGTTGGCGGGCGGCGAAGCCCGAACCAATGATCACAATACCGTTGCTCATTTTGCCTCCGATGCCAGTTCATCAAAGACGTCTTTGCCGAGGGAACATTCCGGGCACAGGAAGTTATCCGGAACTTCACTCCACGGCGTTCCCGGCGCGACGTCCTGCATTGGCTCGCCTTTTGCTGGATCGTAAATCCACTGGCAGACGCTGCACTGCATCCGTGGGCCGAGGTCGGTTGTTGTGGTGGCACTGGTTTCTTCTTTAACCACCGTATTCACTGTGCTCTGCGGCAGCGGCGCGAGCGCCCACTGACGGGCGATTTCACGACCGTGTTCACGACATAACTCCAGCGCGTCCTGATCCGGTCGCCATTTGGCTTTCAGACTAAGTGACATTTCGAAGCCTGCATCCTGCAAGCGCGTAGAAAGACGATCAACCGCACCGCCGCTCCAGCCGTGGGAGCCGAAAGCGCTGGCGCGTTTGTTACGGAAGCGCAATCCGGTCATCTCCTCCACCAGCCCGGCGATTTTCGGCATCATTACGTTATTCATCGTCGAAGTCCCAACCAGTACGCCTTTTGAGCGGAAGACATTGGTCAGGATTTCGTTTTTATCGCTCCGGGCGACGTTGAAAATTTTCACCGCTACGCGTGGGTCGGTTTCTGCAATCCCCTGGGCGATAGCGTCAGCCATCATGCGGGTGTTATTCGACATGGTGTCGTAGAAAATAGTGATCCTGTCTTCCTGATAATCCGCCGCCCATTTCAGGTACAGCTCGACAATCTGCGTCGGGTTATCGCGCCACACCACACCGTGAGAGGTGGCAATCATATCGACCGGCAAGTTAAAGCCCAGAATCTCGGTGATTTTGGGAGTTACCAGGCGGCTGAACGGCGTCAGGATATTGGCGTAGTAACGCTGGCACTGTTCGAAAAGCTCGGTCTGATCCACTTCATCGTTGAACAGATGCTCGTCGCAGTAGTGCTGACCAAAGGCATCGTTACTGAACAGCACTGCATCGCCCGTCAGGTAAGTCATCATGCTGTCCGGCCAGTGGAGCATTGGTGTTTCGACAAAAATGAGCTGTTTGCCATTACCGATATCCAGCGTGTCGCCGGTTTTCACCACGTTGAAATTCCACTCCGGATGATGGTGATGACCATTAATTGAGTCGATGGCGTTGGCAGTACAGTAGATTGGCGTATCCGGAATTTGCGCCATCAGTTCGGTCAGCGCCCCGGCGTGGTCTTCTTCTGCATGGTTAATTACGATGTAATCGATATCTGCCAGATCGATTTCATTACGCAGGTTCTGCACAAATTCGCGGCTGAATTTATGGTCGACAGTGTCGATTAGCACGTTTTTTTCTTCGCGAATGAGGTAGCTGTTGTAGCTGCTGCCGCGCAGCGTTTTATATTCTGTGCCGTGAAAATCACGCACTTCCCAGTCACGTTGACCAACCCAACGAATGTTATTTTTCACCACAATAGACATAGCAACCTCAATTTATTCAGCGTGTTCTAAAAAGATGTCTTGTTAATTGCAGATTGCGCGCCAGTTTTTTATCTAATTGTTTTTACTATATAAATTAATTTATGCTCATTAATGAGTAGTCAAAATGACTATTAATCAGATGGTCGATATGACAATATCTATAGTCAAATTGACAGTGAGGCAAAGATGAGTTTTTCCGTTGATGTGCTGGCGAATATCGCCATCGAATTGCAGCGCGGGATTGGCCATCAGGATCGTTTTCAACGCCTGATTACCACGCTGCGTCAGGTGCTGGAGTGTGATGCGTCAGCGTTGCTGCGCTACGACTCGCGGCAATTTATTCCGCTCGCCATCGACGGGCTGGCAAAAGATGTGCTCGGCAGACGCTTTGCGCTGGAAGGGCATCCGCGGCTGGAAGCGATTGCCCGCGCCGGGGACGTGGTGCGTTTTCCTGCAGACAGCGAATTACCCGATCCCTATGACGGTTTGATTCCCGGGCAGGAGAGTCTGAAGGTTCATGCCTGTGTTGGTCTGCCATTGTTTGCCGGGCAAAACCTGATTGGCGCATTGACGCTCGACGGGATGCAGCCCGATCAATTCGATGTTTTCAGCGATGAAGAGTTACGGCTGATTGCCGCGCTGGCGGCGGGGGCGTTAAGCAATGCGTTGCTGATTGAACAACTGGAAAACCAGAATATGTTGCCGGGTCATGCCGTGCCGTTTGAAGCGGTGAAAGAGATGCAGATGATTGGCCTGTCGCCAGGTATGACGCAACTGAAAAAAGAGATTGAGATTGTGGCAGCGTCCGATCTCAACGTCTTAATTAGCGGTGAGACGGGAACAGGTAAGGAGCTGGTGGCGAAAGCGATTCATGAAGCCTCGCCGCGGGCGGTGAATCCGCTGGTTTATCTCAACTGCGCCGCACTGCCGGAAAGCGTGGCGGAAAGTGAGCTGTTCGGGCATGTGAAAGGGGCGTTTACCGGCGCTATCAGTAACCGCAGTGGTAAGTTTGAAATGGCGGATAACGGTACGCTGTTTCTGGATGAGATCGGTGAGTTGTCGTTGGCATTGCAGGCCAAGCTACTGCGGGTGTTGCAGTATGGCGATATTCAGCGCGTTGGCGATGACCGCAGTTTGCGGGTGGATGTGCGCGTACTGGCAGCGACTAACCGCGACTTGCACGAAGAAGTACTGGCAGGGCGATTTCGCGCCGATTTATTCCATCGCCTGAGTGTGTTTCCGCTTTCCGTGCCGCCGCTACGTGAGCGGGGCGATGACGTTATTTTGCTGGCGGGTTATTTCTGCGAGCAGTGCCGTCTGCGACTGGGACTTTCTCGCGTGGTGTTGAGCGCCAGTGCGCGGAATTTATTGCAACACTACCGTTTTCCGGGAAACGTGCGCGAACTGGAACATGCTATTCATCGGGCGGTAGTGCTGGCGAGAGCGACCCGCAGCGGTGATGAAGTGATTCTTGAGACGCAACATTTTGCTTTTCCTGAGGTAACGTTGCCGTCGCCAGAAGTGACGACAGTGCCCGTCGTTAAACAAAACCTGCGTGAAGCGACAGAAGAGTTCCAGCGCGAAACCATTCGCCAGGCGCTGGCACAAAATAATCACAATTGGGCCGCCTGTGCGCGGATGCTGGAAATCGACGTCGCCAACCTGCATCGGCTGGCGAAACGTCTGGGATTGAAGGATTAAATAATCCCGGCCTGATAGAAATCCTGCAGGTTAATCGCGCCGGCGAGTTTACCGTTTTCATCTACCACCGGTGCGGCGGTGATTTTGCGCTTCATCAGGATCTCTTTGGCGTCAATGGCGCGGCTTTGTGCCTGTAATGTGGTGCCACCAGCCGTCATCGCTTCATTAACGGGCGTGGTGAGTGCACCACCGCCAACCAGCCAGCGACGTAAATCGCCGTCGGTAAAGACGCCTTTCACCAGTCGTTGATCATCACACACTGCCACCAGCCCTAACCCGGTGCGGCTGAGTTCCAGCATCGCGTCCATCACGCTGGCGGTTAACGCCACCTGCGGGACAGCATCATCACGGCGCATCAGATGATGCACTTTGTTCAGCAAGCGAGCGCCCAGCGCGCCGGCTGGATGGGAGCGGGCAAAATCTTCTTCATTAAACCCACGCGCCTGCATGACCGCCATCGCCAGCGCATCGCCCATCATCAGGGTATTGACGGTGCTGGAAGTCGGCGCAAGGTGCATCGGGCAGGCTTCGCGTTCTACGGAAATATCCAGCACCGCTTTTGCCGCCAGACCCAGCGGTGACGTCGGTTTACCGGTCATTGCCAGCAGAGCAATAGATTTGTCTTCCAGACGCGGAATAATCAGATCCAGTTCCTTTGCGCCACCGGAGTACGAGATAAACAGCATTACATCGCGGCTTTCAATCATCCCCAGATCGCCGTGCAGTGCCTCTGCCGGATGGACAAAAAAAGCAGGCGTGCCAGTGCTGGCAAGCGTTGCGGCGATTTTCTTACCAATGTGGCCCGATTTGCCAATTCCCGAAACCACCACTTTGCCTTCGCAGTGCAGGATGATATTGGCGGCGCGAACAAAATCATCGCCCAGACGTTCAGGTAAACGGCTTGCTTCCTGCAACTCCAGCATTAACGTCTGACGTCCCGCGTTCAGTAGTGCTTCACTCATTGCTTTCTCCGGTGATGATCACGTCGATCCCTTTCTCTTCCAGCGCCTGACGAAACGCTGGAGAAATGCCTGCGTCGGTAATGAGTTTATCGACGCTTTCAAGACTGCAAACTACATTGGGGCTTTTACGACCAAACTTCGATGAGTCAGCCATCAAAATAACTTCGCGCGCGGCATTACACATCGCTTTACTGACGGTGTAGACCTCGTTGAAAGTCGTTACGCCTGCATTCAGATCGATGCCGTCGGTGCCCATAAACAATTTATCGAAGCTGAAATGTTCGAAGGCATTCTCGGCAAGTTGCCCGTGAAATGAGGCCGATTTTTTGCGAAATGTTCCGCCAGGCATCAGGATGGTTTGCTCGTTATCCAGTTCGGATAGCGCATTGACAATATGCAGACTGTTGGTCATCACTGTGATGTTATTAAAGCGCGAGAGCATTGGCACCATCTGCAATACGGTACTGCCAGCATCGAGAATGATTGAGTCGCCATCGTGGATAAAACTGACGGCGGCTTCCGCTATCAACTCTTTTTTGTGGGTGTTGATGAGCGTTTTATGATCGATTGGCGGATCGGATTCCTCTTTATTTAACACCACGCCGCCATAGGTACGAATGACGGTTCCGGCATGTTCCAGAATGACCAGATCTTTGCGAATGGTTGTGCCTGTGGTGTCAAAGTATTGCGCCAATTCTTCAACCGAGCATTTCCCCTGCTTTTGCAGATACTCCAGAATGGCGGCCTGACGCTGACGAGGTTTCATAGGCGTGATTACCTGATTTAGGTTTCAAAATGATAACTTCGCAAGCAAGTAGCATTCACAACGAAATTATCTACGTTTCAGTTTAAGCGCCAATGATAGAGCATTCTGCGATAATGGATCATGGGGAAAGATCACATCGGGCCGTAAATCAGCAGAATGCATACCCGTAATGGCGGGAATTTTTTGCGGTCGGGCGAAAACGGTCAGTCCTTTCATAAACAAGGTGTCGACGATGCGCTGCTGATCGTCCAGGGCGATGGCGACTACGACCCGCGGTTTAAAGCGCCCGCTGGAACGGCCCACGCCAACGCGGCCTTGCTGGCAAAGTGCATCGAAGGCTCGGTTAAAACGAGAAATTTGCCAGCCGCCTAAGGCCAGTTGTGTACACCAGGCGATAACGGCGACGGTGATGAGAGCGGATACCATAACTTCTCCTTATATGTGGTGGCGGAGGATTTCCGCTGAGAATGTTTACAGTGTGTGCTTTATTCATGCCTGATGCGGCGTGAACGCCTTATTAGGTCTTAAAAGTTCTGTTAATTCAATGTGTTGTATGGGGGCGTAGGCCTGATAAGCGTGGCGCATCAGGCAGTCTCGCGGAGATCCTTAAAGGATCTCCGCTGTTGATCAGAACATGACCTGACCGCCAGTGACATTAATCGACTGCCCGGTGCAGTACGACGCTTTTGGACTGGCGTAGAACAACAACATATTCAGCACGTCCTGATAATCGCAGCCGCGCTTAAGTGGCACTTTATCGATGTAATATTGCTCGACTTGATCCGGTTTTATGCCCAGCTTAGTGGCGTATTGCGGCAATAGTGACTGGAACATAGGTGATTTCAGCAAGTTACCGAGCATCAGTGAATGCACCGTAATGCCGTACTCCGCAAGATCCAACGCCAGTGACTGGGTAAGACCGACTCCGCCAAATTTCGCGGCGCTGTAACCAGAGTTGTGTTTGCTGCCCACTTTGCCTGATTTCGAGTTGATCTGAATAATCCGTCCCTGAATGCCGTCGCGGATCATCAGGCGCGAAAATTCACGCGCACAAAGGAAGTAGCCCACCAGATTTACCTGTAGCGAGCGGTCAAAATCCCCCAGTTGGAAATCGCTGATAAACGCTGCTTTAGCAATTCCGGCGCTGTAGACCAGTAAATCCACACGACCAAAGATCTCATCTACCCCACGAGAGAGTGCCAGTACGCTCTGCTCGCTGGTGGCATCAGCACCAAAACCATATGCCATGCCTTCGCCATATTCTGCATTAATTTCTTGCGCCACATTTGCAGCTTTGTCGCTCTGAATATCGACAACCGCCACGCGATACCCCTCGGCAGCCAGACCGTGGCACAGGAACGCGCCTAAGGTTTGCCCACCACCGATGACAACAGCAACCTGATTCATTTTTTACTCCTTAACAGATTCAAACTTCAAAACTGATCCCGGCGCGATATCGTCGGGTACGGGGCCTGCCACATGGACAGTGCCCGGAAATTCCGCTTCGCTTAAACCATCGAAGCGCAGGGTGACATGACCCAGTTCGCGAAGGTTGTCTTCCGCCACGCTGCCAACGGCGGTTACCGGATAGCGATGCTGTCCGAGAGAAAATTGCAAACCGGGATGGAGTTCACCTTTCAATTCGCCGTGGCAATGAATGAAGCAATACTCTTCGAGATCCGCAGGCGCGCCTTCACGAAAGGTGATGAGCATCTGATCGCTGAGAGCGTCAGTCGCACTCGCGCCGATACGGGTGATGGTGGTCTGATAAATAACGGTCATGTTTTAACCTCTATTGATAGATAAAACCGGAGACAAACCAGGCGATAAGTACGGTAGGCGCGCCGGTCAGAAAGCGGCTCACCAGTACAGAAGGGACACCGACGCGAACCGTGTCCTGACGGGCTTCCGCCAGAGACAAACCGACCGGGATAAAATCGCAGGCCGCCTGCGCGTTGATGGCAAACAGCGCCGGTAAAGCCAGATGCGGCGGAATATTGCCGAGACCAATCTGCACGCCAATCAATACGCCGATAACCTGCGCGATAACCGCGCCAGGGCCGAGGAAAGGCGAAAGCAGCGGAAAGGAGCAGATGAGTGCCAGCATCACCAGTCCCAGAGGATGACTGGCCAGCGGAGCAAGACCGTGGGCTATCCAGTCGCCAAGACCGGAAGCCATAATGATGCCGATAAGCGCCGAGACGAACGCCATAAACGGCAGGATGGTTTTTAATACGGTGTCGATGGTGTCGCGGCCAGACTGGAACAGCACGGCAACCGCAGACCCCATGCCCATTCCTACTTTCGCCAGTAAGCCATCGCTTTGTTCGGTGATTTTCTTGCTGGTATCGTAGTCACGACCTACGGTAGAGGATTGTGGAGCAGCATCACCCACTACAGTGATGTTTTCTTCTTTTACACCGGAGACATAAATATCTTCCACGATGTACTGCGCCAGCGGACCGGACTTGCCCGTTGAGTGGATATTGATAGTGGGAATACGCCGCTTGGGATAGATGCCGCAGCGCAGTGTACCGCCACAGTCGATTACCGCGACGCCGATTTCCGCTTCTGCGGGTTCACCTTCTTTAAATCCGTCGATAGCCTGCCAGCCAGTAAGCTGTGCCAGTTTGTCGACAATTACAGGGCGCGTACCGGCGGTGATATAGACGATTTTTTTCCCCGGAGTGGCTTCCAGCTCCAGCGGGCCGCCCCAGCCACCCGTCCCTTTTTCGATCCGAATACGTGTCATGATGTTGCTCCTGCCAGACGAACTTTCTGTTCAAGTTGAATGCCCATCTTTTTCTCAAAAATGGCGGTGGTCAGGTCGGTCACCCAACCGCGGAAGAAGTTAGTGATCAGGCCTACCAACAGATAACTGACGGCCAGCGGGCCAAGTGGCAGGTTCAGCGTTGTCAGACCGCTGGCAATTCCAAGATAAACAAACAATTCGCCGGGGTTGATATGGGGGAAGAGGCCATTCATTGAGTGGCAGCTATAAGAAGCCGCCGCATAGTAGCTGGGTTTGTACTTTTCCGGCATAAAGCGACCGAGGCTTAAGGTCATGGGGTTACAAAAGACAAACGTACCAATGCACGGTAGCAGCAGGTAACGGGAAACAGGATTACCGGCGCAACGTTGAGCAAATCGTTCAATACGATGTTGACCGATAAAATTAATCAGTGCGTTCATGATTACCAGCAGGCTAATCAACAGCGGAAGAATGCCGGTCACCATCCCGGTAAACACCTCTCCGCCTTTCTGGAACAGCCCGATGAACCACTCTGCGCCATGAGTAATGGTTTCTATCATTGTTCTCTCCTTCAGAATTTATTGTTTTATTACCAAACGGCAACCTAATCTAATCAGATTGAAAGATTTAAAAGTGTTATTTTGATCGCAAAATGAAAGATAAATATTTTAATTTGAAAGTTATGGTGAAGGTGTGTCGATGAAGGGTATTTGAGTTATGTAAAGTCCGTATCGGGGAGCGACTACCGCTTCCTTGTGCAGGGCGCGATGCTTTACCATACTTGCCCCAGGTTGAATCTGTTAAATGGACTCCTCATGTTCAAGCGTCGTTATGTAACATTGCTTCCCCTTTTTGTGTTGCTTGCCGCCTGCAGCAGCAAGCCAAAACCTACCGAGACTGAAACGACCACCGGAACGCCGTCTGGCGGCTTCCTGCTTGAGCCGCAGCACAATGTGATGCAGATGGGCGGTGACTTCGCCAACAACCCGAATGCCCAGCAGTTCATCGATAAAATGGTGAGCAAACACGGCTTCGATCGTCAGCAACTGCAAGAAATCCTTTCCCAGGCGAAACGTCTGGATTCGGTACTGCGGTTGATGGATAACCAGGCACCGACCACATCGGTGCAGCCGCCATCAGGCCCGAACGGTGCATGGCTGCGTTATCGCAAAAAATTTATTACTCCGGATAACGTGCAGAACGGCGTGGTTTTCTGGAATCAATATGAAGATGCGCTGAATCGCGCGTGGCAGGTATATGGTGTACCGCCAGAAATTATCGTCGGAATTATTGGCGTCGAAACCCGCTGGGGACGCGTGATGGGTAAAACCCGCATCCTTGATGCGCTGGCAACGCTGTCATTTAACTACCCACGCCGCGCGGAATATTTCTCTGGCGAACTGGAAACCTTCCTGCTAATGGCGCGCGATGAGCAGGATGATCCGCTCAATCTGAAAGGTTCCTTTGCCGGAGCGATGGGCTATGGACAGTTTATGCCATCGTCTTACAAACAATACGCCGTGGACTTTAGCGGTGATGGTCATATCAACCTGTGGGATCCGGTTGATGCTATTGGTAGTGTGGCAAACTATTTCAAAGCGCACGGCTGGGTGAAAGGTGACCTGGTGGCGGTGATGGCAAACGGCCAGGCACCAGGTTTACCAAATGGTTTCAAAACTAAGTACAGCGTTTCGCAGCTTGCTGCGGCAGGTTTGACGCCGCAGCAGCCGTTGGGGAATCATCAGCAGGCCAGCTTGCTGCGTCTGGATGTTGGGACGGGTTACCAGTACTGGTATGGTCTGCCGAACTTCTACACCATTACTCGTTACAACCACAGCACCCATTATGCAATGGCAGTCTGGCAGTTAGGACAGGCTGTGGCGCTGGCGCGCGTACAGTAACAACTGACAAGAGGGGAGTTTAAACTTCCCTCTGCTTTATTACTGTTTATTCGAATTACGTAATTGCTTGATTTTTTTCGACAGCGATATCGTATATCCCAGGCAGACAACGCCTAATGCAGCCTGACCGAAGTCGAAAGGTTCAAGATAGCCAGAAGATAAAATCTTACATACCACTGCAACCAGGGCGCTGATGCCGCCAATGGTGACCCACATGCGCATTTGCGTGGTCTGTTTGAGCACGTTTTGTGGGGTGTTATCCGTTTTCTTTGTTGCCATTGCTTTTCTCTCCCTGTGAATACATATCAATGTGAACGCGGCATGGTAGCCTTTTTTCTTTACCGGTTGGTCGTAACAGTCTTATTTCGGAATGCGACTCGTAAAATGAATCGCTCGTCCCCATCTTCTGCGGGAAAGTGCTATCTTGTCCGGCATAAATTTTTGACTGACAGAGGTTGTGATGACTGACAGTGAATTGATGCAATTGAGTGAACAGGTCGGGCTGGCACTGAAAGCCCGTGGCGCAACCGTCACAACCGCTGAGTCTTGTACCGGCGGTTGGGTCGCGAAAGTTATTACCGATATTGCTGGCAGTTCCGCCTGGTTTGAACGCGGATTTGTCACCTACAGTAACGAGGCTAAAGCGCAGATGATCGGCGTACGTGAAGAGACGCTGGCGCAGCATGGCGCGGTGAGTGAACCCGTCGTGGTGGAAATGGCAATTGGTGCACTGAAAGCGGCTCGAGCTGATTATGCCGTGTCTATCAGCGGCATTGCCGGACCGGATGGCGGCAGTGAAGAGAAGCCTGTAGGCACCGTCTGGTTTGCGTTTGCTTCTGCCAGCGGCGAAGGCATTACCCGCCGGGAATGCTTCAGCGGTGACCGTGATGCAGTACGACGTCAGGCGACGGCTTATGCATTACAGACGTTGCGACAACAATTTCTACAAAACACTTGATACTGTATGAGTATACAGTATAATTGCTTCAACAGAACATATTGACTATCCGGTATTACCCGGCATGACAGGAGTAAAAATGGCTATCGACGAAAACAAACAGAAAGCGTTGGCGGCAGCACTGGGCCAGATTGAGAAACAATTTGGTAAAGGCTCCATCATGCGCCTGGGTGAAGACCGTTCCATGGATGTGGAAACCATCTCTACCGGTTCGCTTTCACTGGATATCGCGCTTGGGGCAGGTGGTCTGCCGATGGGCCGTATCGTCGAAATCTACGGGCCGGAATCTTCCGGTAAAACCACGCTGACGTTACAGGTGATTGCCGCTGCGCAGCGTGAAGGTAAAACCTGTGCGTTTATCGATGCTGAACACGCGCTGGACCCAGTCTATGCACGTAAACTGGGCGTCGATATTGATAATCTGCTGTGCTCTCAACCGGACACTGGTGAGCAGGCTCTGGAAATCTGTGACGCTCTGGCACGTTCTGGCGCGGTAGATGTTATCGTTGTTGACTCCGTTGCGGCGCTGACGCCGAAAGCAGAAATCGAAGGCGAAATTGGTGACTCTCATATGGGCCTTGCGGCACGTATGATGAGCCAGGCGATGCGTAAGCTGGCGGGTAACCTGAAGCAATCCAACACGTTGCTGATTTTCATCAACCAGATCCGTATGAAAATTGGCGTGATGTTCGGTAACCCTGAAACCACTACCGGTGGTAATGCGCTGAAATTCTACGCTTCTGTTCGTCTCGATATCCGCCGTATTGGCGCGGTGAAAGAGGGCGAAAACGTGGTGGGTAGCGAAACTCGCGTGAAAGTTGTGAAGAACAAAATCGCTGCGCCGTTTAAACAGGCTGAATTCCAAATCCTCTACGGCGAAGGCATCAACTTCTACGGCGAACTGGTTGACCTGGGCGTGAAAGAGAAGCTGATCGAGAAAGCGGGTGCATGGTACAGCTATAAAGGCGAGAAGATCGGCCAGGGTAAAGCAAATGCGACAGCATGGCTGAAAGACAACCCGGAAACTGCGAAAGAGATCGAGAAGAAAGTGCGTGAGTTGCTGCTGAGCAACCCAAATGCAACGCCAGATTTCTCTGTTGATGACAGCGAAGGTGTAGCAGAAACGAACGAAGATTTTTAATCGTCTTGTTTGATACATAAGGGTCGCATCTGCGGCCCTTTTGCTTTTTAAGTTTTAAGGGGATGCCATGACCGAATTAACGCCCCGTCGCCCGATATATACTCGCCTGTTGGATCGCGCGGTACGTATTCTGGCGGTACGTGATCACAGTGAGCAGGAACTGCGCCGTAAACTTGCCGCACCGATTATTGGCAAAAATGGCCCGGAAGAGATTGATGCCACGGCAGAAGATTATGAGCGTGTTATCGCCTGGTGTCATGAACACGGTTATCTTGATGACAGCCGCTTTGTTGCACGCTTTATCGCCAGTCGCAGTCGCAAAGGATATGGACCGGCACGTATTCGTCAGGAACTGAGCCAGAAAGGGCTCTCCCGAGAGGCGACAGAAAAAGCGATGCGTGAATGTGACATCGACTGGTGCGCGCTGGCGCGTGATCAAGCGACGCGAAAATATGGTGAACCTTTGCCAACCATCTTTTCAGAAAAAGTTAAGATCCAGCGTTTTCTGCTCTATCGTGGCTATCTGATGGAAGATATCCAGGAGATTTGGCGAAATTTTGCCGACTGAACGCATACGGTATTTTACTTCCCAGTCAAGAAAACTTATCTTATTCCCACTTTTTCAGTTACCAGCCCGGCGGTTAACAACACGTTGCTGCTGGTAGCGATATTTCTTTAGCTTGATTTCAGGATAATTATGAGCAAGAGCACCGCTGAGATCCGTCAGGCGTTTCTCGACTTTTTCCACAGTAAGGGGCATCAGGTAGTTGCCAGCAGTTCCCTGGTTCCCCATAACGACCCAACTTTGTTGTTTACCAACGCCGGGATGAACCAGTTCAAGGATGTGTTCCTTGGGCTCGACAAGCGTAATTATTCCCGCGCTACCACTTCCCAACGCTGCGTGCGTGCGGGTGGTAAACACAACGACCTGGAAAACGTCGGTTACACCGCACGCCATCACACCTTCTTCGAAATGCTGGGCAACTTCAGCTTCGGTGACTATTTCAAACACGATGCTATTCAGTTTGCATGGGAATTGCTGACCAGCGAAAAATGGTTTGCCCTGCCGAAAGAGCGTCTGTGGGTTACCGTCTATGAAAGCGACGACGAAGCCTACGAAATCTGGGAAAAAGAAGTTGGGATCCCACGCGAACGTATTATTCGCATCGGTGATAACAAAGGTGCGCCATACGCATCTGACAACTTCTGGCAGATGGGCGACACTGGTCCGTGCGGCCCGTGCACCGAAATTTTCTATGATCACGGCGACCATATCTGGGGTGGCCCTCCGGGAAGCGCAGAAGAAGACGGCGACCGTTACATTGAGATCTGGAACATCGTCTTCATGCAGTTCAACCGCCAGGCCGATGGCACTATGGAACCGCTTCCGAAGCCGTCTGTTGATACCGGTATGGGGCTGGAGCGAATTGCTGCGGTGCTGCAACACGTTAACTCTAACTATGACATTGACCTGTTCCGCACGCTGATTCAGGCGGTTGCAAAAGTCACTGGCGCGACCGATCTGAGCAACAAATCGCTGCGTGTTATCGCTGACCACATTCGTTCCTGCGCATTCCTGATTGCAGATGGTGTCATGCCATCCAATGAAAACCGTGGTTATGTACTGCGTCGTATCATTCGTCGCGCGGTACGTCACGGCAATATGCTGGGCGCGAAAGAAACCTTCTTCTACAAACTGGTTGGTCCGCTGATCGACGTTATGGGCTCTGCGGGTGAAGACCTGAAACGCCAGCAGGCGCTGGTTGAGCAGGTGCTGAAAACTGAAGAAGAGCAGTTTGCGCGTACTTTGGAGCGCGGTCTGGCGTTGCTGGACGAAGAGTTAGCGAAACTTTCTGGTGATACGCTGGATGGCGAAACGGCTTTCCGTCTGTACGATACCTACGGTTTCCCGGTTGACCTGACGGCTGACGTTTGTCGTGAGCGCAACATCAAAGTCGATGAAGCCGGTTTTGAAGCAGCAATGGAAGAGCAGCGCCGTCGCGCACGTGAAGCCAGTGGCTTTGGCGCTGATTACAACGCGATGATCCGTGTTGATAGCGCTTCTGAATTTAAAGGCTATGACCATCTGGAACTGAACGGCAAAGTGACTGCACTGTTTGTTGATGGCAAAGCTGTTGATGCAATCAATGCAGGCCAGGAAGCGGTTGTCGTACTGGATCAAACGCCATTCTATGCAGAATCAGGCGGCCAGGTTGGCGATAAAGGCGAACTGAAAGGCGCAAGCTTCTCTTTTGCGGTGGAAGACACTCAAAAATACGGCCAGGCGATAGGTCACATCGGTAAACTTGCTGCGGGTTCTCTGAAAGTGGGCGACGCGGTGCAGGCTGATGTTGATGAAGCGCGCCGCGCCCGTATTCGTCTGAACCACTCCGCAACGCACCTGATGCACGCTGCATTGCGCCAGGTTCTGGGTACTCATGTCTCCCAGAAAGGTTCTTTGGTTAACGACAAAGTGCTGCGTTTCGACTTCTCGCATAACGAAGCGATGAAACCTGAAGAGATTCGAGCGGTCGAAGACCTGGTGAACGCACAGATTCGTCGCAACCTGCCGATCGAAACCAACATCATGGATCTTGAGGCGGCTAAAGCGAAAGGCGCGATGGCGTTGTTCGGTGAGAAGTATGATGAACGCGTACGTGTGCTGAGCATGGGCGATTTCTCTACCGAGCTGTGTGGCGGTACTCACGCCAGCCGCACCGGTGATATCGGCCTGTTCCGCATCATCTCTGAATCGGGTACTGCTGCAGGCGTTCGCCGTATCGAAGCGGTAACCGGAGAAGGTGCTATCACCACTGTTCATGCGGACAGCGATCGCTTAAGCGAAGTCGCGCATCTGCTGAAAGGCGATAGCAACAATCTGGTTGATAAAGTGCGTTCAGTGCTGGAACGTACGCGTCAGTTGGAAAAAGAGTTACAACAGCTTAAAGAACAGGCTGCTGCGCAGGAGAGTGCGAATCTTTCCAGTAAGGCAATTGATGTTAATGGTGTTAAGCTGTTGGTTAGCGAGCTTCGCGGTGTTGAGCCGAAAATGTTACGTACCATGGTTGACGATTTAAAAAATCAGCTGGGGTCGACAATTATCGTGCTGGCAACGGTAGCCGAAGGTAAGGTTTCTCTGATTGCAGGCGTATCTAAGGACGTCACAGATCGTGTGAAAGCAGGGGAACTGATTGGTATGGTCGCTCAGCAGGTGGGCGGCAAGGGGGGTGGACGTCCTGACATGGCGCAAGCCGGTGGTACGGATGCTGCGGCCTTACCTGCAGCGTTAGCCAGTGTGAAAGGCTGGGTCAGCGCGAAATTGCAATAATATAAGCGTCAGGCAATGCCGCAGAGTGAGTCTGCGGCATTCGCATCAACGCTATCGACAACGATAAAGTCAGGTTGAAGTTGTGTATATCGGCTAAACTTAGGTTTAACAGAATGTAATGCCATGACTGCTTACATGTAATGTGTTTGTCATTGCTTACTTTTTGGCGTTATATGATGGATAATGCCGGGATACAGAGAGACCCGACTCTTTTAATCTTTCAAGGAGCAAAGAATGCTGATTCTGACTCGTCGAGTTGGTGAGACCCTCATGATTGGGGATGAGGTCACCGTGACAGTTTTAGGGGTAAAGGGCAACCAGGTACGTATTGGCGTAAATGCCCCGAAGGAAGTTTCTGTTCACCGTGAAGAGATCTACCAGCGTATCCAGGCTGAAAAATCCCAGCAGTCCAGTTACTAATCTTTCCGCGTCTCATCTTTAACGGTGAGACGCACCCTCAAAATTTCTCCTTCACTTCATTTTCTTTTCGCGTTACACCCGTTCATTCATCTTTAGTCTCCCTTTTTCTGTATTACCGCTACCTTTCAGATGCCCGTTTTTCTGTTGATAAAACACTCTTTTTGGCGTTTTTACAGACTAATTGAGCGTGAAGTGTGCAAACGATAAAAGTGTGGGAAAAATTGTTTGACTTATAAGTCTCAGAAAGTAATATGTGCGCCACGCAGCGACGATGAGCGATAAACAAGTTCTTCGAAGCACTCGTAAGAGGCGTGTGGTGAGGTGGCCGAGAGGCTGAAGGCGCTCCCCTGCTAAGGGAGTATGCGGTCAAAAGCTGCATCCGGGGTTCGAATCCCCGCCTCACCGCCATTTGCATCCGTAGCTCAGCTGGATAGAGTACTCGGCTACGAACCGAGCGGTCGGAGGTTCGAATCCTCCCGGATGCACCATATTCTCCGTAACCTTCAGCGATGAAGGTATCGAAGAGGTGGCGGTACTAACCGCAGGCACCAGGGAGGATAACGTTGCTTTAGCAACGACCCTAAGGGCGAGCCACAAGGCGAGTAATCCTCCCGGATGCACCATCTCTTGCTTGATACGGCTTTAGCAGCGGTGTCAAAAAATCTGCAGTAAAGTAAGTTTCCCGATGCATCCGTAGCTCAGCTGGATAGAGTACTCGGCTACGAACCGAGCGGTCGGAGGTTCGAATCCTCCCGGATGCACCATGTTCTCCGTAACCTTCAGCGATGAAGGTATCGAAGAGGTGGTGGTACTAACCGCAGGCACCAGGGAGGATAATGTTGCTTTAGCAACGGCCCGAAGGGCGAGCCGCAAGGCGAGTAATCCTCCCGAATGCACCATCTCTTGCTTGATATGGCTTTAGTAGCGATATCAATATCAGCAGTAAAATAAGCTTTCCCGATGCATCCGTAGCTCAGCTGGATAGAGTACTCGGCTACGAACCGAGCGGTCGGAGGTTCGAATCCTCCCGGATGCACCATTCTCTTCGTATTATCCACGATTGATAATCTTCATGGTCTGCAAAATTGACGCAAGCACCAGGGAGGATAACGTTGCGCCAGCAACGGCCCGAAGGGCGAACGCCAGTGAGTCATCCTCCCGGATGCACCATCTTCTCCAAAAGATCCCCTCAAAAATATTTCATTTCTAAATGACGATTTTATCCATTTCCTGAATAATCTTCCCCTTCGCCATCAGCGACAAAATCAAGCAATTACGCTAAAGTAGCGTCATATTTTTCGATTTGTGAGAAGGCCATGTACGAGCGTTATGCTGGTTTAATATTTGATATGGATGGCACCATTCTGGATACCGAGCCTACGCACCGTAAAGCGTGGCGCGAAGTATTAGGACGTTACGGTCTTCAGTACGATGTACAGGCCATGATCGCACTTAATGGTTCGCCTACCTGGCGTATTGCCCAGGCGATCATTGAGTTGAACCAGGCCGATCTCGACCCACATGCTCTGGCGCGTGAAAAAACAGAGGCGGTAAGAAGCATGCTGCTGGATAGCGTCGAGCCGCTTCCTCTTGTTGACGTAGTGAAGAGTTGGCATGGTCGTCGCCCAATGGCTGTCGGTACGGGGAGTGAAAGTGCCATCGCTGAGGCATTGCTGGCGCACCTGGGATTGCGCCGTTATTTTGACGCCGTCGTTGCTGCCGATCACGTCAAACATCATAAACCTGCGCCAGACACATTTTTGTTGTGCGCACAGCGTATGGGAGTGCAACCAACACAGTGCGTGGTCTTTGAAGATGCTGATTTCGGTATTCAGGCTGCTCGCGCCGCAGGCATGGACGTTGTGGATGTTCGCTTGTTGTGAGTGAGGCGCTATCGCTCTTCTCGTTGTTTGCCAGTAGTTTTCTCAGCGCTACACTATTACCCGGCAATTCGGAAGTTGTGCTGGTGGCAATGTTACTTTCTGGGGTGAGTCATCCCTGGGTTTTAGTATTAACAGCAACAATGGGTAATAGCCTTGGAGGGTTAACTAACGTTATCCTTGGGCGTTTCTTTCCATTGCGCAAAACATCGCGCTGGCAAGAAGAAGCCATTGGCTGGCTGAAACGCTATGGCGCAGTCACACTCTTATTAAGCTGGATGCCAGTGATTGGCGACTTACTGTGTCTGTTAGCGGGATGGATGCGCATCTCGTGGGGACCAGTAATCTTTTTTTTGTGCCTTGGTAAAGCGTTGCGCTACGTTGCGGTTGCAGTAGCCACCGTTCAGGGCATGATGTGGTGGCACTAATTGTAGGCCTGCACACATGGCCACCATTACAGTTATGCTAATTAAAACGATTTTGACAGGCGGGAGGTCAATTTGATCCCGGACGTATCACAGGCGCTGGCCTGGCTGGAAAAACATCCTCAGGCATTAACGGGGATACAGCGCGGTCTTGAGCGCGAAACTTTACGTGTTAATCCAGATGGCACACTAGCAACAACGGGTCATCCTGAAGCATTAGGTTCCGCACTGACGCATAAATGGATCACGACCGATTTTGCCGAAGCGTTGCTGGAATTTATTACGCCGGTCGATGGCGATATTGAACATATGCTGACCTTTATGCGCGATTTGCATCGCTATACCGCGCGTAACATTGGCGATGAGCGGATGTGGCCGTTAAGTATGCCATGTTACATCGCGGAAGGTCAGGATATCGAACTGGCGCAGTATGGCACTTCCAATACCGGTCGCTTTAAAACGCTGTACCGTGAAGGGCTGAAAAATCGCTATGGCGCGCTGATGCAAACCATCTCCGGCGTACACTACAACTTCTCTTTACCAATGGCATTCTGGCAGGCGAAGTGTGGTGATATCTCGGGCGTTGACGCCAAAGAGAAAATCTCAGCGGGCTACTTCCGTGCTATCCGTAACTACTATCGTTTCGGTTGGGTTATCCCGTATTTGTTTGGCGCTTCCCCGGCGATTTGTTCTTCTTTCCTGCAAGGTAAACCGACGTCGCTACCGTTTGAGAAAACCGAGAGTGGCATGTACTACCTTCCGTATGCGACCTCTCTTCGTTTGAGCGATCTGGGCTATACCAATAAATCGCAAAGTAATCTTGGTATTACCTTTAACGATCTCTACGAGTACGTAGCTGGTCTGAAGCGGGCAATTAAAACGCCGTCGGAAGAGTACGCGAAGATTGGTCTTGAGAAAGACGGCAAGCGACTGCAAATCAACAGTAACGTACTGCAGATTGAAAATGAACTGTATGCGCCGATTCGACCGAAACGCGTTACTCGCAGCGGTGAGTCGCCTTCTGATGCGCTGTTGCGCGGCGGCATTGAATATATCGAAGTGCGTTCGCTGGATATCAACCCCTTCTCACCGATAGGTGTTGATGAGCAGCAGGTGCGTTTCCTCGACCTGTTTATGGTCTGGTGTGCGTTAGCTGACGCGCCGGAAATGAGCAGTAGCGAACTTGCCTGTACACGCGTTAACTGGAACCGGGTGATCCTTGAAGGGCGTAAGCCGGGGCTGACGCTGGGAATTGGCTGTGAAACTGCACAATTCCCGCTGCCGCAGGTGGGCAAAGATCTGTTCCGGGATCTGAAACGTGTTGCGCAAACCCTGGACAGCATTAACGGCGGCGAAGCGTATCAGAAAGTGTGTGATGAGCTGGTAGCCTGCTTTGATAATCCCGATCTGACTTTCTCTGCCCGTATCTTACGGTCTATGATTGATACTGGCATTGGCGGAACTGGTAAAGCATTTGGTGAGACTTACCGCAATTTGCTGCGTGAAGAGCCGTTGGAAATTCTGCGTGAAGAGGATTTTATTGCCGAACGCGAAGCGTCTAAACGCCGTCAGCAGGAAATGGAAGCTGCAGATACCGAACCGTTCAAGGTGTGGCTGGAAAAACACGCCTGACAGAAAAGAAAAAGGCCACTCGTGAGTGGCCAAAATTTCATCTCTGAATTCAGGGATGATGATAACAAATGCGCGTCTTTCATATACTCAGACTCGCCTGGGAACAAAGAGTTCAGAATATTTTAAAAAAAATTACCGGAGGTGGCTAAATGCCGTTGTTAGATAGCTTCACAGTCGATCATACCCGGATGGAAGCGCCTGCAGTTCGGGTGGCGAAAACAATGAACACCCCGCATGGCGACGCAATCACTGTGTTCGATCTGCGTTTTTGCGTGCCGAACAAAGAAGTAATGCCAGAAAAAGGTATCCATACTCTGGAGCATCTGTTTGCTGGTTTTATGCGCAACCATCTTAACGGCAACGGCGTTGAGATCATCGATATCTCGCCAATGGGTTGTCGCACCGGTTTCTATATGAGTCTGATTGGTACGCCAGATGAGAAGCGTGTCGCTGATGCCTGGAAAGCGGCAATGGAAGATGTACTGAAAGTGCAGGATCAGAATCAGATCCCGGAACTGAATGTCTACCAGTGTGGCACTTACCAGATGCACTCGTTGCAGGAAGCGCAGGATATTGCACGTAGCATCCTGGAACGTGGTGTGCGTATCAACAGCAACGAAGAGCTGGCGTTGCCGAAAGAGAAATTACAGGAACTGCACATCTAGTCAGTTTAAGCAGAAGAAGCCGGACATGCAGTAGCACCGTCCGGCTTGCCTGATGCGCTACGCTTATCAGGTTGATGCAGGGAGCGCGCCACCCGTATACCGCGACGGGCGGCAAAGTGGCATTAAAAGAGATATTTCATGCCCAGCATTCCCTGGGTATCGCTGTAACCGTTGTCACCCAACTGCTGGGCGACGTTGCCCCACAGTTGCAGACGCGGATTAAGCTGACCTTCCACCCCGACTTTTAACTCACCGATGTTACGCGCACCGATGATTTCATCGCTGATGCCATCCATCTTCACACTGTAATTGCGGGAGTTATAAATCCAGTTGGCTTCCACAAAAGGCTGGAAGGAACGCTCTTTATGCTCATCAAGAGCATTATGGCCTTGCAGATACGCTTTCACCCCCAGACGCGTTTGTAGGTTGCCTTCGGTGCTGTCCTCAACCAGAGTGCCATTGTCTTCAGTATGATTGTCTGCCTTCACATCCATCCACGTCAGTTGCATTTTTGGCTGCAACCAGTAGCTGGTACGCGCATCGGCGCTTTCACCAAGACGGAAGGTATAACCCGCTTCAATGGCAGCGGTGATGCCGTCAGAGTGATATTTCTCACCCGGCAGGTACTCGCCGGAGACGGTGTTATCAAACCAGTTATAGAGCAACCAGCTATCAACATAAGTCCCGGTTTTGTCCGCTTCGTTAGCGTACCAGGTGCCATACACCCCCACACTGTAGCCGTCGATTTGCCCACGTGAGCTGTACCCGGTCAGGTTGGAATGGGTGTGACTCTTGCTGTTGGCATAGCCAGCCATTAAGCCGAGATGCCAGCGATCAAGGTCATTAGTGCTCCATTGTGCGAGGTCACCGCCCAGTTGCAGAACATAACGGTTGCTCTGGGTGCTCAATTCATCCGAACGATCTTTAAAGCGATTATGTCCGCCAATGTTACGCATCCACAGACTGGTCACTTTCTGCTCGCCGGTCAGCAGGTCGGTGTATTGTGTTTCCCCCAGACGGTCATGCAGTCGGGTATTAAACAGCGTATTTGCCGCCTGAATATTGGCCAGATAACTGCCAATTTCCGGGCGATACAGATGTTTTCGTTCTGGTTGTGGAACAGATGGCGTAACAGGTGGCTCCGGTGTCACAGGCGGTTCTGGTGTTACAGGCGGTTCTGGTGTTACAGGGGGGGCTGGTGTTACAGGGGGGGCTGGTGTTACAGGTGGCTCAGGGTCTGGTTCCGGGATGACGGGCAGTTCCGGTGGGGTATACGGTCCTGCGGGAATTTCACTGGTTAAAAACCAGTTCTGGTTGTCGCTTTTTACCACGTTGTAGTCATAGGGACCGGCAACAATACGACCTTCTTTACTAAACGTTCCCTCTGATGCGCCAGTTATTTCAATAATGCGGATCCCTTCAAGCGTATCGGCTCCCTGACCACCGGCATTACTAACACTCACACGGGTATGACCAGACGTGTTGCCTTTTACAATTAATTTATCAGTCGCGGAATTATCATCGCCGAGTTCGGTACGCATAACTAACAAACCATTATTAGCAGTGTAATTGCCATTAATGGTGAGTGTGGCAGGCGTGAATTTGTCGCCATTTTTTGAGGAAGATAGTGTTGCTGTACCCGCCAAATCCAGTGTATTTAAGGTTTGTGAAAAACCGTCTAAATCGATATTCCCTTCACTGTCGACAACATAATCGGAGTTTGGGCTGAAGGTATCGTTGACACCGGCGTGCAAGGTGCCTTTATTTATATTCGTTTGGCCAGAGTAGGTATTTGCGCCTGTCAACGTCGTGACTCCGGAACCTTCCTGGTTAACTTCGCCTTTGCCAACTATATCTGCAGCCAGGATAAAATCTTCGCTGGAGTGGTTAAAATTAATTTGTGCAGCACTATCCCCGGCATTACTTCCCATATGGATAATCGGCGTCTTGATGATCCCCGCTTTCTGTTCTGCTTCTCCCTGCGCTCCACCAATGTTTAGAATACCGGTGCTGGTTTCTGCTATCCCAAGCCAGATAAATTGATTAGCACTGACCGTGGCATTATTACTAACGGTAAGTATCCCCTTGGCCTCGTTCTGCACTGAACTCAATCCCCCGAGGTTGATATATTCATTCACTGTTAATGAAGAATTGTCGCCATCAACCAGCGTTTCACCGTATCCAGTCCCGTGAAAATCCCCTGTACTTCCAGTAAAACCAATGAGCACATCCTTTGATGCTGTAAGACGACCGCCATGCGTGATTTCGAGTTTACCTGTTCCCTGATCGCCGACCATCACATACGTTGCAGAAACGGAAGAACCCGCACCGTCAATAATGACTTGCCCTTGTGCCCGGTAATCAAATTCACCGATTCTGAATTCATTTAAATCGGTGATAGTACTGCCGCTAAGCACCATTAAGGTTCCCGAACCACCATTGGTTCCCAAATAAATATCGCGTTCATTAGGCGATGCATGGCTAAGTGTCAGATGAGAGTTATTTTCTAATTTTATTGTCCCTGACGTCGCATTACCGATTGTGATTTTAGCAGTAGCCAGATCCCTTCCGTCGATATTCAACGTTCCTTCACTTGTTGCACCAACATTAAGATAATGAAATTGATCCCATCCTGGCGAATTATTTTCTGATGAAGATAATGTTACGACATCATTATTATTAATTATAACATCGCTGCTGATAGTGGTAGGTGGTGCTCATGCCAGTGAAACGGGTATTGATAACACGGTCGAAATAGCTATTGCCAGCGTTGACAAGGGATGCTTTTTGATGTTCATAAAGTTCCTTCTCATCCTTATGATTTATTTTAAGATAAATAACAAATCCACAGTAACGACGTAAAGACTTAATTTTTAAGACCACTGAAAAGGGTTACTGCTCTATCAAATGAAGAGTAGTGCGTGAAACCAATGTTTATAAACCAGTTTAATTTGTAATTAATTTAATATTAATTTGTTTTGATGGTTTAGGCGTTGTGCTAAAAAATAAGTTGCATAATTTTCCATAGGAAAAATCTTTAAATACATTAAGTGGTAAAAAGTGACAAAAAGAAAAGTTAGAAAAATCATCAAGATATATTCTGTCGATGTTTTTCTTGAATTTAATAATGATGGCAAATTAATTTTATGTTTATTGTTTGCACATTTACTTAGAGTTGGTAAATACCGGGATTATTGTCAAAAAAATAATATAAATATGCTTTCCGTACATCGATAAAATGCATAAAAATATGAGATAAAATATGCCGCTATTAGGAAAAATATAAATATATTGTCTGTTTTTTTTGATTGATGAACTGCTTATTAAGCAACCCTGAATAATGGCATCATTTGGCATTGATAAAACAACCGTTTGCAGAATAGGCAAATAAAAAGGGAGCCGCAGCTCCCTTTGACAACATTAATGCGCACCGCCTCCGCCGCCACCTGCGCCAAATGGCGGCCTGGCAAACCACACCAGTCCCAGCAGGACGAGGAATATCCCGGCCGACATCCAGAAGATCTCATTAGCGGAAATAATCAGCCCCTGATTGGTGATCTGCTGAGCAATCCAGCCGGAAGCCTGCTGTTGCGTCATTCCCAGACCCTCCAGTTGATGGTACATCGCCTGGGCGTTCGGGTTATACGGATTCACCGACTCGGTCAACTGCGCATGATGCAGCGACTCGCGGTTGGTCCACATGGTAGTGGTTATCGACGTGCCAATAGACCCCGCCAGCGTTCGCGTAAAGTTGGAGAGACTCGACGCCGCCGCCAGTCGTTCAGGTGGCAAACCAGAAAGCGTAATGGTGGTCAGCGGCATAAAGAAGCAGGCCACCGCGAAGCCCTGGATAAACTGCGGCCAGGCCGACGCGCCAAAATCCATACCGGGTTCAAAGGTATAAGCACGCCAGTAGAAACAGACGGCATACATAATAAAGCTGAAGGTTACCAGCCGACGCATATCCAGTTTATGCGCAAAACGACCGATAATTGGCGACAGGATCACCGGGATAATCCCTACCGGCGCAGACGCCAACCCTGCCCAGGTTGCTGTGTAGCCGTAGACTTCCTGCAACAATTGCGGCAGCAAAACAATCGCGCCGAAGTAGAGCATATAAGCGAGGCTGATACACAAGCAGCCAATGGTAAAATTGCGTGACTTAAACAGCGACAGATCAACTATTGGGTTGTCATCTGTCAGCTCCCAGACAATCAGGAAGCTGATAGCCACTACCGCCACCACGGTGAGAATGATAATTTCCTGTGATGAGAACCAGTCCAGTTCTTTACCCCGGTCGAGCATAATCTGCAGGCTACCGATACCAATCACTAACAGCGCCAGCCCCACGGCATCAATCCGTCGCCGCTCGGTGCGGGTTTCGCGTCCGCGCAAGGTCTGTAGCGTCATCAACACCACTGCCACGCCAATTGGCACGTTGATAAAGAAGATCCAACCCCAGTGATAATTGTCGCTGATATAACCGCCGAGGATCGGGCCGCAAATAGGCGCGACAATCACCGTCATTGACCACAAGGCCAGTGCGATGGAACGTTTGGCTGGCGGGTAGTTATTCAGTAATAGACTTTGTGACAGCGGGATCAATGGCCCGGCGACAATACCCTGAATGACGCGGAAGAAGATCAGCATATTCAGACTACTGGAAACACCACACGCCCACGAAGCAATGGCGAAGGCGATGGTCGACCAGAGGAACAGCTTCACTTCCCCGACGCGCTTCGCCAGCCAGCCGGTAAGCGGGATCGAGATGGCGTTCGCCACCCCGAAGGAGGTGATCACCCACGTTCCCTGGCTGAGCGATGAGCCAAGGTTTCCGGCGATAGTAGGGATCGCCACGTTAGCAATGGTGGAGTCCAGCACCTGCATGAATGTCGCCAGCGATAGCGCAATCGTCATAATGACCAGTTGCGCACCTTCCAGCGGTTTTTGCTGTTGCATCACACGCACCTCTGGATTAGCCAGCGTTAGCTTTTACGATATCGTCGATCAGTTTATTGACGGGTTCCAGGCTGATTTCACGAGCGGTACTTACTGCTACCGGCGTGGAACGTACTTTGTTAGCCAGTACCTGGCCGTCACGGTTAGTGGTATTGACGCTCACCAGTGTGGATAAACCGATCCGTAGCGGATATTGCTCAAGTTGCTTTTGATCCAACTCGATGCGAACAGGCAGACGCTGAACCACTTTGATCCAGTTACCGGTAGCGTTTTGCGCCGGAAGCAGCGAAAACGCGCTACCCGTACCCATATCCAGGCCGACCACTTTACCGGTGTATTTCACGTCATCACCGTAAATATCAGTGGTGATGGTGACCGGCTGGCCGATACGCATATTGGCAATCTGGGTCTCTTTAAAGTTGGCATCCACCCACATATTAGTCGCCGGAACGACCGCCATCAGCGGCGTTGTTGGGCTAATTTGCGCACCCGGTTGAACGGCACGGCGGGAGACATAACCGGTCATCGGGCTGACAATACGGGTACGTTCCAGCGCCAGCCAGGCATTGCGCACTTCAGTGGCAGCTTGTTGCACGGCCGGTTGATCTTCCAGTTTAGTACCCAGAATCATCGCCTGATTGGCATTGTATTGTTGAATGGCGACATCCAGTTGCGCCTGGGCGCAGGTAACAGCATCGCGGGCGTGTTGCAGCTCTTCGCGGCCAATCAGGTTGGCATTACCCAGCGGCACGCGGCGGTTGTAGTCGCTTTGTGCTTTGGCGAGGGCGATTTTCTGCACCTCAATATTTGCCTGCAACTGCTTGCTGTTAATCATCAGTTGGTGGGTCTGACGTACGCTGGAAGCCAGTGCTGTTTTGGCTTTTTCAAACGCCTGGCGAGCATCAGTCGGGTCGAGAGTGACCAGCACATCGCCTTCTTTTACAAAATCGGTGTTATCGGCCCAGACTTTCGTCACGCTGCCTGACACCTGAGACATAATTTGAATCTGATTCCCTGCCACGTATGCGTCATCAGTTTCTTCGAAATGACGCAGTACCAAAAACCAATAAATCCCTATCGCTACGGCAATAATAATAAAGAGCAAGGTGAGAAGGAGGAGCAGACGCTTACGTTTGCCGCTCTTCTTTACCGGTTGCTGCGGGCTTTGTGTCTCCGCATTTGCGCTCATAGTATTCTCCACGATCTTATTAACTCATCGGCTGAGCCGACCTGCTTGCCAAAAAGGCCAGCACGTTGCGATGCTGGCCGGTCAGTTTTTCTTTTATAAATCTGGATTTTTGAGCGAGATGACGCGTTAGCTCATCGCTTCGAGAACCGCACCGTCTTGTTCCATCTGATCGAGACGGGAGAGCAATTTGCGGGTGATTTGCTCAAGCTGATCTTTTTCTGTTGTGCTGAGCGCGGACCAGAGTTGATGCAGGCAGTTATGCTGCGGCGGTAAAACCTCGCGCAAAAACTCGTGACCTTTTTCCGTTAATTGCAGATGCAGGCAGCGGCGATCGTTATCGCTTTCACGACGTTCGATCCAGCCGCGTTTTTCCAGTTCATCGGCAATACGCGTCGCATTGGTACGGGATGATCCAAGAGCACAACTTAATTCAGAAGGCTGAATGCTGTGGTTTTCCTGAGACTCCAGCGTAATCAACGCCATAAACAACGTCTCGTTAATCCCCTGAGCCTTCAGCATTTTATTGCGGTTTTCCAGCAACTTGCTCTGCATATGCATGCAAAGACGGGTCAGAAGGATCTCCTGATAAGGAAAATCTTCGTGGCGGCTGGCGCGAAATTTTAGCATTTGTTCAATGGGCGTAAACGAACTATCCATTTGGGTATGACCTCATTAATTTCAGCTGATATAGTAACGACAGTGACAAATAAAGTAAATGTATTGTTTTAGAAAAATGATTCTTGTGGGTTATATAATCGCCATCACTTTCCAGGCCAGCCCGTAGGCCAGCGCACTTATCAGAGTGGGGACGATAATGCTGCGTGTTTTATAGAAACTGCCACCCAATACTGCAAAACCAACCAGTGTGGGCACGAAGCGGCGTGAGTCGTGCATCACTTCTGGTGCGGTAGAGACAACCAGCAGAGCGCAAATTGAGGCGATGCCAATGGTGTCGAGCAAAATACCCACCGCGCCACGCTTGGTTGGGCGGGTATTACCCACCCGCAGGCGCAGTGGTAAATAGCGGAAGCAGTAATTCGCCGCGCCAACCAGTAATCCAAGCAGTAAAACCTCATAGCTCATCAGCGGCTCCTTGCCAGAATGCCTGGATTAACGCAGTGAGACAGCCAAAGACAATGCCTGCCAGAATGGCGACGGGAATAGAAAATAGCGTTACGCCTGCAAGGGCACCAACTAACGCTGCGGTAACGCAAAGAGATTGTTTGCGCTGGAAAGAGGCGAGCAGGAAACTCATAAAGAGAGCCGGCAGCATAAAGCCTAATGCTGCTTCAACGGCGGGATAACCTTGCAGCAAACCGCCGCCCGAAAATGCCCCTATTACCGTACCAAATACCCACGATGACCATGAACTGAAGGCAATGCCGATCATCCAGTTTTCGCTCCAGCGGCGATTATTACGTACCAGTTTTGCCGTTGCAGCGGCAAAAACCTCGTCCGTCAGGCCAAACGCCCACAGGGCGGTTTTCGATTTTTGCAGACGCTGAACAATACGGCTACGCAGTGACGGGCCATACAAAACATGGCGAACATCCATTGCCATCACGGTCAGTGCAGCAATCCACAAACTACTCCCGGCTGCCAGCATCGCGGTAATGACAAACTGGCTCGCACCTGCATAAATGATGCAGGAGAAAAAAACACTTTCGAGGGGAGTGAAGCCCTGGCGGGTTGCATTCAGACCGAACGCAAAAGCCACCGGAATATAACTAATAACAATCGGTAAACTGTCTTTGCATCCTTCCATGAAGGTCGCCGGACCAGAAGCTGGCAGAGGAGTAGGGCTTACCATAGAGTGTACGCTTAACGATTGTTAATATTATAAACAGACTGAATGAATATCTTAACCTTATCAGACTGATGGGCTTCTTAACACCCTTATAAGTGTAAAGCCACGAAAACGGTTGCTGATTGCTTAATTTGCGGCTTCCTGACGATGAAAACCTCGCCACCAGACCACCAGGTTAACCAGGGCGATCACCGCGCCAGCCAAACAAACGCCAGCCCAACCCGCATGTTGCCAGGCGGATGCAGAAATCAGTGAACCGGCAGCACCGCCAATAAAGTAACTGGTCATGTAGCCTGCGGTCAGGCGATTACGCGCATCAGGGTGAATACGGTAAATCACGGTTTGATTGGTGATATGCACGCCCTGGACGGTGAGATCCAGCACCAGGATGCCGATAATCAGCGCCAGTACGGAAGTTTGACCAAACCAGATTGACAGCCATGAAAGTAACAACAACAGCAGACCAAACGTTGTTGTGAGGTGCGATTTTCCTTTATCGGCAAAACCGCCCGCCGGGCGAGCGCCTAACGCCCCGGCAGCTCCCGCAAGGCCAAACAGACCAATCACGCCATCGCTGTAATTAAAAGGCGGCGCGGCGAGCAAAAAAGCCATCGATGTCCATAGAATGCTGAAGTTGGCAAAGGTCAGGCAGCCCAGTAACGCGCGGGTACGCAGGATCTTATCGCTGATAAACATGCTGAAAACGGAACCTAACAACTGTGGGTAGTTGAGGTGGTTTTCTGATTTCATTTGTGGCAGGCCGCGCCATAACGCCAGCGCCATCAGTGCCATTAACACCGATGCGACCCAGAAGACGGTGCGCCAGCCGCCGAGGTTTGCCAGCAATCCTGCAACGGTACGTGCCAGCAAAATCCCCAGTAGCAAACCGCTCATAATGGTGCCAACCACCTTGCCGCGTTTGTCTGGTGAAGCCAGTGTTGCCGCCAGTGGAACCAGAATTTGCGCCACGACCGAGAATAAACCGGTTAATGCCGTTCCGAGGATCATCATGGCGAGTGATTGACTGCTGGCGGTGATCAACATACCGCCTGCAGCCAGTAAGGTCATGGAAACAATCAGGCGTCGGCGTTCAAACATATCGCCCAATGGGACAAGAAACAGCAGGCCAGCGGCATAGCCTAATTGTGCGGCGGTGACAATAAAGCCCGCCGAACTGGCGGAAAGAGAAAAGTTACGCGCGATGGTGTCGAGCAATGGCTGGGCGTAATAGTTGCTGGCGACTGCCAGACCGGTGGCGATCGACATCAGCACGATCAGCGCCGGGCTAAGCTCATGATTGGTTTTAGTCATTATTGTTGTTTATCAGGTGATGATTAGTCTGGAAATCAATAATAGCGGATGTTGATGAATATGGGATGAAAGATAGATTGTTGAAATGTGCGGGTAATGGGGAGAGGGTATTTGAAAGTGAAATATGTCACTAAGGCAAATGTTACGTTCACTTCCAGACTATAGCTACTTTGTCACTATTTTGCTGGTGAACGTGCCAGGCTGGCTCAGTCGCCACCACCCTGGCGACCCAGGCTTTTGGCACAAAATCGCCGCTACGCGGTACATTCGACTTATTTCTTACGGCTATCGGGTACGGGCGCGAGGTAACATATATGGACGCTCCCGGAATGCAATGCTTTCTTCAGTTATGTAATAAAACGGGTAGGTGCAGCCATATATCCGGTTTCTGATGTAATGCCGATCAGTTAAGGATCAGTTGACCGATCCAGTGGCTGTGTAAGAATCCGGAAACGCTCACTCGTTTCCGGATTTTTTTATGCTCATTGGACAGGCCCTTGATTTGGTATCCCGTTACGATTCTCTGCGTAACCCACTGACTTCTCTGGGGGATTACCTCGACCCCGAACTCATCTCTCGTTGCCTTGCCGAATCAGGTACTGTAACGCTACGCAAGCGCCGTCTTCCCCTCGAAATGATGGTCTGGTGTATTGTTGGCATGGCGCTTGAGCGTAAAGAACCTCTTCACCAGATTGTGAATCGCCTGGACATCATGCTGCCGGGCAATCGCCCCTTCGTTGCCCCCAGTGCCGTTATTCAGGCCCGCCAGCGTCTGGGAAGTGAGGCTGTCCGCCGCGTGTTCACGAAAACAGCGCAGCTCTGGCATAACACCACGCCGCATCCGCACTGGTGCGGCCTGACCCTGCTGGCCATCGATGGTGTGTTCTGGCGCACACCGGATACACCAGAGAACGATGCAGCCTTCCCCCGCCAGACACATGCCGGGAACCCGGCGCTCTACCCGCAGGTCAAAATGGTCTGCCAGATGGAACTGACCAGCCATCTGCTGACGGCTGCAGCCTTCGGCACGATGAAGAACAGCGAAAATGAGCTTGCTGAGCAACTTATAGAACAAACCGGCGATAACACCCTGACGTTAATGGATAAAGGTTATTACTCACTGGGACTGTTAAATGCCTGGAGCCAGGCGGGAGAACACCGCCACTGGATGATCCCTCTCAGAAAGGGAGCGCAATATGAAGAGATCAGAAAACTGGGTAAAGGCGATCATCTGGTGAAGCTGAAAACCAGCCCGCAGGCACGAAAAAAGTGGCCGGGGCTGGGAAATGAGGTGACAGCCCGCCTGCTGACCGTGACGCGCAAAGGAAAAGTCTGCCATCTGCTGACGTCGATGACGGACGCCATGCGCTTCCCCGGAGGAGAAATGGCGGATCTGTACAGTCATCGCTGGGAAATCGAACTGGGATACAGGGAGATAAAACAGACGATGCAACTGAGCAGGCTGACGCTGAGAAGTAAAAAGCCGGAGCTTGTGGAGCAAGAGCTGTGGGGTGTCTTACTGGCTTATAATCTGGTGAGATATCAGATGATTAAAATGGCAGAACATCTGAAAGGTTACTGGCCGAATCAACTGAGTTTCTCAGAATCATGCGGAATGGTGATGAGAATGCTGATGACATTGCAGGGCGCTTCACCGGGACGTATACCGGAGCTGATGCGCGATCTTGCAAGTATGGGACAACTTGTGAAATTACCGACAAGAAGGGAAAGAGCCTTCCCGAGAGTGGTAAAGGAGAGGCCCTGGAAATACCCCACAGCCCCGAAAAAGAGCCAGTCAGTTGCTTAACTGACTGGCATTACACCTTTCTGGGAGCCTGTACATAGATTTGTGTAATTGCCTGATTTTGATATGTTCAATCCAGCATCAAATGAAGGTTAATTTATGGACGAAAAACAGTTACAGGCTCTGGCTAACGAACTGGCCAAAAACCTCAAAACCCCTGAAGACCTCAGTCAGTTTGATCGGCTGCTGAAAAAGCTCAGCGTTGAAGCCGCTCTCAATGCAGAGATGACACACCATCCTGGGTATGAGAAAAATCAGTCCAGACCAGGAGCTAACTCCCGCAACGGTTTTTCCACAAAGACCGTTATCACAGGCGACGGTCCACTGGAACTGCGTACTCCGCGCGATCGTGACGGTACCTTCGAACCACAACTGGTAAAGAAAAATCAGACCCGTATTACCGGGATGGATAACCAGATCCTCTCGTTGTATGCCAAAGGGATGACCACCCGTGAGATAGCTGCTGCGTTCAAAGAACTGTATGACGCAGATGTTTCACCGGCACTGATATCAAAGGTTACCGATGCCGTGATGGAGCAGGTTGTAGAATGGCAAAACCGACCACTGGATGCTGTTTACCCCATTGTTTATCTTGACTGTATCGTCCTGAAAGTTCGGCAGGACAGTCGCGTCATCAACAAATCGGTGTTCCTGGCACTGGGCATCAATATCGAAGGTCAGAAAGAACTGCTGGGTATGTGGCTGGCCGAAAATGAAGGGGCGAAGTTCTGGCTCAATGTGCTGACTGAACTGAAAAACCGCGGTCTGAACGATATCCTCATCGCCTGTGTGGATGGCCTGAAAGGCTTCCCGGATGCCATCAACACAGTATATCCGAAGGCCCGCATCCAGTTATGCATCGTGCATATGGTGCGCAACAGCCTGCGCTTCGTGTCATGGAAGGACTACAAAGCCGTCACTCGCGACCTGAAAGCGATTTATCAGGCTCCCACGGAAGAGGCAGGCCAGCAGGCACTGGAAGCGTTCGCTGCGGCCTGGGACTGTCGCTATCCTCAGATAAGCCGAAGCTGGCAGGCTAACTGGCCGAATCTTGCCACGTTCTTCGCTTATCCAACGGACATCCGCAAAGTGATCTATACGACGAATGCCATCGAGTCGCTAAACAGCGTGATCCGCCATGCGCTCAAAAAGCGTAAAGTGTTCCCGACAGACGACTCGGTGAAAAAAGTGGTGTGGCTGGCAATCCAGTCTGCGTCCCAGAAATGGACGATGCCGTTGAAGGACTGGCGAATGGCAATGAGCCGCTTTATTATCGAGTTCGGTGACCGCCTGGACGGTCACTTCTGAGAAAAGGCATTTACACAGAATCTTAAACAGGCTCACTGACTGGCATTAGGTTTCTGATGGGATTTTTATCCCGAACCATGATGAAATCCGCCAAGCAGGTACCAATCATCCTCTACGGGCTAACTTGCCCTTGTTACCTCTCGGTGTATCCTGCCTGCGGTCTTACCTGTTTTGCCATCTTCTGAAGTCACCTGCACCTACCAGGACGTTAACTTTTTTTCAGCACCTCGTCAGATTGACTGACCTTGTGTCAGGCGAGCTGCCGAGGTTGATATTCAGTATTGTGTGACAACATTGACCACATGATCCTCGCTGTTTTTGCCGCCATGGCGACAACAGCTACATTGTAGTGCTTCCGCTCAAGGAGTCCCTGAAGCCAGGAATTCTCCTCAACCGCGCCGTTTCGGTTGACCCAGGCGGTAAGTGCGCGTGCGCCGTGAACCAGCAGGTATCGGAAATATCCCTCTCCACGTTTGCTGATCCCTCCCGGTTGCTGTTTCCCGCCGCTGGAATGTTCCTTTGGTGTCAGCCCCAGCCATGAAGCTGAAAAACGTTCTTTGCCAGGTCGATACCAAGAGTTGATACTTTCATATGGACGCTCCTAATTTTTCAGGACGTATTGCAACGATCCAGTCTGGTACTTTGATACCGTAAAATCTGGAGCGTCCATCTCATTATCCCTGTAAGACGCGCCCTCGCCGCGCATCGCCCCGGCCTTCAGAAAACGTCTCATCGATTTTCAGCCGGATTAAAACCATCGCTGCAATTGTTTTACTCACATGAGCATTATCTGCGCGGTTATCAATATTTACTTTTGCGCTGCCAGCGCCTCATTCACCCAGCCATCAAACTGCTGCTGGTGGGCTTTGATCCAGCCATCAACGTGGCCCTGAATATCGCCTTCAGAGGCTTTGCCGTCATGCATAATGGCGTTCTGGGCGTTAATGTCCGCAACCGGCAACTGCATAATGGCGAACAGTTTCGCTGCCGCCGGGTTTTTCTCGGCCCAGGCTTTGTTGGCAACGATATGCATGGTGCTAACCGGGAAGCCGTAATTTGCGCCATTCGGCAGTTTGGTATCGGCGTTTTTATCACCCGGCAGTGCGGAGAACGGCACCTGCAACCAGACTACATCTTTCCCCGGCTTCAGTTCGTTACTCACCCAGTACGGTGTCCAGGTGTAGTAAAACACCGGCTTGCCCTCTTTGTAACGGCTGATGGTGTCGGCCATCATCGCCGCGTAGTTCCCCTGATTATGGGTTACGGTATTCGTCAGATCATAAGCGGCAAGCTGGTAGTTGATAGCGCCTTCGCAGCCCCAGCCGGGGTTACAGCCAGTTAAATCCGCTTTGCCATCGCCGTTGGTATCAAACAGTTTGGCAATCTTCGGATCTTTTAGCTGCGCGATGTTGGTAATTTTGTACTGGTCGGCCGTTTTCTTATCGATCAGGTATCCCTGCGCAGCGCCGTTAACAAATGTCCCTTCGCGATAAAACTTCTTATCGCCACCGGCAGCCTCATACATGTTGTCATGCAGCGGCGTCCAGTTCACAGCGGTAAAGGTCGCATCGCCGGAAGCCAGTGACGTATAACCAACGTTGTAATCCACTTCGCTGGGTTTGTTGACGGTATAACCTAATTTTTCCAGCGCACGGCTGACCAGCAACGTCTGGAAGGTTTCTTCGGTAATGGTGCTCTGAACCGGATTAACGGTAATACCTTTGCCCGGCAGATCGGCAGCAAAAGTTTGTGTAGAGATAAGCGTGGCAAACGCTGTCGCAAAAAGTACGCTATGTCGCATTGTTATTCCTTTTTTTGGCAGGGTGGCAATGCCCGGCGTCACCGGGCAGGTGCAGAGTTATTTAATGAACGGACGGGTCAGCAGACCGACAGGGCCAGTGGTGTACCAGCGACGGTTGCCGCGACTACGTGAGTCGCGCCCCACGGCCTGTGTCAGGCGATCGAGGATAATGGCGAGGATGACAATCCCGACGCCGCCAACGGTGGCAAGCCCCATATCCAGACGCCCGATACCGCGCAGTACCATTTGACCCAGCCCGCCGACGGCAATCATCGAGGCGATGACCACCATAGAAAGGGCCAGCATCAGCGTCTGGTTGACGCCCGCCATAATGGTCGGCATCGCCAGCGGTAACTGAACTTTGAACAGCATCTGGCGCGGGCTGGCACCGAATGAGCGCGAGGCTTCAATCAGATCCGCCGGAACCTGGTTAATCCCCAAAATGGTCAGACGGATAATAGGCGGCAGAGCAAAGATGATGGTCACCACCACGCCCGGCACGTTGCCGATACCAAACAGCATGACGATTGGCACCAGATAGACAAACGCTGGCGTCGTCTGCATGGCATCAAGCAGTGGACGGATGATTTTTGCTGCCCGTGGGCTTCTTGCCAGCCAGATCCCCAGCGGCAAACCGATGACAATACAGAATAGCAGGGCGGTTAACACCAGCGCCAAAGTCACCATTGCCTGCGACCATGCGCCGATCGCGCCGATAGCAATCAGTGAAACCAGCGTCGCCACGCCCATTCCGACACCGGAAATCTGCCAGGCTATCAGGGCGAAAACGATAATTGCCACAGGCGCGGGCATCCCCAGCAGCAGTTGCTGGAAACCGTTGAGGATATAATCCACCGGAACGCGCACACCCTGGAAGAGGGGGCGGAAATGGGTAACGACCCAGTCGATCCCTTCAGTTACCCAACTGTCGAGTGGGATCAGCGTCTTATGAAACGGATCGAGAATATTAAAATGCTCGACATTTGGTGCAGGCGTACTGGTCAGCCAGTCAGCGCCGCCGCCGTCAGTCGGTGCCGCAGCCGGTGTACCCCAGGCATCTGCGGATTGTGCGGCGCTGTCTGCCGCTGGCGTGGTATCCCACGGATTATTTTGATCAGCCATTATTTACCCCCTCACGATCTAAAGCGCGCAGCAGCATTCCTTTCGAAATGATGCCGACATACTGTTGGTCCTCGTTGACCACGGGCACCGCACAGGGTGCCTGTCCGACATGAGAGAGCAACTCGCTAAGAGGCGTTTGCGCATCGACCGCTAACGGCGCATCAATCAGCGCCGCATCAAGACCTTGCTGCTGCGTTAATGCTGCTTTTAACGAATCGATAGAGACTGCGCCGACAAATTTATTACCGCGTTCGATGACGTAGCCATATTCGCGATCTTCATCCTGTAATAATTTCAGTGCCGAACGCGGACCGAAGCCGGGGGTTTTACGAATTAAACCATTCGGGCTGCGGCGAGCAATATCTTTCGCGCTGAATACCTGACTAATATCAACGCCGCGGAAGAAGGTGCGGACATAATCATTCGCCGGATTATTGAGAATTTCATCCGGTGTGCCGACCTGTACCACTTCGCCATTTTGCATAATGGCAATTCGGTCGCCAATACGCATAGCTTCATCGAGATCGTGAGAAATAAAGACAATGGTGCGCTGATGTTTCGCCTGTAATTTTACCAGTTCATCCTGCATCTCGGTGCGAATTAATGGATCGAGCGCCGAGAAGGCTTCATCCATTAATAAAATATCCGGATTAATGGCTAATGCACGGGCTAATCCAACACGTTGACGCATTCCACCAGAGAGTTCGTCCGGGTAGCTGTGGGCATAATTTTCCAGACCTACCTGACGTAGTGCATCAATGGCTTTTTCCCGACGCTCTTCGGCGTTAATTCCGGCTAGTTCCATGCCAAACGCGGTATTGTCCAGCACGGTCATATGCGGCATTAAGGCAAAGGACTGAAAGACCATCGCAATCTTTTTTCTGCGCACCTCACGGAGTTCGACGTCGGATATTTTGGCAATATCTACACCGTCAATCAGCACTTGTCCGCGGGTGGGTTCAATCAGGCGATTGAGAAGGCGTACCATTGTGGATTTACCCGAACCGGATAATCCCATGATGACAAATATCTCGCCTTCTTCAATGGCCAGACTGGCGTCTTTTACGCCAAGCGATAGCCCAGTTTTTTCCAGAATTTGTTCTTTTGAAAGTCCTTGTTCGATATATTTGAAAGCTCGCTGTGGATGCTCACCAAATATTTTATAAAGATTTTTGATTTCTAATTTAATTGCCATGCAATAGAAAGATTCCTGTTATTTGTTTATGTCGATATATTACCCAATGGAAATAGTCACTTTTTTCTACCCTAACATACTGAGAATCTGAGGCAACCCCTGAGGGCAAATGTGGCATGAATATTGATGCGAGCAAATTGCCGGAGTTTCCCGTGATATAAGGGCTGAGAGCAAATCGAGAAAAGTTGATATTTTTTGTTATAGATAGCGAAAAAACGCCTGAATATTGTGGTTTCAGGCGAATAATGCAACAGAGGGTCAGTGTAGAACACCACAAAATATTTGCGTGATAAAAAGCTGTTTAACTGGAATTATTTCCCTGCTGTGGGTGGTGATATTTTTGAAAAATAACCTCGTCAAAAATTCCAGTCTTCGTCTTCTGTTTCGACCGCTTTTCCCATCACATAAGAGGAACCAGAGCCGGAAAAGAAATCGTGATTTTCGTCGGCATTCGGTGAAAGCGCGGCAAGGATTGCCGGATTTACTTCTGCCATTTCTGCTGGAAATAACGGTTCGTATCCCAGATTCATTAAGGCTTTATTGGCGTTGTAACAGAGAAACGCTTTCACATCGTCAGCCCATGTTGTTTCGGCGTACAGCTCATCGGTGTATTGCAACTCGTTGTCGTAAAGTTCCAGCAATAAATCGAAGGCGAAACTCTTTAATTCTTCACGTTGTGCCTGGGAGATTTTTTCCAGGTTTTTCTGATATTTATAGCCAATGTAATAACCGTGTACTGCTTCATCGCGGATAATCAGGCGGATTAGATCGGCGGTATTGGTCAGCTTTCCGCGACTGGAAAAATACATTGGCAGCCAGAAGCCGGAATAGAACAAAAATGATTCAAGAAAGACACTGGCGATTTTCTTTTTCAGCGGGCTATCACCGCGATAATATTGCTGAATAATCTGTGCTTTTCGTTGCAACGGCGCATTTTCTTCACTCCAGGCATAGGCGGCATCAACCTCTTTTGTCTGGCACAGCGTCGAGAAAATAGAGCTGTAAGAGCGGGCATGAACGGCTTCCATAAAGCTGATATTCGACAACACTGCTTCTTCATGGGGCGTGAGTGCATCGGGTATCAACGAAGGCGCGCCGATAACGTTTTGCAACGTGTCGAGCAGCGTCAGTCCAGTAAATACGCGCATCGTCAGTTGTTGTTCGATGGTACTTAACGTTTGCCACGCGGGAATATCGTTCGACAGTGGCACTTTTTCCGGTAGCCAGAAATTGCTGGTCAGGCGATTCCATACTTCCAGATCTTTATCGTCAGTAATCTTGTTCCAGTTGATGGCGCTGATATGTGAGAGTTTCATAGATATTCCTTAAAGTGCACAGGAGACGCAGCCTTCAATTTCAGTGCCTTCCAGCGCCATCTGACGCAGGCGGATGTAGTAGAGCGTTTTGATACCTTTGCGCCAGGCGTAAATCTGCGCTTTATTGATATCCCGAGTGGTGGCGGTATCGGGGAAAAACAGCGTCAGCGACAGCCCCTGATCGACATGGCGAGTCGCTTCGGCGTAGGTGTCGATAATCTTTTCCGCGCCAATTTCGTAAGCGTCCTGATATAGCGCCAGATTTTCGTTAGTCATAAACGGGGCAGGGTAGTAAACGCGTCCTGTTTTGCCCTCTTTGCGTATCTCTACTTTCGCCACAATCGGATGAATACTCGACGTAGCATGGTTGATATAAGAGATAGAACCGGTTGGCGGCACCGCCTGAAGATTCTGGTTGTAAATGCCGTAGTGCATCACGTCGTCGCGCAGTTGCGCCCACATCTCACGGGTAGGTAACGTAATACCGCTACGGGCAAACAGTTCGCCAACTTTCGCCGTTTTCGGCTGCCAGTTCCCTTGCAGATATTGGCTAAAATATTCACCGCTGGCATAGCGTGACTGTTTGAATCCGGCGAAGGTTTCACCACGTTCGCGCGCCAGCAACATCGAAGTGCGCAGGGCGTGCCAGGTGATGGTGTAGAAATAGAGATTGGTAAAATCCAGTGCTTCCGGCGAACCGTAAACGATACCCTCACGCGCCAGATAGCCGTGCAGATTCATCTGCCCCAGGCCGATGGCGTGCGAGGCGGCATTTCCGGCTTCGATGGACGGCACGCTGCGGATATGACTCATATCTGACACCGCCGTCAGACCGCGCACGGCTGTCTCTACCGTGCGGGCAAAGTCTGGCGAATCCATAGTGTGAGCAATATTCAACGAGCCTAAATTGCAGGAAATATCATGGCCTGTGCGAGCATAGTCGAGATTCTCGTCATACGCTGAGGCGCTGTTAACCTGCAAAATTTCTGAGCAGAGATTACTCATATTTATGCGCCCGGCAATAGGGTTAGCACGGTTAACCGTATCTTCATACATGATGTAGGGATAGCCGGACTCAAACTGGATCTCCGCCAGCCGCTGGAAGAAATCACGGGCGTTGATGTATTTTTTGCGGATGCGTTCATCGGCAACCAGTTCGTCATAGTGTTCGCTGATGGCGATATCAGCAAACGGCTTGCCGTAAACTCGCTCAACGTCATAGGGCGAAAACAGCGCCATCTGCGCATTCTCTTTCGCCAGATGGAAGGTGACATCCGGGATCACTACCCCCAGCGACAACGTTTTAATGCGGATTTTTTCATCGGCATTTTCCCGTTTTGTGTCGAGAAAACGCAGAATATCGGGATGGTGTGCGTGCAGATATACAGCCCCAGCCCCCTGACGAGCGCCGAGCTGGTTGGCATAGGAAAATGCGTCTTCCAGCATTTTCATCACCGGAATCACGCCAGAAGATTGATTTTCAATACGTTTAATCGGTGCACCCGCTTCCCGCAGATTCGACAGCAAAAACGCCACGCCGCCGCCGCGTTTCGACAGTTGCAGTGCGGAATTAACCGCCCGACCAATCGACTCCATATTGTCTTCAATACGTAGCAGAAAACAGGAAACCAGTTCGCCTCGCTGCTGTTTACCACAGTTGAGGAATGTTGGCGTGGCGGGCTGAAAGCGTCCTGATAGCATCTCATCGGTTAGCTGCGTCGCCAGCGTCTCATCACCTTGCGCCAGCGTTAGCGCCACCATCGTGACCCGATCGGCAAAATCTTCCAGATAACGTTTACCGTCGAAAGTCTTCAGCGTATAGCTGGTGTAAAACTTCCATGCACCGAGGAACGTCTGGAAACGAAAACCACTGGCGTGTGCATGGGCAAACAGCGTAATGACAAAGTTGCGAGAGTAGCGGTTGAGGACGCTTTCATCATAGTAACCTTCGTTGACCAGCCAGTTCAGGCGCTGCTGCTGGCTGCTAAAAGTCACACTGTTCGGGCGTACATGTGTCGCCATAAAAGCGTCTACTGCCTGGCGATCTTTATCGAACTGAATGCGACCCGCACTATCGTAAAGGTTAAGCATCGCATTCAGGGCGTGGTAATCCATCGTTTCCTGCGTCAGGCGGTCTGCGGTTGTCGTTGCCAAAATTCGGTTACTCCTTTACGAACGTTTTCGATATCGCTTTGCGTACCCATGAGTTCAAAGCGGTATAGCCACGGCACGTCGCATTTCCGGGCAATCACATCTCCGGCGCGGCCATACGCCTCACCAAAATTGCGATTACCCGAAGCAATAACGCCGCGAAGCAACGCCCGGTTATGTTCGTCGTTTAAAAAGCGAATCACCTGCCGTGGCACAGCGCCAGCCGTACCGCCACCGCCGTAAGAGGGCACGATCAGGATGTAAGGCTCGTCTACCTGAATCCGTTCCCGCTCATTGAGCGGAATGCGCACGGCGGGCAGCCCTAAACGTTTGATAAAGCGATGTGTGTTTTCGGAGCTACTGGAGAAGTAGACGAGCTGACTCATGCGCTGGCTGCATGTGGCGCTGGATGCAGGCGGTTGATCATGTCCGGACGAAAGCCAGACCAGCTAAGATCACCTGCAATCACTACCGGCAACTGGCGAAAGCCCTGGGCACGTAACGCCTCTGCCGCTTCAGGATCGCGATCGACATTAATCATCTCAAAGTCAAAGCCACGGTTTTCCATTGCTCGTTTGGTGGCGTGGCATTGAACGCAATCGTTACGAGTGTAAATGGTAATGCGCATGATTCGTATTTCCGTTTAAAATGAAGATACGGCGCGATGATACGCGTCGGGTTGTCTCTCTGTTGATACAGAGATACTAGATGTAGTTGAAAAAAGATTCAACCATACAAGATATGGGAATTTTAGATTATTGATACCGCCGTTGAGTGGCTCAACGGGGTAGGGGATTTTGTGTTTTGTTGCCGGGCGAGCACCCGGCAACAGCAAATTACATCCGCATGGAAACCGCCAGGCGGTTAAAGCAATTCATCAGCCCGATGGCAAACGTTAAGTCGCTGATCTCTGCTGCGCTGAAGTACTTAAGCAGAGGCTGATAAACGTCATCTTCTGCATGGGTTCGGGCAATATCGGTCACCGATTCCGCCCATGCCAGCGCCGCCCGCTCGCGATCGTCAAAATGATGGCTTACGCGCCAGCCTGCCAGGGCGTCCAGTTTGTTCTGCGGCACACCGGATTTGCGTAATGCTTTACTGTGCATCTCCAGACAAAATGCGCAGCCGTTGATTTGTGAGACGCGTAAATAAACTAACTCCATCAGAGTGGTATCCAGCGTACTATTTTCCAGCGCCGTTTTGGCCTGCACCAGTGCGTTATACACTGCCGGGCTAAGTTCGTAGTAGGGTTGACGTAATGTAGTCATACAGTTTCTCCTCTTATTAACGCCCGCAATGTAGCACTATAATGGACTGTCAAAGAGAGCCATAAATTACGTAAAAAAGCAGACCATATGCCGCGTTATCAGGAAATCGCCCGTCAGTTAAAAACGGCTATTGAGCAAGAGGAACTGAAACTTGGCGCAAGGCTACCTTCCAGCCGAACCTGGTCGCAGGAACTGGGCGTGTCTCGCTCCACAGTCGAAAATGCTTATGCTGAGCTGGTGGCACAGGGCTGGCTGGTCAGGCGGGGGCAGGCAGGCACCTTTGTCAGCGAACAGATACATCCACAAAAATCATCTTCTGATGTCGTCGTCTTTGCCGGTGAAAGCGAGCAGCCGTTGCCGTTTCAAATGGGATTACCCGCACTCGATCTCTTTCCGCGTGAGCTGTGGGCGCGGGTGATGGGTCGTCGCCTGCGAACCCAGACGCGTTTTAATTTGGCGTTAGGCGATGTCTGCGGCGAGGCGGCGTTGCGCGAGGCAATTGTTGATTATCTACGTGTCTCGCGCGGAATTGAGAGCCAGCCTGAGCAGGTATTTATCACACACGGTTATGCGGCATCGATGAGCTTAATTTTGCGTGCACTGGCGGAACCGGGAGACGGGATGTGGATGGAAGATCCCGGTTTTCCACTGATTCGTCCGATTGTCACTCGCCACGGTGTGAACGTTTTTCCTGTGCCTGTTGACGACAACGGACTGGATGTCACAAGCGGAATACAAAATTATCCTGACGCGCGTTTTGCTCTGATCACTCCGGCACATCAAAGCCCGCTGGGTGTTGCGCTCTCTTTGGCGCGCAGGCACCAGGTGCTGGAATGGGCAGAGCGTAGTCAGGCATGGGTTATTGAAGATGATTACGACAGTGAGTTCCGCTATCACGGTAAGCCGTTACCGGCGCTGAAAAGTCTCGATGCGCCGCAGCGGGTGATTTATGCCGGAACATTTAGCAAATCGCTTTTCCCGGCACTGCGCTGTGCGTGGCTGGTGGTGCCGGTGGAGCAGATTGCGCAATTCCGCCAACAGGCATCGCTGGAGCCATGTGCTGTGCCTGTTCTATGGCAGAACACTCTGGCAGATTTCATTCGTGATGGGCATTTCTGGAGGCATCTGAAGAAAATGCGTCAGCACTATGCTCAGCGTCGGCAGTGGATTGAGCAGGCGCTTACGCAACAGGGATTTCAGGTTGTACCGCAAAAAGGGGGAATCCAGATGGTTATCAGCATGATGGGCGATGATATTGCCTACGCGCGTAAAGCTAATGCCGCTGGCCTTGCGGTGCAGGCATTAAGTACCTGGCGTATTCGGTCAACCGGGAAAGGAGGATTGCTGCTCTCGTTTACCAATATCGTTAGCGAAAGCATGGCGCAGCAGGTGGCACAACAATTACGCGATGCCTTAAGTTAAAAACCCCGAAGTCAGGCTTCGGGGCCAGGGACGTGTATTTATTATCATTGTTCCACTACGATTTGCGCATACCTAACAGTGCACCGATAAAAATCCCTACCGCCGCCGCTGTACCCACGCTACACCAGGGTCTTTCACGAACAAAAGAATCAGCGCAACCCACGGCATCACGTGCGGCTTGTTGGACGCGAGTACGACCATGCATCCGCGCTCTGGTTTCTTTCAGTAGCGCCTGTGCTTTACTGCGTGCAGCTTCGGCTTCCCCTTTGGCGTCGCTACCCCAGGACTTCAATACAGATTCGAGGCTATCAGCTAATTGATTGACATCATTCTGAATATCCTGCACGCCATCATCGACGTCGTTGCGGTTAGGTCGGTTAAACATATGATCCCCCTTTGAATTCGATGTAATTTTCAGTGTAGACCATAATTTTCTTTGCTGAGACTCATCGCGGCTTTATGGACTTTTCTGAAAGCGTTGTGAATGCTCAATCAGGTAAGGTAGGCCCGTGGTAGATAATCACGAGGATAAAATATGTATTTACGACCAGACGAGGTAGCTCGCGTACTTGAGAAAGTCGGTTTTACCGTCGATGTGGTAACCCAGAAAGCATACGGTTACCGCCGTGGGGAACATTATGTTTATGTTAATCGCGAAGCACGAATGGGACGTACCGCACTGGTAATTCATCCAACATTAAAAGAGCGTAGTTCGACGCTGGCAGAACCCGCTTCTGATATTAAAACCTGCGATCATTACCAGCAATTTCCGCTCTACTTTGCGGGCGAGCGACACGAGCATTACGGTATTCCGCATGGTTTTAGTTCGCGTGTTGCGCTTGAACGTTATTTGCATGGCTTGTTTGGCGAAACCAATTAAAGACGCGACTGGAATTGCCAGTCGCGAAAAGAAGAGTCAGGCTTTTACCTGCTGGTAACGGCTGACTTTAAATAGCCGGCGGCAGTAATCGAGGAAGTAGCCATAGACCGCCCCCATCAACATCGAAACAACGATGTTTGAACTGACCGCAGCCATAATCTGGTGCCAGTCTGCGCCCACTACCAGCAAGATCGCCATATACACCGGTGACTGAAACGTCACATAAGCCAGAATATCTGCCAGATTTTTTATCCATCCAGACTGGCTAACTTTGCGTGCCGCGCGCATAAACAGATCCCGGTACATGCCGTATGGCCATGCAATTAAGATGTTCACCGGAATTGCCACTAACCTGGAGTAAAGAGACTGCTCGAAGCTCATTCCGGAGAGGAAAACTTCAATACACATGTTCACGACAGAACAGTAAACAACCATCGCGAACGTGTCTGCAACTGCATGACGCAAGCGTGACTGCGGTGAGAACATGCCAATGCTCCTTAATAAAAGCGAAATCGGATATGAATGAAAATGAATGCAGTGCTCTGAGCTGCCTGTTTCATCTTTGCATAGCGTATATCGCTGGATGCAAGTAATCAATTAGTGAAAAATTTTTATTTATTTTGTTTTCGTAGATAAAATATTCCACGATGGCGTGTTTTTTGTACATTATGGATTTTTAAATGCTTATTCTAATAATATGATTTAAAATCATATTGTTATGTTGGCATTTTGACATGTTCGGCGGGGAAGGCTAAGGGAGGTAATGCTGCAAAGTGTAGGCAATCCGGCGTAAGTAGCGCTTTTACTCTATCTGGAATTTTTAGTGACTTAAAGCGACTAATGCCAGCATAAAATTTTAGGTGTTGAATTGTTGTTTTATTTGTTTTTTTCTGTATATTTATGCGGAGATTGTTGATTTGCCATCAGTGTCGATGAGACAGAGAGCACCTGACTATTTGCTAATGGCTGGAATGACTAAGCTAAATGGCTAATATATAATCTGAAATAATTATTAATCTATCTGGAAATAACGCTTGAAATAATATCACTGGCGATTGTAAATAGATTAAATTTTGTGGAAATATAATAAACGATCGCTTACACTACGCGGCGAAATACTTTTTTGTTTTGGCGTTAAAAGGTTTTCTTTATTATGTCTGTAATGTTACAAAGTTTAAATAACATCCGCACCCTTCGTGCGATGGCTCGCGAATTCTCCATTGACGTTCTTGAAGAAATGCTCGAAAAATTCAGGGTTGTCACTAAAGAAAGACGTGAAGAAGAAGAACAGCAGCAGCGTGAACTGGCTGAGCGCCAGGAGAAAATTAGCACCTGGCTGGAGCTGATGAAGGCTGACGGAATTAATCCGGAAGAGTTATTTGGTAATAATACTGCTGCACCGCGTGCAGGTAAAAAACGCCAGCCGCGTCCGGCGAAATACCAATTCACCGATTTTAATGGTGAAACCAAAACCTGGACCGGTCAGGGTCGTACACCGAAGCCGATCGCTCAGGCTCTGGCAGAAGGTAAATCTCTCGACGATTTCCTGATCTAATCACTGTTGCCGGATGTCGCCACGATGGCGCGTCCGGCGTCGTTACTCAAGCTCGCTGATTCCACGGCATCTTATCTAACAGCCTTGCCATCCCACAAAAACCGCTGATTCCTGCAAACATTAATCCAACACCGACAAATCCACTTAATAAGAAGAAGCTGCTATTAACGGCATAACCCAGTACGACGCCGATTAATATTAAACCACCAGCAGCGATCTGCACCTGACGCATTAATGGCAAAGGCTGGGATTTATTTTCAGCTACTGGAAATCCTGCTTTTTTCCAGCCATCAATTCCGCCTTCCAGTAAAAAAATATCTGCGGGGGAGGCAATCGCTTCTAATTTTTGCGAATTATTACTGGTTCGTTTTCCCGCCTGACAGTGGAATATAATTTGCTCGCTACGTAATTTTGCCGGGAGACCAGACTGTTCCAGCACAGATATCGGTGCCAGAGAGGCTTCTGGAATATGTTCACGAAGATATTCGTCGGCATCGCGAATATCGATTAACTTTGCACCGTGCGCGATTAATTCTTGTGCGTCATGCGGCGAAATTGTTGTCAAAGCCATGGTCACTCCTTACGGACAATAGACATTTTTCAGGGTGGCGATAATGGCATTTACCGCCTCATTTTTTATCGAATAAAGAACGCGCTGCGCATCCCGTTGGCTGTCGATAAGCCCTTCGTCACGCATACGAGCGAGATGCTGTGACGTTGCAGAGGCGCTAAGTCCGGTAATGCGAGCCAGTTCACCGGCGCTGGTGCCGGGTGAACCACAAAGCATGCATAGAATCAGCAGCCGTTTGGGGTGACTCATCGCTTTCAGCAAGGCTGCGGCCTGTTCGGCGCTGGCCTGTAGTTGGGCTAGTTCAGTCATAGTTATTTAAGTATTTGCTAAATTAAGTAAACTCTAAACTAAAAATGCAACGTATACCAGCGTAAGCAGCGTAAATGAGGGTAAAAGCGTAGGCTGAAACGGCCAGGCTCCGCTAAAATCACTACGCTTAAGAGGTGAAATCTCTTTTTAAACAATGATTAATTTTCTTATAGGGAGTAAATATGGGTTTCTGGAGAATCGTCATCACCATCATTTTGCCACCGCTCGGCGTGCTGTTAGGTAAAGGATTTGGTTGGGCGTTCATCATTAATATCCTGCTGACGTTGCTTGGTTATATTCCTGGTTTAATTCACGCTTTTTGGGTGCAAACCCGCGATTAATCCTGTGCTCACCCACGCGGCGTAAACGCGCCGCGTTCCTCTGCTACACTTTCTGAGTGTTTCCATTAACGAATGAGGTAGCTATGGGTCTGTTCAATTTTGTGAAAGAGGCAGGAGAAAAGCTCTGGGATACCGTCACCGGTCAGCATGATAAAGACGATCAGGCGAAGAAGGTGCAAGAGCATCTGAACAAAACCGGTATTCCCGATGCCGATAAAGTGAATATTCAAATTGTCGATGGTAAAGCGACAGTCACAGGTGACGGCTTAAGTCAGGAAGCGAAGGAAAAAATCCTTGTTGCAGTGGGGAATATTTCCGGTATTGCCAGCGTGGACGATCAGGTAAAAACGGCGACGCCAGCAACTGCCAGCCAGTTTTATACCGTTAAGTCTGGCGACACCCTGAGTGCCATTTCCAAACAGGTTTACGGCAACGCCAATCTCTACAATAAAATCTTCGAAGCGAATAAACCGATGCTAAAACGCCCGGATAAAATTTATCCAGGGCAGGTTTTGCGTATTCCTGAAGAGTGATCGTTATCCCGCCATCGCCTGCTGGATAATCGGAATCGGCGTCAGCAAATGTTGACGCATTAACTCACTGGCGCGCGCAGTATCTCGCGCCAGCACAGCGTCGGTTAAAATTTGATGCTGATCGCGTTTATCTTCCAGCATTTCTACTGAAAGCACTGTTTGCCGCAGCCAGATGAATCTGTAGCGTGCCGCCAGATCAAACAAACGCTCGCGCATTTGTAGTAAATAGTGGGAACCGCAGCCAGCCACAATCGCAGTATGAAATGCCTGATGGCGCTGGTCCCACTCATCAAGCATTTGCTCGCTGGCGTCAGAGGCTTCCAGTTTACCAAGCAAATGTGCTTTCGCGAGAATGTCAGCTTCCCATTCATCACTGCCACGGGCAATCGCCAGACTCACCAGCATCGCTTCCATATTGGCGCGGGCATCGAAAATATCGAGCAGTTCCTGCTCTGACATAGACGCCACCCGATATCCTTTTTGATTCACCACCGTGACCAGTCGTTCCGCTACCAGTTGCGAAAGGGCTTCCCGCAACGGCCCGACGCCGAGTGAATAGCGCGACGTCAGCAAACTCATTCGCAGTTTTTCATCCGGCTGAAAATGACCGCGAATAATATCGTTCTTCAGCCAGCGATAGCCATCCAGAGACGTAATGGTCATGGTGTGACTCCAGCTCAACGTTAATGCGTATTATGCGCGGGTAATTTTTGCCACATTATTAGCTTTTTCCAGCGCGCCATAATTGGCACGGTACAGATAATCCCTATTGCTAATAAGCCGGTGGAAATGACCTCGAGTTGCTGTGCCGGACGGAATAACATCACCACCAATACAAAGGTAATAAAGCTAATCACCAGCCAGGTAAGCCACGGATAAAGCCACATGCGCAGGCGAATTTCGCCGCCTTCTGCCAGCAGAATTTTACGCATCCGCAATTGTGAAACGGCGATGACTAAATAAACCAGCAGGGCGATGGCGCCGGAGCTGTCGATCAGGAATTTAAACACTTTCGCAGGCGCGTAATAGTTCACCACCACCGTTAAAAACGCCGCACCGGTCGAGAGTAATACAGCCACGTAAGGTGTTTTACTGCGGTTGATTTTGCCCATTACTGCAGGTGCATCACCGCGACGGCTCAGTGAGTAAAGCATTCGCGAGGCGGTATACAGCGCTGAGTTCAGGCAACTGGTCACTGATAGCAAAATAACGCAATCCATAATGAATTTTGCGTGCGGAATATTCAGCAGCTCCAGCACGGAACGGTAGGAACCCACGGTTTTCAGTCCTGGCATATTCCACGGGATGAGAGCCACGACGACAAAAATAGAACACAAATAGAAAATAGAGATACGCCAGATAACCGAGTTGGTGGCGCGAACAATATGTTTATCCGGCGTGTCGGATTCTGCTGCCGCGATGGTGACAATTTCCGCGCCCATAAACGAGAACATGGTGATAAGCATCGCGCTTAATACCGCACCAAAACCATTCGGCATAAAGCCGCCGCTATCCCATAATCTTGAGATACCACTCACTTCGGCATAAGGATAAAAACCGCTAATCGCCACTGCACCGAGGAAAATAAACGCCAGGATAGCAATCACTTTGCATATCGCTAACCAGAACTCAAATTCGCCGTAGTTTTTGACGCTTAATAAATTACTTCCGGTTAAGGCGAGGGTAATAACGAGGGAAAATAACCAGATGGGAATACCGGGAACCCATGAATGCAGGATCATGGCGGCAATGTTGGCTTTCAGCGGGATAACCAGTACCCAAAACCACCAGTACAGCCAGCCGATGGTATAGCCCGCCCAGCGGCCAATGGCTTTATCGGCATAGGTGGAAAAGGAGCCGGTGTCGGGCGTAGCAACCGCCATTTCCGCCAGCATTCGCATAATCATAACCACCAGTAATCCGGCGAACAGATAGGCCAGCAATACCGCCGGACCCGCTTCGGCTATAGCGACGCTGGAACCGACAAACAGACTTGCGCCGATAACACCGGCAATAGACAACATGGTGACGTGGCGTGATTTCAGCCCGCCGCCTAACTCATGTGGTTGCGATGATTGCCCCATCCTGAATCCTCTCGAAAGTGTGTCACTTGGGAGAGCGCCCCGACATTTCCCGCGTCGGGTCACGCGTTTAATTGTTATTAACTCTTTTTGCCAGAGAGCGGCTCCGCCTTATCCGGCCTGGATTCCCGTAGGCCGGACAAGACGCGAAGCGTCGCCTCCGGCATGGTGCGCCGAATGTCGGATGCGGCGTAAACGCCTTATCCGACCTACATTTCCGTGGGCCGGGCAAGACGCAAAGCGTCGCCTCCGGCATGGGTGCGCCGAGTGTCGGATGCGGCGTAAACGCCTTATCCGACCTGGATTCCCGTAGGCCGGACAAGACGCGAAGCGTCGCCTCCGGCATGGTGCGCCGAATGTCGGATGCGGCGTAAACGCCTTATCCGACCTACATTTCCGTGAGCCGGACAAGACGCGCAGCGTCGCCTCCGGCATGGTGCGCCGAATGTCGGATGCGGCGTAAACGCCTTATCCGACCTGGATTCCCGTAGGCCGGACAAGACGCAAAGCGTCGCCTCCGGCATGGAGCGGTGCTACTGCTTCGCCTCAGCAAAACACTGGCTGATGATCTCCAGACCCTGACGGATCTGAGCATCTTCAATGGTGAGGGGGACAAGGATGCGCAGTACGTTGTAATAAGGGCCGCAGGAGAGAAGAATCAGACCTTTATCGCGGGCGCGCGCTACGATCTCGGCGGTGAGTTTCGCATCCGGTTTGTCGTGATCGCCATTTTCAAACAACTCGATCGCAATCATCGCCCCCAACCCGCGCACATCGCTGATCTCAGGGTGTTTTTCGGCTATTGCCAACAACCCGTCTTTCAGTTTCTGCCCCAGGTCGTTGGCTTTTTGTAGCAGATTTTCCTGCTCGAACACCTTCAATACTTCCAGCGCCGCCACGCAGGCAATCGGGTTACCCGCATAAGTGCCGCCCAGACCGCCTGGTGCGACGGCGTCCATCACTTCGGCACGTCCGGTGACGCCCGCCAGCGGGAAGCCGCCCGCGATCGATTTCGCAAAGGTGGTGAGATCCGGTGCAACGCCCATTTGCTCCATCGCAAACAGCGTACCGGTACGTCCCGCGCCGCTCTGGACTTCATCGGCAATCAGCATGATCCCGTGCTCGTCACACAGCGCGCGTAAACGTTGCATAAAGGCTGGCGTCGCGGCGTAGAAACCGCCTTCGCCCTGAACCGGCTCAATCACGATGGCGGCGATATCTTCCGGCGCAGCGTCATTTTTGAAGATTCGGTGGATACTGGCGATAGCGTCATCTTCACTGATGCCATGCAGTGGGCAAGGGTAAAGCGCGCGATAAACATGGCCCGGCATCAGCCCCATACCCGCAGAGTACGGATTCACCTTGCCGGTCAGCGCCAGCGTGTAGTGCGTGCGCCCGTGATACGCACCGCTAAAGGCGATGGTGCCGTTGCGTTTGGTGGCGGCGCGGGCGATTTTTACCGCGTTTTCCACCGCTTCCGAACCCGTGGTGACCAACAGCGTTTTTTTGGCGAAATCGCCCGGCACCTTCTGATTCATAATCTCGCACAACTCCAGATACGGCTCGTAAGCCAGCACCTGGAAGCAGGTATGCGACAGTTTTTTCAACTGCGCTTCCACCGCTGCAACCACTTTTGGATGCAGGTGCCCGGTGTTGAGCACTGCAATCCCGCCCGCGAAATCAAGATACTCACGGCCTTCAACGTCCCACACCCGGCAGTTTTCCGCCCGGTCAGCGAAAATCGGGTGAATTTGCCCGACGCCACGGGGGATCGCCTGACTGCGGCGCTGCATTAACTCTTTATTGCTGCTCATTCGCGTTCTCCAGTTAAAGACCGATGCACATGTATTTGATTTCTAAGTAATCTTCGATGCCATACTTCGAACCTTCACGACCCAGACCCGAGGCTTTAATGCCGCCGAACGGGGCCACTTCATTGGAAATAATGCCGGTATTGATGCCGACGATGCCGTACTCCAGCGCCTCGCCCACGCGGAAGACGCGGCTTAAATCACGAGCGTAGAAGTAGGCGGCAAGGCCAAACTCGGTGTCATTGGCCTGCGCAATCACATCGGCTTCGTCTTTAAAGCGGAATAGCGGGGCGAGGGGGCCGAACGTCTCTTCTTTCGACACTTTGGCGTTGGCCGGAACGTCCACCAGTATGGTCGGCTGGAAGAAGTTGCCGCCGCGTTCGTGTGCTTTACCGCCGCAAACCACGCGCGCGCCTTTCTCCAGCGCATCGGCAATATGCTCTTCCACTTTTGCTACCGCTTTTTCATCGATCAGCGGTCCGATGGTGACGCCTTTTTCCAGTCCATCACCGATTTGCAGTTTGCTCACCGCCTGCTGCAATTTTTCGGCAAAGCGGTCATAGACGCCGTCCTGCACGTATAAACGGTTGGCGCAGACGCAGGTTTGCCCGGCGTTGCGGAATTTTGAGGCCAGCGCGCCTTCCACTGCTTTGTCGAGATCGGCATCGTCAAAGACGATAAACGGCGCGTTGCCGCCGAGCTCCAGCGACACTTTTTTGATATCTTTCGCGCACTGTTCCATTAACTGGCGGCCAATTTCGGTCGAGCCGGTAAACGACAGCTTGCGCACCAGCGGGTTGCTGGTCAGTTCGTTACCGACCGCGCCCGCCGAACCGGTGACCACGTTAAACACGCCAGCCGGAATACCCGCGCGGATCGCCAGCTCTGCCAGCGCTAGCGCAGAGAACGGCGTCTGACTGGCGGGCTTCAGCACCATCGTGCAGCCTGCTGCCAGTGCCGGACCGGCTTTGCGGGTAATCATCGCCGCCGGGAAGTTCCACGGCGTGATAGCTGCGGTGACGCCAATCGGCTGCTTGATCACAATCAGGCGCTTATCGGCCTGATGACCGGGAATAGTGTCGCCATAAATACGTTTGCCTTCTTCGGCAAACCACTCAATAAAGGAGGCGGCGTAGCTGATTTCGCCTTTCGCTTCAGCCAGCGGTTTGCCCTGTTCGAGGGTCATCAGGCGCGCTAAATCGACCTGATGCTCCATCATCAAATTGAACCAGTTGCGCAGAATGGTGGCGCGTTCTTTGGCGGTGAGCGCACGCCAGGCGGGCAGGGCGCGGCTGGCGGCGTCGATAGCGGCACGGGTTTCATCAGCACCCATTTTCGGCACGCTACCCAGCTTGTCGCCGTTCGCCGGATTGGTGACATCGATGACCTCGCCATTGTTGGCGTCCAGCCATTCCCCGTTAATCAACGCCTGCTGGCGGAATAAGTTACTGTCGTTAAGTTTCATCGCTACATCCTGTTTTCAAAGGTTATTGATTAAATGCGGCGTGTAAGGCATCCACACTACGTGCCGCTCGCAGCGTGTGCCAGCAGCGTTTGTACCTTGCTGACAATATGCGCACCAATAGGAATTGCTGATGTCGCTGCCGGGGAGGGCGCATTGCAGGTGTGGATCGTGCGCGGGGTGGTGACAAACAGAAAATCGTCAATCAGCTTGCCGTCCGGCGATACCGCCTGCGCCCGCACACCGGCGGGCCAGGGCTGGAGATCGCTTAACGAAAGCCGGGGACAATACTTTTGCACCAGCCGCAAATAGCCGCTTTTGCACAGCGAGTTTTTCATCTCGCCCAGTCCTGAGCGTAGGTGGTTTTGTAGCACCCGGCGAATCCCCGAAGAGCCCAAAATCTCCAGCGTGTCGCTAAATGAGAAGTCGCGCTTGCGATAGCCTTCGCGTTTGAAAGCCAGCACCGCGTTTGGCCCGACGGTCACGCTACCGTCGATCATCCGGGTGAGATGAACGCCCAAAAATGGCATCGCCGGGTCGGGGATGGGGTAAATCAGATGGTTAACAATCTGGTTATGCTCCGGCGCAAGGCGGAAATACTCGCCACGGAACGGGCAGATGATAAAGCCCGGTTCGAGGCCGAGCATTTTCACCAGCCGGTCAGCCATTAGTCCGGAACAGCTAATCAGCGTCGATGCTTCATATTCGTCGCCCTGACGGGTACGTATCACCACGCCGTTTTTATCTCACTGAGCGCGCTGACTTCGGCGTTATAGATAATCTCACCGCCTCTGGCCTGGAAGATTTTTGCCATCGCCGCCGTCACTTCGCGATAGCTGACAATGCCGCTGGACGGTACAAAAATACCGCCAAGCCCGGTGATATTCGGTTCGCGCTCGCGCAGTTCGTCGGCGTTTAACCATTCGCGCTCGATCCCGTTCGCCGCCGTGCGTTTCCACAACGCGCGCATCCGTTCCATTTCGAGAGCGGACGTGGCGACCAGCATCTTGCCGCAGTTGTCGTAGCGAATGCCGTTTTGATCGCAAAAGGCTTTGGTGGCGCGGTTTCCCGCCAGGCAAAATTTCGCCTTCAGGCTGCCGGGCGTGTAATAGACCCCGGCATGGATCACACCGCTGTTGTGGCCCGTCTGGTGACAGGCCGGGCCGGACTCTTTTTCCAGCAACGCAATGCGGGCGTCCGGATAGACATCAATCAGTTGCATGGCGGTCGACATGCCGATGATGCCGCCGCCAATAATCACAAAATCATACATCCGCTCAATTCCTTTGCGCTTACTGATGCGTCTGGTAGTGGTTAGTGGCGTAAGCGAAATAGCCACGCTGGCGCATCAGTTCGCGACGCAGATCCGGATGCGCGGTAAAGCGGTCGCGACCGTGCAGCCAGAACAGGTTGTTAATCAACAGGAATTTGCCAACGGGAACGGGGACAGACAGAATGCCTTTGCTGGTTTCAATGGCGTCGGAAAGCTCGCTCAACCATACGCCTTCTTCGAAGTCTTTCGGCTGGACGAACTGGTCGATATAGCGCATCACCGGGCGCCCCTGCTGATCGACGTCGAACACCGGATGGAAGACATCTTTGCTGACGTTTTTACTTGGCGGTGCGGCAAAACGCATCGGACGGCGCGCCAGCGGGTGGCTGAAAAAGTGGTCCAGATGTTCCCAGTCATCGAGATGCAGCAGCAGCGAATTTCCGCCCTGCATGTTTTGTTCGTCGATTTTCATCATCAGCACGTAATCAGTGATCTCTTCGACATAGGTGCCGTCGTTATGCAACTCCATCACGCGGTGCGGCTGGCGCAGATAGCTGTCTGAGTTATCGACATTTTTCACCACAAAACGCGCATAATACTGACCGCTCATCGCATCGAAATTTGAGCGACCAATCAGATGCGCCACCGCCGTCGCCAGCTTCACCATCTCATCCGCCTGCTTCACATCATCGACACCTACCGCATTGATCAACAGCGCACCTTCAGCGCGGTTTAGCAACGTCTTCAACAGCAGCGGCTGTAGTTGGTTTGCACACAGATCGTCGAGAATTTTGCCCACCCGAAAACGCAGAAACGATTTGTACTCCAGCGCCTGCACGGGCCACTCGGCAACCTGTTCGAGAAACTGTTTGGTCGTCTGTTCGGTGAAGGTGAGTTCCAGCAGACGCGGGGATTGCGCCGACGGTATGAGGGTGAATCCGCTATAGTCCTGGCCTGAATCGACAGTATTGGTTTGTACGGCGGTCAGTGCATTCATCAGAAGCAATCCTTTTATGAGATGTAGGGTGACATGGCGATGCTCACTTCGTAGCCATAATCTAAAAATATCTACATTTCTGAAAAATGCGCACAAAAGAGACATATTGTTTTCTTATTGTGATCAAAAACAATATTTTATTAACATATGGTGAGGTGAGTTATAGATGCTTTTTTAGAGAAATAATTATTTAAAATAATAAGTTAGTGATGGTTATAGGAGGTGAGTATTGGGTGTGATTTCAAACTTCAAAACAAACGTGTCCTGCGATTTAATACACGATTGAGTTAATTTGAAATCACCTGTTGTAAACAGGTGATTTTTAGTTCTTCACCTGTTTGGCAGGGGGGGAATAATGCGTAGTCTCCATACATTATGTAAGTATCCCGCATAATCGTGCCATTCACATTTAGAGCCCCTTTTGCATTTCAGAAGAGCAACGTCCCCCTTGATTAAGGATAGCGTTGCATCGACCCGTTGAACTCAGAGCTCATAACAGACATTCATTTTTTATGGCTGAAAGGCATTCGTGGCTGGTTGATATATGGAAGCTGTGAACGAAAAGAATGGTGCTTGTTGAGGGGATAGATGAAGCACAGCCAAATTAAGCAGATGAAAAAATAAAAAAGCCCGCATAAGCGGACTTCTATGTCACTAAAGAGCCGCGGCTCCTTTGCGTATCCTTTTTTGTCTCCTCACCGTCTGGTCGGTGTCCTGCTGAGACTGCTAACTTCCTGTTTTTGTTGGTGTTGTTCTTACGCCGTCTAATCATGATTGGTGGAGCTGGCGGGAGTTGAACCCGCGTCCGAAATTCCTACATCCTCGGTACTACATGCTTAGTCAGTCTTTACATTCGCTTGCCAGCTGCGGACAGACACGCCACTAACAAACTAGCCTGATTAAGTTTTAACGCTTCAACCCCAGGCAAGGCTTCCACGCGATCTCTTTTGGGTTTGACCTCTCTTGATCCCCGTCCTAAGAGCGGAGGCTAGGGAGAGAGGGCTCTAAGCAGGTTATTAAGCTGCTAAAGCGTAGTTTTCGTCGTTTGCGACTATTTTTTGCGGCTTTTTACGAGGCCAACCGCCCCTCGGCATGCACCTTGGGTTTCGCAAATCCCGTCGAATCCAGAATCAGCCCCAATGTGTAACGGTGAGTATACCAGATTTGTGAGCGCCATGACCAGCCCCAATGGCGACATCGTCAAGGATTTAGCGCCTGCGTAGCATGACTTTTATTCGATTAAGCATGGGGATGACTACATCTGTGCTAAATATGATTATCAACAAGATGTTCATTCGCGCCACCGGAGAGGGGAGGCGCGGTGAGGGGCTGATCAGTATATGTTATGTAGGTTTAACGGTGAGCGTTTTTCATGATACGTGCTTTATCCACCTGCCATTCACGTTCTTTGATGTCAGAACGTTTATCGTGTTGTTTCTTACCTTTCGCGACACCAATTTTTACTTTGCACCAGGCATTTTTCCAGTACAGGGAGAGCGCCACTACGGTATAGCCTTCACGATTTACGCGACCGTACAATGAGTCCAGTTCGCGCTGGTTGAGAAGTAGCTTGCGAGTACGAGTAGGATCGCACACCACATGCGTGGAAGCCACAGCCATCGGCGTGATATTTGCGCCAAACAGGAACGCTTCTCCGTCGCGCAGAAGAACATAGCTGTCGCTAATATTGGCTTTTCCTGCGCGCAGGGATTTAACTTCCCAGCCTTGCAGGGCGAGTCCCGCTTCAAACTCTTCTTCAATAAAGTATTCGTGACGGGCGCGCTTGTTGAGCGCTATGGTTGCTGAACCAGGTTTATGTGCTTTTTTCTTCGTCATAAGCGTCGTGAATCATCGGTAATCTGAAATCGAAAACACCCCATATTAATCCTGCGGGGGACAAGGCTCTATCTTAGCATGAACCCGATGTTACCCAGTGCCGGGATAGCGTTTTTTTTACAGCAGGATAAATGATATTATTTGTTGGTTTTTTGTTGATGGAATTTGTTATGCCTCAAATTAGCCGGACCGCACTCGTACCCTACAGCGCGGAGCAAATGTATCAGTTAGTGAATGACGTTCAGTCTTATCCTCAGTTTTTGCCGGGTTGTACCGGAAGTCGGATTCTGGAGTCAACTCCTGGGCAGATGACCGCTGCGGTAGATGTCTCTAAGGCTGGGATCAGCAAAACGTTTACTACCCGGAATCAGTTGACCAGTAACCAAAGTATCCTCATGAATCTGGTTGATGGGCCGTTCAAGAAGTTGATCGGCGGTTGGAAGTTTACGCCGCTGAGCCAGGAGGCGTGCCGTATCGAGTTTCATCTCGATTTTGAGTTTACTAATAAGCTGATTGAACTCGCCTTTGGTCGCGTGTTTAAAGAGCTGGCGACTAATATGGTGCAGGCTTTCACTGTGCGAGCAAAAGAGGTTTATAGTGCCAGGTAAAATTGCCGTTGAGGTAGCTTACGCGTTACCAGAGAAGCAGTACCTGCAACGTGTGATGTTGCAGGAGGGAGCGACGGTTGAAGAGGCGATTCGCGCCAGCGGTTTGCTGGAATTGCGTACAGATATCGATTTAACTAAAAATAAAGTCGGCATTTACAGTCGTCCGGCAAAACTGAGTGATATCGTGCGCTATGGCGATCGTGTAGAGATTTATCGACCATTGATTGCCGATCCGAAAGAGCTTCGCAGGCAGCGGGCAGAGAAGTCAGCGAATAAATAGCAGGCAGAAAAAAGGTGCTCAGCGAGCACCTTTTTGATCGCTATAGACAGCAAATTTTATTCGTTGCCACTCAGTGCGGGTTTGTTATCAATATTGGTCAACACACCGCTGCTGTTAAAGGTCAGCGTCAGCGTTTGCTGCGTTACACCTTCATGACCTGGTTGTTGGCGGAAGACATAGAACCAAGTATTCGTACCAAATGGATCGGACATCAGCGGTGTACCCAATGCGTACGCAACTTGTTGTTGCGTCATGCCAACGCGTATTTTGGATACGTCGTTAGCGGTCAGATAGTTCCCCTGGTTGATGTCAGGACGGTAAAACACTCGCTCCAGAGTGGAACAGCCTGCGGTCAACATCAATAGTACTGCTGCGGCAGCAGTCAGCGTTTTACAGCGCATAGTGATTTGATTCCTTTTCGGGCCCGAGCAGTACGTGGCTCATCTGTAATATGCCGATGATAATAGACCTTTCGTCACTTTAAAACCTTTTGCTGTCGGGTCTTACGGCGTTTTGCTGTCTACTCTGACCGTGAAGCAGTAAAAAAGTTTACGCCGCAAGCAGTTCTTTCGCGTTCGCCAGGGTGTTGCGGGTAACTTCGCTACCACCAAGTAAGCGCGCCAACTCCTGTAACCGCGCCTTTTTATCCAGTGATTGCATATGTGTTTCTGTCATCGCGCCATCTGTTTTTTTGCTGACAAAATAGTGTTGATGACCGCATCCTGCGACTTGTGGCAGGTGGGTAACACACATTACCTGGGTTGATTCGCCAAGCTGACGTAGCAGTTTGCCGACGACTGCTGCAGTCGGGCCGCTGATCCCCACATCCACTTCATCGAAAATGAGCGCTGGCGTTTCCATTTTACGCGCTGTAATAACCTGAATCGCCAGAGCGATACGCGACAATTCACCACCGGATGCGACTTTGGCGATAGGCTGCATTGGCTGACCAGGGTTGGTGGTAACCCGAAACTCAATGCGGTCGGCACCGTCAGCGCTCAGGTGATGCTCATCAAATTTCACATCAATCGTAAATTGCCCATGCGGCATGGAGAGTGTGTGCATACTGTCGGTGATCAGGTGCGCAAGTTCTGCTGAATAGTGCTGGCGTTGTTGGTGTAACGCGCGTGCCGTTTCCAGCGCCTGCTGATGGTGTTTAGTTACGGCCAGCGCGAGAGTTTCTTGTGAGTCGGCCTGATCGTCGAGTTGCTGTTGTTCTTCCAGCAGTGATTGATAATATTGCGGCAATGCTTCCGGGCTGACGTGGTGTTTACGTGCCAGTGAAATCTGTTTTGAGATACGTTGTTCAAGTTCGAACAACCGGTTAGGGTCGAGATCCAGACGATCGCAGTAGTGGCGTAATTCGTCACTGGCTTCAGCTATCTGGATTGTGGCCTCTTCCAGCATATCAAGTACACCGGACAGTTTGCTGTCCATACCAATCAGTTCGCTAACCAATTGTTTTGCTGTATAAAGCTGACTTTGCAGGTTTGCATCTTCGCCGTCGGCCATTAATGCCAGTGCATTCTGGCTTGTAGTCAGCAATTGACCGCTGTTAGCCAGACGCTTGTACTCTTCGTCGATTTGTTCAAACTCACCGGGCTGCGGATTAAATTCGTTCAGTTCTTTTAACTGATATTGCAGCAGTTCCGCGCGAGCGGCGCGTTCCTGACTTAACTGTTGATGATGCGCCAGGTCGCGGCAGCTTTGATGCCACAACTGATAACGAGCGGTCATTTCCTGGAGCAGAGAAGTTTCATTGGCGTAGCCATCAAGCAGGAATTTTTGGTGCTCGGCTTTGGTGAGTAACTGATGAGCATGCTGACCGTGGATCTGGATGAGCAACTGACCCAGTTCGCGCAGTTGTGACAGAGGAACGGCCGTGCCGTTGATGAAACCACGGGAGCGGCCATCGCTACTGATCACGCGACGAAGCAGGCATTCGCGGCCATCTTCCAGTTGGTTTTCTTCCAGCCAGCGCAGAGCCGCTGGCGTATCTTTAAGAGAAAAACGAGCGCACAGGTCTGCGCGAGCAGCGCCGGTACGCACCATGTCGGCTTCAGCGCGACCACCGAGACAAAGGCCGAGCGCATCTATTGCAATAGATTTGCCTGCGCCGGTCTCACCGGTTATTACGGTCATACCGCTGTGAAAATCAATCTCAAGCTCACGAACAATAGCAAAGTTGCTGATGGTCAGTTGTGCCAACATAGTCGTTTTCCTGTATGAAAAACCATTACTGTTATTGTGTACAGTATAAACTGGTTTTATATACAGTAAAGAGGCTGGTGTAAAATTAAAATAATTTTTTTGACCAGCCGAGCTTAGTGCTTAATGTATTGAAATAGCTGTAATCTTTTGGATGAATCAGATTCAGATGGTAATCACAACGACGAATCAGGACATCTTCACCTTCCTGAATCGGTAGCGCTATCTGGCTGTCGCAGCTAATTTCCAGATCGCTACGGCGGTGCGAAAAGCGCAGGCGAATTGTGCTGCTGCTGTTAATGACCAGCGGGCGCGCCGAGAGTGTATGCGGGAACATTGGCACCAGGGTAATTGCATCCAGTGATGGTGTCAGAATCGGGCCGCCCGCCGAGAGGGAATAGGCGGTAGAACCTGTAGGCGTAGAAATAATCAGTCCATCGGAGCGCTGAGAAAACGCAAAGATCTCGTCGATATACACTTCGAACTCAATCATATGCGCTACTTTACCTGGGTGAAGCACTACTTCGTTAATCGCTGTGCTGATGCGCTTCTGGCAATCTTGCTGGCAGACTTGTGCTTCCAGCAAAAAACGTTTTTCGCTGATGTAGTGGCCTTCCAGCACATCGGCTAACTGTTGTTGGGCGTTATCGGGGTCAAGGTCAGTCAGGAAACCTAGGTTGCCACGGTTGATGCCAATGACTTTAATGTCGTAGCGGGCGAGCGTGCGCGCCGCGCCCAACATATTACCGTCGCCACCAACAACTACCGCGAGATCAGCCAGTTGTCCAATCTCCGCGAGTGTGCCAGTTTTCACATTCTTCAGTTGCAGTTCGTGAGCGATTTGCTGCTCAACGATGACCTCGTAACCTTTTGTGCACAACCAGCGGTAGAGCATTTCATGTGTTGTCAGTGCAGTAGGGTGCCGTGGGTGTCCCACAATGCCAATACACTTGAAATGATTATTCATTTTTCCGAGGTCCTTGTTGTGAAGATTGATGACAATGTGAGCGCTTCCCTTGAAACCCTGAAACTGATCCCCATAATAAGCCAAGTTAGCGAGATGAATGCGAAAAAAACGCGGAGAAATTCATGAGTAGTAAAGAACAGAAAACGCCTGAGGGGCAAGCCCCGGAAGAAATTATCATGGATCAGCACGAAGAGATTGAGGCAGTTGAGCCAGAAGCTTCTGCTGAGCAGGTGGATCCGCGCGATGAAAAAATTGCGAATCTCGAAGCTCAGCTGGCTGAAGCCCAGACCCGTGAACGGGACGGTATTTTGCGCGTAAAAGCGGAAATGGAAAACCTGCGTCGTCGTACTGAACTGGATATCGAAAAAGCGCATAAATTTGCGCTGGAGAAATTCATCAACGAATTGCTGCCGGTGATTGATAGTCTGGATCGTGCGCTGGAAGTGGCTGATAAAGCTAACCCGGATATGTCTGCGATGGTTGAAGGTATTGAGCTGACGCTGAAGTCGATGCTGGATGTAGTACGTAAATTTGGCGTTGATGTCATTGCCGAAACGAACGTACCGCTGGATCCAAACGTGCATCAGGCCATCGCAATGGTGGAATCTGATGACGTTGCGCCGGGTAACGTACTGGGCATCATGCAGAAGGGTTATACGCTGAACGGTCGTACGATTCGTGCGGCGATGGTTACTGTCGCGAAAGCGAAAGCTTAATTTCTGCCTTCGTAATGAGTTACGGCCCTGCATATGAATGCCGGGCCGTTTTCGTTACTCCGCCACGCTTTCACGTAGCGGTTTTACAGGAAAAACTTTTACCTGCTTAATCATATTGTCCTGAACGTCGAGGATATCGATATCGTACTCGCCAATACGCACGCGGGTGCCTGCGACAGGGATCTCTTCCAGCGCCTCCAGAATAACGCCATTAACCGTGCGGGCATCATCTTCCGGTAGATGCCAGTTAAAGGCTTTGTTAATTTCTCGCACGTTGGCGGTGCCATCGATAATCACCGAACCGTCGTTTTGCGGTGTGACCTCTTCGGCAAGCGTTGGTGACATCGACGTGGTGAAATCACCGACAATCTCTTCAAGAATATCTTCAACTGTGACCAGCCCCTGAATATCTCCGTATTCGTTGACGACCAGACCAACTTTCTTTTTATTGCGTTGAAATTTAACTAATTGTGTACTGAGCGGCGTGCCTTCCGGAACAAAATAAATTTCGTCCGCAGCGCGCAGCATGGTTTCTTTAGTGAACTCTTTTTTCTCCGACATCAGCCGCCAGGCTTCACGTACTCGCAGCATACTAATGGCGTCGTCCAGAGAGTCGCGGTACAGCACGATGCGCCCGTGAGGAGAGTGGGAGAGTTGACGGAGAATCGATTTCCAGTCGTCGTTGATATCGATGCCGATGATTTCACTGCGCGGCACCATGATGTCATCAACGGTCATTTTTTCCAGATCGAGCACCGATAGCAGCATATCCTGATTGCGGCGGGAAATTTGTGAGCGTGATTCGTGCACAATGGTGCGCAACTCCTCTTTGCTTAAAGAGCCGCTGACTACGATATCGGTTTTGATACCCATCATACGCATCAGCATACGGGTGATGGCGTTCAGTAGCCAGACCAGTGGCATCATCAAAATTTGCAGCGGAGCCAGCAGAAAACTACTCGGATAGGCGACTTTTTCCGGGTACAGCGCGGCAATGGTTTTCGGCAATACTTCGGCAAAAACCAGCACCACGAAGGTCAGCACGCCGGTCGCAATCGCCACGCCTGCATCACCGTACAAGCGCATTCCGACAATGGTGCCCAGTGCGGAAGCGAGAATATTGACCAGGTTATTGCCGATTAACACCAGGCTTATCAGGCGGTCGGGTTTGCGCAGTAATTTTTCGACCCGTTTAGCCGAGCGATTACCCTGCTTCGCCATATGTCGCAGGCGATAGCGGTTGAGTGTCATCATTCCGGTTTCGGAGCCGGAAAAATAGGCTGAAATGACCACCATGATGATCAAAATTATGATCAACGTGGTAGTAGAGATATGTTCCAGGGGAAGCTCCTTTTCTGGTTTAGCTGATTAACTGCTGGACAATTCGGCTGCCAAAATAGGCCAGTGTCAGAATGACTGCGCCGGCGACGTTAAACCAGACAACGCGGCGTCCACGCCATCCTTCATGATAATGCCCCCACAGCAGCACAATATAGACAAACCACGCCACAATAGAGAGCACGGCCTTGTCGATATTTTCCATGCTAAATAAGTTGTGCATGTAGAACAGGCCTGTACAGAGAGTGAGCGTCAATAGCACCACACCAATTTGCGTGATGTGGAACATTTTACGTTCAATACTCATCAGCGGAGGCATTTCCTGATTAAACGCCAACTTCTTGTTCTTCAGTTGGTAATCAATCCATGCCAGTTGCAGCGCGTACAGGGCAGCGATAATCAGTGTGGCGTAGGAAAAGAGCGATAAGCCAATGTGCATCAGCATCCCGGGTGTTGCTTCCAGGTGGGTGATGTATTCATTGGGCATGAAGGTCGCCAGCGCTAGGTTGATGAGCGCAAAGGCGTAAACAATCGGCAGCAGCAGCCAGCCACGGTTACGTGAGGCCACAATGGTCATCACCGTACAGATCATCAGGCTGACCAACGAACCGACATTCAACAGGCTAAGGTTTTGTCCGCTATCACCGCCGGGCAGTATGCGGGCTTCAAGAGCAATAGCGTGGCAAACCAGCGCGATGACCGCAGAAATAATAGCCATTCGCCGCCAGCCGCCGTTTTTTTGCAGCAGACCGGGAATAATCAGTGCGAGACTGACAGAGTAGGCGACGAGCGCGAGCAGAGCAAAAACGGGCATAGTAATGTCGACAGTTTGAGCAATGAGAAAGAAAAGCAGTATAGCGTCAGGTGAACGCGGCTCCAACCGTTGCATAACAACAAAGACGCCTTCATGTTATACTGCGGCAAAATACTGATGATGTGTCGCGATTGCGGCCAACCGTTTCCACCCCAGGCGAGAGACAATGTTTGATAATTTAACCGATCGTTTGTCGCGCACGCTGCGCAATATCAGTGGCCGTGGACGCCTTACTGAAGACAACGTTAAAGATACGCTGCGCGAAGTGCGCATGGCGCTGCTGGAGGCGGACGTCGCTCTGCCGGTAGTGCGTGAGTTTATCAATCGCGTAAAAGAGAAAGCGGTTGGTCATGAAGTTAACAAGAGCCTGACGCCGGGGCAGGAGTTCGTCAAAATCGTCCGTAACGAACTGGTTGCGGCGATGGGCGAAGAGAACCAGACCCTGAATCTGGCTGCGCAGCCGCCTGCGGTGGTGCTGATGGCGGGCCTGCAAGGTGCCGGTAAAACAACCAGCGTTGGTAAACTCGGTAAGTTCCTGCGCGAGAAGCACAAAAAGAAAGTGCTGGTGGTTTCTGCCGACGTTTATCGTCCGGCGGCAATCAAACAGCTTGAGACGCTGGCCGAACAGGTAGGCGTCGATTTCTTCCCTTCAGATGTTGGTCAGAAGCCGGTCGATATCGTTAATGCGGCGCTGAAAGAAGCCAAACTGAAATTCTACGACGTGTTGCTGGTGGATACTGCCGGTCGTTTGCACGTTGATGAAGCGATGATGGACGAGATCAAACAAGTCCATGCTTCGATTAACCCGGTTGAAACCTTGTTTGTGGTTGACGCCATGACCGGTCAGGATGCCGCCAATACGGCAAAAGCGTTCAATGAAGCGTTACCGCTTACCGGCGTAGTGTTGACCAAAGTAGACGGCGATGCCCGCGGCGGTGCGGCGCTCTCGATTCGTCACATCACTGGCAAACCGATCAAATTCCTCGGTGTTGGTGAGAAAACAGAGGCGCTGGAACCGTTCCATCCGGATCGCATCGCTTCCCGTATTCTCGGTATGGGCGATGTTCTGTCGCTGATCGAAGATATCGAAAGCAAAGTTGACCGCGCGCAGGCTGAGAAATTAGCCAGCAAGCTGAAAAAAGGCGACGGCTTCGATCTCAACGATTTCCTTGAACAGTTGCGCCAGATGAAAAACATGGGCGGCATGGCCAGCCTGATGGGCAAACTGCCGGGTATGGGGCAGATCCCGGAGAACGTGAAGTCGCAGATGGACGATAAAGTGCTGGTGCGTATGGAAGCCATCATCAACTCGATGACGCTGAAAGAGCGCGCTAAGCCAGAAATCATCAAAGGTTCGCGTAAACGTCGTATCGCTGCCGGTTGCGGTATGCAGGTACAGGATGTTAACCGTCTTCTGAAGCAGTTCGACGACATGCAGCGCATGATGAAGAAGATGAAGAAGGGCGGAATGGCGAAGATGATGAGAAGCATGAAAGGGATGATGCCGCCGGGATTTCCTGGTCGCTAAATAACCTTATGCGACAGAGTTATTAACTGTTGATTGCATTTTCTCCAGAAATCAGTAAAATTTTCGGGCTTTTAATATGACACCGGACTCCGTTCCTCGATGGGGTCCGGTTGTTTTATTCACACAAGAGGATGTTATGGTAACTATTCGTTTAGCACGTCACGGCGCTAAAAAGCGTCCGTTCTACCAGGTTGTTGTCGCTGACAGCCGTAATGCACGCAACGGTCGCTTCATTGAGCGCGTTGGTTTCTTCAACCCAATCGCTAGCGAAAAAGAAGAAGGCGCCCGCCTGGATCTGGATCGCATTGCTCACTGGGTTGGCCAGGGCGCAACTATTTCTGATCGCGTTGCTGCGCTGATCAAAGAAGTAAACAAAGCAGCTTAATCTGTCACGGTGGTCATGATGAGCAAACAACTCACCGCGCAAGCACCTGTTGATCCCATCGTTTTGGGAAAAATGGGTTCGTCTTACGGTATTCGTGGGTGGCTCAGAGTGTTTTCTTCCACCGAAGACGCCGAAAGCATTTTTGACTATCAGCCCTGGTTTATCCAGAAGGCGGGTCAGTGGCAGCAAGTCCAGTTGGAAAGCTGGAAGCACCACAATCAGGACATGATCATCAAGCTGAAAGGCGTTGACGATCGTGATGCGGCGAACCTGCTGACGAATTGTGAAATTGTCGTAGATTCTTCGCAGTTGCCTCAGCTTGAAGAGGGGGACTACTACTGGAAAGACCTGATGGGCTGCCAGGTAGTGACCACTGAAGGCTACGATCTCGGTAAAGTCGTCGACATGATGGAAACCGGATCTAATGACGTTCTCGTCATTAAGGCAAACCTGAAAGATGCGTTTGGTATCAAGGAACGTCTCGTACCGTTCCTCGATGGGCAGGTTATCAAGAAAGTCGATCTCACTACTCGTTCAATCGAAGTAGATTGGGATCCTGGTTTTTAAACCACCGGATAAACGGTAAAAGACGGCGCTATGTGGATTGGCATAATTAGCCTGTTTCCTGAAATGTTCCGCGCAATTACCGATTACGGGGTAACTGGCCGGGCAGTTAAAAATGGCCTGCTGAGCATCCAGAGCTGGAGTCCTCGTGACTTCACGCATGACCGGCACCGTACCGTGGACGATCGTCCTTACGGCGGCGGACCGGGGATGTTAATGATGGTGCAACCTTTACGGGATGCCATTCATGCAGCAAAAAGCGCGGCGGGTGAAGGCGCTAAGGTGATCTATCTGTCACCGCAGGGGCGCAAGCTTGATCAAGCAGGCGTCAGCGAACTGGCAACGAATCAAAAATTGATTCTGGTGTGCGGTCGCTACGAAGGTATAGATGAGCGCGTGATCCAAACCGAAATTGACGAAGAATGGTCAATCGGGGATTACGTTCTGAGTGGTGGTGAGTTACCAGCAATGACGTTGATTGACTCTGTCTCCCGGTTTATTCCGGGGGTACTGGGACATGAAGCCTCAGCAACGGAAGATTCCTTTGCTGAAGGATTGCTGGATTGCCCGCACTATACGCGGCCTGAGGTGTTAGAAGGGATGGAAGTTCCGTCAGTGTTACTGTCGGGCAACCATGCCGAGATACGTCGCTGGCGTTTGAAACAGTCGCTGGGCCGTACCTGGCTTAGAAGACCTGAACTTCTGGAAAACCTGGCTCTGACTGAAGAGCAAGCAAGGTTGCTGGCGGAGTTCAAAACCGAACACGCGCAACAGCAACATAAACATGATGGGATGGCGTAAGCCCCCGAGATATCAGTTTACCCAGGATAAGAGATTAAATTATGAGCAACATTATTAAGCAACTTGAACAAGAGCAGATGAAGCAGGACGTACCTTCCTTCCGTCCGGGTGATACCGTGGAAGTGAAAGTATGGGTTGTTGAAGGTTCCAAAAAACGTCTGCAGGCATTCGAGGGCGTGGTTATCGCTATTCGTAACCGCGGTCTGCACTCTGCATTCACTGTTCGTAAAATTTCCAACGGCGAAGGCGTTGAGCGTGTCTTCCAGACTCACTCTCCGGTAGTTGACAGCATTTCTGTCAAACGTCGTGGTGCTGTTCGTAAAGCTAAACTGTACTACCTGCGTGAGCGTACTGGTAAGGCTGCTCGTATCAAAGAGCGTCTTAACTAAGATTTCGCTTAAGCGACATCCTGTTAAGAAGGGCTGGCCAATTGGCTGGCCCTTTTTTTATCTACTGAAATTGAGTTTAAGGCGCACTTATCACCACAGCGACGCGGCGGTTCTCGGCCCGACCCTGAGATGTCTGGTTGCTGGCGATGGGGTATTTTTTCCCTAAGCCTTGAGTAGAGAGATTGCTGCGAGGAATTTGCCCACCTTCAGCCCAGGCATCTGCGACGACATTCGCTCTCTTCAGTGATAAGGCTTCATTGTAGCTATCTTCACCGTAGTTATCGGTATGACCATCCATACGGGCATGTGTTAGCCCGGTAGAAGCCAGTTTCGCCGCCATGGTTTGGATCTGTTGCTGACTTTCCGGAAGTAGTTTGTAGTCATTTTTAGCAAACAGAATCGTGTCTGATAAGCCAAGTGACCAGTCACCGGCGGATTCAGTAAAACCATAAGACTGCATAGCAGCGACTTGCTCTGGGGTAAACTTGCCTTGTGGAGCCTGGCAACCTGCCAGTATCAGAGAAGAGAAAACCAGAGGTGCTACCAGTTGCTTTATCATGTAGATATTTCCTTGTTATTTCACCCGCGTTTCGGCGCGCTGGTGCTTGGCCTGATACATATTACGATCGGCCAGCTCTTGTAATTTTTCGGCAGAATCGTGTTCACGAGTCAGGGCGTATCCAATACTTAAGGTCATGCTGGCCTGATGACCGTTATGGAGATTGAATGGGCGATGAAAGGTTTGTGTGAGATCTGCACAGATGCGCTGCACTTCATATTCTGACAGTACGCCAGACAGAACCATGGCGAACTCGTCGCCTCCTATGCGGTATGACTGATGTCGTTTTCCGCTAAATTCCATTAACCGTATGGCTATCTCGATCAAGACCTGATCGCCCGTCGCGTGCCCCCATGTGTCATTGATATATTTGAAATTATCGCCATCAAGAAAAAGTAAAGCTGAGGTTTCTCGAGCAGCAGAATCATTCATTAACGTATTGATGCAGTTGCGGAATGCAGCGCGGTTCGCCAGCCCGGTTAATGGGTCATGTAGCGCGGTACGTAGAAGCTGGGCATTTTTTGCCTGCAAACGGAGCTGCCACTCTTCCATTTCATCCAGCAAGCTATTGAAGTCGAGAGCAAAGCGGTGAAATTCTGCGATTCGTTCTTCCGAAACACGGCGGGAAAAATTGCGGTTGGAGCGCACATCATGAACGACGTCAGTGATGTTTTTTAGCGCTTCCACCAGTCCATTATGCAAATGGCGGGTAAGGGTGATTGCAATGCCTGATGCCAGCAGAATGCAGCCCGTCAGAACAGCCAGCGATAACCAGATAAAATGACTGATTGAGTTGTCGCGAGCAGTTAACTGTACTTCGCCAATGATTTTGCCATTATGGCGAATCGGCTGAATGACGGGAGCGGGGAAGAGCCAGTGGCTAATGAAATTACTGAATGTCTCGCCCGGAGCCTTACTGGTGTAATGCCAGGATGCCAGAATGTTTTGCTGGTTATCTCGCACTTCTGCGGTTGAAAATTGGCCCTGCTGACCCAGCGCGGCTAACGTTTCTGTGGCTGCCGGACCATCGGCAAAAACGACAGCAGCTTCCAGACTGTAAGTCATTGTCGCTGCGGTGAGTGCCAGGTTTTTTTGCGCGTATTGTTTCAGGGTCAGCACCGATGTCACGGAAAGCAGCAGCCAGATCAGCGTCATAGTGATAAATACGCTGGTCATGCTGATATTGCGTAATGCTCTTTTAAACGTGGGGCGCTTATTAAGAGAATTATCGTTACCCATCATTTTTCTTCCGTGCGAGCATTAAGACATCCGGGTTGACCTTTACACCACTACGCGATAAGGCATCCAGGTTTACGGCAAATCTGACATTATTATTGTTGATGATCAGGCAAAAGGCGCTGCCAATAATGCACTCGGTATTTTGTTCGGCTATTAATAATAACGCCTTAGACGGATATTCATCGATTAATTCTATCTGGAATGTCGGTGACTCGTTGCCAAAATAAAAGCCATCGCAGCTTGAAATCAGTGCCTCTTGTTTAGAGTTAATGATGATGGGGATATAAGGCAAAGAAGTTGCGTTGTTCTCTTGTAGGGCTGCGCTAAAACGTGAAGATGAAAAAATACATAGCCTTGGTGGGCCAGTCAATGCAGGCCAGCGAGTGTAGCTGACGATACCGGAAACCATCAAACGTACATTTTTTGTAACGTCAGAAGCACCCTGAGCGAGTAATGGCGATCCTGCCAGGAGAAAGAGCAGTAGTAAGATCGGTCGGTGAGAAAAGCGCATTCAGGGATCCTCACCACCGTTGCTCGAAACGCATCGAAAATTTTCTTTAGGATGCTCATTAAAATATCATTATTTTATGCACTCGTCATCAAAACGAGAATTAAACTTCAAATAAGTTAAATCTTATGATTAATTTATTGATGAGGTTTAAATTAATTCAATCGTATCGTGCTGGCATTTTCATCGGCTCCTTTTTGCCATACTTCATGCAGTTGACTGGCATTTTCCACGGTGTCACAACTGGCGGGAAAGCTTTTACCAGATAGCCCTCTGGCGTAAGTAAAATCAGGCTGGCAGGTTTTCTTTTGTCCTTCGGCATATCCTTTAAGGTATACCACCCGATCTGTTGGTGAATCGTTAAATGTATCGTCGTCTTTTATGGCAACGCCTGATATAGCATCTTCCATACCAACGTCATACCAGTCGGTACTGGTCAAGGTTGGCGCGTGAGTATAAGGATCAATCTGGCAACCGCTAATCACTAAGGCCAACAGGGGACCGATAAATTTTTTCATCATTTTTTCTCCTTTTTCAAAGCATAGCGGATTGTTTTTGATAGTGGTGTAAATTTATTTTTACGAAATTAATTATCTCAGAAGCATTAAAACCGCATATGTAAACTATTATTTACGAAATTTGGATTGAAATCTTTACTTGTTGTGTTATCGTTACGTCATCCTCGCTGAGGATCAACTATCGCAAACGAGCATAAACAGGATCACCATCATGCAAAAAGACGCGCTGAATAACGTACACATTACCGATGAACAGGTTCTGATGACCCCGGAACAATTGAAGGCCGCTTTTCCATTAAGCCTGCAACAAGAAGCCAAGATTGCCGATTCGCGTAAAACCATTTCAGATATTATCGCCGGGCGCGATCCTCGTCTGCTGGTAGTGTGTGGTCCTTGTTCCATTCATGATCCTGAAACGGCTCTGGAATATGCTCGTCGATTTAAAGCTCTTGCCGAAGAGGTCAGCGATAACCTCTATCTGGTGATGCGCGTCTATTTTGAAAAACCCCGTACTACTGTCGGCTGGAAAGGGTTAATTAACGATCCGCATATGGATGGCTCTTTTGACGTAGAAGCCGGGCTGCAAATTGCGCGTAAGTTGCTGCTTGAACTGGTGAACATGGGGCTGCCGTTGGCGACGGAGGCGTTAGATCCAAACAGCCCGCAATATCTTGGTGATCTGTTTAGCTGGTCAGCAATTGGTGCTCGCACCACAGAATCGCAAACACACCGTGAAATGGCATCTGGCCTGTCTATGCCGGTTGGTTTTAAAAACGGCACCGATGGCAGTCTGGCAACGGCAATTAACGCCATGCGAGCTGCCGCCCAGCCACACCGTTTTGTCGGTATTAATCAGGCAGGGCAGGTTGCGTTGCTACAAACGCAAGGTAATCCGGACGGACATGTGATCCTGCGCGGCGGCAAAGCACCGAATTATAGCCCTGCGGATATTGCGCAATGTGAAAAAGAGATGGAACAGGCGGGACTGCGTCCCTCACTGATGGTAGATTGCAGCCACGGTAATTCCAATAAAGATTATCGCCGCCAACCTGCGGTAGCAGAGTCCGTGGTTGCCCAAATCAAAGATGGCAATCGCTCAATTATTGGTCTGATGATCGAAAGTAATATCCACGAAGGCAATCAGTCTTCCGAGCAACCGCGCAGCGCAATGAAATACGGTGTATCCGTTACCGATGCCTGCATTAGCTGGGAAATGACAGATGCCTTGCTGCGTGAGATTCATCATGATCTCAACGGACAGTTGACGGCACGCGTGGCTTAAGAGGTTTATTATGGTTGCTGAGTTGACCGCATTACGCGATCAAATTGATGAAGTCGATAAAGAGCTGCTGAATTTATTAGCGAAGCGTCTGGAACTGGTTGCCGAAGTCGGTGAGGTGAAGAGCCGTTTTGGGTTGCCTATTTATGTTCCGGAGCGTGAGGCATCCATGCTGGCCTCGCGGCGCGCCGAGGCTGAAGCTCTCGGAGTGCCGCCGGATCTCATTGAAGACATCCTGCGTCGGGTGATGCGTGAATCTTACTCCAGCGAGAACGACAAAGGCTTTAAAACGCTTTGTCCTACGTTGCGCCCGGTGGTTATCGTCGGCGGTGGCGGTCAGATGGGGCGATTGTTCGAGAAGATGCTGACACTCTCGGGTTATCAGGTGCGGATCCTTGAACAACATGATTGGGAACGTGCGGCTGAGATTGTTGCCGATGCCGGAATGGTGATTGTTAGTGTGCCGATTCATGTTACTGAGCAGGTCATAGGAAAATTGCCGCGTTTACCGCAAGACTGTATTCTGGTTGATCTGGCATCGGTGAAAAATGGACCGTTGCAGGCCATGCTGGCGGCGCATGATGGTCCGGTGCTGGGGCTACACCCGATGTTCGGCCCGGACAGCGGTAGCCTGGCGAAACAGGTCGTTGTCTGGTGTGATGGCCGCCAGCCGGAAGCGTATCAATGGTTTCTGGAGCAAATTCAGGTCTGGGGCGCACGGTTACATCGCATTAGCGCCGTGGAGCACGATCAGAATATGGCGTTTATCCAGGCGTTGCGCCACTTTGCTACTTTTGCTTATGGCCTGCATCTGGCAGAAGAAAATGTTCAGCTTGAGCAACTTCTGGCGCTCTCTTCGCCCATTTATCGCCTTGAACTGGCGATGGTCGGGCGACTGTTTGCCCAGGATCCGCAGCTTTATGCCGACATCATCATGTCGTCAGAACGTAATCTGGCGCTGATCAAACGTTACTATAAACGTTTTGGCGAGGCGATTGAGTTGCTGGAGCAGGGCGATAAGCAGGCGTTTATTGACAGTTTCCGCAAGGTTGAGCACTGGTTCGGTGATTACGCGCAACGCTTCCAGAGTGAAAGCCGTGTGTTATTGCGTCAGGCAAACGACAACCGGCAGTAATAATTTTGTGCCGGGTGATACGTATCACATCCGGCACGGCTTCATCATGCAGGATCGACAGGCACCACATTCTCGCTTGGGTAACAGCCCAACACCTTCATCGAACGGGTGATTTCACCTAACTCTTTCAATGCTTTTTGCATTTCTGCTGATTCAAGGTTGGCCTGAATATCCAGATAAAACATCTCTTCCCACGGATTACCGTGAATCGGACGTGATTCCAGACGGGTCATGATCAGATTATGATTGCGCAGCACCAGCAGTGCTTCAACCAGTGCACCGGCTTGTTGTCCGGTGGCCATTAACAGCGTGGTTTTTGCCGGAACCTGGTCTGAAACGTTAATGGCTTTACGCGCCAGCACGACAAATCGGGTGAAGTTTTGTCGCTGATTTGCCTCAATGCGCTCCAACACCTGTAAGCCGTACAAAGTGCCGCCTGCCTCGCTCCCCAATGCAGCAACATGCGGTGATTTTGCCTGTGCAACCTTTTCCATCGCCGCGGACGTACTTTCGGTATATTCAATCTTCCAGTGCGGATAGCGATTAAGGAATTTACTGCATTGCTGGAATGGCTGCGGATGGCTGTAGACCGTGTTGATGGTGGATAAATCTGTAGTACCAGAAACCAGCAGGCAGTGGTCAATGGTCAGCGTCATCTCGCCAACAATCGATAAGCTGGTATGTTGCAGCAGATCGTAGACATCGTTAATGGCACCGGAGCTGGTATTTTCAATCGGTACGACGGCATAGTCGGCCTGACCTGTTTCCACCTGATTAAAAATATCAGCAAATTTGGCACAACCACTTTCAATAAATTGCTCGAAGTGACGGGCAGCATACTGACGGGCGGCAAGGTGTGAGTAGGAACCTTTCGGGCCAAGAAAAGCAATGCGGGCAGAGTGCGGATTAATTTTATTGAGATGCTGCTGGAGCAGTGCCTGCTGGGTCAATACGGAATCTTCAATGATAAGCTGGAACAGACGGGTAATGTAGTGCGCATCCAGATGGTGCGTTTTACCGAGTGTAATCAGTTTTTCCAGTAAATCGCGTTCACGATCGATATCACGTACCGGGCGATGAGAGAGCAGTTTGGCTTTTCCCACCTCGACAGCAAGTTCGCGCCGCTCTGCCAGTAGCGCCAGTAATTTTTCATCCAGCGAGCTGATTTTCTCACGCAGCGCCAGTAACGGGTTTTCCGATGTCATAGTGTTGCCTTTTTTGTTATCAATAAAAAAGGCCCCCCGGTTTGGGAGGCCTTATTGTTCGTCTTCGCATTCTGTTTCACACGACGAAACGCCTCCCATTCAGGGGAAGGTAAAAAAGAATGCGAAGAAGAACAGAGTGTGTTTCATATTTGTTTCCTTAAGCGACTTCAGTACAGTACCCGCACTGTTTTCACGCTGTCAACAAAAAACGCGCCCGAAGGCGCGTTGGCGATACACTCAATATAAAGGACTACTCTTCTTCAACTTCTTCGACAAAGTTGGCGTCTTTCACCGATGTTGCGGCACGACGTGCTTCGCCTTTGTGCTGCAGTTTATTGAGCTGCCGTTCCAGCTTGTTGATCAATTCGTTAATTGCGGTGTACATATCTTCATGTTTACCACTGGCAACAAGAACGCCGTTAGGTGTATTGATAGTGGCGTCAGCAACGAACCCTTGTGGCTCTTTGGACAGAATGATATGTGGATTAATCAGATGTGTTTGCCATTTTTCCAGTTTGGCGAGACGGTCTTCGACATGTTGGCGGATGGCCGGAGTAATTTCCATTTGTTTACTGGTAATGTTCATTGTCATAAATTTTACCTCTTGTCTTCCCGTCTTGGTGAATTCAGCATACCGTTCCTGATGTCAAAATGTGTGATGGAAATCTCATAATTTTGTCACTTTTTGTCAACGAAGTTTTTTTGTGAGAAATCGCAGGAAGAAGTGTTTTTTTACTTGAGGAATGTCTCAAAGCGAGCCATATTTGATGAGATCGATCGCGACTAAATCGCTTCAGTTACACGCGTTACAGAATAAAAAAACGGCAGCTCAAGGGCTGTAATGCCTGTCAGTTAAGCAACTGACTGGCTCTTTTTCGGGGCTGTGGGGGATTTCCAGGGTCTCTCCTTTACCACTCTCGGGAAGGCCCTTTCCCTTCTTGTCGGTAATTTCACTAGTTGTCCCATACTTGCAAGATCGCGCATCAGCTCCGGTATACGTCCCGGTGAAGCGCCCTGCAATGTCATCAGCATTCTCATCACCATTCCGCATGATTCTGAGAAACTCAGTTGATTCGGCCAGTAACCTTTCAGATGTTCTGCCATTTTAATCATCTGATATCTCACCAGATTATAAGCCAGTAAGACACCCCACAGCTCTTGCTCCACAAGCTCCGGCTTTTTACTTCTCAGCGTCAGCCTGCTCAGTTGCATCGTCTGTTTTATCTCCCTGTATCCCAGTTCGATTTCCCAGCGATGACTGTACAGATCCGCCATTTCTCCTCCGGGGAAGCGCATGGCGTCCGTCATCGACGTCAGCAGATGGCAGACTTTTCCTTTGCGCGTCACGGTCAGCAGGCGGGCTGTCACCTCATTTCCCAGCCCCGGCCACTTTTTTCGTGCCTGCGGGCTGGTTTTCAGCTTCACCAGATGATCGCCTTTACCCAGTTTTCTGATCTCTTCATATTGCGCTCCCTTTCTGAGAGGGATCATCCAGTGGCGGTGTTCTCCCGCCTGGCTCCAGGCATTTAACAGTCCCAGTGAGTAATAACCTTTATCCATTAACGTCAGGGTGTTATCGCCGGTTTGTTCTATAAGTTGCTCAGCAAGCTCATTTTCGCTGTTCTTCATCGTGCCGAAGGCTGCAGCCGTCAGCAGATGGCTGGTCAGTTCCATCTGGCAGACCATTTTGACCTGCGGGTAGAGCGCCGGGTTCCCGGCATGTGTCTGGCGGGGGAAGGCTGCATCGTTCTCTGGTGTATCCGGTGTGCGCCAGAACACACCATCGATGGCCAGCAGGGTCAGGCCGCACCAGTGCGGATGCGGCGTGGCGTTATGCCAGAGCTGCGCTGTTTTCGTGAACACGCGGCGGACAGCCTCACTTCCCAGGCACTGGCGGGCCTGAATAACGGCACTGGGGGCAACGAAGGGGCGATTGCCCGGCAGCATGATGTCCAGGCGATTCACAATCTGGTGAAGAGGTTCTTTACGCTCAAGCGCCATGCCAACAATACACCAGACCATCATTTCGAGGGGAAGACGGCGCTTGCGTAGCGTTACAGTACCTGATTCGGCAAGGCAACGAGAGATGAGTTCGGGGTCGAGGTAATCCCCCAGAGAAGTCAGTGGGTTACGCAGAGAATCGTAACGGGATACCAGATCAAGGGCCTGTCCAATGTGCATAAAAAAATCCGGAAACGAGTGAGCGTTTCCGGATTCTTACACAGCCACTGGATCGGTCAACTGATCCTTAACTGATCGGCATTACAGCTCAAGGGCTGCCGTTTTGCGTTTCAGAATTCTGTTATGTATTGCTGCTGTTTGCGGCGATGATTTTCGCGACTTTTTCAGCTTGTGCATTCATCTGCATCTGACGGTAAGCATTTTCCATTAGTGGCAGAGCATCACGTGTAGCCTGAGTATCCGGGAAATCGCGCAGCATGCCTTCTACACGGTTAACGACAGCAACCCATGCGCCGCGTTCTGTATAGTACTCGGCAACAGAGTATTCATATTTCGCCAGGCGATCTTTCAGGAACACCAGACGTTTGGTGGCATCGGTGGTGTACTGACTGTTCGGATAGCCGCGAACTAATTTGGAAAAGTCACTAAACGCAGCTCGAGCATGTTGAGGATCGCGATCGCTACGGTCAACGCCAAAGAATCCTTGTAGCGCACTGTCATCCAGTGCCATATTGGTCAGGCCACGCATATACATGACATAATCGATATTCGGATGGGTCGGGTTCAGGCGAATAAAACGATCGATGGCAGCCTGTGCTAACGGCAGATCGGCGTTTTTATAATAGGCGTAGATGAGATCCAACTGCACCTGCTGTGAATACGGACCAAACGGATAGCGATTATCTAACGCTTCCAGTTGCGTTATTGCCTGTCTCCAGTTACCGTCCTGCAGCTTTTGTTGTGCAGTCGCGTAAATTTCATTTGGCGGATTATCAGGTACTTCTTCCTTTGAACCCGAGCAACCCGCCAAAAACAGGCTTAATGTGGCGGCTGCCACCAGATATTTCATGCGCGTCATGACGTTTTGACTTTCCTCAAAATGTATTACGGGAGATTCTCTGTTCCTGCTCCCGGTTAAGACCAGCTACAATAGCACACTATATTAAACGGCAAAGCCGTAAAACCCCAACGATAAACGAAGAAGCAGTATATATGGCACAACGAGTACAACTACGAGTACAACTCACTGCAACAGTGTCCGAAAACCAACTCGGTCAACGCTTAGATCAAGCTTTGGCCGAAATGTTCCCGGATTATTCACGTTCGCGGATAAAAGAATGGATCCTCGACCAGCGCGTGCTGGTTAACGGCAAAGTTTGTGATAAGCCGAAAGAAAAAGTATTGGGTGGCGAGCAGGTTGCCATCAACGCCGAAATTGAAGAAGAAGCGCGTTTTGAACCGCAGGATATCCCACTGGATATCGTCTATGAAGATGAAGACATCATTGTTATTAATAAACCGCGCGACCTGGTTGTACATCCTGGCGCGGGTAACCCTGATGGCACGGTGTTGAATGCGTTGCTTCATTACTATCCGCCAATTGCAGATGTTCCGCGTGCGGGCATTGTCCATCGTCTGGATAAAGACACGACGGGTTTGATGGTTGTGGCAAAAACGGTTCCAGCTCAGACGCGTTTGGTGGAGTCTCTGCAACGGCGTGAAATTACCCGTGAGTACGAAGCCGTAGCGATTGGTCATATGACTGCGGGTGGCACGGTGGACGAGCCAATCAGCCGCCATCCCACCAAACGCACCCATATGGCGGTGCATCCGATGGGCAAACCAGCGGTCACTCACTATCGCATCATGGAACACTTCCGTGTGCACACGCGTCTGCGGTTGCGTCTCGAAACCGGACGTACGCATCAGATCCGCGTGCATATGGCGCATATCACTCATCCGCTGGTGGGTGATCCGGTTTATGGTGGTCGCCCGCGTCCGCCGAAGGGGGCGTCGGAAGCGTTTATCTCCACGCTGCGTAAGTTTGATCGTCAGGCGCTTCACGCAACGATGCTACGTCTCTATCACCCGATTTCCGGTATCGAAATGGAATGGCACGCGCCTATCCCACAAGATATGGCTGAACTGATTGAGGTGATGCGCGCCGATTTCGAAGAGCATAAGGATGAAGTGGACTGGTTATGAGTAAGTTGATTGTCCCGCAGTGGCCGTTGCCAAAAGGTGTTGCGGCCTGTAGCTCTACCCGTATTGGCGGCGTTAGCTTACCGCCTTACGATTCTCTCAATCTGGGGGCCCATTGTGGTGATAACCCGGAACACGTTGAGGAGAATCGCAGGCGACTTTTTGCTGCGGGCAATTTGCCTTCAAAACCGGTGTGGCTTGAGCAGGTACATGGGAAAGATGTTCTAAGGCTTACTGGCGAACCTTATGCCTCTAAACGGGCGGATGCATCTTATAGTAACACACCTGGCACGGTTTGCGCTGTGATGACTGCCGACTGCCTGCCTGTGCTGTTTTGCAACCGTGCGGGAACGGAAGTCGCCGCTGCTCATGCTGGCTGGCGTGGACTTTGCGCTGGTGTGCTGGAGGAGACAGTTTCTTGTTTTGCTGATAAGCCAGAAAACATTCTTGCCTGGCTGGGACCCGCAATTGGTTCGCGCGCCTTTGAAGTGGGGCCGGAGGTTCGCGAGGCATTTATGGCAGTAGATGCCAAAGCGAGCGAGGCTTTCATTCAGCGTGGTGATAAATATCTGGCGGATATTTATCTGCTTGCCCGGCAGCGTCTGGCGAACGTCGGTGTTGAACAAATTTTCGGTGCTAATCGCTGTACATACACTGAAAATGAGACTTTCTTCTCTTATCGTCGCGACAAGTGCACGGGTCGTATGGCAAGTTTCATTTGGCTGATATAACCTAAAGAATCAAGACGATCCGGTACGCGTGATTTTCTTTTCACATTAATCTGGTCAATAACCTTGAATAATTGAGGGATGACCTCATTTAATCTCCAGTAGCAACTTTGATCCGTTATGGGAGGAGTTATGCGTCTGGATCGTCTTACTAACAAATTCCAGCTTGCTCTTGCCGATGCCCAATCACTTGCACTCGGGCACGACAACCAATTCATCGAACCACTTCATTTAATGAGCGCCCTGCTGAATCAGGAAGGGGGTTCGGTTAGTCCTTTATTAACATCCGCTGGCATTAATGCTGGCCAATTGCGCACAGATATCAATCAGGCATTAAATCGTTTACCGCAGGTTGAAGGTACAGGGGGCGATGTCCAGCCTTCACAGGATCTGGTGCGCGTTCTTAATCTTTGCGACAAGCTGGCGCAAAAACGTGGTGATAACTTTATCTCGTCAGAACTGTTTGTTCTGGCGGCACTTGAGTCTCGCGGCACGCTGGCCGACATCCTGAAAGCAGCAGGGGCGACCACCGCCAACATTACTCAAGCGATTGAACAAATGCGTGGAGGTGAAAGCGTGAATGATCAAGGAGCCGAAGACCAACGTCAGGCTTTGAAAAAATATACCATTGACCTTACCGAACGTGCCGAACAAGGTAAACTCGATCCGGTAATTGGTCGTGATGAAGAAATTCGTCGTACCATTCAGGTACTGCAACGCCGTACTAAAAATAACCCGGTACTGATCGGTGAACCTGGTGTCGGTAAAACCGCCATCGTTGAAGGTTTGGCGCAGCGTATTATCAATGGCGAAGTACCGGAAGGGCTGAAAGGCCGCCGCGTACTGGCGCTGGATATGGGCGCGCTGGTGGCTGGGGCGAAATATCGTGGTGAGTTTGAAGAACGTCTGAAAGGCGTGCTGAACGATCTGTCGAAACAGGAAGGCAACGTCATTCTGTTTATCGATGAGCTGCACACCATGGTGGGCGCAGGTAAAGCCGATGGCGCAATGGACGCCGGGAATATGCTGAAACCGGCACTGGCCCGTGGTGAACTGCACTGCGTGGGCGCGACCACCCTTGATGAATATCGCCAGTACATTGAAAAAGATGCGGCGCTGGAACGTCGTTTCCAGAAAGTGTTTGTTGCCGAGCCAACGGTGGAAGACACCATTGCTATTCTGCGTGGCCTGAAAGAACGTTACGAGCTGCACCACCATGTGCAAATTACTGACCCGGCAATTGTTGCAGCGGCGACGTTGTCTCATCGCTACATTGCTGACCGTCAGTTGCCAGATAAAGCCATCGACCTGATCGATGAAGCGGCATCCAGTATCCGTATGCAGATTGACTCAAAACCGGAAGAGCTTGACCGACTCGATCGTCGAATTATCCAGCTTAAGCTGGAACAACAGGCGTTAATGAAAGAGTCTGATGAAGCCAGTAAAAAACGTCTGGATATGCTCAATGAAGAACTGAGTGACAAAGAACGCCAGTACTCTGAGTTAGAAGAGGAGTGGAAAGCAGAGAAAGCGTCACTCTCTGGCACCCAGACCATTAAAGCCGAACTGGAACAGGCGAAAATCGCCATTGAACAGGCGCGCCGTGTAGGTGATCTGGCGCGGATGTCCGAACTGCAATACGGCAAAATTCCGGAGCTCGAAAAACAACTGGAAGCGGCTACACAGCTCGAAGGCAAAACCATGCGTCTGTTGCGTAATAAAGTGACTGACGCAGAAATTGCTGAAGTGTTGGCGCGTTGGACGGGCATTCCTGTTTCTCGCATGATGGAAAGTGAGCGCGAAAAACTGCTGCGTATGGAGCAAGAACTGCACCATCGTGTTATTGGCCAAAACGAAGCCGTTGATGCGGTATCTAACGCCATTCGTCGTAGCCGTGCGGGGCTTGCGGATCCTAATCGCCCGATTGGTTCGTTCTTGTTCCTCGGTCCAACGGGTGTAGGTAAAACCGAACTCTGTAAGGCGCTGGCGAATTTTATGTTCGACAGTGATGAGGCGATGGTTCGTATCGATATGTCCGAGTTTATGGAGAAACACTCGGTGTCTCGTCTGGTTGGTGCACCTCCGGGATATGTGGGTTATGAAGAAGGTGGCTACCTGACTGAAGCGGTGCGTCGTCGTCCTTATTCCGTCATTCTGCTGGATGAAGTGGAAAAAGCGCATCCGGATGTATTCAACATTCTGTTGCAGGTTCTGGATGACGGACGTCTGACTGATGGGCAGGGGAGAACGGTCGATTTCCGTAATACGGTGGTCATTATGACCTCTAACCTCGGCTCCGATCTGATCCAGGAACGTTTCGGTGAACTGGATTATGCGCGCATGAAAGAGCTGGTGCTCGGCGTGGTTAGCCATAACTTCCGTCCGGAATTCATAAACCGTATTGATGAAGTTGTGGTCTTCCACCCGTTGGGTGAACAACATATCGCTTCGATTGCCCAGATCCAGTTGAAACGTCTGTACAAACGTCTGGAAGAACGTGGTTATGAAATCCACATTTCTGACGAGGCACTGAAACTGCTGAGCGAGAATGGTTACGATCCGGTTTATGGTGCACGTCCTCTGAAACGTGCTATCCAGCAACAGATCGAAAACCCGCTGGCGCAGCAAATACTGTCTGGTGAATTGGTTCCTGGCAAAGTCATTCGCCTGGAAGTTAATGAAGACCGCATTGTCGCCGTCCAGTAAATGATAAAACGAGTCCTTCGGGGCTCGTTTCTGTCTATAAGTTAGACGGAAAAGACCATGCTCGGGGTGTTTTGCCTGAAAATTGAGCGAACGATAAAGTTTTTATATTTTTCGCTTGTCAGGCCGGAATAACTCCCTATAATGCGCCACCACTGACACGGAACAACGGCAAATAAGCCGCCGGGTCAGCGGGGTTCTCCTGAGAACTTCGACAGAGAAAAGCGAAAAAATGCTTGACTCTGTAGCGGGAAAGCGTATTATGCACACCCCGCGCCGCTGAGAAAAAGCGAAGCGGCACTGCTCTTTAACAATTTATCAGACAATCTGTGTGGGCACTCGAAGATACGGATTCTTAACGTCGCAAGACGCTAAATGAATACCAAGTCTCAAGAGTGAACACGTAATTCATTACGAAGTTTAATTCTTTGAGCATCAAACTTTTAAATTGAAGAGTTTGATCATGGCTCAGATTGAACGCTGGCGGCAGGCCTAACACATGCAAGTCGAACGGTAACAGAAAGAAGCTTGCTTCTTTGCTGACGAGTGGCGGACGGGTGAGTAATGTCTGGGAAACTGCCCGATGGAGGGGGATAACTACTGGAAACGGTAGCTAATACCGCATAACGTCGCAAGACCAAAGAGGGGGACCTTCGGGCCTCTTGCCATCGGATGTGCCCAGATGGGATTAGCTAGTAGGCGGGGTAACGGCCCACCTAGGCGACGATCTCTAGCTGGTCTGAGAGGATGACCAGCCACACTGGAACTGAGACACGGTCCAGACTCCTACGGGAGGCAGCAGTGGGGAATATTGCACAATGGGCGCAAGCCTGATGCAGCCATGCCGCGTGTATGAAGAAGGCCTTCGGGTTGTAAAGTACTTTCAGCTGGGAGGAAGGGAGTAAAGTTAATACCTTTGCTCATTGACGTTACCCGCAGAAGAAGCACCGGCTAACTCCGTGCCAGCAGCCGCGGTAATACGGAGGGTGCAAGCGTTAATCGGAATTACTGGGCGTAAAGCGCACGCAGGCGGTTTGTTAAGTCAGATGTGAAATCCCCGGGCTCAACCTGGGAACTGCATCTGATACTGGCAAGCTTGAGTCTCGTAGAGGGGGGTAGAATTCCAGGTGTAGCGGTGAAATGCGTAGAGATCTGGAGGAATACCGGTGGCGAAGGCGGCCCCCTGGACGAAGACTGACGCTCAGGTGCGAAAGCGTGGGGAGCAAACAGGATTAGATACCCTGGTAGTCCACGCCGTAAACGATGTCGACTTGGAGGTTGTGCCCTTGAGGCGTGGCTTCCGGAGCTAACGCGTTAAGTCGACCGCCTGGGGAGTACGGCCGCAAGGTTAAAACTCAAATGAATTGACGGGGGCCCGCACAAGCGGTGGAGCATGTGGTTTAATTCGATGCAACGCGAAGAACCTTACCTGGTCTTGACATCCACAGAACATTCCAGAGATGGGATGGTGCCTTCGGGAACTGTGAGACAGGTGCTGCATGGCTGTCGTCAGCTCGTGTTGTGAAATGTTGGGTTAAGTCCCGCAACGAGCGCAACCCTTATCCTTTGTTGCCAGCGGTCCGGCCGGGAACTCAAAGGAGACTGCCAGTGATAAACTGGAGGAAGGTGGGGATGACGTCAAGTCATCATGGCCCTTACGACCAGGGCTACACACGTGCTACAATGGCGCATACAAAGAGAAGCGACCTCGCGAGAGCAAGCGGACCTCATAAAGTGCGTCGTAGTCCGGATTGGAGTCTGCAACTCGACTCCATGAAGTCGGAATCGCTAGTAATCGTGGATCAGAATGCCACGGTGAATACGTTCCCGGGCCTTGTACACACCGCCCGTCACACCATGGGAGTGGGTTGCAAAAGAAGTAGGTAGCTTAACCTTCGGGAGGGCGCTTACCACTTTGTGATTCATGACTGGGGTGAAGTCGTAACAAGGTAACCGTAGGGGAACCTGCGGTTGGATCACCTCCTTACCTTAAAGAAGCGTTCTTTGAAGTGCTCACACAGATTGTCTGATAGAAAGTGAAAAGCAAGGCGTCTTGCGAAGCAGACTGATACGTCCCCTTCGTCTAGAGGCCCAGGACACCGCCCTTTCACGGCGGTAACAGGGGTTCGAATCCCCTAGGGGACGCCACTTGCTGGTTTGTGAGTGAAAGTCGCCGGCCACTGTATCTCAAAACTCACTTACGAGTGATGTTTGAGATATTTGCTCTTTAAAAATCTGGATCAAGCTGAAAATTGAAACACTGAATAGTCGAAAGATTATTCGTGAGTCTCTCAAATTTTCGCAACACGATGATGGTTCGAAAGAAACATCTTCGGGTTGTGAGGTTAAGCGACTAAGCGTACACGGTGGATGCCCTGGCAGTCAGAGGCGATGAAGGACGTGCTAATCTGCGATAAGCGTCGGTAAGGTGATATGAACCGTTATAACCGGCGATTTCCGAATGGGGAAACCCAGTGTGATTCGTCACACTATCATTAACTGAATCCATAGGTTAATGAGGCGAACCGGGGGAACTGAAACATCTAAGTACCCCGAGGAAAAGAAATCAACCGAGATTCCCCCAGTAGCGGCGAGCGAACGGGGAGGAGCCCAGAGCCTGAATCAGTGTGTGTGTTAGTGGAAGCGTCTGGAAAGGCGTGCGATACAGGGTGACAGCCCCGTACACAAAAATGCACATGCTGTGAGCTCGATGAGTAGGGCGGGACACGTGGTATCCTGTCTGAATATGGGGGGACCATCCTCCAAGGCTAAATACTCCTGACTGACCGATAGTGAACCAGTACCGTGAGGGAAAGGCGAAAAGAACCCCGGCGAGGGGAGTGAAAAAGAACCTGAAACCGTGTACGTACAAGCAGTGGGAGCCTCTTTAATGGGGTGACTGCGTACCTTTTGTATAATGGGTCAGCGACTTATATTCTGTAGCAAGGTTAACCGAATAGGGGAGCCGAAGGGAAACCGAGTCTTAACTGGGCGTTAAGTTGCAGGGTATAGACCCGAAACCCGGTGATCTAGCCATGGGCAGGTTGAAGGTTGGGTAACACTAACTGGAGGACCGAACCGACTAATGTTGAAAAATTAGCGGATGACTTGTGGCTGGGGGTGAAAGGCCAATCAAACCGGGAGATAGCTGGTTCTCCCCGAAAGCTATTTAGGTAGCGCCTCGTGAATTCATCTCCGGGGGTAGAGCACTGTTTCGGCAAGGGGGTCATCCCGACTTACCAACCCGATGCAAACTGCGAATACCGGAGAATGTTATCACGGGAGACACACGGCGGGTGCTAACGTCCGTCGTGAAGAGGGAAACAACCCAGACCGCCAGCTAAGGTCCCAAAGTCATGGTTAAGTGGGAAACGATGTGGGAAGGCCCAGACAGCCAGGATGTTGGCTTAGAAGCAGCCATCATTTAAAGAAAGCGTAATAGCTCACTGGTCGAGTCGGCCTGCGCGGAAGATGTAACGGGGCTAAACCATGCACCGAAGCTGCGGCAGCGACACTATGTGTTGTTGGGTAGGGGAGCGTTCTGTAAGCCGTTGAAGGTGTGCTGTGAGGCATGCTGGAGGTATCAGAAGTGCGAATGCTGACATAAGTAACGATAAAGCGGGTGAAAAGCCCGCTCGCCGGAAGACCAAGGGTTCCTGTCCAACGTTAATCGGGGCAGGGTGAGTCGACCCCTAAGGCGAGGCCGAAAGGCGTAGTCGATGGGAAACAGGTTAATATTCCTGTACTTGGTGTTACTGCGAAGGGGGGACGGAGAAGGCTATGTTGGCCGGGCGACGGTTGTCCCGGTTTAAGCGTGTAGGCTGATTTTCCAGGCAAATCCGGAGAATCAAGGCTGAGGCGTGATGACGAGGCACTACGGTGCTGAAGCAACAAATGCCCTGCTTCCAGGAAAAGCCTCTAAGCATCAGGTAACATCAAATCGTACCCCAAACCGACACAGGTGGTCAGGTAGAGAATACCAAGGCGCTTGAGAGAACTCGGGTGAAGGAACTAGGCAAAATGGTGCCGTAACTTCGGGAGAAGGCACGCTGATATGTAGGTGAAGCGACTTGCTCGTGGAGCTGAAATCAGTCGAAGATACCAGCTGGCTGCAACTGTTTATTAAAAACACAGCACTGTGCAAACACGAAAGTGGACGTATACGGTGTGACGCCTGCCCGGTGCCGGAAGGTTAATTGATGGGGTCAGCCGCAAGGCGAAGCTCTTGATCGAAGCCCCGGTAAACGGCGGCCGTAACTATAACGGTCCTAAGGTAGCGAAATTCCTTGTCGGGTAAGTTCCGACCTGCACGAATGGCGTAATGATGGCCAGGCTGTCTCCACCCGAGACTCAGTGAAATTGAACTCGCTGTGAAGATGCAGTGTACCCGCGGCAAGACGGAAAGACCCCGTGAACCTTTACTATAGCTTGACACTGAACATTGAGCCTTGATGTGTAGGATAGGTGGGAGGCTTTGAAGTGTGGACGCCAGTCTGCATGGAGCCGACCTTGAAATACCACCCTTTAATGTTTGATGTTCTAACGTTGACCCGTGATCCGGGTTGCGGACAGTGTCTGGTGGGTAGTTTGACTGGGGCGGTCTCCTCCTAAAGAGTAACGGAGGAGCACGAAGGTTGGCTAATCCTGGTCGGACATCAGGAGGTTAGTGCAATGGCATAAGCCAGCTTGACTGCGAGCGTGACGGCGCGAGCAGGTGCGAAAGCAGGTCATAGTGATCCGGTGGTTCTGAATGGAAGGGCCATCGCTCAACGGATAAAAGGTACTCCGGGGATAACAGGCTGATACCGCCCAAGAGTTCATATCGACGGCGGTGTTTGGCACCTCGATGTCGGCTCATCACATCCTGGGGCTGAAGTAGGTCCCAAGGGTATGGCTGTTCGCCATTTAAAGTGGTACGCGAGCTGGGTTTAGAACGTCGTGAGACAGTTCGGTCCCTATCTGCCGTGGGCGCTGGAGAACTGAGGGGGGCTGCTCCTAGTACGAGAGGACCGGAGTGGACGCATCACTGGTGTTCGGGTTGTCATGCCAATGGCACTGCCCGGTAGCTAAATGCGGAAGAGATAAGTGCTGAAAGCATCTAAGCACGAAACTTGCCCCGAGATGAGTTCTCCCTGAGACTTTAAGTCTCCTGAAGGAACGTTGAAGACGACGACGTTGATAGGCCGGGTGTGTAAGCGCAGCGATGCGTTGAGCTAACCGGTACTAATGAACCGTGAGGCTTAACCTTACAACGCCGAAGATGTTTTGGCGGATGAGAGAAGATTTTCAGCCTGATACAGATTAGATTAGCCGGCGAAAGCGGGTTAATAAACAGAATTTGCCTGGCGGAGATAGCGCGGTGGTCCCACCTGACCCCATGCCGAACTCAGAAGTGAAACGCCGTAGCGCCGATGGTAGTGTGGGGTCTCCCCATGCGAGAGTAGGGAACTGCCAGGCATCAAATAAAGCGAAAGGCCATCCGTAAGGATGGCCTTTTTGCGCTGGTGCGGAAAAAATGCCGGATGCGATGCTGGCGAGCCTTATCTGTCCTGCGCAGGGTTACGGTAGGGGTCAGCAGCGCATTATTCCCCCACATACGCCAGATTCAGTAGCGGATACGGTTTCCCCAACCTGCCCGCTTCCATACGATCGCCTCACCTGCAATCCATCCTTAATATCCGCAATAATTATTCTTCTGCTAACTAAATTCTCAGTTATGGTTGTGCAAGCAAAATAACAAATGTATAACATTTGTCTTACTAAAAAATAAATAACAACCGACAAAAGCATCGGATTATGGCAGGAGAAATAATGGCATGGCAGAAAGCACTGTAACGGCAGACGGCAAACTGACAAGTAGTGATACTCGTCGCCGCATTTGGGCAATTGTAGGGGCCTCATCAGGTAACCTGGTTGAGTGGTTCGATTTCTATGTCTACTCATTTTGTTCCCTCTATTTCGCCCACATCTTCTTCCCTTCAGATAACACAACCACTCAACTACTACAAACTGCCGGTATTTTTGCCGCAGGATTTCTGATGCGTCCAATAGGCGGCTGGTTATTTGGTCGTATTGCTGACAAACATGGCCGCAAGAAATCGATGCTGCTATCGGTATGTATGATGTGTTTTGGAGCACTGGTCATAGCCTGCTTGCCAGGCTATGAAACAATTGGCACCTGGGCTCCGGCGTTGTTACTTCTCGCGCGTTTATTCCAGGGATTATCTGTAGGTGGAGAATATGGCACCAGCGCCACCTATATGAGTGAAGTTGCAGTAGAAGGACGCAAAGGGTTTTACGCTTCATTTCAGTATGTCACGTTGATAGGCGGGCAACTTCTGGCATTGTTGGTTGTGGTGGTTTTACAGCATACAATGGAAGATATCGCGCTTAGAGAGTGGGGGTGGCGTATTCCCTTTGCATTAGGCGCGGTGTTAGCCGTTGTGGCGTTATGGTTACGTCGTCAGTTGGATGAAACTTCGCAACAAGAAACGCGAGCTCTAAAAGAAGCGGGTTCAATGAAGGGATTATGGCGCAATCGCCGTGCATTCATCATGGTTCTCGGCTTTACGGCTGCGGGTTCTCTTTGTTTCTATACCTTCACCACCTATATGCAGAAGTATCTGGTGAATACTGCGGGTATGCACGCCAACGTAGCAAGCGGCATTATGACGGCGGCGCTGTTTGTATTTATGCTCATCCAGCCGATAATTGGAGCATTGTCGGATAAGATTGGCCGTCGGACTTCAATGTTATGTTTCGGCTCTCTGGCCGCTATTTTTACCGTCCCCATTCTTTCGGCATTGCAGAACGTCTCCTCACCTTATGCGGCTTTTGGTTTGGTGATGTGTGCCCTGCTGATTGTGAGTTTTTACACTTCAATTAGTGGGATCCTGAAGGCGGAAATGTTCCCGGCACAGGTTCGCGCATTAGGTGTTGGTCTGTCATATGCGGTCGCGAATGCCATATTTGGTGGCTCAGCGGAGTATGTGGCGTTGTCGCTAAAATCGATAGGAATGGAAACGGCATTCTTCTGGTATGTGACATTGATGGCCGTAGTCGCGTTTCTGGTTTCTTTGATGCTACATCATAAAGGGAAGGGGATGCGTCTTTAGTGATGAGCCATTTGCCAGACCGTATAACCGGTGGTGGCACCGGCTACGTCCCAGGCAAAATCTTTCCAGCTCCAGCCGCTCCCTTCGGGGCGGCTATCCCACAGCTCTTTTGACACGCCCAGACTTACAGAGAACATCAACCCGAACATGGCGCTGCGGTCGCGGCTCATCTCCCGATGCTGTGCATATTCATTTCCTGCCGCTGAAAGCATTGCCGAGGCGATAAAGTGTTGCGCTTTATCCTGTCCGCTCCAGCCATCGTTAGCCCTATGGCTGCAACCAGAAAGCAACAATAGCGAACAGGCAAAAAGAATACGCAACGTGGCCTCCAAAAAACAAACCCCGTACAGGACGGGGTTCAGATTACAGGATACGGCTAATTAATCGGTCGATACGGATACGACGCAAGCGACGGATAAGCTTGCGAACCTTCACCGGATAATCGGCAATACTTTGCAGATCGCGGTAGTGCTTAACGATGGTAGTATGCTCGCGGATCAGATCCAACTCTTTCTCACGCTGCGGCGCAAGCTCCAGTTGCGGATCGTGGATCAAAATGGCGTTTTCCAGATCCAGACGCCAGGCGCGAGGGTTCAGGTTATTACCGGTGATCAGCATCCACTTATCATCAACCCACATCCCTTTCAGGTGATAGGTATTGTCGTCATCTTTCCATAACCGGACCACTAACTGGTCAGTATTGACGTAATACTGCAAACGGCTCAGGAAACGACGCAGATTAATCTCGTAGAGATACGGCAGTGCGCCGATAATCTTGAAAGGTTCATCTTCCGGAATGTAGAAGTCATTTGCGGTTTTATCACCGACAATAATTTCGACTTTTTTCCCTTCGCGCAGCAATTGGATGATATTGCGCACGAGGATGGCCGGTAGGTTGAAGTATGGTGTGCAGATGGTCAGTTTTTGCTCGGCACACGGCATAAGATGGAAAATAGTCTTGTTCAACAGACTCGATTTTCCCAGACCCACTAATGGCGTTACGGAGAGTTGATCGTTATCGGCATCGCCCTGGAAATGATAAGCAGCATCACGCAACTCCTGGCGGAACAGGCGGATATCGTTTTTGATTTCCGGGCTTTTCGGACGGTGAATATCATCCAGACGGTTAACACCGCGACCATTCATAATATTCTGTGTAACCCATTCAAACATAATGTCTGACATTTTACGGTTACGGATCAGATGATAGCGGTCGTAGCGGTATTTATCATGCTGATGCAGGTAAACATCGTTCAGGCTGGCACCGCTATAAAGTACGCTATCGTCGATGATAAAGCCTTTAAAGTGCAGAACGCCCAGGGCTTCACGGGTATTGATCGGAACACCATAAACCGGAACATCTACGCCCGGGTTTTCCTGCGCCATGCGGCAGTACCAGTCAGCATTGGTATTAGATGCCGCAGCGCCAATGCGCCCACGTTGTGCACGATGCCAGTCGACCAGCACCCGCACATCCAGTTCCGGACGCTGCCGTTTAGCCTCATACAACGCGCTCAGAATGCCTTTGCCACCGTCATCCTGCTCAAGATACAGGGCGACAATGCAAATGCGCTGCTTCGCGCTGGCTATTTTTTCCAGCAGTGTCTCCCGGAAGTCGGTGGGAGCGTAAAAAAAATCGACATCATCAACTGATTGAGAAATCTTGGGTAGTTGGGCAAGGTGTTGTTGATGTTTATTACGCTTAAATTTTGACAACATCACAGTGCATTTCTTCTCTGTTCATTGAAGGGTCCTCTGTGCAATGCAGACGACATAAGCGGGCAATAATAACACCAGTCCCGATTAAGTGGTCAACATTTCCAGTACATTACTCATGATTCCTCGCGCTGGGCAAGATTTAGCATCAGCCCAACGATCCCCTCTTCGAGCTGGATATCGACGTTAAACCCGAGCTTGCGGGCCAGCGCCACCATGCCACGATTGTTTGGCATCGTAATACCATTCAGACGTTGCAGTCCGTGATCTCGCGTATAGGTAATCAACTTTTCCATTAAGCGTCGACCTAAGCCTAACCCTTTGAGATCCGAGCGCACCAGTACGGCAAATTCGGCATCAATGTTATCAGGATCGGAGATCGCCCGAGTGACGCCAAGGATCTCTTCTTTTTGATCAATACGCCGTACAGCCACAAACGCCATTTCCCGATCGTAGTCGATCTGCGTCATGTTAGCTAAATCTTCATGGGTGAATTCGTTGATCTCGCTAAAGTAACGGTAATAAAGATCTTCTTTGGTGACTCGCGAAATGAATTGCTGAAGTTGTGGCTCATCTTCCGGCAAGATCGGGCGGAACAAGCAACGTTCGCCGTTTTTTAATTCTACCCACTCTTCTAACTGATGTGGGTACGGGCGCACAGCAAGGCGACTTTCGTTATTGCCTTCGAACGGTGCAATATCCACCGTGACATCCAGCGCGGTAAATTCACTGCCGGAAGCCAGTAAAGGGTGAATATCCAGCCGCTGAATTTCTGGGCAATCGACAATCAGGTTGGAAACCTGCACCAGTAACTGGCTTAAGCCCGCGATGTCGAGTGGACGCAGTGCGCTGCGTGCACGAATTTTTTTACTTTTGATTCCCTGAATGACCAGATAGCGAGCCAGATTCATGTTCAGCGGTGGCAGCGCCACGACAGCTTGATCTTCAGGACGCCACTCCACACCGCCTTCACCAAGCATGATCAACGGCCCAAAAACCGGATCGTGTTCCACGACTACACGCAGCTCCTGAGCGCCAGCACGATTAGCCATACTTTGCACCAACAGGCCGTGGATCCGTGCCTGCGGCCAGGCCATTTTTACCCGATCGAAAATAGCGTTCGCGGCTTGCTGGACTTCATTAGCCGTACGTAAATAGAGCATCACGCCCTGAACTTCCGATTTATGCGGAATATCCGGCGAGCGCAATTTCAGCGCCACCGGATAACCAATCTGTTCTGCAATATGCACAGCTTCGGTGCTGTCAGTGGCAATCCAGGTGGGAAGCGTGTTCATGCCATATGCTTGCAGGATTGGCTGAACCTCATGGGTATCGAGCGATGTCGCTCCTTCGGCAATGGCCTGCTGTAGCAGAATATGCGCTTCTGCGGTATTGGAGGTCAGATTGCTGGGTAACGCCGGTGTTTCGCGTAACTGCTTCTGGTTTCGACGGTACTCAACCATATGCATAAAAGCGGTGATAGTTCCTTCCGGTGTGCGATAGGTCGGAAGCCCGGCTTCACTGAATAAACGTCGCGCCTCTTGCGAGGAGTGTTCGCCGCACCAGTTAGTCAGCAGAGAGACATACTTGCTGCGAGGATGATGTTTTACTGCTTCAATTAATGCCTGTGCGCTTTCTGTGGCAGGCGCAGCGGCGCTGGGGGAATGGATAACCATCAGCGCATCAAAATCCTGGATGTGGAGCAGAATATCCAGCGTTTTGACATAGTGCTCGCTGCTGGCGTCATCGCGTAGATCAAGCGGGTTAGAGATTGCTACATGTTCTGGCAGGGCATCGCGTAGTTTCTGGCAGGCCTCTTCACTTAACGTTGCCAGTTTACCATTGCGCGACCATAAGGCATCCAGCGCCAGTGCGGCAGGAGCAGCACCGTTGCTGATAATCATCAGCCGGTCGCCACGCAACGGACGCATGTGGCTAAGGGTTTCCACCGCCGAAAACAGTTCGTGGGTGTCCTGCACTCGCAACAAACCGGCACGCTGAATAGCTGCATCCCACGCCGGATCCATACCCGCTGTGGTGTTCAGCAATCTTTGCGCCGCCGGACTACGTCCGCTTTTAATCACCAGAATCGGCTTATTTCGCGAGGCACTACGGGCAGCCGACACAAAGCGTCGCGCGTCGCTTAATTGTTCGAGATAGAGCAAGATGGCACTGGTTTTGCTGTCGCGTGCCAGGTAGTCGAGCAATTCATCAACGTCGATATCCAGGCTGTCACCGAGCGCAATAAAGTATGAAAACCCCATTTCACGCTGTTGCGCCCAGTCGAGGATGGTGTTGGAGACAGCAGCCGATTGTGAAATAAACGCCAGCTTGCCGCGCTTAATTGGCACTGGCGAAAAGCTGGCATTCAGCCCTTGCCAGGGAGCGAGTAATCCCAGACTGTTTGGTCCAAGCAGGCGCATGTTATGGCGCAGAGCGCAGGCGCGTAGGTCTTCGTGTTGTGATGTCGGCGAAGAAAGAATAATGCAGGTTTTACAGCCTTTCTCTCCAAGCTCTTCCAGAAGAGCAAGATTGCGGCTGGCATTAGTACATAGCACTGCGAGGTCAGGAGTAAAAGGCAAACTGGTGATGTCTGGCCATGCCAGCACGCCCTGTACCGCCTTCCAGGCTGGCGTCACCGGCAGCACCGGTCCGTTAAAGCCTCCAGCCAGCAGGTTACGCATCATCAGGTAACCTGCGCGATTGGGTTTCATCGACGCGCCAATTACCGCAATCGATTTTGGTCGCAGTAGTGCTTCCAGTCCTCGCTGACTCATACCGGCCTCCCGCAGAAGTGACCGAATGATTTTAAACGATTTCTAACTGTTCTGCTGTGATACTACCCAGATGTTGCGTTTTTCCTGCCAGATAGCGCGTTTTAAAGCGAGTGAAATGCTCGCCTAAGCCCGTTGCGGCTTTGGTGTCACCCGCCATATCTAAAAGTGCGATGGCTACCTCAGCGGTGCAATATTGGCCTTCACTCTGGGCTTCACGCAGGCGATAGGCAGACAAACGCGAAAGATCGACGGAAATGACGGGAAGATTATCCAGATACGGACTTTTACGAAACATCTTCCGCGCTTCCGGCCAGGTGCCATCGAGCATGATAAATAGCGGTGGCTTACCAGGAGGAGGCGTAAAGATCACTTCTCGTTGCTCATCCGCATACGAGGCAGGAAAAACCACCATTGGCTGATAATACGGGTTTTGCACCAGATCCAGCAGTTCTTGCGATGGTTCGGTACGTGACCATTGAAACGCGACGGTATCTGGCAAGATATCGGCAATCAAACGTCCAGTATTGCTGGGTTTCATTGGCTCGGTGTCAAACATCAGCAAACAAAAGCGGCTTTTTGCTTCCGTTGGGGTGATGGTTGAACAGAGGCATAATTTCTCTGGCAAAAGGCAGCGTTGGCAACGACGAACGCGATTACCACGGGCAAGAAAAGGACGTGTTGCGCGCGCAATACGCTCGGCGCGTAACTGGAGAACAGCGTTTTCGGTCATAAGAGAGCGTCGAAAAAATGCCATTGTCGCAGAGGAGAAAACGGGGCACAAGATGCGCCCCGATAAGATTAAAGAGATTCGTTCAGCCAGCTATCAAACGGTGCTTTCGGCACTGCGCCGTTAAGCATGTCGACAACCTGACCATTTTTGAAAATCATGATCGTCGGAATACTGCGAATACCAAAGCGACTGCTTAATTCACGTTCAGCTTCGGTATTCACTTTTACAAAACGCACTTTACCGCTACGCTCTTGTGCAACATCTTCAAAAATCGGTGCGAAGTTACGGCAAGGGCCGCACCACGGTGCCCAGAAGTCGATCACCACAGGCAGATCGTCTTTCAGCAATTTGTCGAGTGTTTCACCGGTCGCATTAATCACCTCTCCGTCAAACAGGTCGTGACCGCAGCGTCCGCATTTTGCCGCATCGTCAATCCGTTCGTCGGGAATGCGGTTGATGGCCTGACAATGGGTACAAACGGTATTCATAACTAACCTCGGGATGAGTAAGGAGACTTATCGGCAACGACGCCGGTATGTTTCTAATATGTTACATATTATCGAGGGCATTGTTCCAGACAACAATCTGTTTTATTCAATGGGTATGATAGTCGCAGGCTTTGGAACGAAATCATGGCGAACCGCGCGCACTTCGGGTAATCTGCGCGCTTCGCGCAGCGCTGGTGGAGAAAAGCATGAACGATGAAATGAAAAGCAAAAGCGGCAAGGTCAAAGTGATGTATGTCCGCAGTGATGATGATTCTGATAAACGAACCCACAACCCGCGAACCGGGAAAGGGGGCGGGCGTCCAGGAAAATCTCGTGCCGACGGTGGCCGTCGCCCCGCCCGCGATGACAAACAGAGTCAGCCCCGTGACCGCAAGTGGGAAGAGTCGCCGTGGCGAACTGTTTCCCGCGCGCCGGGTGATGAGGCATCGGAAAAGGCCGATCACGGTGGCATCAGTGGTAAAAGTTTTATTGATCCGGAAGTGTTGCGTCGTCAGCGTGCGGAAGAAACCCGCGTCTACGGCGAAAACGCATGTCAGGCACTGTTCCAGAGCCGTCCGGAAGCGATTGTTCGCGCCTGGTTTATCCAGAGTGTAACGCCGCGTTTTAAAGAAGCATTGCGCTGGATGGCGGCAAACCGCAAAGCGTACCACGTGGTAGATGAAGCTGAGCTGGCAAAAGCGTCAGGCACGGAACATCACGGCGGCGTTTGCTTCCTGATCAAAAAGCGTAACGGCACAACCGTGCAGCAGTGGGTAAGCCAGGCAGGTGCACAGGATTGCGTACTGGCGTTGGAAAATGAATCTAACCCACATAATCTGGGCGGGATGATGCGTAGCTGTGCGCACTTCGGCGTGAAAGGTGTTGTTGTGCAGGATGCGGCGTTGCTGGAATCGGGTGCGGCTATCCGTACCGCAGAAGGTGGCGCAGAGCATGTGCAACCGATTACTGGCGACAACATTGTTAATGTGCTGGATGATTTCCGTCAGGCGGGTTACACCGTGGTGACCACTTCCAGCGAACAGGGCCAACCACTGTTCAAAACCAGTTTGCCAGCGAAAATGGTGTTGGTTTTGGGGCAGGAATATGAAGGGTTACCAGATGCTGCGCGTGATCCAAACGATCTGCGAGTGAAGATTGACGGTACTGGCAATGTTGCTGGTCTGAATATCTCTGTCGCAACGGGTGTTCTGCTTGGTGAATGGTGGCGTCAGAATAAAGCCTGATAAATCAGCCGGATGGCAGTTCTGCCATCCGGCATTTTCCCGCAAATTTACTCGCTCTCTGCCGGTAATACAGGTATCCAGTTAATCGGCTTCTCGCCACGTTGTTCCAGCCACTGATTTGCCAGTACAAAATGGTTACAGCCAAAGAATCCACGATGGGCCGATAACGGCGACGGATGCGGTGCTTTCAGTACGTGATGGCGTTGCTTATCTATAATTGCCCCTTTCTTTTGCGCATGCGACCCCCACAGTAAAAACACCACGCCTTCGCGATGCTGATTAATCAGGCTGATGACTTTATCGGTGAACGTCTCCCAGCCGAGGCTGGCGTGGGAATGCGCCTGACCTGCACGTACAGTCAATACGGTATTGAGCAGCAGCACGCCCTGGCGCGCCCAGCTTTCTAGGTAACCATGTGTCGGGCGGGTAAAGCCTGGGATGGTATTTTCCAGCTCTTTATACATATTCAGCAGTGACGGTGGTGTCGCAATACCGGGACGAACAGAAAATGCCAGACCATGTGCCTGTCCAGGTCCGTGGTAAGGATCCTGGCCGAGAATAACAACTTTGACATCGCCCAACTCAGTAAAACGGAAGGCATTAAAGACATCTTTTTGTGGCGGATAGATAGTGATGCCAGACTGCCGCTCACTGGCGACGGTCTGAAGGGTATTAAGAAAATAGGGTTGCTGCTTCTCTTCAGCCAGCACGTCATGCCAGGTTAATTCGTTAGCCATCTCGCTCTCCTGCGGATCTTCAATCCACCTAGCTTAACTGCTTCTTTCTACAGAACAAAATCAAGCTCATTTTTTAGACATAATCGAGTGCAAAAAAATGTAAATTGGTAAAATTTCACACCCGCATAAGTTGATGTAAAACAATAAAATCTATTTGCGACCGCGCTTGCTGTGTGGTTTTTATTGATTTAAATCAAAGAATCAAGGGTGTTTGAGGAGTATATATACACTCAAGCAACAATGGTTTTACCAATTGGCCGCGACAGGCTGACAAATCAAATAATTTTGCCGGGGAGGCATCACATGATTACAGGTATCCAGATTACTAAAGCCGCTAATGACGATCTGCTGAACTCTTTCTGGCTGCTGGACAGCGAAAAAGGCGAAGCGCGTTGCATCGTTGCGAAAGCAGGTTTTGCAGAAGATGAAGTGGTTGCAGTAAGCAAACTGGGTGATATTGAATACCGTGAAGTTCCAGTAGAAGTTAAACCAGAAGTTCGCGTGGAAGGTGGTCAGCACCTGAACGTAAACGTTCTGCGTCGCGAAACTCTGGAAGATGCTGTTAAGCATCCGGAAAAATATCCGCAGTTGACTATCCGTGTATCCGGTTATGCAGTTCGCTTCAACTCTCTGACTCCGGAACAGCAACGCGACGTTATCGCTCGTACCTTTACTGAAAGCCTGTAAGGCTTAAGTAGCAAGATATTACAGAAGCGGAAGAGGGTGACCTCTTCCGCTTTTTGTCTATAGATAACCATCAGTCAGGCTGGTGGTTATCTATAGACAAAAATAATGCCGGGATAAAACCCGGCATTATTTTTACTCTTCTGTCGTTTGCGGCGGCACGCCTGTTCCGCTTGGTTTGCGGCGCTTACCAATATTTTTGGTATCGCGGTGGCGTTTTTTCACCCGTGGCTTCTCTTTCTCTTTAGCCTTTTTCTTCTCGGCGCGTTTTGCCAGGACTTTCTTCGATGGTTTACCCGTCTGTTTCTCGCTTGGCGCACGCGTTTTCGGGCGTAACTCATCAATGACGCGAGCTTTAATCGGCTCTTCAATATAACGACTAACTTTGCCCAGCAGCAGATGGTCATGGGCTTCAACCAGTGAAATCGCGATCCCTTTACGACCGGCGCGAGCGGTACGCCCGATTCGGTGCAAATAGGTATCGCCACTGCGCGGCATATCGAAGTTAAAGACGTGGCTGACATCCGGAATGTCGATACCACGTGCGGCAACGTCGGTGGCAACCAGCACGTTTACGCGACCTTCAGTCAGACGCTTAATCGCTTCATTACGCTTGCCTTGTACCATCTCACCTTCGAGATAGCAGTTGTTGATGCCTGCTTCGCGCAACCAGTTTGCCAGTTCATGCACACGCTCACGCTTGCGCACAAATACGATTGAGCGAGTCGCTTCCGGCTGTTTTAACAGATGTACCAGCAACGCAGTTTTATGCTCAAGGTCATCGGCACGGTAATACCACTGATGAATCTTTTTGCGCTCACGGGTGGATGGATTAGCAGAAACTTCCACCGGATCCTCCAGCAGACGTTCGGCAAAATCCTGAATGGCATCGCCTTCCAACGTAGCTGAGAAGAGCAGGGTTTGCTTACGCCAGCGAGTTTCGCCAGCAATATGTTCGATATCTTGGGCGAAGCCCATATCCAGCATACGGTCTGCTTCGTCAAGGATCAGTGTTTCAACCGCGCGGCAATCGAAGTTCTCTTCTTTTATGTATTGCAGCAGACGTCCGGTCGTGGCGACCACGATGTCCTGGTTTTCGCTGAACACTTCCGCGTGGTTCATATAGGCCACGCCGCCGGTGATGGTGGCAATATCCAGATGTGTATGTTTCGCCAGTTCACGGGCATGATCGGCCACCTGCATCGCCAGTTCGCGAGTTGGGGTGAGGATCAAAATACGCGGTGGACCGGATTTCTTACGCGGGAAATCGAGCAGGTGCTGCAACGCTGGCAGCAGATACGCCGCCGTTTTACCGGTGCCTGTCGGCGCAGAACCGAGTACATCACGGCCATCGAGCGCAGGCGGAATGGCGGCAGCCTGAATGGCGGTCGGGCGAGTGAAACCTTTATCCTGGAGGGCTTCCAGCAGGCTTTCGTCGAGTTCAAGTTCGGAAAAAGTCGTTACAGTCATGTTCTACCTCTGTGTGGGGCGCTGATTATAGACGTTACGGCTGCAATCTTCATCTGTTTGTATGGATATCGCTTCTCAGGTATTGTTCTTACCCGGTGCTATCGCCGTTTTTACAGCAAGGTTTTATTTTCATGTCACAGTCTACATCCGTGCTTCGTCGTAATGGATTTACTTTTAAACAGTTTTTTGTCGCGCACGATCGCTGTGCGATGAAAGTGGGAACGGATGGAATTTTACTGGGCGCATGGGCTCCTGTGGCAGGGGTAAAACGCTGCCTTGATATCGGCAGTGGTAGCGGGCTACTGGCGCTAATGCTGGCGCAACGAACTGATGACAGCGTGATGATTGATGCAGTTGAACTGGAAAGTGAGGCAGCGGCTCAGGCGCAGGAAAATATCGCGCAGTCCCCGTGGGCAGAGCGGATTAATATCCATACGGCGGATATTCAGCAGTGGATAACCCAGCAGGCCGCGCGTTTTGACTTAATTATCAGTAACCCGCCGTATTATCAGCAGGGGGTTGAGTGCGCGACGCCGCAACGGGAACAGGCGCGCTATACCACTACGTTGGATCACCAGACGTTGCTTACTTGTGCGGCAGAATGCATTACCGAAGAGGGATTTTTCTGCGTGGTGCTGCCGGAGCAGATTGGTAATGGTTTTACTGAACTGGCATTAAGCATGGGATGGCATTTACGTTTACGGACGGACGTGGCGGAAAACGAGGCTCGATTACCGCATCGGGTGCTACTGGCATTCTCCCCACTGGCGGGGGAATACTTTAGCGATCGGTTAGTGATTCGTGGGCCAGACCAGAACTATTCTGAAGCGTATACGGCGCTGACCCAGGCTTTTTATTTGTTTATGTAATGATGGCCAGGCGAGAGAATCGACGGACCGGAATGCGTGAGCAACTCCGGGTAGTCCAGCGTGTAATGCAAGCCCCGACTCTCCTTGCGCATCATCGCGCAGCGAACAATTAACTCGGCAACCTGCACCAGATTACGCAGTTCCAGTAAATTATTCGACACCCGAAAGTGGGCATAATATTCGTCTATTTCCTGCTGCAACATATTGATCCGTCGCAGGGCACGCTCTAGGCGCTTTGTTGTGCGCACAATACCGACGTAATCCCACATAAACAGACGCAGCTCATGCCAGTTATGTTGGAGCACCACCAGCTCGTCAGGATCCTCAACGCGGCTTTCATCCCATGACGGCAAGCGGTTGACGCCACGTGCATAAGGCATCCGTCTTTCAATGTCTTCCGCCGCCGACCAGCCGTAGACCAGACATTCCAGCAATGAGTTAGAGGCCATTCGGTTAGCGCCATGTAATCCTGTGTAGCTCACTTCGCCAATCGCATACAGCCCATCAACATCAGTACGCCCATAGTCATCCACCATTACACCGCCGCAAGTATAGTGCGCAGCAGGTACTATCGGCACAGGCTCTTTAGTGAGATCAATACCCAGACCCAGCAACTTTTCATAAATCATCGGGAAATGCTGACAAATAAAATCCGCAGGCTTATGACTAATATCCAGGAACATACAATCCGCGCCGAGGCGTTTCATTTCATAGTCAATAGCGCGGGCAACAATATCGCGCGGAGCCAGTTCACCACGCTCATCAAAATCGGGCATAAAGCGTGTGCCGTCCGGGCGCTTCAAATAAGCGCCTTCGCCACGTAAAGCTTCCGTTAACAGGAAGTTCCGCGCCTGTGGATGATACAGCGCCGTTGGGTGGAACTGATTAAATTCGAGATTAGCAACCCGGCAACCGGCGCGCCAGGCCATGGCAATACCATCACCAGAGGAAATATCCGGATTGGTGGTGTACTGATAAACCTTCGATGCGCCGCCAGTTGCCAGCACCACAGCTTTCGCATGACAGGTTTCTACCGCTTCTTTATTGCGATTCCACACCCATGCTCCGACCACTCGTCGCGTCCCCGGCAGACCAATTTTGTCGGAAATAATCAGATCGACTGCGTTGCTGCGTTCCAGTACACGAATATTCGGATGACTTTGCGCCTTGCTCACCAGCGTAGTTTCTACTTCTTTACCAGTGGCGTCGGCGGCATGAAGAATACGGCGGTGGCTATGACCGCCTTCACGGGTCAGATGGTAACTTTCTTCCCCATTTGGTTGCACCTGGGTATCAAACAATACCCCTTGATCGATCAACCATTGCACACAGGAACGCGCATTGCTGGCAACAAACTTAACCGCATGGCTATCGCAAATTCCGGCACCGGCAACCAACGTATCTTCCACATGTGAATCGATACTGTCAGTTTCATCAAACACGGCAGCAATTCCGCCCTGGGCGTAAAACGTCGAGCCTTCAGTAACAGAGCCTTTGCTAAGAACGATGACATGATGCTTATCTGCCAGACGTAGTGCCAGTGAAAGCCCGGCAGCGCCACTACCGATAATCAACACATCACAAGAATATTCAGGGAAAGTATTCATTTTTGTTGTTTAATTTACTAAACACAGTCAGGTCAGCATAGCATCATGTTGTACAATTAAACACCTGCTATTTTAATGTTTGTTACAATGGCTAAACATATTGTTTCTGGGAGGCGGAAAAAAGGGAAGTTGCTCGTCGACGGAGGATTAGGTGGTGAAATAAAAAGGCCGTTGGGTTACTCTTCAGGCAGTTAAATGGGTATTTCTGCACAGATAATGCGTTATTCAGATTCTGTAGACTTATAATGATAGATAATGATCCGTCTACAGCATGACAAACAAAAACAGATGCGTTACGGAACTTTACAAAAACGAGACACTCTAATCTTTTGTTTGCTCAAATTGCAGCTAATGGAGTGGCGTTTCGACAGCGCGTGGAAATTTGGTTTGGGGAGACTTTACCTCGGATGAGCGAGCAGTTAACGGACCAGGTCCTGGTTGAACGGGTCCAGAAGGGAGATCAGAAAGCTTTTAACTTACTGGTAGTGCGCTATCAGCATAAAGTGGCGAGTCTGGTTTCCCGCTATGTGCCGTCGGGTGATGTTCCCGATGTGGTACAAGAAGCTTTTATTAAAGCCTATCGTGCGCTGGATTCGTTCCGGGGAGATAGTGCTTTTTATACATGGCTGTATCGGATTGCTGTTAATACGGCAAAAAATTACCTGGTTGCTCAGGGGCGTCGTCCACCTTCCAGCGATGTGGATGCCATTGAAGCAGAAAACTTCGAAAGTGGCGGCGCGCTGAAAGAAATTTCGAACCCTGAGAACTTAATGTTGTCAGAAGAACTGAGACAGATAGTTTTCCGAACTATTGAGTCCCTCCCGGAAGATTTACGCATGGCAATAACCTTGCGGGAGCTGGATGGCCTGAGCTATGAAGAGATAGCCGCTATCATGGATTGTCCGGTGGGTACGGTGCGTTCACGTATCTTCCGAGCGAGGGAAGCTATTGATAATAAAGTTCAACCGCTTATCAGGCGTTGACGATAGCGGGATACTGGATAAGGGTATTAGGCATGCAGAAAGAACAACTTTCCGCTTTAATGGATGGCGAAACGCTGGATAGTGAGCTGCTTAACGAACTGGCTCACAACCCGGAGATGCAGAAAACCTGGGAAAATTATCACTTAATCCGTGACTCTATGCGGGGTGATACTCCTGAGGTACTCCATTTCGATATCTCTTCACGCGTGATGGCCGCCATTGAAGAAGAGCCCGTTCGCCAACCGACGATATTGATCCCAGAGGCTCAGCCTGCGCCGCATCAATGGCAGAAAATGCCATTCTGGCAGAAAGTTCGTCCGTGGGCGGCACAGCTCACCCAAATGGGGGTAGCGGCATGCGTATCGCTTGCAGTTATCGTTGGCGTCCAGCACTATAATGGACAATCTGAAACGTCCCAGCAGCCCGAAACACCGGTATTTAATACTCTGCCGATGATGGGTAAAGCCAGTCCGGTAAGCCTGGGAGTACCTTCTGAAGCGACCGCGAACAATGGTCAACAGCAGCAGGTACAGGAGCAGCGTCGTCGCATTAATGCCATGTTGCAGGATTACGAATTGCAACGTCGACTCCACTCCGAACAGCTTCAGTTTGAGCAGGCACAGACACAGCAAGCCGCTGTACAGGTGCCAGGAATTCAAACTTTAGGAACGCAATCGCAGTAATGAAGCAACTTTGGTTTGCCATGTCATTAGTGACAGGTAGCCTGTTATTCTCTGCTAACGCCTCGGCCACTCCCGCGTCCGGGGCGTTATTACAGCAGATGAACCTGGCTAGCCAGTCACTGAATTACGAGCTGTCATTCATCAGCATCAATAAACAAGGTGTTGAGTCTCTGCGTTATCGACATGCACGCCTCGATAACCGTCCTCTTGCACAGTTGTTGCAAATGGATGGCCCGCGCCGGGAAGTGGTACAGCGCGGCAATGAAATCAGCTACTTTGAACCGGGCCTTGAACCGTTCACTCTTAATGGCGATTACATTGTTGATTCTCTGCCATCGCTCATCTATACCGATTTCAAACGCCTTTCTCCTTACTACGACTTTATCTCTGTGGGGCGCACCCGTATTGCTGACCGCTTATGTGAGGTAATCCGCGTGGTAGCCCGTGATGGCACACGCTACAGCTACGTCGTGTGGATGGACACCGAATCGAAATTACCGATGCGGGTTGATCTCCTTGATCGCGATGGTGAGACACTGGAGCAATTCCGCGTGATCGCTTTCAACGTTAATCAGGATATCAGCAACAGTATGCAGACACTGGCGAAGGCAAACTTGCCGCCTCTGCTTTCTGTACCTGTTTGTGAGAAAGCCAAATTTAACTGGGCTCCAACCTGGTTGCCACAGGGCTTTAGCGAAGTTTCCAGCAGTCGACGTCCGTTACCGACGATGGATAACATGCCCATCGAATCGCGTCTCTATTCCGACGGGTTGTTCAGCTTCTCGGTAAACGTTAACCGCGCTACGCCATCCAGTACCGATCAGATGTTGCGAACCGGACGCCGAACGGTCAGCACCAGCATACGCGACAACGCGGAAATCACCATTGTTGGTGAACTGCCACCGCAAACGGCGAAACGAATTGCCGAGAATATTAAGTTTGGGGCAGCGGAATGATCAAAGAGTGGGCTACTGTCGTCTCCTGGCAAAACGGGCAGGCGCTGGTCAGTTGCGATGTTAAAGCTTCATGCAGCAGTTGCGCTTCCCGCGCAGGTTGCGGCAGTCGCGTGTTGAATAAACTAGGCCCGCAAACCACACATACCATCGTCGTATCCTGTGATGAACCGTTAGTGCCGGGGCAGAAAGTTGAATTGGGAATCGCTGAAAGCAGCCTGCTTAGCTCCGCATTATTGGTTTATATGTCGCCGCTGGTGGGATTATTCCTTGTCGCTTCGTTATTTCAGCTACTCTTTGCTTCAGATATTGCAGCATTATGCGGAGCAATCCTCGGCGGCGTTGGTGGATTCCTGATTGCGCGAGGATACTCACGTAAGTTTGCCGCCCGAACAGAATGGCAACCGATCATCTTAAGTGTGGCATTGCCGCCTGGCCTTGTGCGATATGAAGCATCTTCGGAAGACGCGAGCCAGTGATTTCACTGGCTTTATTGTATTTTGCATAACAAATGCGAGGACGTTTCCAGATACCACAATCCATACGGTATGAACATTTCCTCGCCTCAATGTTGTAGTGTAGAATGCGGCGTTTCTATTAATACAGACGTTAAGCTCAGAACAGCGACTTCTAAAAGCCTGGTTAAACCGGGCATTAAGGCACAATAATCATACTTTATGAAGAATATACGTAACTTTTCGATCATAGCTCACATTGACCACGGTAAATCGACGCTGTCTGACCGTATTATCCAGATCTGCGGTGGCCTGTCTGACCGTGAAATGGAGGCACAGGTTCTCGATTCCATGGATCTTGAGCGTGAGCGTGGTATTACTATCAAAGCGCAGAGCGTGACGCTGGACTATAAAGCGTCCGATGGCGAAACCTATCAACTTAACTTTATCGACACCCCGGGTCACGTGGACTTCTCCTATGAAGTATCCCGTTCGCTGGCTGCTTGTGAAGGTGCATTGTTAGTGGTCGATGCAGGGCAGGGCGTAGAAGCGCAAACCCTGGCAAACTGCTACACCGCGATGGAAATGGACCTCGAGGTGGTGCCGGTACTTAACAAAATTGACTTACCAGCAGCCGATCCTGAACGCGTTGCGGAAGAAATCGAAGATATCGTCGGCATCGACGCTACCGACGCAGTGCGTTGCTCGGCAAAAACAGGTGTTGGTGTGCAGGATGTACTGGAACGTCTGGTGCGTGACATTCCGCCGCCGGAGGGAGATCCAGAAGGCCCATTGCAGGCACTGATTATCGACTCCTGGTTCGACAACTACCTGGGCGTTGTTTCACTTATCCGTATTAAAAACGGCACCCTGCGTAAGGGTGATAAAGTGAAAGTCATGAGTACCGGGCAGACTTATAACGCCGACCGCCTGGGTATTTTCACGCCGAAGCAAGTTGATCGTACTGAACTGAAATGTGGTGAAGTAGGTTGGTTGGTTTGTGCGATTAAAGATATTCACGGCGCACCAGTAGGCGATACCTTAACGCTGGCGCGTAATCCGGCAGAAAAAGCGCTGCCAGGCTTTAAGAAAGTTAAACCTCAGGTTTATGCCGGTCTGTTCCCGGTAAGTTCCGACGACTATGAAGCCTTCCGCGACGCGCTGGGCAAATTGAGTCTGAACGATGCCTCTCTGTTCTACGAGCCGGAAAGTTCTACTGCGCTGGGCTTTGGCTTCCGCTGCGGCTTCCTCGGCCTGCTGCATATGGAGATCATTCAGGAACGTCTGGAACGTGAATACGATCTTGACCTGATTACCACGGCACCGACAGTAGTGTATGAAGTAGAAACTACGGGGAAAGAAGTTATCTACGTCGACAGCCCGTCTAAACTGCCAGCAGTGAATAACATCTACGAACTGCGTGAGCCGATCGCGGAATGTCACATGCTGCTGCCGCAGGCATATCTCGGTAACGTTATTACGCTGTGCGTAGAAAAACGTGGTGTACAGACCAATATGGTTTACCACGGTAATCAGGTGGCGCTGACGTACGAGATCCCGATGGCGGAAGTGGTGCTCGACTTCTTCGATCGCTTGAAATCTACCTCGCGTGGTTATGCGTCTCTGGATTACAACTTCAAACGCTTCCAGGCTTCCGACATGGTGCGTGTTGACGTTTTAATCAACGGTGAACGTGTCGATGCGCTGGCGTTGATCACCCACCGTGATAATTCGCAAAACCGTGGTCGCGAGCTGGTGGAGAAGATGAAAGATCTAATCCCACGCCAGCAGTTTGATATTGCCATTCAGGCAGCGATTGGTACGCACATTATCGCGCGTTCCACCGTGAAGCAGCTTCGTAAAAACGTACTGGCCAAATGTTATGGCGGCGATATCAGCCGTAAGAAAAAGCTGCTGCAGAAGCAGAAAGAAGGTAAGAAACGCATGAAGCAGATCGGTAACGTCGAGCTGCCGCAGGAAGCGTTCCTCGCTATTCTGCATGTCGGCAAAGACAACAAATAATCTTTAGGAGTTGGCATGGCGAATATGTTTGCCCTGATTCTGGTGATTGCCACACTGGTGACGGGCATTTTATGGTGCGTGGATAAATTCTTTTTCGCACCTAAACGGCGGGAACGTCAGGCAGCAGCGCAGGCGGCTGCTGGAGACTCACTGGATAAAGCTACGCTGAAAAAAGTTGCGCCAAAACCAGGTTGGCTGGAAACCGGTGCTTCTGTATTTCCGGTGCTGGCACTTGTGTTAATTGTGCGTTCATTTATTTATGAACCGTTCCAGATCCCGTCAGGTTCGATGATGCCGACTCTGTTAATCGGTGACTTCATTCTGGTGGAGAAATTTGCCTACGGTATTAAAGATCCTATCTACCAGAAAACGCTGATCGAAACCGGCCATCCGAAACGTGGTGATATTGTGGTCTTTAAATACCCGGAAGATCCAAAGCTTGATTACATCAAGCGTGCGGTTGGCTTACCGGGCGATAAAGTCACTTACGATCCGGTTGCGAAAGAGCTGACTATTCAACCTGGATGCAGTTCCGGTCAGGCGTGTGAAAGCGCGCTACCGGTAACGTATTCCAACGTGGAGCCGAGCGATTTTGTTCAAACCTTCTCTCGTCGTAATGGTGGGGAAGCGACCAGCGGATTCTTTGAAGTGCCGAAAAACGAAACTAAAGAAAACGGTATTCGTCTTTCTGAACGTAAAGAGACACTGGGTGATGTTACACACCGCATCCTGACAGTACCTATCGCTCAGGACCAGGTAGGGATGTATTACCAGCAGCCAGGGCAACAACTGGCAACCTGGATTGTCCCGCCGGGCCAATACTTCATGATGGGTGACAACCGCGATAACAGCGCGGACAGTCGTTACTGGGGTTTTGTGCCAGAAGCTAACCTGGTGGGTCGGGCGACGGCTATCTGGATGAGTTTCGATAAACAGGAAGGCGAATGGCCAACTGGCGTTCGTTTAAGTCGCATCGGCGGCATTCACTAATTGTCGTTATCCGTTCACGTTGTCACTGTTATGGTGGCAACGTGAATTATTTATGAGATAAATCTCCCGTGGCTAACGACATCCCTTGTCGTTGTGTATAGAATATTCTCCCGAAGTTTCAGGTTGGCGCCTTCTGGTCGCCACGGCACACGAAACAGCGTTGGTCCCCATATACAGGTCAACTGAAACTGCTGAAAAGCTGTTAGCAGAACCCTGCATATCAGGTCTGTTTCGTGTGCTGAATTGTTGACGCATTTATTTATTGGTATCGCATGAACCCCATCGTAATTAATCGGCTTCAACGGAAGCTGGGCTACACTTTTAATCATCAGGAACTGCTGCAGCAGGCATTAACTCACCGCAGTGCCAGCAGTAAACATAACGAGCGTCTGGAATTTTTAGGCGACTCTATTCTAAGCTACGTTATCGCTAATGCGTTGTATCACCGTTTCCCGCGAGTGGATGAAGGGGATATGAGCCGGATGCGCGCCACGCTGGTACGCGGTAATACGCTGGCAGAACTGGCTCGTGAATTTGAGTTAGGCGAGTGCTTGCGTTTAGGGCCGGGTGAACTTAAAAGCGGTGGATTTCGTCGCGAGTCAATTCTTGCTGACACCGTTGAAGCATTAATTGGCGGCGTATTCCTCGACAGCGATATTCAGACTGTCGAGAAATTAATCCTTAACTGGTATCAAACTCGTCTGGACGAAATTAGTCCGGGCGATAAACAAAAAGATCCGAAAACGCGCTTGCAGGAATATTTGCAGGGGCGCCATCTGCCTCTGCCAACTTATCTGGTGGTCCAGGTACGTGGCGAAGCGCACGATCAGGAATTTACGATCCACTGCCAGGTTAGCGGCCTGAGCGAACCGGTGGTTGGCACAGGTTCAAGCCGTCGTAAGGCTGAACAGGCTGCCGCCGAACAGGCGTTGAAAAAACTGGAGCTGGAATGAGCATCGATAAAAGTTACTGCGGATTTATTGCCATCGTCGGACGTCCGAATGTTGGCAAATCCACATTGTTGAATAAACTGTTAGGGCAGAAAATCTCCATCACCTCCCGCAAGGCGCAGACTACACGTCACCGTATTGTGGGTATCCATACTGAAGGTGCGTATCAGGCGATCTACGTTGATACCCCGGGCCTGCATATGGAAGAGAAGCGTGCCATTAACCGCTTGATGAACAAAGCGGCAAGCAGCTCCATTGGCGACGTTGAGCTGGTTATTTTTGTCGTTGAAGGCACCCGTTGGACGCCGGACGATGAAATGGTGCTCAACAAGCTGCGTGACGGTAAAGCGCCGGTGATTCTCGCGGTGAACAAAGTAGACAACGTGCAGGAGAAAGCCGATCTACTGCCGCACTTACAGTTTCTGGCAAGCCAAATGAATTTCCTCGATATCGTGCCAATCTCAGCCGAAACTGGGCTAAACGTCGACACTATCGCGGCAATTGTACGCAAACACCTTCCAGAAGCGACGCATCACTTCCCGGAAGATTACATTACCGATCGTTCGCAGCGGTTTATGGCCTCTGAAATCATTCGTGAAAAGCTGATGCGTTTCCTCGGTGCAGAACTGCCGTACTCTGTAACCGTGGAGATCGAACGTTTTGTCACCAATGAGCGCGGTGGTTATGACATCAACGGTTTGATTCTCGTTGAGCGTGAAGGGCAGAAGAAGATGGTAATTGGCAACAAAGGGGCCAAGATCAAAACCATCGGTATTGAAGCGCGTAAAGACATGCAAGAAATGTTCGAAGCGCCTGTCCACCTTGAGCTATGGGTGAAAGTGAAATCTGGTTGGGCCGACGATGAACGCGCACTGCGTAGTCTCGGTTACGTTGACGATCTCTAAGAGTTACACCGATGGAAGGCTGGCAGCGCGCATTCGTACTGCATAGTCGTCCCTGGAGCGAAACCAGCCTGATGCTGGACGTCTTCACGGAGGAATCGGGACGCGTGCGTCTGGTTGCTAAAGGCGCACGTTCAAAACGTTCTACCCTGAAAGGCGCATTGCAGCCTTTCACCCCCCTCTTGCTTCGTTTTGGCGGGCGCGGTGAAGTCAAAACGCTGCGCAGTGCTGAAGCCGTCTCGCTGGCACTGCCGCTAAGCGGTATCACGCTTTACAGCGGGCTTTACATCAACGAACTCCTCTCCCGTGTACTGGAATACGAAACACGCTTTTCGGAACTTTTTTTCGATTATTTGCATTGTATCCAGGCACTGGCAGGGATCACGGGTACGCCAGAACCGGCGTTGCGTCGTTTTGAACTGGCGCTCCTTGGGCATCTGGGTTATGGCGTCAATTTTACCCATTGCGCAGGTAGCGGTGAGCCGGTGGATGACAACATGACGTATCGTTACCGCGAAGAAAAAGGATTTATCGCCAGTGTGATTATCGACAATAAAACCTTTACCGGACGGCAGTTGAAAGCGTTACATGCGCGGGAATTTCCTGACGCAGACACATTGCGCGCCGCGAAACGCTTTACCCGTATGGCCCTTAAGCCTTATCTTGGCGGTAAACCTTTAAAAAGCAGGGAACTGTTCCGGCAGTTTATACCTAAGCGGACAGTGAAAACATTTAATGACTGATGAGGATTGTCATGGCTGAATTACTGTTGGGCGTCAACATTGACCATATCGCAACGCTGCGCAATGCACGCGGTACTGCTTATCCGGACCCGGTTCAGGCCGCATTTATTGCCGAACAGGCGGGGGCGGACGGCATTACCGTGCATTTACGTGAAGATCGCCGCCACATTACAGACCGTGACGTGCGCATCCTCCGTCAGACGCTAGATACCCGCATGAATCTGGAGATGGCGGTAACTGAAGAGATGCTGGCGATTGCCGTTGAGACGAAGCCGCATTTCTGCTGTCTGGTGCCGGAAAAGCGTCAGGAAGTGACAACCGAAGGCGGCCTGGACGTCGCGGGTCAGCGTGACAAAATGCGCGATGCCTGCAGACGTCTGGCAGATGCCGGGATTCAGGTTTCTCTGTTTATCGACGCTGACGAAGAGCAGATCAAAGCTGCAGCAGAGGTGGGGGCACCATTTATCGAAATCCACACCGGTTGTTACGCTGATGCCAAAACGGACGCTGAACAGGCGCAAGAGCTGGCGCGAATCGAGAAAGCCGCGACCTTTGCCGCAAGCCTCGGTTTGAAAGTTAATGCTGGTCACGGTCTGACCTATCACAACGTGAAAGCTATTGCCGCTATCCCAGAGATGCACGAACTGAATATAGGTCATGCCATTATTGGTCGCGCAGTAATGACCGGACTGAAAGATGCCGTGGCAGAAATGAAACGCCTGATGCTGGAAGCGCGTGGCTAATGGCAATATTAGGTTTAGGCACGGATATCGTGGAGATCGCTCGCATAGAAGCGGTAATCGCGCGATCCGGTGAGCGCCTGGCACGACGTGTATTAAGCGATAATGAATGGGAGATCTGGAAAACGCATCATCAGCCGGTGCGTTTTCTGGCAAAACGTTTTGCTGTGAAAGAGGCGGCGGCAAAAGCGTTTGGTACTGGGATCCGTAATGGCCTGGCATTTAATCAATTTGAAGTGTTTAACGATGAGCTCGGCAAGCCAAGACTACGGTTGTGGGGCGAGGCGTTAAAACTGGCAGAAAAGTTGGGCGTCGCACATATGCATGTAACGCTGGCAGATGAACGCCACTACGCTTGTGCCACGGTAATCATTGAAAGTTAAAAGCCCTTCCTGAATATCAAAAAAGTACCGTTCTTTTTAAAAAGTAAAACCCCCGAACAGGTAAGGAGCAGGGGGTTACTTTACTATTTTAATATTGTGCAGCACACGATTCCAACAGAAATGATTATGGAGCAGTTTAGTTGGTCTGTATAAGCAACTTGCAATTTCTGGCATAAAAATGCGAGCCGGGACGAAGAATTTAATATTGATGAGAAGATTAACGAGACCACTTTTTCATAAGTACATTAGAATTGGCGTCGTTATTGGAGATTTTGCTGTGTTCTACACTATATTACTGAATTCCCCCATTGAAACGAGTGGTGTCATCAAAGCTTGCGGCACTCGATTCCAGTAACTCGCACGTTCAGTTTTGGGGAGATGTAAGGGCTAATCTGAATGGCTGTATTCCTTGTTTAAGGAAAAACAAATGACGGATTGTCGATATACCTTATTAAACAGGGTATTAAAGTCGTCATTGCTATTTTACAGTTGATCCCTCTGTTCTTGTAACACCAGAAAACGTAATTAAGGCGCGTCGGGTGAACCCGCCGGGCGCGCCTTTAATAATGATAATTAAGTGTCTGCGCAGATATTATGGAGTTTTATTTAATGAATGTGTTTATTAATGGCAACATGAAAATAAATATAATAATTTCGTTTTACAAGAGTAAATAATCAATATTTTGCTCCAGAAGCAAAATACTAAATTTTATCCGCGTGATGCATCAGCACAAACTTATCCCACAACTGTTCTTCCGTCTCGACATGCTCCGGATCTTTCACAATGGTATTGGGGATCGGACATACTTTCTGGCAGGTTGGCGTCTCGTAGTGACCTACGCATTCCGTACACTTATCGCTGTTAATCTCGTAGATGTGATCGCCCATTGAAATCGCCTCATTCGGGCATTCAGGTTCACACATATCACAATTGATGCATTTTTTAGTGATTAACAGCGCCATAAGGAAACTCTCAAAACAACACAAACCGGGCGGGCATTATACGCGCATTCTTTACTCAAACCAGTTTTTTCACCAGAGCCTCGCTGTGGCGAATGCGTTCTGGGGCTAACTCGAGATCTTGTTGTATCAGTGCAATAAACAGCAAATCCGTTAGCATTCCCTGAGCATGACATGCAGAGATCGAAGCACTATTCGTCGCTTGTTCTTCGGCTATGGTATACAGGCAATGAGAAGCGCGCTGTTGCAGGGCATTGGGGGTGAAACCGGTGATGGCCAGCACTTTACCGCCCACTCGTAACATCTCATCTGCTGCCAGGTTTAACTCGCGCCGCACGCCCGTGTATGAGATGGCTAATAACAAATCGTCCGGCGATGAAGCCTGTACTGTAGCGAGTAACGCGTGCATATCACGCTCAGCGGCAGCATTAAAACCAATCTTCATCAGCTTCCAGGCAAAATTCTGCGCCACCAGGCCGGAAGCGCCAATGCCGGTCAGAATAATCCGCCGTGCAGAACGAAGCATCGCTACGCATTCATGTAGCTTCTCCTCACTATTGACGTTCAGTGTTGCGTACATGGCAGCAGTATTTTCTTTAATCAGTTTTTCGCCCACCAGCCGTAACGGATCATCACCACGAATTTGGTTATGAATGGGTACGGAGGGAGATTCCGGTTGGCTTGCCAGAGCTTCACTCAATGCCAGCTTTAAGGCCGGAAAACCTTTATAGCCGAGTTTTTGCGCGAACTTCACTACGCTGGACTGACTGACTCCGGCTTCGTTGGCCAGTTGTTGGGAGCTAAGGTGGCGGGCAGTGTCAGGTTGTAGCAGGAGATAGTCCGCCAGCTTTTTATCGCTCTGGGCAAGTCCCTGGTAACGCTGACGAATACGAAGTAAGCCGTTCATATCTTTCCTCGCGATGAATTAATGGCGACAACAGGCAATATGAGACACAAGCGAGCGAATATTATATTCCATCACAGTCAATTACCATGAATTAAAAATTCCAGTCAGCCATTATGCGATAGATTGATGCCAGAAAAGTGATGATCTATCTGTTAGGCTATGTAGTAGCAAAAATTAATCAGGATGTATCAGTCCAGAGGGGTATGGTTTGGCAACTCACGAGCGTCGTGTGGTGTTTTTTGACTTAGATGGAACATTGCATCAACAGGATATGTTTGGCTGTTTTCTGCGCTACTTACTGCGCCGCCAGCCGCTGAATGCGCTACTTGTTCTGCCGCTGTTGCCGATCATTGTCATTGCATTATTAATCAAGGGCCGAGCGGCACGTTGGCCGATGAGCCTGCTGCTATGGGGTTGTACCTTTGGTCATAGCGAAGCGCGTATACAGGCGTTGCAGGCCGATTTTGTGCGTTGGTTTCGCGACAATGTTACAGCCTTTCCGCTAGTGCAGGAACGTCTGACCAGCTATCTGTTAAGTTCCGATGCCGACATTTGGTTGATTACCGGTTCCCCTCAGCCGTTGGTCGAAGCGGTTTATTTCGATACGCCCTGGTTACCACGCGTTAATCTTATCGCCAGTCAGATCCAGCGCGGCTATGGCGGCTGGGTGCTGACCATGCGCTGTCTCGGCCATGAAAAGGTCGCGCAACTGGAACGCAAAATCGGCACGCCGCTGCGACTTTACAGTGGCTATAGTGATAGTAACCAGGACAACCCGCTACTCTATTTCTGTCAGCATCGCTGGCGGGTAACGCCTCGCGGCGAACTCCAGCAACTGGAATAGAGTAACGCATAGCGTCCGTGTATAATGCGCCGCGCTTTTATAACCGGAGTTTTCTTTTTGTCTGAAGTCGAATTTAGTCACGAATACTGGATGCGTCATGCGCTGACGCTGGCGAAACGTGCCTGGGACGAGCGGGAAGTGCCGGTCGGCGCGGTATTGGTGCATAACAACCGGGTAATCGGTGAAGGCTGGAACCGACCTATTGGTCGCCATGATCCTACAGCTCATGCAGAAATCATGGCGCTGCGGCAGGGAGGGCTGGTGCTGCAAAACTATCGCCTGATCGACGCGACATTATATGTCACGCTGGAACCGTGCGTGATGTGCGCCGGAGCGATGATCCACAGCCGTATTGGTCGCGTGGTCTTTGGCGCGCGTGATGCGAAAACTGGCGCCGCCGGATCATTAATGGATGTACTTCACCACCCGGGCATGAATCATCGAGTGGAAATTACGGAAGGAATACTGGCGGATGAGTGCGCGGCGCTACTCAGCGATTTTTTCCGAATGCGCCGTCAGGAAATCAAAGCGCAGAAAAAAGCGCAATCCGCGACAGATTAATTTCGTTTCTCTTCACTTCCCTTCCTGGAAAACAGTAGAGAAGGGGAGTGCGTCAGATAATTAGATGACGACTGCGAAAGAAATGAGAGAAAGGGAAATTTTTCTTTACCCAATTCCGCTGGCGATACCGCCGGATAATCCTGAGCCAACTGCATCGCCGCTTCTGTTGCCTGCTTTTCTTTTTCTTGCAAGTAACCCACCAGGCTAATCTGGTACTTACGAATATTTTCTACATAAGCATAGGCTTCATGCCCACGTGCATAGCCGTAAGTCAGCTTTCTGTAATAGGGTTTCTGGCTAAGCAAAGGCAGACGTTGTTTAACATCGGCCCAGCTATCAGGATTACCTTTAGTTTTTGCCGTCAGGGCACGGGCATCCAGCATGTGTGCATAGCCCATATTATAGGCGGCGAGCGCAAACCAGATCCGCTCATTTTCTGGCACGCTTTCTGGCACTTTACTCATCATATTATGCAGGTAACGCGCGCCGCCGCTGATGCTTTGTTCGGCATCAGTACGGTCGGTAATGCCCAGGCTTTGCGCGGTATTTTTGGTTAACATCATCATGCCGCGCACGCCAGTCGGAGAAGTCGCCTGCGCGTCCCAGTGCGATTCCTGATAAGCTATCGCTGCCAGCAAACGCCAGTCAATTTCCTCGGCGTATTTCTCAAATAGCGGTTTTAACTGTGGCAGAACAGCATCAACGGTGCGTAAAAACGTGCGCGTATCGACATAATCAAAATCATTGCCATGCCCGAGATATTTCTCTTCAATACGCGCCAGTGTGCCGTCCTCATTCATTTCATTGAAGAAATCGAGCAGGGCAGCAGAAAGCGTATTATCGTTATCTAATTGACTAAACCAGGTCACGGGTTGTTCATCGGTAATATCCAGCGCCACGGCGAGTTCCGGGTGAACGCGCTGGAACAAGCTGATAGCGACAGAATCGGCAATGGTGTAATCCAGCTTACCTTCGATAACATCTTCCATTAACTCCGCAGACCCTTTTCTGTCGTCCACTTTCCAGCCTAATTCCGGGAACTTAGTCTCTTTCAGTTTTTGCAGATCATTAATGACAACATGCCCAGGTGCGACGGCCAACTTTTCCGCCGTCAGATTACCCAGCGTACGTGGTCGATACTGACCCACTTTATAGACCAGTTGTTGTGAAACGGAATAATAGGTTGGGCCGGGTTGATAATTTTTAACCCTTTCGCTGTTATAGACCAGCCCTGCAGCCAGCAGATCGGCATCACCGTTATCGAGATCGTCAAATAACTGGCTGATGTTCTGCCGCACGGTGACTTTCAGTTTAACGCCAAGATAGTCAGCAAACTGTTTGGCCAGTTCATAATCCAGCCCGAAGGGTTTGCCGTTGATTTCGTTCCAGATGAGAGGTGTGTGAATAGTACTCACGCGCAACTCTCCCCGCGCTTGTATGGCGGCGATACGGTTGTCGGCTTTACCAAACCAGGGAATGGATGGCCAGAGAGCGACCGCGAGAAGCAGTGCCAGAATACCGATGAACAGATAATTAATCTTTAATTTTTTCAATTAGTTAATTCTCTGCGTCGTGCTTTTCCCTGCCTGAAAAATCGTAATAATGTAGAAAGGTTTCATCATAAATGAGCGGCATTTTGCGTAAACCCGCGCCAGTTGGCAACTTATTACAGATATTGGCGGCACGCGTAGCTAATCCACGGCGGCGATTTTATTTCCACGCAAACGGTTTCGTCAGCACGCCAGATTCTTTATAATGACGCCCGTTTCCCCCCTTTGGGTACACCGAAAGCTTAGAAGACGAGAGACTTATGATGGAAATTCTGCGTGGTTCGCCTGCACTGTCGGCATTCCGAATCAATAAACTGCTGGCACGTTTTCAGGCTGCCAGGCTCCAGGTTCACAACATTTACGCCGAGTATGTCCATTTTGCTGACCTCAATGCACCGTTAAACGATGATGAGCACGCGCAACTTGAACGCCTGCTGAAATATGGCCCGGCACTCGCCAGCCATGCCCCGCAAGGCAAACTACTGCTGGTGACTCCGCGTCCTGGCACCATCTCTCCCTGGTCTTCGAAAGCGACCGATATTGCCCATAACTGCGGGCTGCAACAGGTAAACCGTCTTGAACGTGGCGTTGCTTACTATGTTGAAGCCGGTACGCTGACTCACGAACAATGGCAGCAGATTACCGCTGAACTACACGACCGCATGATGGAAACGGTCTTTTTTGCGTTAGATGATGCAAAGCAGTTGTTTGCTCATCATCAACCGGCTCCGGTTACCAGCGTTGATTTGCTGGGACAGGGGCGTCAGGCCCTAATCGACGCTAACCTGCGTCTTGGCCTGGCATTGGCAGAAGATGAGATTGACTATCTGCAAGACGCTTTCACAAAGCTTGGTCGTAACCCGAACGACATCGAGCTTTATATGTTCGCCCAGGCGAACTCTGAGCACTGCCGTCACAAGATTTTTAACGCCGACTGGATTATCGACGGTGAACAACAGCCAAAATCGCTGTTCAAGATGATTAAAAACACCTTCGAAACCACACCAGATCACGTTCTCTCTGCATATAAAGATAACGCCGCCGTGATGGAAGGTTCCGAAGTAGGCCGCTATTTTGCCGACCATGAAACGGGGCGCTACGATTATCATCAGGAACCGGCTCACATCCTGATGAAAGTGGAAACCCACAACCACCCAACGGCAATTTCTCCGTGGCCGGGTGCGGCGACCGGTTCCGGTGGTGAAATCCGTGATGAAGGCGCAACCGGACGCGGCGCGAAGCCGAAAGCCGGCCTGGTTGGATTCTCCGTTTCCAACCTGCGTATTCCAGGCTTTGAACAGCCGTGGGAAGAAGATTTTGGTAAACCGGAACGTATTGTTACCGCACTGGACATTATGACCGAAGGCCCGCTGGGCGGCGCGGCGTTTAACAACGAATTTGGCCGTCCGGCACTGAACGGCTACTTCCGTACTTATGAAGAAAAAGTGAACAGCCACAATGGCGAAGAGCTGCGTGGTTATCACAAGCCGATCATGCTGGCGGGCGGGATCGGCAACATCCGCGCCGATCATGTGCAGAAAGGCGAGATCAACGTTGGTGCTAAGCTCGTCGTCCTCGGTGGTCCGGCAATGAACATCGGTCTTGGCGGCGGAGCGGCGTCTTCTATGGCTTCCGGTCAGTCTGATGCCGACCTCGATTTCGCCTCTGTACAGCGCGACAACCCCGAAATGGAACGTCGTTGCCAGGAAGTGATCGACCGCTGCTGGCAGTTGGGCGATGCAAACCCAATCCTGTTTATCCATGACGTTGGTGCAGGTGGTCTTTCTAACGCTATGCCGGAACTGGTGAGTGACGGCGGGCGTGGCGGTAAATTCGAATTGCGCGATATTCTTAGCGACGAACCGGGGATGAGTCCGCTGGAAATCTGGTGTAACGAATCCCAGGAACGCTACGTGCTGGCCGTTGCCGCCGATCAGTTGCCGTTGTTTGACGAACTGTGTAAGCGTGAACGCGCGCCATATGCGGTGATTGGTGAAGCAACCGAAGAACTGCATCTTTCTCTGCACGATAGTCATTTTGATAATCAGCCGATCGATCTGCCGCTGGACGTGTTGCTTGGTAAAACGCCGAAGATGACCCGCGATGTACAAACGCTGAAAGCGAAAGGCGACGCGCTGGTTCGTGAAGGGATTACTATTGCTGACGCGGTGAAACGCGTGCTGCATCTGCCGACCGTGGCAGAGAAAACCTTCCTCGTTACCATTGGCGACCGTAGCGTAACCGGCATGGTGGCGCGCGATCAGATGGTCGGTCCGTGGCAAGTACCGGTAGCTAACTGTGCGGTTACTACCGCCAGCCTCGACAGCTACTACGGTGAAGCAATGGCAATTGGTGAACGTGCGCCGGTTGCGCTGCTGGATTTTGCCGCCTCTGCTCGTCTGGCGGTCGGTGAAGCGTTAACCAACATTGCTGCTACGCAGATTGGCGATATTAAACGCATCAAACTTTCCGCCAACTGGATGGCGGCGGCAGGCCACCCTGGTGAAGATGCGGGCCTGTATGAAGCAGTGAAAGCGGTGGGCGAAGAGCTTTGTCCGGCGCTCGGCCTGACGATCCCGGTCGGTAAAGACTCTATGTCGATGAAAACCCGCTGGCAGGAAGGTAATGAAGAGCGCGAAATGACCTCCCCGCTGTCGCTGGTAATCTCTGCATTTGCCCGTGTGGAAGATGTGCGTCACACCATTACGCCGCAGCTTTCTACCGAAGATAACGCACTGCTGCTGATTGACCTCGGCAAAGGCAATAACGCGCTGGGCGCAACGGCGCTGGCGCAGGTATATCGTCAGCTTGGCGATATACCGGCAGATGTGCGCGATGTTGCTCAACTGAAAGGTTTCTACGACGCCATTCAGGCGCTGGTCGCCCAACGTAAGCTGCTCGCCTACCACGATCGTTCTGACGGTGGCCTGTTGGTGACGCTGGCGGAAATGGCGTTTGCCGGTCATTGCGGCATTGAAGCAGATATCGCAACTCTGGGTGAAGATCGCCTGGCCGCGTTGTTTAACGAAGAGCTGGGGGCGGTGATTCAGGTACGCGCTGCAGACCGTGAAGCCGTAGAAGGCGTACTGGCACAGCACGGACTTGCTGATTGTGTCCATTATGTCGGTCAGGCTGTTTCTGGTGACCGTTTTGTGATTACGGCCAACGGGCAGGCTGTATTCAGCGAAAGTCGCACCACGTTGCGTGTCTGGTGGGCAGAAACCACCTGGCAGATGCAGCGTCTGCGTGACAATCCGGAGTGTGCCGATCAGGAACACCAGGCGAAATCTAACGATGCCGATCCGGGTCTGAATGTGAAATTGTCGTTCGATATCAACGAAGATGTGGCGGCACCGTTTATTGCCACTGGCGCGCGCCCGAAAGTTGCTGTGCTGCGTGAGCAGGGTGTGAACTCGCATGTTGAAATGGCGGCAGCGTTCCACCGTGCGGGCTTCGATGCTATCGACGTGCATATGAGCGACCTGCTGGCTGGACGCACTGGCCTGGAGGATTTCCACGCCCTGGTCGCGTGCGGTGGTTTCTCCTACGGTGACGTGCTGGGCGCAGGTGAAGGTTGGGCGAAGTCTATCCTGTTCAACGACCGTGTGCGCGATGAGTTTGCAACCTTCTTCCATCGTCCGCAAACGCTGGCGCTGGGGGTATGTAACGGTTGCCAGATGATGTCTAATCTGCGTGAATTGATCCCTGGTAGTGACCTGTGGCCACGTTTTGTGCGTAACACCTCCGATCGCTTTGAAGCGCGTTTCAGTCTGGTTGAAGTGACCCAAAGCCCGTCACTGCTGTTGCAGGGGATGGTGGGTTCACAGATGCCGATAGCTGTTTCTCACGGTGAAGGGCGCGTGGAAGTGCGTGACGCTGCGCATCTGGCGGCACTGGAAAGCAAAGGGCTGGTGGCGCTGCGCTATGTTGATAACTTTGGTAAAGTCACTGAAACTTACCCGGCTAACCCGAACGGTTCCCCGAACGGCATTACGGCGGTCACGACTGAAAGCGGTCGTGTCACCATCATGATGCCGCACCCGGAACGTGTTTTCCGCACTGTCAGCAACTCCTGGCACCCGGAAAACTGGGGTGAGGATAGCCCGTGGATGCGTATTTTCCGCAATGCGCGTAAGCAGTTGGGGTAAGACTGCGGATATTTTACGCAACGCATTGGTTTTACAGGCCGGATAAGGCGTTTACGCCGCATCCGGCATTAAACACCAACCACTATCATATGCTCCCAACTCCGGGAGCTTTTTTGTGTCTGTAAATCACGACAATGGGTGGTTTACCGTGTCGCTCATTGGCGACATTTAACCTATTGATTTTATTTAAGACTAATAATTTTATCTTTGACCGTCTCTTTTAGGCGACACAACGGCTGATTTATAGTCAAATCTTGAAGCACTCATAAACCTATCAAAACAACGTACAATCAGTACGTTATCAAACTATTTTGTTTATTGGCACAGTTAATGCATAATAGTAAACAGTGGCTCATTCACCCACTTATGTCAGCCCCTTCGGGACGTGCTACATAAAAACCGAATGACGCACAACAAGGTGCCTGCCGTCCAACTTCTGATATCAGCGTAGCTATATCAACCATCGGGCGAAACGTCGAGTTAGGCACCGCCTTATTCCACAACAAAGCCGGGTAATTCCCGGCTTTGTTGTATCTGAACAGCCCCTCGGTTAGCATCACGTTATTCGCGTCTGACGAGAGTAATGCCTTGAAACGCTGGCCCGTTTTTCCCCATTCATTACGACAACTGGTAACGCTGGCATTCCTGCTGATCCTGCTGCCCTTGTTAGTGTTGGCATGGCAAGCCTGGCAAAGCCTGAATGTACTTAGCGATCAGGCGGCGCTGGTCAACCGCACGACGCTTATCGATGCCCGGCGCAGTGAAGCGATGACCAACGCGGCGCTGGAGATGGAGCGTAGCTACCGTCAGTATTGCGTGTTGGACGATCCCACCCTGGCGAAGGTCTACCAAAGCCAGCGCAAGCGTTACAGCGAAATGCTCGACGCCCACGCAGGCGTGCTGCCGGACGATAAACTCTACCAGGCATTGCGTCAGGATTTGAACAATCTCGCCCAACTTCAGTGCAACAACAGCGGCCCCGATGCCGCCGCTGCTGCGCGTCTGGAAGCCTTCGCCAACGCGAATACTGAAATGGTACAGGCCACGCGCACCGTGGTGTTCTCTCGTGGGCAGCAACTGCAACGAGAAATTGCCGAACGTGGGCAATATTTTGGCTGGCAATCGCTGGTACTGTTTCTGGTAAGCCTGGTAATGGTGCTGCTTTTCACACGGATGATTATCGGTCCGGTAAAAAATATTGAACGGATGATCAACCGATTGGGGGAAGGGCGTTCTCTGGGGAATAGCGTTTCGTTCAGCGGCCCTCGTGAATTACGTTCGGTCGGGCAACGAATTATCTGGTTAAGCGAGCGCCTGTCATGGCTGGAATCTCAACGCCATCAGTTTTTAAGACATCTATCTCATGAATTAAAAACGCCGCTGGCGAGTATGCGCGAAGGTACTGAATTACTTGCTGATCAGGTTGTTGGGCCGCTCACGGCAGAGCAGAAAGAGGTGGTGAGCATTCTCGATAACAGCAGTCGCAATCTGCAAAAGCTGATCGAACAACTGCTTGATTACAACCGTAAACAGGCGGACGGCGCGGTGGCACTGGAGAACGTCGAGCTTGCACCACTGGTGGAGATGGTAGTTTCCGCTCACAGCTTGCCTGCACGGGCTAAAATGATGCATACCGACGTCGATCTGCAGGCAACAGTTTGCCAGGCAGAGCCAATGTTGTTGATGAGCGTGCTGGATAATCTTTACTCCAATGCGGTGCACTACGGGGCTGAATCCGGTAACATTTGCCTTCACAGCAGCTTACATGGTGCGCGGGTTTACATTGATGTCATCAATACAGGTACGCCCATTCCGCAAGAGGAACGCGCCATGATCTTCGAACCCTTTTTTCAGGGAAGTCACCAGCGAAAAGGGGCGGTGAAGGGCAGCGGTCTGGGATTAAGCATTGCCAGGGATTGTATTCGCCGTATGCAAGGGGAACTGTATCTGGTCGATGAGAGCGGGCAAGACGTTTGTTTCCGTATTGAATTGCCTGCGTCAAAAAACACGAAATAATGCTAAGAGCCTATCCCATTAGGCTATTTTATTTGCCAGTTTGGCCCCGGGCAGTGCTCGAAATCCTCACGTACTACGTGTACGCTCCGGTTTCTTCGCGCTGTCCATGTCCAAACTTCCTGCAACAATTACGCCCACTGGGAAAGGCTCTAAGTCTGGTGAATATGCGACACATTTTTCAACAAATTTTGCCCCGGCGGCTATGGCTGGCGGGGTTGCCTTGTCTGGCATTGCTGGGTTGTGTGCAGAGTTACAATAAACCAGCTCTTAATACGCCAGCAGAAGAAAAAATTCCGGTTTATCAACTGGCTGATTATCTTCCTACTGAATGTAGTGACATCTGGGCGCTGCAAGGGAAATCAACCGAAACTAACCCGCTTTACTGGCTACGGGCGATGGATTGTGCCAACCGCTTAATGCCAGCGCAATCGCGTCAGGAAGCCCGCAAGTATGGCGACGGTAGCTGGCAAAATACCTTTAAACAGGGAATTTTGCTGGCCGACGCTAAAATTACGCCTTTTGAGCGCCGCCAGTTAGTTGCGCGCATTGACGCGTTAAGTACCGAGATCCCGGCGCAGGTTCGCCCGCTGTATCAGCTCTGGCGCGATGGTCAGGCGTTACAATTGCAACTGGCGGAAGAGCGTCAACGCTACAGTAAACTCCAGCAGTCCAGCGATAGCGAGCTGGATGCTTTGCGCCAGCAACATCACGTTCTACAGCAGCAACTGGAGCTTACCACCCGTAAACTGGAAAATCTGACCGATATTGAACGTCAGCTCTCGACCCGTAAACCTGCCGGAAATTTCGCGCCGGACGCGACGCACGAGAGTGAAAAGCCCGCGCCATCTACCAATGAGGTCACCCCTGATGAGCCATAAACCTGCGCATTTATTATTGGTCGATGATGATCCCGGATTGTTGAAATTACTTGGTCTGCGCCTGACCAGCGAAGGCTACAGCGTGGTCACGGCGGAAAGTGGCGCTGAAGGGTTGCGGGTACTGAATCGCGAAAAAATAGATTTAGTCATCAGCGACCTGCGGATGGATGAAATGGACGGTATGCAACTGTTTGCCGAAATCCAGAAAGTGCAGCCGGGGATGCCGGTTATCATCCTCACCGCGCATGGTTCCATTCCCGATGCCGTTTCCGCGACACAGCAAGGCGTGTTTAGTTTCCTCACCAAACCCGTCGATAAAGACGCGTTGTATCAGGCAATTGACGATGCGCTGGAGCAATCCGCGCCAGCCACCGACGGACGCTGGAGCGAGGCTATTGTCACCCGCAGTCCGCTGATGCTGCGTTTGCTGGAACAGGCGAGGCTGGTAGCGCAGTCTGACGTTAGTGTGCTGATTAACGGCCAGAGCGGCACGGGAAAAGAGATTTTCGCCCAGGCGATCCACAACGCCAGCCCACGCAACAACAAACCGTTTATTGCCATTAACTGTGGCGCATTGCCTGAACAGTTGCTGGAGTCAGAACTGTTTGGTCATGCACGCGGCGCGTTTACTGGTGCCGTCAGCAATCGCGAAGGTTTATTCCAGGCGGCGGAAGGCGGTACGCTGTTTCTCGATGAGATTGGCGATATGCCCGCGCCGTTACAGGTAAAATTGCTGCGCGTGTTGCAGGAGCGCAAAGTCCGTCCGCTGGGCAGCAACCGCGATATTGATATCGACGTGCGGATTATTTCCGCCACTCATCGCGACCTGCCAAAAGCGATGGCGCGAGGTGAGTTCCGCGAAGATCTCTATTACCGCCTCAACGTTGTTAGTCTGAAGATCCCCGCACTGGCGGAGCGCACGGAAGATATTCCGTTGTTAGCAAACCATTTATTGCGTCAGGCGGCAGAGCGACATAAACCGTTTGTCCGTGCGTTCTCCACCGATGCGATGAAGCGCCTGATGACCGCCACCTGGCCGGGCAATGTGCGCCAGTTGGTGAATGTGATTGAACAGTGCGTGGCGCTGACGTCATCTCCGGTGATTAGTGATGCGCTGGTGGAGCAGGCGCTGGAAGGAGAAAACACGGCGCTACCCACCTTTGTTGAGGCGCGTAATCAGTTTGAACTCAACTACTTGCGCAAGCTGCTGCAAATCACCAAAGGCAATGTCACCCACGCGGCGAGAATGGCGGGGCGCAACCGGACAGAATTTTATAAACTGCTTTCCCGACACGAACTGGATGCAAACGATTTCAAGGAATGAATTGGCGTAATGTGTTACGTTTAGCAGATCAAAAGACAGGCGACCTTTTCAAGGAATAGCATGAAAAAGATTGATGCGATTATTAAACCCTTCAAGCTGGACGATGTCCGCGAAGCACTGGCTGAAGTCGGCATTACCGGTATGACGGTAACCGAAGTGAAAGGTTTTGGCCGCCAGAAAGGCCATACCGAGCTGTATCGCGGCGCGGAGTATATGGTGGATTTTCTGCCGAAGGTGAAAATTGAGATCGTCGTACCCGACGACATTGTGGATACCTGTGTAGACACCATTATTCGCACAGCGCAAACCGGTAAAATTGGTGACGGTAAAATCTTCGTCTTTGACGTGGCACGGGTCATTCGTATCCGTACCGGTGAAGAGGACGACGCGGCAATTTAAACCGCGTCGGGGTTGCCGGATGTTTCCATCCGGCAATATCAAATCACAGCACCTTATGTGGGCCAAAGCATTCGTAATGAATGTTTTCCTGCTTCACGCCCAGATCCACTAACTGTTTTGCGGCAAACTGCATGAAGCCAACCGGGCCGCAGAGATAGAACTGCATTGCCGGATTGCTGAACGCACCTTCGAGTTTGCTCAGATCCATCAGACCTTCGCTATCAAACTGACCTTTCGCGCGATCGGCTTCACTCGGCTGACGATACCAGGTATGCGCGGTAAAGCGCGGCAGCGATTGCCCCAGTTCCTTAACTTCATCGGCAAAGGCGTGAACATCGCCATTTTCTGCAGCATGGAACCAGTTCACCTGGGCGCTATGGCCTGTTTTTGCCAACGTGTCGAGCATCGCCAGCATTGGCGTCTGACCGACACCCGCAGAGATTAAGGTCACTGGCGTGTCATTCGCTACATCCATAAAGAAATCACCAGCCGGAGCCACCAGCTTAACGACATCGCCAACGTTAGCGTGATTGTGCAGCCAGTTGGATACCTGTCCGCCATCTTCACGTTTCACTGCAATACGATAGCCTTTGCCATCCGGTTTACGGGTCAAAGAGTACTGACGAATTTCCTGATGCGGGAAACCTTCCGGCTTCAGCCAAATGCCGAGATATTGTCCCGGACGGTATTCTGCCACTGCGCCACCGTCGACCGGTTCCAGTTCGAAACTGGTGATCAATGCGCTGCGTGGTGTTTTAGCCACAATGCGGAAATCGCGCGTACCTTCCCAGCCACCGGCTTTGCTGGCGTTTTCGTTATAAATTTCTGCTTCGCGATTGATAAACACATTTGCCAGTACGCCATACGCTTTGCCCCATGCGTCCAGCACTTCCTGACCCGGGCTGAACATTTCGTCGAGGGTGGCCAGCAGGTGTTCGCCTACGATGTTGTACTGCTCCGGTTTGATCTGGAAGCTGGTGTGTTTCTGCGCGATTTTCTCCACTGCTGGCAGCAGCGCAGGCAGGTTTTCAATATTACTGGCGTAGGCGGCAATGGCGTTAAACAGGGCTTCACGTTGATCGCCATTACGCTGGTTACTCATATTGAAAATTTCTTTGAGTTCTGGGTTATGAGTAAACATACGGTCGTAGAAATGGGCGGTTAATTTCGGCCCTGTTTCCACCAGCAAAGGGATAGTGGCTTTTACTGTAGCGATGGTTTGAGCGTCAAGCATAGAGTCTTCCTTTTTTTTGCATCTTAATTGATGTATCTCAAATGCATCTTATAAAAAATAACCCTGTCCTGTAAATGGTTCCTTGGTGTTTTTCATTAGGAATGTGATGAAGTGAAAAATTTGCATCACAAACCTGAAAAGAAATCCGTTTCCGGGAGTAAGTCCTTTATTCACCAAAGCCTTGACGTGCTTGAAGGTAATCGTTTGCGTAAATTCCTTTGTCAAGACCTGTTATCGCAGAATGATTCGGTTATACTGTTCGCCGTTGTCCATCAGGACCGCCAAAATTAGGCGAAAAAATTTTATTGTTAGCTGAGTCAGGAGATGCGGATGTTAAAGCGTGAAATGAACATTGCCGATTATGATGCCGAACTGTGGCAGGCTATGGAGCAGGAAAAAGTACGTCAGGAAGAGCACATCGAACTGATCGCCTCCGAAAACTACACCAGCCCGCGCGTAATGCAAGCACAGGGCTCTCAGCTAACCAACAAATATGCTGAAGGTTATCCGGGTAAACGTTACTACGGCGGTTGCGAGTATGTTGATATCGTCGAACAACTGGCGATCGATCGCGCGAAAGAGCTGTTCGGCGCTGACTACGCTAACGTTCAGCCGCACTCCGGTTCCCAGGCTAACTTTGCGGTCTACACCGCGCTGCTGGAACCAGGCGATACCGTTCTGGGTATGAACCTGGCACACGGCGGTCACCTGACTCACGGTTCTCCGGTTAACTTCTCCGGTAAACTGTACAACATCGTTCCTTACGGTATCGATGCAACAGGTCATATCGACTACGCAGATCTGGAAAAACAAGCGAAAGAACACAAACCGAAAATGATCATCGGTGGCTTCTCAGCATATTCCGGCGTGGTTGACTGGGCGAAAATGCGTGAAATCGCTGACAGCATCGGTGCTTACTTGTTCGTTGATATGGCACACGTTGCGGGCCTGGTTGCTGCTGGCGTCTATCCGAACCCGGTTCCTCATGCTCACGTTGTCACTACTACCACTCACAAAACCCTGGCGGGTCCGCGCGGCGGCCTGATCCTGGCGAAAGGTGGTAGCGAAGAACTGTACAAAAAACTGAACTCTGCTGTCTTCCCGGGTGGGCAGGGCGGTCCGCTGATGCACGTAATCGCCGGTAAAGCAGTAGCGCTGAAAGAAGCGATGGAGCCGGAGTTCAAAACTTACCAGCAGCAGGTCGCGAAAAACGCCAAAGCGATGGTAGAAGTGTTCCTCGAGCGCGGCTACAAAGTGGTTTCCGGCGGTACTGATAACCACCTGTTCCTGGTTGATCTGGTTGATAAAAACCTGACCGGTAAAGAAGCTGACGCCGCTCTGGGCCGTGCTAACATCACCGTGAACAAAAACAGTGTACCGAACGATCCGAAGAGCCCGTTTGTGACCTCCGGTATTCGTGTGGGTACTCCGGCGATTACCCGTCGCGGCTTTAAAGAAGCAGAAGCGAAAGAACTGGCTGGCTGGATGTGTGACGTGCTGGACAGCATCAATGATGAAGCGGTTATCGAGCGCATCAAAGGTAAAGTTCTCGACATCTGCGCTCGCTACCCGGTTTACGCATAAGCGAAACGGTGGTTTGCTGACAATGTGCTCGTTGTTCATGCCGGATGCGGCATGAACGCCTTATCCGGCCTACAAAACTTTGCAAATTCAATACATTGCAATATCCGTGTAGGCCTGATAAGCGTAGCGCATCAGGCAATCTTACGTTTGTGATCATCGCGAGGCTTCCTTCGGGAAGCCTTGTTACGTTATCGCGGCATTAAATTTGCCGTAACTGCGCTTCAACATACAAATAGCCAATCCCCAGCACCTGTTGCGCGCGGCTTAATTGCCCGAAGCCAATTTGCGTCGCTTTCACGCCAGGCCCTTCATCGCGGTCGAACGGATTAAACCCTGTCTGGCGAATAATGGTATTAAGCCAGTTCTCGCCAAAGGCGCAACTACGACCATACAGCCAAATCTGATTAATATTGAGGATGTTGAGGAAGTTATACAGACTTAAACCAATGGCGTTAGCACTGCGGTCAACCCAACTGGTGACCCACGGTTCTCCACTTTGCCAGGCAGCGATTAATTGCGCGGTAGTCAGTTTTTCGGGATCAAGTTGAGTATTGTCCGGCTGTGATTTTAGCCATACCCGCGCCTGCTTTTTTAATGCGCTTAACGAGGCGACGGTTTCCAGGCAGCCGTAACATCCACAATCACAGGCGACGCCATCGGGGTTAACGATGGTGTGACCAATCTGTCCGCTGCCATACAAACTGCCGCGATAAATTTGCTCGTTAATCACGAACGACGAGCCAATGCCGTAATCAACGTTGATCACGCAGAAATCACGCCCCTGCGAATTTTTTTGCCATTTCTCCGCCAGCGCCAGCATCACGCAGTCATTATCGACCATTACCCGAATGCCGAGCTTCTCTTCCAGCAGATATTTCACCTCAACCGGCGCTGTCCACGGCGCTTGCGGCATGGTTTGCGATACGCCGGTGACCGGATCAACCTGGCCGTGAATTGCCAGCGCCAGATTGATAGTGCGCTCTGGCCACAGTTTGCGATGGCGATGCCAGCATTTTTCGATCTCCGCCAATAGCGTCTGCGGTGTCGGAGCGTCAATCTGAAAGCGTTCAAATTCACCTTTCGGACTTAAACAGGCATTAGCGACCTGACACTCAATGCTGGTGGGCGTAACGTTCAGACACAGCGTCCAGGCACCCTCCGGTGCAATGAGCCATGTGCCGCTGCTATGCCCGCGCGTCTGGCTTTCATCGTCGATATTCACCACCCGCTTTTCGTTTTCCAGCTCCTGCAAAATATTACTGACTGCCGGAATCGAAATTTGCGCCAGTCGGGCCAGCGTCGATTTATTGGCACGTTTTTGCCGGTACAGCAGCTCCAGAATCACGCATTTGTTATGGTGGCGGATCTGTTGATTGTTAATGCAGGCTCTCATCTTCACTAAACCTTGTTTAGTTAATTGCGTGATTATTCCGCGAAAACATTGCCAGATTGTTCAATACACTGCCACAAATCTTTTAATTCAGTATGTCTTGTTAATATTGAGGGCACCATGACTCCAGTAAAAGTGTGGCAAGAGCGCGTTGAGATCCCGACCTATGAAACCGGGCCGCAGGATATACATCCCATGTTTCTGGAAAATCGCGTTTATCAGGGATCGTCCGGCGCGGTTTATCCCTATGGCGTGACGGATACGCTGAGCGAGCAGAAAACCCTGAAATCGTGGCAGGCGGTATGGCTGGAAAACGACTACATCAAAGTGATGATCCTACCGGAACTGGGCGGTCGTGTGCATCGCGCGTGGGATAAAGTAAAACAGCGCGATTTTGTCTATCACAATGAGGTGATAAAACCGGCGCTGGTAGGGCTGCTGGGGCCGTGGATCTCGGGCGGGATTGAGTTTAACTGGCCGCAACACCATCGCCCGACCACCTTTATGCCCGTTGATTTCGCCATCGAAGCACATGAAGATGGCGCACAGACTGTATGGGTTGGCGAAACGGAGCCGATGCACGGTTTACAGGTGATGACCGGTTTCACGCTGCGCCCTGACCGTGCCGCACTGGAAATCGCCAGCCGCGTCTATAACGGCAATGCTACGCCGCGTCATTTTTTGTGGTGGGCCAATCCGGCGGTGAAAGGTGGTGAAGGGCATCAGAGTGTTTTCCCACCGGATGTGACTGCGGTATTCGATCATGGCAAACGGGCCGTTTCAGCTTTCCCCATTGCCACCGGAACCTATTACAAAGTGGATTACTCCGCCGGAGTGGACATTTCTCGTTATAAAAATGTACCCGTTCCAACATCATATATGGCCGAAAAATCACAGTACGATTTTGTTGGCGCGTGGTGTCACGATGAAGATGGCGGTTTGCTTCACGTTGCCAACCACCATATTGCACCAGGTAAAAAACAGTGGAGCTGGGGACACAGTGAATTTGGTCAGGCGTGGGATAAGAGCCTGACCGACAATAACGGCCCGTATATCGAACTGATGACTGGCATTTTTGCTGACAACCAGCCCGATTTTACCTGGCTTGATGCTTACGAAGAGAAGCGTTTCGAGCAGTATTTCCTGCCTTATCATTCTCTGGGCATGGTGCAAAACGCCTCCCGCGACGCGGTGATTAAATTAGAGCGTAGCGAGCGGGGGATTGAGTGGGGGCTGTATGCCATCTCCCCGTTGAGTGGATATCGTCTGGCGATCCGCGAAATCGGCAAATGCAACGTGTTACTTGACGATGCCGTAGCCCTGACACCAGCGACCGCCATCCAGGGCGTGTTACACGGTATTGATCCGGGCAGATTGACTATCGAACTTTCCGATGCTGACGGCAATATTGTACTGAGTTATCAGGAACATCAGCCGCAAGAGCTACCGTTGCCGGACGTTGCTAAAGCGCCACTGGCAGCACAAGACATTACCAGTACAGATGAAGCCTGGTTTGTCGGTCAGCATCTGGAGCAATACCATCACGCCAGCCGTTCGCCGTTCGATTACTACCTGCGCGGCGTGGCGTTGGATCCGCTCGATTATCGCTGCAACCTGGCGCTGGCGATGCTGGAATATAACCGCGCAGATTTCCCGCAAGCGGTGGCATATGCCAGTCAGGCGCTAAAACGCGCACATGCGCTGAATAAAAACCCGCAGTGCGGACAGGCAAGTTTGATTCGCGCCAGTGCTTACGAACGTCAGGGGCAATATCAACAAGCCGAAGAGGATTTCTGGCGTGCAGTCTGGAGCGGCAACAGTAAAGCGGGCGGCTATTACGGTCTGGCACGACTGGCGGCGCGTAATGGCAACTTCGAGGCAGGGCTGGATTTTGCCAACAAAGCCTGCGCGCCTGCCCAACTAATCAGGAAGTGCTTTGCCTGCATAATCTGCTGCTGGTATTAAGCGGCCGTCAGGATAATGCGCGTTTACAGCGCGAGAAACTGCTGCGCGATTATCCGCTGAACGCCACCCTGTGGTGGTTGAACTGGTTCGATGGTCGTTCTGAATCTGCCTTCACGCAGTGGCGAGGTCTGTGTCAGGGGCGCGACGTGAACGCCCTGATGACTGCCGGGCAGTTGATTAACTGGGGAATGCCCGCCCTGGCGGCAGAGATGCTGAACGCACTGGACTGCCAACGCACGTTGCCGCTTTATCTGCAAGCGAGCTTATTGCCGAAAGCTGATCGTGGCGAACTGGTGACAAAAGCCATTGATGTCTTTCCGCAGTTTGTCCGTTTCCCGAATACGCTGGAGGAAGTGGCGGCACTGGAGAGCATTGAAGAGTGTTGGTTCGCCCGTCATTTACTGGCCTGCTTCTACTACAACAAGCGTTGCTACGACAAAGCCATTGCCTTATGGCAGCGTTGCGTAGAGATGTCGCCGGAGTTTGCCGACGGCTGGCGCGGGTTGGCGATCCATGCGTGGAATAAGCAGCACGATGATGAACTGGCCGCGCGTTATCTTGATAATGCTTATCAGCTTGCGCCACAGGATGCACGTCTGCTTTTCGAACGCGATTTGCTGGATAAGTTAACCGGATCTTCGCCGGAGAAACGACTGGCGCGTCTGGAAAATAATCTGGAAATTGCCCTGAAACGCGACGACATGACCGCAGAACTGCTCAATTTGTGGCATCTCACCGGTCAGGCAGACAAAGCGGCGGACATTCTCGCCACGCGCAAATTCCATCCGTGGGAAGGCGGGGAAGGGAAAGTTACCTGCCAGTTTATCCTCAACCAGTTGTTACGCGCCTGGCAACACCTTGATGCCAGACAGCCGCAGCAGGCAAGCGAACTGCTTCATGCCGCGCTGCATTATCCGGAGAATTTAAGCGAAGGTCGTTTACCTGGGCAGACTGATAACGACATCTGGTTCTGGCAGGCAGTATGCGCGAAAACGCAGGGCGATGAAGCTGAGGCGACGCGCTGCTTACGAATGGCGGCGACCGGCGATCGCACCATTAACATCCACAGTTATTACAACGATCAGCCGGTCGATTATCTCTTCTGGCAAGGGATGGCACTGCGATTGCTGGGCGAACAACAAACGGCACAGCAACTGTTCAGTGAAATGAAACAGTGGGCGCAACAGATGGCGAAAACCAGTATCGAAGCGGATTTCTTTGCTGTTTCACAACCGGACTTGTTGTCGCTGTATGGCGATTTACAACAGCAGCATAAAGAAAAATGCCTGATGGTGTCGATGCTGGCGGCTGCGGGATTAGGGGAGATTGCGCAATATGAATCTGTGCGCGCTGAACTGACGGCGATTAATCCGGCCTGGCCGAAAGCGGCATTATTCACCACCGTGATGCCTTTTATTTTTAACTACGTTCACTAAACCCTATTAACTGTAATATTTGAGCGGCATGCGCTGCCGCTCATCACTAAATAATTAAAATAAGCCGTTGTAAATAAAAACCCTACAGGAGGCACTATGCCTGAAAAAATGAGAGCAACCCGTAATATAATTTTAATAGCTACGCTTTTGGGTAGCGCACTATTCGCCAGGGCTGCGGAAAAAGAAATGACCATTGGCGCAATATATCTTGATACTCAGGGATATTACGCCGGTGTACGTCAGGGTGTTCAGGATGCGGCAAAAGATTCCTCAGTACAGGTACAGTTAATAGAAACCAACGCACAGGGGGATATTTCAAAAGAAAGTACTTTTGTTGATACCCTCGTGGCGCGTAATGTTGATGCCATTATTTTGTCGGCAGTGTCTGAAAATGGCAGTAGCCGCACCGTTCGACGCGCCAGTGAGGCGGGTATTCCAGTGATTTGCTACAACACCTGTATTAATCAGAAAGGGGTCGATAAATATGTCTCGGCGTATCTGGTGGGCGATCCTCTGGAATTTGGTAAAAAACTGGGTAATGCCGCCGCCGATTATTTTATTGCCAATAAAATTGAACAACCAAAAATTGCCGTCATAAATTGCGAAGCTTTTGAAGTTTGTGTGCAGCGGCGTAAAGGGTTTGAAGAAGTATTAAAAGCCCGTGTTCCCGGAGCGCAAATTGTCGCGAATCAGGAAGGTACTGTTTTAGATAAAGCGATTTCTGTCGGTGAAAAACTGATTATCTCCACGCCGGATCGCAACGCCATTATGGGGGAATCGGGCGGCGCGACACTCGGCGCAGTTAAAGCAGTACGTAATCAAAATCAGGCCGGGAAAATTGCCGTCTTTGGTTCAGATATGACGACTGAAATTGCCCAGGAACTGGAAAACAACCAGGTGCTGAAAGCGGTAGTGGATATTTCCGGTAAGAAAATGGGTAACGCTGTTTTTGCGCAAACATTGAAGGTTATCGATAAAAAAGCCGACGGTGAGAAAGTGATTCAGGTGCCTATCGATCTCTATACCAAAACGGAAGACGGTAAGCAGTGGCTGGCAACGCATGTTGATGGTCTGCCCTAATAGCTGATTCGCAGAGGTCCCTATGTTCACGGCAACAGAGGCAGTCCCGGTAGCAAAAGTGGTGGCAGGAAATAAGCGTTATCCCGGCGTTGTTGCGCTGGATACGTTAATTTCACGCTCAATAAAGGCGAAGTTCGCGCGCTGTTAGGTAAAAACGGCGCGGGCAAATCGACCCTCATTCGAATGCTCACCGGCAGCGAACGCCCGGACAGCGGCGATATCTGGATTGGCGAGACGCGGCTGGAAGGTGACGAAGCTACGCTGACTCGCCGTGCCGCTGAACTGGGGGTACGCGCGGTTTATCAGGAATTAAGTCTGGTGGAAGGGCTGATGGTGGCGGAAAACCTCTGCCTCGGTCAATGGCCTCGCCGCAACGGCATGATTGATTACCCGCAAATGGCGCAGGATGCCCAGCGTTGTTTACAGGCGCTGGGCGTTGACGTTAGCCCTGAACAACTTGTATCGACGCTAAGTCCGGCGCAAAAGCAACTGGTGGAAATTGCGCGAGTGATGAAGGGCGAGCCGCGCGTGGTCATTCTTGATGAACCTACCAGTTCGCTTGCCAGTGCGGAAGTTGAACTGGTGATCAGCGCCGTGAAAAAGATGTCGGCACTGGGCGTGGCGGTGATTTATGTCAGCCACCGGATGGAAGAAATCCGCCGTATCGCTTCCTGCGCCACCGTCATGCGCGATGGTCAGGTGGCGGGCGATGTGATGCTCGAAAACACCTCCACCCGTCATATTGTGTCGCTGATGCTTGGACGCGATCACGTTGATATTGCGCCGGTTACCGCCCAGGAAATTGCTGACCAGATCGTGCTGGATGTTCGTGCGTTACGCCACAGACCAAAACTTGCGGAGATCAATTTTTCACTGCGTCGTGGTGAAGTGCTCGGTATTGCTGGCCTGCTGGGAGCCGGGCGCAGTGAATTGCTGAAAGCGATTGTTGGACTGGAAGCGTTTGAGCAGGGCGAAATTGTTATCAACGGCGAGAAAATCACGCGCCCGGATTACGGCGACATGTTGAAACGCGGCATCGGCTATACCCCGGAAAATCGCAAAGAAGCGGGGATCATTCCCTGGCTGGGCGTTGACGAAAATACAGTGCTGACCAACCGGCAAAAAATCAGCGCTAACGGCGTGCTGCAATGGTCCACCATCCGCCGCCTGACCGAAGAGGTGATGCAACGGATGACAGTCAAGGCTGCCAGTAGCGAAACGCCGATTGGTACGCTTTCCGGCGGTAATCAGCAAAAAGTGGTGATCGGTCGTTGGGTCTATGCCGCCAGCCAGATTCTGTTGCTCGACGAGCCAACGCGCGGCGTCGATATCGAAGCCAAGCAGCAGATTTACCGTATTGTCCGCGAGCTGGCCGCCGAAGGAAAAAGCGTGGTGTTTATCTCCAGTGAAGTGGAGGAGTTGCCGCTGGTGTGCGACCGCATCCTGTTGTTACAGCACGGCACGTTCTCGCAGGAGTTTCACTCGCCGGTCAATGTGGATGAGCTGATGTCCGCCATTCTGTCTGTGCACTGATGAATTTTACCGAGGAACCTGAAGATGTCTGCTTCGTCATTACCATTGCCGCAGGGCAAGAGCGTCTCGCTCAAACAATTTGTCAGTCGCCACATTAATGAGATCGGTTTGCTGGTGGTGATAGCCATTTTGTATCTGGTCTTCTCCCTGAACGCACCAGGCTTTATCTCATTAAATAACCAGATGAACGTGCTACGCGATGCCGCCACCATCGGTATTGCCGCCTGGGCGATGACGCTAATTATTATCTCCGGTGAAATTGATGTCAGCGTTGGGCCAATGGTGGCTTTTGTCTCGGTGTGCCTGGCATTTTTACTGCAATTTGAGGTTCCTCTGGCGGTGGCGTGTTTGTTGGTGTTGCTGTTAGGCGCGCTGATGGGAACGCTCGCCGGGGTGTTACGTGGCGTGTTTAACGTGCCAAGTTTTGTGGCCACGCTGGGGTTGTGGAGCGCCCTGCGCGGTATGGGGCTGTTTATGACTAACGCCCTGCCTGTGCCGATTGACGAAAACGAGGTACTGGACTGGCTGGGTGGGCAATTTCTCGGCGTGCCGGTATCCGCGCTGATCATGATGGTGTTGTTTGCGCTGTTTGTGTTCATCAGCCGTAAAACTGCCTTCGGGCGTTCGGTTTTTGCTGTGGGCGGTAATGCCACGGCGGCGCAGTTGTGCGGGATTAACGTCCGGCGAGTACGCATTCTTATTTTTACCCTTTCAGGATTATTAGCGGCGGTGACCGGCATTTTACTGGCGGCGCGCCTCGGTTCTGGTAACGCAGGCGCGGCAAACGGTCTGGAGTTTGACGTGATCGCAGCCGTGGTAGTTGGTGGTACGGCGCTTTCCGGTGGTCGCGGCTCCCTGTTCGGTACGCTGCTTGGCGTTCTGGTCATTACGCTAATCGGTAACGGTCTGGTGCTGCTCGGAATTAACTCCTTTTTCCAGCAGGTGGTCCGCGGCGTCATCATCGTGGTGGCGGTACTGGCGAATATCTTGCTGACCCGGCGAAGCAGTAAAGCGAAACGCTAAATATTAACGCCCCTGGCGCGGGTGCGGCAGGGATGAAAATTAATCGTATTGTTAATGAGGGACTTATGAAAACGATGCTGGCAGCTTACTTACCAGGAAATTCGACCGTTGATCTACGGGAAGTTGCGGTGCCGACGCCGGGGATTAACCAGGTACTGATCAAAATGAAATCCTCCGGGATTTGCGGAAGCGATGTCCACTATATCTATCATCAACACCGCGCCACGGCGGCGGCGCCCGATAAACCGTTGTATCAGGGATTTATCAACGGTCATGAACCGTGCGGGCAGATTGTGGCGATGGGGCAAGGCTGTCGCCATTTTAAAGAGGGTGACCGCGTGCTGGTGTATCACATTTCCGGCTGTGGTTTTTGCCCGAACTGCCGCCGCGGCTTTCCTATCTCTTGTACTGGCAAAGGAAAAGCGGCTTACGGCTGGCAGCGTGACGGCGGTCATGCCGAATATCTGCTGGCGGAAGAAAAAGATCTGATCCTCCTGCCAGACTCACTGAGCTACGAAGATGGAGCGTTTATCAGTTGCGGCGTTGGCACGGCGTATGAAGGGATTTTGCGCGGCGAAGTCTCCGGCAGCGATAACGTGCTGGTGGTCGGTCTGGGACCGGTCGGGATGATGGCGATGATGCTGGCGAAAGGTCGCGGTGCGAAACGGATCATCGGCGTTGATATGTTGCCGGAACGTCTGGCGATGGCGAAACAGTTAGGTGTGATGGATCACGGTTATTTAGCAACCACTGAAGGTCTGCCGCAGATAATTGCCGAACTCACCCACGGCGGCGCGGATGTTGCGCTCGATTGTTCCGGTAATGCTGCGGGGCGCTTGCTGGCATTGCAATCCACCGTCGACTGGGGACGCGTGGTTTACATCGGGGAAACTGGAAAAGTGGAGTTCGAGGTCAGCGCCGATCTGATGCACCATCAACGGCGGATTATTGGCTCCTGGGTGACCAGCCTGTTCCATATGGAAAAATGCGCTCACGATCTGACGGACTGGAAACTGTGGCCGCGTAACGCCATTACCCACCGCTTCTCACTGGAACAGGCGGGTGAGGCGTATGCGCTGATGGCAAGTGGCAAGTGGCAAATGTGGGAAAGTCGTGATTAATTTCCCGGATTAAGGAGTTAGCGGATGACCATCTATACCTTATTTCATGGGGCGCTAAAGCTGGATATCTCTGACCAGGGCGGAGTCATAGAAGGCTTCTGGCACGACACGACGGCGTTGCTACGTCCGGGTAAAAAAAACGGTGTGGCAACCGATGCCTCCTGTTTTCCGCTGGTGCCGTTTGCTAACCGGGTGAGCGGCAACCGCTTTGTCTGGCAAGGGCGTGAGTATCCGCTACATCCTAACGTTGAATGGGACGCGCATTATCTGCACGGCGATGGCTGGCTGGGCCAGTGGCAATGTGTAACGCGCAGCGATGATAGTTTATGTCTGGAGTATGAACATCGCGGTGGCGTTTATCATTATCGGGTAAGTCAGACGTTTCATTTAACGGCAGATGCGCTGACGGTCACGCTCTCTGTCACCAATGAAGGTGCAGAGACGCTGCCGTTTGGTACGGGCTGGCATCCTTATTTTCCGTTGTCGTCGCAAACGCGGATTCAGGCGCAGGCGAGCGGTTACTGGCTGGAGCGGGAACAGTGGCTGGCGGGGGCGTTTTGCGCGCAGTTACCGCTGGAGCTGGATTTCAATCAGCTCGCGCCGTTGCCGCGTCAGTGGGTGAACAATGGTTTTTCCGGATGGAATGGTCAGGCACGCATTGAGCAGCCACAGCAGGGTTACGCCATCACTATGGAAACGACGCCGCCCGCACCGTGTTATTTCATCTTTGTTTCGGACCCGACGTTTGATAAAGGGTATGCGTTTGATTTCTTCTGCCTGGAGCCGATGAGTCATGCGCCGGATGACCATCATCGTCCCGAAGGCGGAGATCTCATTGCGCTTGCGCCGGGGGAGTCAACAACCTTAGAGATGTCGTTGCGGGTTGAGTTGCTGTAATTTATAAAATGCCGGATGCACAGGCCTACAATGGGTGCCGGAGCGGTAGGCCGGATAAGGCGTTCACGCCGCATCCGGCATGTTTTTAACGCCGATCGAGAGAAATCGCCCCCGGTCCAGTAATCGCCAGCAGCAAGAATGCGCCTGCAATACTGACATTTTTCCAGAAATTAATCATATTTGGCCCGACCGCATCCCCCGTCATATCCCAGTAATGATGGCCAATCACCGCTGTACCCAGCGTGTAGAAAATAAACAGCACCGCCAGCGGACGAGTGAAAAAACCAAGCACGATTAATATCGCGGCAGGCACTTCCATAACTACCGCAATAATTGCCGCCAGCATCGGCATTGGCGCGCCCAGCGAGGCCATATATTGGACCGTACCGTCAAAGCCCATCATTTTGGGAAAACCAAAAATAATGAAAATTAAGATGATGGCAATACGGGCAATTAATAACAAAACGGGGCGGGCTGCGCCAAAATCAAAATAACGTAGTGTGTTCATAACCAATCCCTTTGCAAAAAGATGTGATTTAAACGTAATACACACTCTGGCACCTCGCCACGCCCCAGGCGTTGAGATATTCGCTAATTATCCTGGTTTGCTATAACGGCATAGCGCAGGTCGCTGACAATGTGCTTGTTGCTTCATGCCGGGAAGCTCGCTCGAATATTCTTATTTTCCAACTTGCAACAACATTCGATTAACTCCAGACTAACGCCTCCTGACGGGAGGGACTCATGGTTTTGCAATCCACGCGCTGGCTGGCGCTCGGTTATTTCACGTACTTTTTTAGCTACGGCATTTTTCTACCTTTCTGGAGCGTCTGGCTTGAGGGGATTGGCTTAACGCCAGAAACCATCGGTCTGTTGTTAGGGGCCGGTCTGGTTGCCCGTTTTCTCGGTAGTTTGATAATCGCGCCCCGCGTCAGCGATCCTTCTCGTCTGATTTCCGCGCTGCGGGTGCTGGCGTTGCTGACGCTGCTGTTTGCCGTCGCCTTCTGGGCTGGCGCGCATGTCGCGTGGCTGATGGTGGTAATGGTCGGTTTTAACCTCTTTTTCTCACCGCTGGTGCCGTTGACTGACGCGCTGGCGAATACCTAGCAAAAGCAGTTTCCGCTTGATTACGGCAAAGTGCGGCTGTGGGGCTCGGTGGCATTTGTCATTGGTTCGGCGCTGACGGGCAAACTGGTCACGGTGTTTGATTATCGGGTGATCCTCGCGATGTTGACGCTGGGCGTGGCATCCATGCTACTTGGTTTTCTCATTCGCCCGACCATTCAACCACAAGGGGTAAGCCGCCAGCAGGAGAGCACGGGATGGCCGGCCTGGCTGGCGCTGGTTCGCCAGAACTGGCGCTTTCTGGCTTGTGTTTGTCTATTGCAGGGAGCGCACGCGGCGTATTACGGTTTTAGCGCCATTTACTGGCAGGCAGCGGGTTACTCGGCTTCGGCGGTGGGCTATTTGTGGTCACTTGGGGTGGTGGCGGAAGTGATCATCTTTGCGCTGAGTAACAAACTTTTCCGTCGCTGTAGCGCTCGCGATATGTTGTTGATCTCAGCGATTTGCGGAGTGGCGCGTTGGAGCATTATGGGGGCAACCACTGAGTTACCGTGGTTGATATTGGTGCAGATCCTGCATTGCGGCACTTTTACCGTGTGCCACCTGGCCGCCATGCGCTATATCGCCGCTCGTCAGGGTAGTGAGGTGATCCGTTTGCAGGCGGTTTACTCTGCCGTCGCGATGGGCGGCAGTATCGCTATCATGACCGTCTTCGCCGGATTCTTGTATCAATATCTGGGGCACGGCGTGTTCTGGGTGATGGCATTGGTGGCGCTTCCGGCAATGTTTCTGCGCCCAAAAGTGGTTCCCTCATGCTGATTATTCCAGCATTTTACGGATCTGCTCCTGTTGGTGTGCGGTCAGGGTCTGATTCGTATGAATCAGCGGCGGCGAAAAGAGCGGTAACGGGATGGTATAAGGTGCAATAATCAGCACAGCGTTTCTCGGTGCGCCATTTCGTAAAAAGGCCTTCACCGATATATGTTTAATATTGAGCGGCAGTAGCGTAATTTCGCGCAATTGTTGCTCAATACTTGCTTCTCTTTCACTGTCATTGTCCGTCAGTAAAACAATCTGTTTTTCGTTAACTTCATTTGCTTGCATCAGCCATGCGCCGAAAATCACCGCCACCAGACCACTTTCCTCATCGGAAAAACGGACATTGTATTCACTTTCAAACCCGGCCAGCGCCGCGCGGGTTGTACGAACCAGGCGAGGGTAAAGTCGGCTGAACTCTTCTGGCAAGGTGTTATCAATACCGATGGCAAACAAACTGCGGCGTAATGCCTGAGCGAGATGAGTATAAAGCTGATCGCATAACCCCTGTTCATCATAGAAACGGACATTTCCCAGCTCACGAAAATGTTGTACCAGACGGACGATAGCCTGACGCAATTGCCGATCGCGCTGATGGGTATCCTGCAGCGGATTGGGAACCCGCAACATGGAAAAGAGCAATGCCATAAACAACGGTTCATCTGGTGGTACAGGCTGGCGCGCCCGGCGTTGCCAGTGGCGGCCAATTTCTTGTGCTATCTGAAATTCAAGGCAGGATTCAGCCCATCGACGTTGCTGTGGGTTAAATTGTGGCGTGATCCCGGCATGATGTTGTAGCAGGCAATATTGCAGATACAGGCACAGAAAATGAATATCACGAGCTTCAAAGCATTTTTGCAATCGTCGCGAACACAGATTAACTAAAGCTTGTTGGTTGGTATCGTCGTAAAAGTTGCGAGCAATCCCCCGACGCTTCAATTCTTCCTTTATGGCAGGGGCGAAACGACCGGTGATAAATGACGGGCATAAACGGAAACCGCGTCGTAGCCAGTGAAATAAACATAAACGTTGATTAAGTACTGTACCTTCAATCCGGTAGCTACCGTCATAACCAGTAGTGAGCGTGAGTTGATGATAGCGCAGGATCTCCCGTCCTGTTTCGCTGATATCAAAACTGGCAATATCATCATCCACACCATTAAGCTCGCTAAACGTTGCCGTGGTAGCGGCCAACCCCGGCTGAAATAGCGTTAACAAGATCTGGCAGCGGCGCTGGGGAGCAGAAAGGGCAGATGGTGGAGCAAGTGTAGACATCATCTGTTGATCTCCCATAAGCATAATTGATAAGGATAGCTAAAGTTTGCTTAGGGAAATGGTGAATGGAACGCTATTTATCAGAAATGCGGGCAGGCGTCACAGAATTTTTATCGATATAAACAGCAATGGCCAGTTGAATGCCATGTCTTAAGGTGATTTCATGCTGTTTTATCGGGTTTTAATCTTAAGGTTAATTCTACGGGCTCAACGTATTGAGGATAAAATCTACCGCTTGTTCGCGATAAACATCACCATGACGATCGGAAAAAGCGTCAATGTGTTCGCCATCGGGGATCAGAATCAGCCGTTTTGGCTCTTTCGCCAGAGCATATAACTTTTCACTGTGCTGCCAGGGGATAACGTGATCGGCTTTTCCGTGAATCAGTAAAAGCGGAATGGGGCTGACGCTGGCAATGTAATTTTCACCGCTGTAACTTTCATCAAGTAAGTAACCACTGCCGGGGATCATCTGGTTGGCGATGGTTGAGTAAGAGGCAAATGTGGAGTCGAGGATCACCGCGCGGATGCCCTCACGATTGCCCTGACCAATAACATCAAGAATATTCGCACCGCCAATACTCTGACCAAACAGTACCAGTCGCTGCGGGTTTACATCACTGCGATGGCGCACCACGTTGATGGCGCTCAGTGTATCGTCCAGTAATCCGGCTTGCGAAGGCGTTCCTTTAGACTTACCAAACCCACGATAATCAAACATAAACACGTTGAAATTGCGTTCGGGTAACCAACTGACCAGTGGCCAATGTGCAGACATATTTCCGGCATTGCCATGAGCATGGATCACCGTAGCGATGGCGTTTTCAGCGGGGCCAGTCGATGACGGAATAAACCAGCCTTGCAGGCGTGTGCCATCTTCAGCGGTAAACTCTACGGATTCTGCTGACCAGGGGTCAGGGCCATAAATTTTGTTATCAGGATAATAGAAAAAATTGATAGCGACGCGCGGCACTAAATAAACGCAGACGGCAACAACAAAGAGAATAAACAGAATCTTGAAAACGCGCTTGTTTACTGGCAGGACCATAACCTTTCCTTGCGACTTTTTTGTAATCCATTAATCGGGGAAAGATGGTGGGAGAGCGGTGAGGGAAAGTAAAGCGGCGAGAAAGTATTTCGGAATAGCGCCTGAAAGGCGAGGGCGGGTGAGAGAAATCACCCGCCAGAGAAATTAACGCTTCAGTGCGTCGCTTAACTCGTCACGCATGTTTGACAGCATGGCTTTTACTACGCGTGGGTTACCCGCAACGATGTTACCGGTCAGTATGTAGTTATGACCACCAGTGAAGTCGCTGACGATACCACCAGCTTCACGAACCAGCAGTTCGCCTGCGGCGAAGTCCCACGGACGCAGACCGATTTCAAAGAAACCGTCAACGCGACCAGCAGCGACATAAGCCAGATCCAGTGCCGCAGAACCAGTACGACGGAAGTCAGCACATTCGTTGAACAGTTTGCCGACGATGTTAATGTAGGTGGTGGCGTACTGTTTTGCTTTGAACGGGAAGCCGGTCGCCAGAATAGTACCGTCGAGATCGCGAGCAGTGCTGCCACGCAGACGGTAGCCGTTCAGTTGTGCGCCCTGACCGCGAGTCGCGGTGAACAGTTCGTTACGCATAGGATCGTAAACCACAGCAACTTCGGTGCGGCCTTTGATGCGAACAGCGATAGATACCGCGAAATGCGGCAGACGTTTGATAAAGTTGGTGGTGCCATCCAGTGGATCGATAACCCATTGAACATCCTGATCAGTACCTTCAAGTTCACCGCTTTCTTCGGTGATGATGGTGTGCTGCGGGTAAGATTTACGAATCGTGTCGATAATCACCGCTTCGGCAGCTTTATCTACGTTGGTCACGAAATCGTTGCTGCCTTTCTGGCTCGCTTCTACAGCGTCCGGGGTTTCATAGTTTTTGGCAATTAAATTACCCGCCTTGCGCGCTGCGCGCACGGCGATGTTCAGCATCGGATGCATCGGTCTCTCTCACTGGATGTTAAAGAACGGGAAAACGGCGCAGAGTATAGCAGCGAGATCGGCATCTGTCTTCGTTTTATGATAAGATGCGCGAATAATCTTTAGACGAAGAAAGACAATGCTGCAAAATATTCGAATTGTGCTGGTGGAGACGTCACACACCGGCAATATGGGTTCTGTTGCCCGAGCCATGAAAACAATGGGATTAACCAATCTGTGGCTGGTTAATCCTCTGGTGAAACCTGACTCCCAGGCGATCGCGTTGGCAGCGGGAGCCAGTGATGTGATTGGTAATGCGCAGATTGTCGATACACTCGACGAAGCGTTGGCTGGTTGTAGCCTGGTCGTTGGCACCAGCGCGCGTTCCCGTACGCTGCCGTGGCCGATGCTCGACCCGCGCGAATGCGGTTTGAAAAGCGTCGCTGAAGCGGCAAACACGCCGGTGGCGCTGGTCTTTGGTCGCGAGCGCGTCGGCTTGACCAATGAAGAGCTGCAGAAATGCCATTATCATGTCGCGATTGCCGCGAACCCGGAATACAGCTCGCTGAACCTGGCGATGGCAGTACAGGTTATCGCCTATGAAGTGCGTATGGCCTGGCTGGCGACCCAGGAAAACGGCGAGCAGGTTGAGCATGCAGAGACGCCGTATCCGCTAGTGGATGATCTGGAACGTTTTTACGGTCATCTGGAGCAAACGTTGCTGGCAACCGGTTTTATTCGTGAAAACCATCCGGGGCAGGTGATGAATAAATTGCGTCGTCTGTTTACGCGTGCGCGCCCGGAAAGTCAGGAGTTGAATATCCTGCGTGGGATTCTGGCTTCTATTGAGCAGCAGAATAAAGGCAATAAGGCCGAATAACAGTCATTGCCTGATGCGACGCTTAACGCGTCTTATCAGGCTTACAAGTGCACGGAACCGTAGGTCGGATAAGGCGTTTACGCCGCATCCGACAGTCATTGCCTGATGCGACGCTTAACGCGTCTTATCAGGCTTACAAGTGCGCGGAACCGTAGGTCGGATAAGGCGTTTACGCCGCATCCGACAACAGGTACAAATGCCACGATAAGAAAATGGCACTGAAGGCTAAATACCTGACTAAATCAGTCAAGTAAATAGTTGACCAATTTACTTGGGAATGTCAGACTTGACCCTGCTATGCAATACCCCCACTTTTACAATAAAAAACCCCGGGCAGGGGCGAGTTTGAGGTGAATTAAGACATGAGACTGACATCTAAAGGGCGCTATGCCGTGACCGCAATGCTGGACGTTGCGCTCAACTCCGAAGCAGGCCCGGTTCCGTTGGCTGATATTTCTGAACGTCAGGGAATTTCCCTTTCTTATCTGGAACAACTGTTTTCCCGTCTGCGTAAAAATGGTCTGGTTTCCAGCGTACGTGGACCTGGCGGTGGTTATCTGTTGGGCAAAGATGCCAGCAGCATCGCCGTTGGTGAAGTGATTAGCGCCGTTGACGAATCTGTAGATGCCACCCGTTGTCAGGGTAAAGGCGGCTGCCAGGGCGGCGATAAATGCCTGACCCACGCGCTGTGGCGTGATTTGAGCGACCGTCTCACCGGTTTTCTCAACAACATTACTTTAGGCGAACTGGTCAATAACCAGGAAGTGCTGGATGTGTCTGGTCGTCAACATACTCACGACGCGCCACGTACCCGCACACAAGACGCGATCGACGTTAAGTTACGCGCTTAATAAAAAGAATTCAGAGTCAGGCCGGAGTGTTTATCACTTCGTAAACACGGTCGTACATCCAGCCGGTAGCCTGATTCCTTGCATTGAGTGATGTACGGAGTTTATAGAGCAATGAAATTACCGATTTATCTCGATTACTCCGCAACCACGCCGGTGGACCCGCGTGTTGCCGAGAAAATGATGCAGTTTATGACGATGGACGGAACCTTTGGTAACCCGGCCTCCCGTTCTCACCGTTTCGGCTGGCAGGCTGAAGAAGCAGTAGATATCGCCCGTAATCAGATTGCCGATCTGGTCGGTGCTGACCCGCGTGAAATCGTCTTTACCTCTGGCGCAACCGAATCTGACAACCTGGCAATTAAAGGTGCAGCCAACTTTTATCAGAAAAAAGGCAAGCACATCATCACCAGCAAAACCGAACACAAAGCGGTACTGGACACCTGCCGTCAGCTTGAGCGTGAAGGTTTTGAAGTCACCTACCTGGCGCCGCAGCGTAACGGAATTATCGATCTGAAAGAACTCGAAGCGGCGATGCGTGATGACACCATCCTCGTTTCTATCATGCACGTGAATAACGAAATCGGCGTGGTACAGGATATTGCGGCTATCGGTGAAATGTGCCGTGCCCGTGGCATTATCTATCACGTTGATGCAACCCAGAGCGTGGGTAAACTGCCTATCGACCTGAGCCAGTTGAAAGTTGACCTGATGTCTTTCTCCGGTCACAAAATCTACGGTCCGAAAGGTATTGGCGCGCTGTATGTGCGTCGTAAACCACGCGTGCGCATTGAAGCGCAAATGCACGGCGGCGGTCACGAGCGTGGTATGCGTTCCGGTACACTGCCGGTTCACCAGATCGTGGGTATGGGCGAAGCCTATCGCATCGCAAAAGAAGAGATGGCGACCGAGATGGAACGTCTGCGCGGCCTGCGTAACCGTCTGTGGAACGGCATCAAAGATATCGAAGAAGTTTACCTGAACGGTGACCTGGAACACGGTGCGCCGAACATTCTCAACGTCAGCTTTAACTACGTTGAAGGTGAGTCGCTGATTATGGCGCTGAAAGACCTCGCGGTTTCTTCAGGTTCCGCCTGTACGTCGGCAAGTCTCGAACCGTCCTACGTGCTGCGTGCGCTGGGGCTGAACGACGAGCTGGCACATAGCTCTATCCGTTTCTCTTTAGGTCGTTTTACTACTGAAGAAGAGATCGACTACACCATCGAGTTAGTTCGTAAATCCATCGGTCGTCTGCGTGACCTTTCTCCGCTGTGGGAAATGTACAAGCAGGGCGTGGATCTGAACAGCATCGAATGGGCTCATCATTAATCGGTATCGGAATCAGGAGAATTTATAATGGCTTACAGCGAAAAAGTTATCGACCATTACGAGAATCCGCGTAACGTGGGTTCCTTCGACAACAACGACGAAAACGTGGGCAGCGGCATGGTGGGTGCACCAGCCTGTGGCGACGTGATGAAGTTGCAGATTAAAGTCAACGATGAAGGTATCATTGAAGACGCGCGTTTTAAAACTTACGGCTGCGGTTCCGCTATCGCTTCCAGTTCTCTGGTGACCGAATGGGTGAAAGGGAAATCTCTCGACGAAGCACAGGCGATCAAAAACACCGATATTGCTGAAGAACTTGAACTGCCACCGGTGAAAATTCACTGTTCTATTCTGGCAGAAGACGCGATCAAAGCCGCCATTGCGGACTATAAAAGCAAACGTGAAGCAAAATAAGAGTTGAGGTTTGGTTATGTCGATTACACTGAGCGACAGTGCAGCAGCGCGAGTAAATACCTTTCTGGCTAACCGCGGTAAAGGGTTTGGCCTGCGTCTGGGTGTGAGAACCTCAGGGTGTTCAGGTATGGCGTATGTACTGGAATTTGTTGACGAACCGACGCCGGAAGACATCGTGTTTGAAGACAAAGGCGTGAAAGTCGTGGTCGATGGCAAAAGCCTGCAATTTCTGGACGGTACGCAACTGGACTTCGTAAAAGAAGGCCTGAACGAAGGGTTTAAATTCACCAACCCGAACGTAAAAGATGAATGTGGTTGCGGCGAAAGCTTCCACGTCTGATGCGCATACCGATAACCCCACCGTGGTCGCCTGCGCGTGGGGTTTGTTTTACCTGATTCGCCGTCATTGCGGCGGATCGCAGCCCTGAGAATGTTATGGATTACTTCACCCTCTTTGGCTTGCCTGCCCGTTATCAACTCGATACCCAGGCATTGAGCCTGCGTTTTCAGGATCTACAACGTCAGTATCATCCTGATAAATTCGCCAGCGGAAGCCAGGCGGAACAACTCGCCGCCGTCCAGCAATCCGCAACCATTAACCAGGCATGGCAAACGCTGCGTCATCCATTGATGCGGGCAGAATACCTGCTTTCGCTGCACGGTTTTGATCTTGCCAGCGAGCAGCATACAGTGCGCGACACCGCGTTCCTGATGGAACAACTGGAGCTGCGCGAGGAGCTGGACGAGATCGAACAGGCGAAAGACGAAGCGCGGCTGGAAAGCTTTATCAAACGCGTCAAAAAGATGTTTGATACCCGCCATCAGTTGATGGTTGAACAGTTAGACAACGAGGCGTGGGACGCGGCGGCGGATACCGTGCGTAAGCTGCGTTTTCTCGATAAACTGCGAAGCAGTGCCGAACAACTCGAAGAAAAACTGCTCGATTTTTAATTTCTGGAAGCTAAACATGGCCTTATTACAAATTAGTGAACCTGGTTTGAGTGCTGCGCCGCATCAGCGTCGTCTGGCGGCCGGTATTGACCTGGGCACAACCAACTCGCTGGTGGCGACAGTACGCAGCGGTCAGGCCGAAACGTTAGCCGACCATGAAGGCCGTCACCTGCTGCCGTCTGTTGTTCACTATCAACAGCAAGGGCATTCGGTGGGGTATGACGCGCGTACTAATGCAGCGCTTGACACAGCCAACACCATTAGTTCTGTTAAACGCCTGATGGGGCGCTCGCTGGCTGATATCCAGCAACGCTATCCGCATCTGCCTTATCAATTCCAGGCCAGCGAGAATGGTCTGCCGATGATTGAAACGGCGGCGGGACTGCTGAACCCGGTGCGCGTTTCTGCGGACATCCTCAAAGCACTGGCAGCACGGGCAACTGAAGCCCTAGCAGGCGAGCTGGATGGTGTGGTTATCACCGTTCCGGCGTACTTTGACGATGCCCAGCGTCAGGGCACCAAAGACGCAGCGCGTCTGGCTGGCCTGCATGTCCTGCGCTTGCTCAACGAACCGACCGCTGCGGCTATCGCCTACGGGCTGGATTCCGGTCAGGAAGGTGTGATTGCCGTTTATGACCTCGGCGGCGGGACTTTTGATATTTCCATTCTACGTTTAAGTCGCGGCGTGTTTGAAGTGCTGGCGACCGGCGGTGATTCTGCGCTCGGTGGTGATGACTTCGACCATCTGCTGGCGGATTACATTCGCGAGCAGGCGGGCATTCCTGACCGTAGCGATAACCGCGTTCAGCGTGAACTGCTGGATGCCGCCATTGCGGCCAAAATCGCTCTGAGCGATGCCGATTCCGTGACTGTTAATGTTGCGGGCTGGCAGGGCGAAATCAGCCGTCAACAATTCAACGAACTGATCGCACCACTGGTTAAACGAACCTTACTGGCCTGTCGTCGCGCGCTGAAAGACGCGGGCGTTGAGGCTGATGAAGTTCTGGAAGTGGTGATGGTTGGCGGTTCTACCCGTGTGCCGTTGGTGCGTGAACGGGTGGGCGAATTTTTCGGTCGTCCGCCACTGACCTCCATCGACCCGGATAAAGTTGTCGCCATTGGCGCGGCGATTCAGGCTGATATTCTGGTGGGTAACAAGCCGGACAGTGAAATGCTGCTGCTCGACGTGATCCCCCTGTCGCTGGGCCTTGAGACTATGGGCGGCCTGGTGGAGAAAGTGATCCCACGTAATACCACCATTCCGGTGGCCCGCGCCCAGGATTTCACCACCTTTAAAGATGGTCAGACGGCAATGTCTATCCATGTTATGCAGGGTGAGCGTGAACTGGTGCAGGATTGCCGCTCGTTGGCACGTTTTGCGCTGCGTGGGATCCCGGCGTTACCGGCTGGCGGTGCGCATATTCGCGTAACGTTCCAGGTCGATGCCGACGGTCTTTTAAGTGTGACGGCGATGGAGAAATCCACCGGCGTTGAGGCGTCTATTCAGGTCAAACCTTCTTATGGTCTGACCGACAGCGAAATCGCCTCAATGATTAAAGACTCAATGAGCTATGCCGAGCAGGACGTAAAAGCCCGTATGCTGGCTGAACAAAAAGTCGAAGCGGCGCGCGTACTGGAAAGTCTGAACGGCGCGCTGGCTGCGGATGCCGCGCTGTTAAGCACCGCAGAACGTCAGGTCATCGACGATGCCGCTGCTCACCTGAGTGAAGTAGCGCAGGGCGATGATGTTGACGCCATCGAACAAGCGATTAAAAACGTAGACAAACAAACCCAGGATTTCGCCGCTCGCCGCATGGACCAGTCGGTTCGTCGTGCGCTGAAAGGCCATTCCGTGGACGAGGTTTAATATGCCAAAGATTGTTATTTTGCCTCATCAGGATCTCTGCCCTGATGGTGCTGTTCTGGAAGCTAAGAGCGGTGAAACCATTCTCGACGCTGCGCTGCGTAACGGCATCGAGATTGAACACGCCTGTGAAAAATCCTGCGCTTGCACCACCTGCCACTGTATCGTTCGTGAAGGTTTTGACTCGTTGCCGGAAAGCTCTGAGCAGGAAGACGACATGCTGGACAAAGCCTGGGGGCTGGAGCCGGAAAGCCGTTTAAGCTGCCAGGCGCGCGTCACCGATGAAGATTTAGTGGTCGAAATTCCGCGTTACACTATCAACCATGCGCGTGAGCATTAACAGAGGTTAGTATGGGACTTAAGTGGACCGATAGCCGCGAAATTGGCGAAGCACTGTACGATGCGTATCCCGATCTCGACCCGAAAACGGTTCGATTCACCGATATGCATCAGTGGATTTGCGATCTGGAAGATTTCGACGACGACCCGCAGGCATCTAACGAGAAAATCCTCGAAGCGATTTTGTTAGTCTGGCTGGACGAAGCTGAGTGAATAAACGGGCTGCCTGGGGGTAGCCCGTTTTGCTGTTAAACAAATAAGGATAACTAAAATGACAGAAGCGATGAAAATTACCCTTTCTTCCCAACCTGCTGATGCGCGTTGGGGAGAAAAAGCGACTTACAGCATTAATAATGATGGCATTACCCTGCACCTGACCGGGGCTGACGATTTGGGGCTGATCCAGCGTGCGGCGCGCAAGATTGACGGTCTGGGCATTAAGCATGTCCAGTTAAGTGGTGAAGGCTGGGATGTGGATCGTTGCTGGGCGTTCTGGCAGGGTTACAAAGCGCCTAAAGGTACGCGTAAAGTCGAGTGGCCGGAGTTGGACGATGCACAACGCCAGGAACTGGATAACCGCCTGATGATCATCGACTGGGTGCGTGACACCATCAACGCACCGGCTGAAGAACTGGGGCCATCACAACTGGCGCAGCGTGCTGTTGATCTGATCAGCAACGTTGCGGGCGATCGTGTGACTTACCGGATCACTAAAGGCGAAGATCTGCGCGAGCAGGGTTATATGGGGCTGCACACCGTTGGACGCGGATCAGAACGTTCCCCGGTATTGCTGGCGCTGGACTATAACCCAACGGGCGATAAAGAAGCGCCGGTATACGCTTGCCTGGTAGGCAAAGGCATCACCTTTGATTCCGGTGGTTACAGTATCAAACAGACCGCGTTTATGGACTCGATGAAGTCCGATATGGGCGGTGCTGCAACGGTTACCGGAGCGCTGGCATTTGCTATTACGCGCGGTCTGAATAAACGCGTGAAACTGTTCCTCTGCTGTGCGGATAACCTGATCAGCGGCAACGCGTTCAAACTGGGCGATATCATCACCTATCGCAACGGTAAAAAAGTCGAAGTGATGAACACCGATGCGGAAGGGCGACTGGTGCTGGCAGATGGCCTGATTGATGCCAGCGCGCAGAAACCGGAACTGATTATTGATGCTGCGACCCTGACCGGAGCGGCGAAAACCGCGCTGGGTAATGATTATCACGCACTGTTCAGTTTTGACGATGCGCTGGCAGGGCGTTTGCTGACGAGTGCCGCGCAGGAGAATGAACCATTCTGGCGTCTGCCACTGGCGGAGTTCCATCGTAACCAGTTACCGTCAAACTTTGCCGAACTTAACAATACCGGAAGCGCGGCTTATCCGGCAGGGGCGAGTACGGCTGTGGGCTTCCTGTCGCACTTTGTTGAGAACTATCAGCAAGGTTGGCTGCACATTGACTGCTCAGCGACTTACCGTAAAGCGCCGGTTGAGCAGTGGTCTGCGGGCGCGACCGGGCTGGGTGTGCGCACGATTGCCAATCTGTTAACTGCGTAATCTTTTATGCCGGATGCGGTTCAAGCCACATCCGGTTTTTTTATCAGACCGTTGGCAAAGTGCATTTGTTCATGCTGGATGCGGCGTAAACGCCTTATCCAGCCTACAAAGTATTGCAAATTCAACAAATTGCGATTCACTTGTAGGCCTGATAAGCGTAGCGCATCAGGCACTTGCGCCCAGAACGTTGAATGAATTGTGGTTCTTATGTCCGAAACAAAAAATGAACTTGAAGACCTGCTGGAAAAAGCAGCAACCGAACCGGCACACCGTCCGGCCTTTTTCCGTACGCTACTGGAATCCACTGTCTGGGTGCCGGGTACAGCGGCGCAGGGCGAGGCAGTAGCTGAAGATAGTGCACTTGATTTACAGCACTGGGAAAAAGAAGATGGCACCAGCGTCATTCCTTTTTTCACCTCGTTAGAAGCACTTCAACAGGCGGTTGAAGACGAACAGGCATTTGTCGTGATGCCCGTTCGCACGCTGTTTGAGATGACCCTTGGTGAAACGCTCTTCCTTAATGCAAAACTGCCCACCGGCAAAGAGTTTATGCCGCGTGAAATCAGTTTGCTGATCGGTGAAGAGGGAAACCCACTGAGCAGTCAGGAAGTGCTGGAAGGTGGCGAGTCGCTGATATTATCGGAAGTCGCAGAGCCGCCAGCACAAATGATTGATTCGCTCACCACCTTATTTAAAACCATTAAGCCGGTGAAGCGCGCTTTTATTTGTTCAATTAAAGAAAGCGAAGAGGCACAATCTAATTTGCTTATTGGTATTGAAGCAGATGGCGAAATCGAAGAAATTATTCAGGCGGCGGGAAGTGTGGCGACCGATACGTTACCGGGCGATGAACCTATCGATATTTGTCAGGTGAAAAAAGGGGAAAAAGGAATTAGCCACTTTATTACCGAACATATTGCGCCATTCTATGAACGTCGCTGGGGTGGATTCCTGCGTGATTTTAAACAGAATCGGATAATATAAAATATGCCGCCCCAAAGGGCGGCATTCGGGCTTACTTGCTGCACTGAAGGTTGTTAGCCACCAGTAAATTATTACCAGAGAAACTCCGGTTATTATTTACCTGGGAAAACAGCGCACCAGAAACAATAAGTACGATACAAAAGCACCGTATCTTCATTGTGCGATCCATGCGAAGACCGCATCACGACAGCACCACTGGCGATATTGCCGCGATAGCAAGCGCTGTGAAGCACCTGCGTTGCTTATGCAACACAAGTCAATCTGCTGGAAAGGCCGCGAACCAGACCAGCAATAAAAAGCTTATATCACTGGCTCGACCGGCAAATCTGCCCGTGCCCCCCATTCACTCCATGCACCGTCGTACAGTTTTATGTTTGGTACATCCAGCGTAGCGAGTGCCAGCAACACGACGGCTGCCGTTACGCCAGAACCGCAACTGACAATAATTGGTTTGTCATAGCTGACGCCGCGTCCAAAAAATATTGTATCCAGTTCATCGGTCGTCTTCAGTTCGCCTTCGCGCACCAACTCCGTCCACGGAACATTCAGCGCGCCGGGAATATGCCCACGACGTAAACCTGGGCGAGGTTCATCAACTTCAGCATTAAAACGCGCTGCCGGTCGGGCATCAATAATTTGCGCCGTTTTTTCATGGCTTGCCAATAACACATCGGTCACTTTCACCACGGCTTCCAGGTTAAACGCGGTGTTAAACTCCCCTTCCGGCAATACCACCGCGCCCTCTTCTAACAGAAGACCATCGCGCTGCCAGCCCGCCAGTCCACCGCCCAGAATCGACACTTTCTCCACGCCAAAAGTGCGCAGCATCCACCATGCGCGCGGTGCAGAGAAAAGGTTACCTTCATCATAGACAATCAGATGTTTGTCCTGATTAACGCCCAGTTCACGCATTGCCACTGCGAATGTTTCCGGGCGTGGCAGCATGTGCGGAAGCGGGGAAGTGTGATCGGAAAGTGCTTCGATATCGAAAAATACTGCGCCGGGGATATGTCCATTGAGATATTCCTGGGCAATGTCACGATCTTCCTGTCCGGGCGGTGCCATACGGGCATCAATAATCTGAATTTCCGGATCATCTATATGTTCAGCGAGCCAGTCGGCTCCTACAAACCATGTCGTGGACATAGGCATCTCCATTTTTGCCGGGGTTAGGCTAAATTGTCGGATGTTTGCCGAAAAGCGACAAGCAAAAGAGACTGATTTGGCTGTCTGAGCCACATTTCTCACTAAAATTCGGATTCTGTAGGCGTGATAGTGAATTACATAACGTCATTTCTCACGCATAATAATTATTCGATGTTGCTAACGGGCCATTGTGGCAGGGATGAGAGATGAAAAAGTTACGCATAGCCGCCTGCATGTTAATGCTGGCGCTGGCAGGGTGCGACAACAACGATAACGCGCCAATAGAGGTGAAAAAAGACGCGTCCTCAGAAGTTGCTAAAGACACATCGTCGGGAAATACGAATTCTGCAAAAACCTCCGCGGTGGAGCGACAAAAACTGGCACAACAGAGTGCCGGTAAAGCACTGACATTGCTGGATCTCTCTGAAGTACAACTCGATGGCGCAGCCACGCTGGTGCTGACTTTCTCCATCCCCCTTGACCCGGATCAGGATTTCTCACGTGTTATCCATGTCGTCGATAAAAAGAGCGGCAAAGTGGATGGTGCCTGGGAGCTATCAGATAATCTCAAAGAGCTACGCTTGCGCCACCTTGAACCTAAACGTGATTTGATCGTCACTATTGGCAAGGAGGTCAAAGCTCTCAATAACGCAACCTTCAGTAAAGATTACGAAAAAACGATTTCTACCCGCGATATCCAACCCAGCGTCGGTTTTGCCAGCCGTGGTTCGCTGCTGCCCGGGAAAGTCGTTGAAGGGCTGCCGGTAATGGCGCTCAACGTTAACAATGTCGATGTTAACTTCTTCCGTGTGAAGCCTGAATCTCTGCCTGCTTTCATTAGCCAGTGGGAATACCGCAATTCGCTGGCGAACTGGCAATCGGACAAACTATTGCAGATGGCTGATCTGGTCTACACCGGGCGTTTTGATCTCAATCCTGCGCGTAACACCCGTGAAAAATTATTGCTGCCGCTGGGCGATATCAAGCCGCTTCAGCAGGCGGGCGTGTATCTGGCGGTGATGAATCAGGCCGGACGTTACGATTACAGTAATCCGGCTACGTTGTTTACGTTAAGTGATATTGGCGTATCGGCCCACCGTTATCACAATCGTCTGGATATCTTTACCCAAAGCCTGGAAAACGGCGCGGCCCAGCAAGGAATTGAAGTCTCGTTATTAAATGAGGAAGGGCAGACGCTGACTCAGGCGACCAGTGATGCACAGGGCCATGTGCAACTGGAAAATGACAAAAACGCGGCACTGCTGCTGGCGCGTAAAGACGGTCAGACAACGTTGCTTGATTTAAAACTTCCGGCGCTGGACTTAGCGGAATTTAACATTGCTGGCGCGCCAGGCTACAGCAAGCAGTTCTTTATGTTTGGCCCGCGCGATCTTTATCGCCCTGGCGAAACGGTAATTCTCAATGGGTTATTGCGGGATGCGGACGGTAAAATGTTACCGGATCAACCTGTCAAACTGGACGTGATTAAACCCGACGGGCAGGTTCTTAGGAGCGTCGTTAGTCAGCCGCAAAATGGCCTCTATCACTTTACCTGGCCACTCGATAGCAGTGCGCCAACAGGCATGTGGCATATCCGCGCTAACACGGGCGATAACCAGTATCGGATGTGGGATTTCCACGTCGAAGATTTCATGCCTGAGCGTATGGCGCTGAATCTGACAGGCGAGAAAACGCCGTTAACGCCGAAAGATGAGGTGAAATTCTCCGTGGTGGGTTACTACCTGTACGGAGCGCCTGCTAACGGTAATACCTTGCAGGGGCAGCTTTTCCTGCGGCCACTGCGTGAAGCGGTTGCTGCATTACCCGGTTTCGAATTTGGTGATATTGCTGCCGAAAACCTTTCCCGATCATTGGATGAAGTCCAGTTGACGCTGGATGATAAAGGGCGCGGCGAAGTTTCTACAGAAAGTCAGTGGAAAGAAACACATTCTCCATTGCAGGTTATTTTCCAGGGGAGTTTACTGGAATCCGGCGGCCGCCCGGTGACGCGCCGTGTTGAACAGGCTATCTGGCCTGCGGATGCGTTGCCAGGGATCCGCCCGCAGTTCTCGTCAAAATCGGTTTACGATTACCGCACTGACAGCACGGTAAAACAGCCCATTGTTGATGAAGACAGTAACACTGCTTTTGATATCGTTTATAGCGATGCACAGGGCGTGAAAAAAGCCGTGTCGGGCTTGCAGGTGAGACTGATTCGTGAACGTCGTGATTACTACTGGAACTGGTCGGAAGATGAAGGCTGGCGGTCGCAGTTTGATCAAAAAGATCTGATCGAAAATGAGCAAACACTGGATCTGCAAGCGGGTGAAACCGGCAAAGTGAGTTTCCCGGTAGAGTGGGGCGCTTATCGTCTGGAAGTCAAAGCGCCGAATGAAGCGGTCAGTAGCGTGCGTTTTTGGGCCGGATATAGCTGGCAGGATAATAGCGACGGTAGCGGTGCGGTACGACCAGACCGTGTCACGATGAAACTGGATAAAGCCAGTTATCGACCTGGCGATACGATCAAGTTGCATATTGCTGCGCCAACGGCGGGTAAAGGCTACGCGATGGTCGAGTCCAGTGAAGGGCCGCTGTGGTGGCAAGAGATTGATGTCCCGGCACAAGGGCTGGATTTGACGATTCCGGTCGATAAAACCTGGAATCGACATGACCTCTATTTAAGTACGCTGGTGGTTCGTCCGGGAGATAAATCTCGTTCCGCGACGCCAAAACGTGCGGTTGGCGTGTTGCATTTGCCGCTTGGCGATGAAAACCGTCGCCTCGATCTGGCGTTGGAAACACCAACAAAAATGCGCCCCAATCAGCCATTAACCGTGAAAATCAAAGCCAGCAATAAAAATGGTGAGATGCCAAAACAGGTGAATGTGCTGGTGTCGGCCGTTGATAGTGGTGTGCTGAATATCACTGATTACGTTACACCAGATCCGTGGCAGGCATTCTTTGGTCAGAAACGTTATGGTGCTGATATTTACGATATTTACGGTCAGGTTATTGAAGGTCAGGGACGTCTGGCAGCGCTGCGCTTTGGTGGCGATGGCGATGAGCTGAAACGCGGGGGTAAACCGCCCGTGAACCACGTCAATATTGTTGCGCAACAGGCACAGCCGGTAACGCTCAACGAACAGGGGGAAGGCACGGTTACGCTACCCATTGGCGATTTTAATGGTGAGCTACGAGTCATGGCGCAGGCCTGGACAGCAGATGACTTCGGCAGCAGCGAAAGTAAAGTGGTTGTTGCCGCACCGGTGATAGCGGAACTGAATATGCCACGCTTTATGGCCAGCGGCGATACCTCGCGTCTGACGCTGGATATCACTAATCTTACCGATAAACCGCAAAAACTGAACGTTGCTCTGACCGCCAGCGGTTTACTTGAACTGGTGAGTAACTCGCCCGCAGGCGTTGAATTAGCGCCAGGCGTGCGAACTACGCTGTTTATCCCGGTACGCGCACTGACGGGCTATGGCGATGGCGAAATTCGGGCCACCATTAGCGGGTTAGTGTTACCGGGGGAAACCGTTGCCGATCAGCATAAGCAGTGGAAAATTGGCGTCCGTCCGGCATTCCCGGCACAAACGGTCAATTATGGTACGGCGTTGCAGCCTGGTGAAACATGGGCGATGCCAACTGATGGATTGCAAAACTTCTCGCCTGTTACGCTGGAAGGACAGTTGTTGTTGAGCGGCAAACCACCGCTGAACATTGCTCGTTATATTAAAGAGTTAAAAGCGTATCCTTACGGATGTCTGGAGCAAACCACCAGCGGCCTGTTCCCGTCACTTTATACCAACGCCGCCCAGCTACAGGCATTGGGTATCAAAGGCGACAGTGATGATAAACGCCGTGCGGCAGTCGATATTGGCATTTCGCGTTTGCTGCAAATGCAACGTGATAACGGCGGCTTTGCGCTGTGGGATAAAAACGGTGACGAAGAGTACTGGCTGACTTCTTACGTGATGGATTTTCTGGTTCGCGCAGGTGAGCAGGGTTACAGCGTGCCGACAGAAGTCATTAACCGGGGAAATGAGCGTCTGCTGCGCTATTTACAAGATCCGGGCATGATGTCGATTCCGTATGCGGATAACCTCAAAGCCAGCAAGTTTGCCATACAGTCTTATGCTGCGCTGGTACTGGCACGGCAGCAAAAAGCACCGCTGGGTGCACTGCGTGAAATCTGGGAGCGTCGTGCAGATGCTGCTTCGGGTTTGCCACTGTTGCAACTTGGCGTTGCGCTGAAAACGATGGGCGATGCGACGCGTGGTGAAGAAGCGATTGCACTGGCGCTGAAAACGCCGCGCAATGATGAGCGGAAATGGCTGGGCGATTACGGTAGCCCACTGCGCGACAACGCGTTGATGCTCTCCTTGCTGGAAGAGAACAAACTGTTGCCAGATGATCAGAACACCTTATTGAACACGCTTTCGCAGCAGGCGTTTGGTGAACGTTGGCTATCAACTCAGGAAAGTAACGCGTTGTTCCTGGCTGCCCGTGCGATTCAGGATTTACCGGGCAAATGGCAGGCGCAAACGTCTTTCTCTGCCGCACCGCTGACAGGCGAGAAAGCGCAAAACAGCAATCTGAATAGCGATCAACTTGCAACTTTGCAGGTAACCAACAGTGGCGACCAACCGCTATGGCTGCGTGTGGATGCCAGCGGTTATCCGCAGTCCGCACCGCTTCCAGCGAATAATGTTCTGCAAATTGAGCGCCATATATTAGGTACTGATGGTAAGAGCAAGTCTCTGGACTCGTTGCGTAGTGGCGATCTGGTGCTGGTCTGGTTGCAGGTAAAAGCCAGTAACAGCGTGCCGGATGCGCTGGTGGTTGATTTGTTGCCAGCGGGTCTGGAACTGGAAAACCAGAACTTGGCGAACGGCAGCGCCAGTCTGGAACAAAGTGGTGGCGAAGTGCAAAACTTGCTCAATCAAATGCAGCAAGCGAGCATTAAGCACATTGAGTTCCGTGACGATCGCTTTGTGGTCGCGGTTGCCGTTGATGAATATCAACCGGTAACGCTGGTATATCTGGCGCGGGCGGTAACGCCGGGAACGTATCAGATGCCGCAGCCGATGGTGGAATCGATGTATGTTCCCCAATGGCGGGCGACGGGTGCGACTGAAGATTTGCTGATTGTCAGACCGTAAATGCCTCGTCTGTTAACAAAACGCGGCTGCTGGATAACGCTGGCAGCCGCGCCTTTTATCATCATTCTGGCGGCGTGGGGAGCAGATAAACTCTGGCCTCTGCCGCTACATGAAGTCAATCCCGCACGCGTGGTTGTGGCGCAGGACGGTACGCCACTGTGGCGCTTTGCTGATGCAGATGGTATCTGGCGTTATCCGGTAGCAATCGAAGATGTTTCTCCACGTTATATTGAAGCACTGATTAATTACGAAGATCGCTGGTTCTGGAAGCATCCGGGCGTAAACCCGTTCTCGGTGGCGCGCGCAGCCTGGCAGGATCTGACTTCTGGTCGGGTTATCTCTGGCGGTAGCACGCTCACCATGCAAGTGGCGCGTCTGCTTGATCCTCACCCCAAAACATTTGGCGGCAAAATTCGTCAGCTCTGGCGCGCGTTTCAACTGGAGTGGCATCTGTCTAAACGTGAAATTCTGACTTTGTATCTTAATCGCGCCCCGTTTGGCGGTACGTTGCAGGGAGTTGGGGCAGCAAGCTGGGCTTATCTTGGGAAATCGCCTGCAAATTTAAGCTATTCCGAGGCAGCAATGCTGGCGGTATTACCGCAAGCACCCAGTCGGCTGCGCCCGGATCGCTGGCCGGAGCGTGCCGAGGCTGCGCGTAATAAAGTGCTCAAACGGATGGCAGTGCAAGGTGTATGGTCCCGTGAGCAGGTAAAAGAGTCAATCGAAGAACCTGTCTGGCTGGCACCCAGACAGATGCCAAAACTGGCACCGCTGTTTTCGCGGATGATGCTCGGTAAAAGTAAAAGCGACAAAATCGTTACTACACTGGATGCAGGCCTTCAGCGGCGTCTGGAAGAACTGGCGCTAAACTGGAAAGGACGATTGCCGCCGCGCAGTTCACTGGCGATGATCGTGGTTGATCATACTGATATGCGTGTTCGCGGCTGGGTAGGATCGGTTGATCTCAATGATGATTCACGCTTTGGTCATGTCGATATGGTTAATGCGATCCGATCGCCGGGATCGGTACTTAAACCGTTTGTCTATGGTCTGGCGCTGGATGAGGGATTGATCCATCCGGCATCGTTGTTGCAGGACGTCCCCCGACGCACCGGCGATTATCGACCAGGTAACTTTGATAGCGGATTTCATGGTCCGATCAGCATGAGCGAGGCGCTGGTGCGCTCGCTGAACTTACCCGCCGTGCAGGTGCTGGAAGCCTATGGTCCGAAACGGTTTGCGGCAAAGCTGCGTAACATCGGGTTACCGCTGTTTCTGCCCAACGGTGCTGCGCCGAATCTGTCGCTCATTCTCGGCGGCGCAGGTGCAAAACTGGAAGATATGGCAGCAGCGTATACCGCTTTTGCTCGCCGCGGTAAGGCAGGTAAATTGCGCTTACAGCCTGACGCCCCCCTGCTTGAACGCCCCTTAATGTCGCCGGGGGCTGCGTGGATCATCCGCCGGATCATGGCTGATGAAGCGCAACCCTTGCCGGATGGCGCTTTGCCGCGCATCGTACCACTGGCATGGAAAACTGGCACCAGTTATGGCTATCGAGATGCATGGGCGATAGGTATAAATGCTCGCTATATCATCGGTATCTGGACCGGCAGGCCGGACGGTACGCCTGTTGTTGGTCAGTTTGGCTTTGCCAGCGCCGTACCGCTGTTGAATCAGGTCAATAATATCTTACTGTCGCGCAGTGCAAATCTGCCAGAAGACCCACGTCCGAACTCTGTAAGCCGTGGTGTTATCTGCTGGCCGGGCGGGCAGTCTTTGCCGGAAGGTGACAGTAACTGTCGGCGTCGCCTGGCAACCTGGTTACTGGATGGAAGCCAGCCGCCAACTCTGTTACTGCCGGAGCAGGAAGGGATTAATGGCATACGTTTCCCTATCTGGCTGGATGAAAATGGCAAACGAGTCGCCGCCGATTGTCCACAGGCGCGACAAGAAATGATAAATGTCTGGCCGCTACCGCTGGAACCCTGGCTGCCTGCTCCGGAACGCCGGGCTGCGCGTTTGCCTCCGGCATCGACAATGTGCCCGCCATACGGTCGCGATGCCCAACTCCCGTTGCAACTAACAGGAGTACGTGATGGCACCATTATTAAGCGATTACCTGGCGCTGCTGATGCTTCTTTGCCTGTGCAAACCAGTGGTGGCGCAGGTGAACGCTGGTGGTTTCTTAATGGTGAGCCGTTAACTGAACGTGGGCGTAACGTTACGCTGCGTTTGAGTGAAAAAGGCGATTATCAATTACTGGTGATGGATGAAATGGGGCAAGTAGCGACGGTGAGATTTTCCATGCAGTAGTCTGTTTCACGACGGTTTGTTGCTTAAGCTCGGTTTATTTTAAAAAAATGTTACCTTCATCAATAGTCAACGGCCTTGTTGCTCATTATAATCCGCGCCATCTCGTACGCTGGTACAGACAACAACAGAACAATTTACAGAGGTAAAAATGGCTATTGAACGTACTTTTTCCATCATCAAACCGAACGCGGTAGCAAAAAACGTCATTGGTAGTATCTTTGCGCGCTTCGAAGCTGCAGGGTTCAAAATTGTCGGCACTAAAATGCTGCACCTGACCGTTGAACAGGCTCGTGGTTTTTATGCTGAACACGATGGAAAACCGTTCTTTGATGGTCTGGTTGAGTTCATGACCTCTGGCCCGATCGTGGTTTCTGTGCTGGAAGGCGAAAATGCGGTTCAGCGTCACCGCGATCTGCTCGGCGCAACCAACCCGGCAAATGCGCTGGCGGGTACTCTGCGTGCTGATTACGCTGACAGCCTGACTGAAAACGGCACCCACGGTTCTGATTCCGTAGAATCTGCCGCTCGCGAAATCGCTTATTTCTTCGGTGAAGGCGAAGTGTGTCCGCGCACGCGTTAATAATTTCGTAAATGCCGCGTGCAAACGTGGCATCCGTGCGCCAGAATTTGTACAATGCAGCGCCCCCGGACGAGCAGCCGCTCACCGGGGCGTTTCTTTTTTCAACCCTCCAGGGGCCATAACGTGTAATAACGAGGCCGGAATAGCATATGTCTGAACAATTAGTCACACCTGAAAACGTCACCACGAAAGATGGGAAAATCAACCTGCTGGATCTCAACCGTCAGCAGATGCGGGAGTTTTTTAAAGAGTTAGGTGAAAAAACCTTCCGCGCCGATCAGGTGATGAAGTGGATGTATCATTATTGCTGCGACAACTTTGATGAGATGACCGACATCAACAAAGTGTTGCGCGGCAAGCTGAAAGAGGTGGCGGAAATCCGCGCACCGGAAGTGGTTGAAGAACAGCGCTCATCTGACGGCACCATTAAATGGGCGATTGCCGTGGGCGATCAGCGCGTCGAAACGGTGTATATCCCGGAAGATGACCGAGCCACACTTTGTGTCTCTTCGCAGGTAGGGTGTGCGCTGGAGTGTAAATTCTGTTCCACCGCCCAGCAGGGCTTTAACCGTAACCTGCGGGTGTCGGAAATTATCGGCCAGGTGTGGCGGGCGGCGAAAATCGTCGGCGCAGCAAAAATCACCGGTCAGCGCCCAATCACTAACGTTGTTATGATGGGCATGGGCGAGCCGCTGCTTAACCTGAACAATGTGGTTCCGGCGATGGAAATCATGCTCGATGACTTTGGCTTTGGCCTGTCTAAACGCCGCGTGACGCTCTCTACTTCGGGCGTGGTTCCGGCGCTGGATAAACTGGGCGATATGATTGACGTTGCACTGGCAATCTCTCTGCATGCACCAAATGATGAAATTCGTGACGAAATTGTACCGATCAATAAAAAGTACAATATCGAAACTTTCCTTGCTGCGGTGCGCCGTTATCTGGAGAAATCCAACGCTAACCAGGGCCGTGTTACTATCGAGTACGTGATGCTCGACCACGTTAATGACGGTACTGAACACGCGCACCAACTGGCGGAGCTGCTGAAAGATACGCCGTGTAAGATCAACCTGATTCCGTGGAACCCGTTCCCGGGTGCGCCGTATGGTCGTAGCTCGAACAGCCGTATCGATCGCTTCTCAAAAGTACTGATGAGCTACGGTTTCACCACCATTGTGCGTAAAACCCGTGGTGATGATATCGACGCCGCTTGTGGCCAGTTAGCGGGAGATGTCATCGACCGTACTAAACGTACTCTGCGTAAACGGATGCAGGGTGAAACCATCGACATTAAAACGGTCTGATAGCCATTACGCCACGGTTACTTTATGTACCGTGGCGTAATGTTTTATGAATGTCGCATTAAGTTGCAATTGTCTGATCAATATTAACGGTGCGTTTTTGCTGACTTTAAGGCAGTATGTAACGATGCAACAGTAAGTTAGCTTTGATTCACGTGGGCTTTGTCACGAGCACACAGACAGTCTTATACTGTATGATAAAGGTTAACCTTACAGATGTTTCGCGGTGTGGGTGGGCGTGATGGTTCACCGGCATCCCAATTCTCATTTAAACGTACCTGCAGCGAATGAATACTGAAGCCACGCACGACCAAAATGAAGCACTTACCACCGGCGCTCGCTTGCGTAATGCCCGTGAACAAATTGGACTTAGCCAGCAAGCCGTTGCCGAACGACTTTGTTTGAAGGTTTCCACGGTACGCGACATTGAAGAAGATAAGGCACCAGCCGATCTTGCTTCAACATTCTTGCGCGGGTATATCCGCTCTTATGCGCGTCTGGTCCATATTCCAGAAGAAGAACTGCTGCCAGGGCTGGAAAAGCAGGCACCTCTGCGGGCCGCAAAAGTTGCGCCGATGCAGAGTTTCTCCCTCGGGAAGCGACGTAAAAAACGCGATGGCTGGTTGATGACCTTTACCTGGCTGGTTCTGTTTGTAGTGATTGGCCTGAGCGGTGCCTGGTGGTGGCAGGAGCACAAAGCCCAGCAGGAAGAGATCACCACGATGGCTGATCAATCTACCGCGGAATTGAATAATAACCAGAGCCAGAGTGTACCGTTAGATACGGCTACTGATCAGAACAGTACCACTACGTCGCCATCGGCGGCGGAGACCACCGTTACGAACACGCAAGCGCCAGCCGTGACGACGCCAGTTCCTGCTGTAGATCCACAGCAGAACGCGGTTGTTCCTCCTTCGCAGGCGAATGTTGATACTGCGGCCACTACTACATCGGCGGCTCCGGTTGCAACAACGACGCCAGATGCCGCAGCACCATTGCCAACCGATCAGGCTGCTGTAACAACGCCAGCGGCTGATCCTAATGCACTGGTCATGAACTTTACCGCCGATTGCTGGCTGGAAGTTACCGATGCTACCGGTAAAAAACTGTTCAGCGGGATGCAACGTAAAGGCGGTAATTTGAATTTAGCCGGTCAGGCACCGTATAAACTGAAAATTGGTGCGCCAGCCGCAGTGCAGATCCAGTATCAAGGGAAACCTGTCGATCTGAGTCGTTTTATCAGAACTAACCAGGTTGCGCGTCTGACCCTAAATGCCGAACAATCACCGGCGCAGTAACAGACGGGTAACGCGGGAGATTTTTCATGCATAACCAGGCTCCAATTCAACGTAGAAAATCAACACGTATTTACGTTGGGAATGTGCCGATTGGCGATGGTGCTCCCATCGCCGTACAGTCCATGACTAATACGCGCACGACGGATGTCGAAGCGACGGTCAATCAAATCAAGGCGCTGGAACGTGTCGGTGCCGATATCGTTCGCGTCTCTGTACCGACGATGGACGCTGCAGAAGCGTTCAAACTTATCAAGCAGCAGGTTAATGTGCCGCTGGTGGCCGACATCCACTTCGACTATCGCATTGCGCTGAAAGTGGCGGAATATGGCGTTGATTGCTTGCGCATTAACCCTGGTAATATCGGCAATGAAGAGCGTATTCGCATGGTGGTTGACTGCGCGCGCGATAAAAACATTCCGATTCGTATTGGCGTTAACGCCGGATCGTTGGAAAAAGATCTGCAAGAAAAATATGGCGAACCGACGCCGCAGGCGCTGCTGGAATCCGCTATGCGTCATGTTGATCATCTCGATCGCCTGAACTTTGATCAGTTCAAAGTCAGCGTGAAAGCGTCTGACGTCTTCCTGGCCGTGGAGTCTTACCGTCTGTTGGCAAAACAGATCGATCAGCCGTTGCATCTGGGTATTACCGAAGCCGGTGGCGCACGTAGCGGGGCAGTGAAATCCGCTATTGGTTTAGGTCTGCTGTTGTCGGAAGGCATTGGCGATACGCTGCGCGTATCACTGGCGGCAGATCCGGTTGAAGAGATCAAAGTCGGTTTTGATATTTTGAAATCGCTGCGGATCCGTTCGCGCGGGATCAACTTCATTGCCTGTCCGACCTGTTCTCGTCAGGAATTCGACGTTATTGGTACGGTCAACGCGCTGGAGCAGCGTCTGGAAGATATCATCACCCCGATGGACGTTTCTATCATCGGCTGTGTGGTGAACGGTCCTGGCGAGGCGTTGGTTTCCACGCTTGGCGTCACGGGCGGCAACAAGAAAAGCGGCCTCTATGAAGATGGCGTGCGCAAAGACCGTCTGGACAACAACGACATGATCGACCAGTTGGAAGCACGCATTCGTGCAAAAGCCAGCCAACTGGACGAAGCGCGTCGAATTGACGTTCAGCAGGTTGAAAAATAATAACGTGATGGGAAGCGTCTCGCTTCCCGTGTATGATTGAACCCGCATGGCTCCCGAAATATTGAGGGAAGCGTTGAGGGTTCATTTTTATATTCAGAAAGAGAATAAACGTGGCAAAAAACATTCAAGCCATTCGCGGCATGAACGATTACCTGCCTGGCGAAACGGCCATCTGGCAGCGCATTGAAGGCACACTGAAAAACGTGCTCGGCAGCTACGGTTACAGTGAAATCCGCTTGCCGATTGTAGAGCAGACCCCGCTATTCAAACGTGCGATTGGTGAAGTCACCGACGTGGTTGAAAAAGAGATGTACACCTTTGAGGATCGCAATGGCGACAGCCTGACTTTGCGCCCTGAAGGGACGGCGGGCTGTGTACGCGCCGGCATCGAGCATGGTCTTCTGTACAATCAGGAACAGCGTCTGTGGTATATCGGGCCAATGTTCCGTCACGAGCGTCCGCAAAAAGGGCGTTATCGTCAGTTCCATCAGTTGGGCTGCGAAGTCTTCGGTCTGCAAGGCCCGGATATCGACGCCGAACTGATTATGCTCACCGCCCGCTGGTGGCGCGCGCTGGGTATCTCTGAACACGTTACCCTCGAGCTGAACTCAATTGGTTCGCTGGAAGCGCGTGCCAATTACCGCGATGCGCTGGTTGCTTTCCTCGAACAGCATAAAGAAAAGCTGGACGAAGACTGCAAACGCCGCATGTATACCAACCCGCTGCGCGTGCTGGACTCCAAGAATCCGGAAGTGCAGGCGCTACTTAACGATGCTCCGGCGTTGGGCGATTATCTGGACGAAGAGTCTCGCGAGCACTTTGCTGGTCTTTGCAAACTGCTGGAGAGCGCAGGTATCGCCTACACCGTAAATCAGCGTCTGGTTCGTGGTCTGGATTACTACAACCGTACCGTTTTCGAGTGGGTGACTAACAGTCTTGGTTCTCAGGGCACAGTGTGCGCAGGCGGTCGTTATGACGGTCTGGTGGAACAACTGGGCGGACGCGCAACACCGGCAGTGGGTTTTGCAATGGGCCTCGAACGTCTTGTGTTGTTAGTTCAGGCAGTTAATCCGGAATTTAAAGCCGATCCTGTTGTCGATATATACCTGGTGGCCTCAGGTGCTGATACTCAATCTGCGGCTATGGCATTAGCTGAGCGTCTGCGTGATGAATTACCTGGCGTGAAATTGATGACCAACCACGGCGGCGGCAACTTTAAGAAACAGTTTGCCCGTGCTGATAAATGGGGCGCATGTGTTGCTGTGGTGCTGGGTGAGTCCGAAGTGGCCAACGGCACGGCAGTAGTGAAGGATTTGCGCTCTGGTGAGCAAACGGCAGTTGCGCAGGATAGCGTAGCCGCGCATTTGCGCACGTTACTGGGTTAAGGAAGGAGAAGGACAGCGTGGAAATTTACGAGAACGAAAACGACCAGGTTGAAGCAGTTAAACGCTTTTTTGCTGAAAATGGCAAAGCACTGGCTGTTGGGGTGATTTTAGGTGTTGGCGCACTGATTGGCTGGCGCTACTGGAACAGCCATCAGGTTGAGTCCTCACGATCCACTTCTCTTGCTTATCAAAATGCGGTTACCGCAGTGAGCGAAGGCAAACCGGACAGCATCCCGGCGGCGGAAAAATTCGCTGCTGAAAATAAAAATACTTATGGCGCGCTGGCTTCTTTGGAACTTGCGCAGCAATTTGTTGACAAAAATGAACTAGAGAAAGCTGCCACCCAATTACAACAAGGGTTGGCGGACACGAGCGATGAAAATCTCAAAGCCGTGATAAATCTGCGTCTTGCCCGAGTTCAGGTGCAGCTCAAGCAGGCTGATGCCGCGCTGAAAACCCTCGATACCATTAAAGGTGAAGGTTGGGCTGCTATTGTTGCTGACCTGCGTGGTGAAGCATTGCTGAGCAAAGGTGATAAGCAAGGTGCGCGCAGTGCGTGGGAAACAGGCGTGAAAAGCGATGTTACCCCGGCACTGAGTGAAATGATGCAGATGAAAATTAATAATTTGTCCATCTGAGAGGGACCCGATGCAATTGCGTAAATTACTGCTGCCAGGAATGCTTTCCGTTACCCTTTTAAGCGGCTGTTCGCTGTTTAACAGTGAAGAAGATGTGGTGAAGATGTCCCCATTACCGACCGTTGAAAACCAGTTTACGCCGACCACGGCGTGGAGCACTTCCGTTGGTAGCGGCATTGGTAACTTCTACTCTAATCTTCATCCGGCATTGGCGGATAACGTTGTCTATGCTGCCGATCGCGCTGGTTTGGTTAAAGCGATGAATGCGGATGACGGCAAAGAAATCTGGTCTGTCAGTCTGGCCGAGAAAGATGGCTGGTTATCTAAAGAGCCTGCGTTACTTTCCGGCGGCGTGACCGTCGCGGGTGGTCATGTCTATATTGGCAGCGAAAAAGCGCAGGTTTACGCGCTGAACACCAGCGATGGTACTGTTGCATGGCAAACCAAAGTAGCGGGTGAAGCACTTTCTCGTCCGGTAGTCAGTGACGGTCTGGTTTTGATTCACACCAGCAACGGTCAGTTGCAGGCGTTGAACGAAGCTGACGGCGCTGTTAAATGGACAGTTAACCTCGATATGCCTTCGCTCTCTCTGCGTGGCGAGTCTGCGCCAGCAACTGCATTTGGTGCGGCAGTGGTCGGTGGTGATAATGGTCGCGTCAGTGCTGTGTTGATGCAGCAGGGACAGATGATTTGGCAGCAGCGTATCTCCCAGGCGACCGGTTCTACCGAAATCGACCGTTTGAGCGATGTTGATACTACGCCGGTTGTGGTGAACGGTGTTGTTTTCGCGCTGGCCTATAATGGTAACCTGACGGCGCTTGATTTGCGCAGTGGTCAGATTATGTGGAAACGCGAGTTGGGTTCGGTGAATGATTTCATCGTCGACGGCAACCGCATCTATCTGGTCGATCAAAATGACCGGGTGATGGCGCTGACCATCGACGGTGGCGTTACACTGTGGACTCAAAGCGATCTGCTGCATCGCCTGCTGACGTCCCCGGTGCTGTATAATGGCAATCTGGTGGTGGGTGACAGCGAAGGTTATCTGCACTGGATTAACGTTGAAGATGGCCGTTTCGTTGCCCAGCAAAAAGTTGATAGCTCCGGTTTCCAGACTGACCCGGTTGCCGCTGATGGCAAACTGCTGATCCAGGCAAAAGACGGGACCGTGTATTCCATTACACGTTAATCGTCTCTGTCGTTCACTTTGAAAACGGCTCCTGGACAGGGGCCGTTTTCCTGTTTTTAACAACGACGCGAAAATTGCGGGCGTTGTCTGATGATTTATAAAAATGAGGCTTTAAACATGGTACCTGTGGTCGCGCTTGTCGGGCGCCCTAACGTAGGAAAATCCACGTTATTTAACCGTCTAACTCGCACCCGAGATGCGCTGGTTGCGGATTTCCCGGGTCTGACTCGTGACCGTAAGTACGGTCGTGCGGAAATTGAAGGCCGCGAGTTTATCTGTATTGATACCGGCGGGATTGACGGCACAGAAGACGGTGTAGAAACCCGCATGGCGGAACAATCGCTGCTGGCGATTGAAGAGGCGGATGTGGTGCTGTTTATGGTGGATGCACGCGCGGGTCTGATGCCAGCGGATGAAGCCATTGCCAAACATCTGCGTTCCCGCGAAAAGCCAACCTTCCTGGTGGCGAATAAAACCGACGGACTGGATCCGGATCAAGCAATCGTTGATTTTTATTCACTTGGTTTAGGTGAAATCTACCCGATTGCCGCTTCGCATGGTCGTGGTGTTTTGAGTCTGCTTGAGCATGTTCTGCTGCCGTGGATGGAAGATATCGCGCCGCAAGAAGAAGTGGATGAAGATGCGGAATATTGGGCGCAATTTGAAGCGCAAGAGAATGGCGAGGAAGAAGAAGAGGAAGACGACTTCGATCCGCAAAGTCTGCCGATCAAACTGGCGATAGTGGGTCGTCCGAACGTGGGTAAGTCTACACTCACTAACCGTATTCTCGGTGAAGAGCGCGTGGTGGTTTACGACATGCCCGGGACTACGCGTGACAGCATCTACATTCCAATGGAACGTGATGGACGTGAGTATGTACTCATTGACACAGCAGGCGTACGTAAACGTGGCAAAATTACCGATGCGGTAGAGAAGTTCTCGGTAATCAAAACGTTGCAGGCAATTGAAGATGCCAACGTTGTGATGCTGGTGATTGATGCACGCGAAGGTATTTCCGATCAGGATCTCTCCCTGCTGGGCTTTATTCTCAATAGTGGGCGCTCACTTGTGATTGTGGTGAACAAGTGGGATGGCCTGAGCCAGGAAGTGAAGGAGCAGGTGAAAGAGACGCTGGACTTCCGTCTGGGCTTTATCGATTTTGCTCGCGTGCACTTTATCTCTGCGTTGCATGGTAGTGGCGTTGGTAACCTGTTTGAATCAGTGCGTGAAGCGTATGACAGCTCTACCCGTCGCGTAGGCACGTCTATGCTGACGCGTATCATGACTATGGCTGTTGAAGACCACCAGCCGCCGCTGGTTCGCGGTCGTCGCGTGAAGCTGAAATATGCCCACGCTGGTGGTTACAACCCGCCGATTGTGGTAATCCACGGTAACCAGGTAAAAGACCTGCCGGATTCCTATAAGCGTTATCTGATGAATTACTTCCGCAAATCTCTGGATGTGATGGGTACGCCGATTCGTATTCAGTTCAAAGAAGGGGAAAACCCGTATGCGAACAAGCGTAACACCCTGACGCCGACCCAGATGCGTAAGCGCAAGCGTCTGATGAAGCACATCAAAAAAAATAAGTAATAGTAGGTAAGTACTTATCTATAGTTTCCCTCTCGTAAGTAGGGGGAAACTTATCGAAGGAGTTTATATGGAACTCAACTGCCCAATCTGTCAGAAACCTCTCGAGCGTAATGGTGACATCGCTCATTGTGAAACCTGTGACAAAAATTTCTCTCTCCAGGCATTGTGCCCTGATTGCCATCAGCTTTTGCAGGTACTCAAAGCCTGCGGTGCGGTAGATTACTTCTGTCAGAATGGTCACGGGCTTATTTCCCGCAAACGTGTTGAGTTTGTCCTTCCTGAATATTAAGTTTTATTTAAAATTTATATTCACACTATAAAAATTAGATTTATCAGTGTCTGGTCGATAAACAGATCGGTTAGACCATTTTAATTAAAATTGTATTTATATTTGCTTGAGTGATTTTTCCTTTATGTGTGGAATATACTGCCTGTCATTATTAATTTTTTGTATTGATATATTATTCAGGGATGGTGCATTGGGGGCGCTGTATTGTAATGATGCTGATCTCTGGTGCAGCCATTACCGCACCGGAGACAAACATTAAACAAAATAACGCCCCATAGCTCGAGTTCGGCAGCGAAGCGACCCGACAAGAAGCACAAAATAATAAAGGAACTTCATTTAAAGAACGCAGTGCCGATTACATCACCAACTCTGCAACACAAGGGTTTGAAAAACACATCGACCTCTGTTGAAAACAGAATTACCTTCTGGTGCAGTTGTTGTGGTGGCACCAAATGTCGCCAACGAAACCTGGGCGTTGGGACACTGAGTTGATTCAGGCAAATGTGATATAGCAAAACAGTGTGGAAGTATGAGTAATACGGCAGGGTACATTCAGTGATGCCCGGATTATATCTGGTGTTGGCATGGTGATATTGCCGGATGCGATACTGGCGCATCTTATCCGGCCTACGGATTAGCCGCTTTTTTACGTGGTTTGCGGGTTTTCATAACTGAACTGACTTCGCTGACCACCACGCCATCACCTAACCGCGTGGTCAACGTATCGCCCGCTTTGACCTGCTTAACCTGTTTCAGCACTGTGCCATCGGCGGCGCTGGTTACGCTATATCCACGCGCCAGTGTTGACAGCGGGCTCACGGCTTCCAGGTGTGTTACTGCATTACCAAAACGTTCACGTGTTACGCTAAGTTGTGCGTGTAACACTTCCGCCAGACGATATTCCAGTTGCTGAATCCGCGTTTGCGCGCGATGAATACGTGACTGCGGATTTTGCTGGGTTAGTCGCTGTGTTAATCGCTGCTGTTGCTGTCCGACACGTTTTAGCTGATTTTCCAGTGCAAAGCTCATCCGCTTTTGTAGACGTTCGAGAGTGGTTTGCTGACGCGCCAGCCGTAGCTGTGGGTGCTGCTGCTGTAATCGATGATGAATCTGTGTAAAACGCCGGGTGCGATTGGCGAGATAATAATCCATCGCCATCTCCAGTCGCTGACGGGCAGATTGCACCTGACGGAGTAATTCTTGCTGATTACGGCTCACCACTTCGGCGGCAGCCGATGGTGTGGGTGCTCGTAAATCGGCAACAAAATCGGCAATGGTCACATCAGTTTCATGTCCAACGGCGCTGACAACCGGAATGTGACTGGCAAAAATCGCCCGCGCTACGCGTTCGTCGTTAAAACTCCATAAATCTTCCAGCGACCCGCCGCCGCGCCCGACAATCAATACGTCGCACTCGTTGCGCTTATTCGCCAGTTCAATGGCGCGAACAATTTGCCCAGGCGCATCATCACCCTGTACGGCGGTAGGATAGATGATCACGGGTAGAGACGGATCGCGGCGTTTAAGCACATGCAAAATATCGTGCAACGCGGCACCGGTTTTTGAGGTGATGACACCTACACAGTGCGCGGGGGAGGGGAGTGGCTTCTTAAACTGTTGATCGAACAAACCTTCAGCCTGCAATTTCGCTTTTAGCTGTTCATACTTCTGTTGCAACAAGCCTTCACCGGCGGGCTGCATACTTTCAACGATTATCTGATAGTCACCACGCGGCTCATACAGCGTAATATTGGCGCGAACCAGCACCTGTTGCCCGTGCTGTGGGCGAAAGGCTACCCGGCGGTTGCTGTTACGGAACATTGCGCAGCGCACCTGGGCGGTATCGTCTTTGAGCGTAAAATACCAGTGACCGGAAGCCGGTTGCGTGAAGTTAGATATTTCACCGCTGATCCATACCTGTCCCATCTCATGCTCAAGCAGCAGACGAACCGTTTGATTCAGGCGACTAACGGTAAAAATTGCAGGGGATTGAGAAGGTAACATGTGAGCGAGATCAAATTCTAAATCAGCAAGTTATTCAGTCGATAGTAACCCGCCAGCAGGGGATAGCAAGCATTTTTTGCAAAAAGGGGTAGATGCAATCGGTTACGCTCTGTATAATGCCGCGGCAATATTTATTAACCACTCTGGTCGAGATATTGCCCATGCTACGTATCGCTAAAGAAGCTCTGACGTTTGACGACGTTCTCCTCGTTCCTGCTCATTCTACCGTCCTGCCGAATACCGCTGACCTCAGCACTCAACTGACGAAAACTATTCGTCTGAACATCCCTATGCTTTCCGCAGCAATGGATACCGTAACGGAAGCGCGCCTGGCTATTGCCCTGGCTCAGGAAGGCGGTATTGGCTTTATCCACAAAAACATGTCCATTGAACGCCAGGCGGAAGAAGTTCGCCGCGTGAAAAAACACGAGTCTGGCGTGGTGACTGACCCGCAGACTGTTCTGCCAACCACGACTCTGCGCGAGGTGAAAGAACTGACCGAGCGTAACGGTTTTGCTGGCTACCCGGTAGTAACCGAAGAAAACGAACTGGTTGGTATCATCACCGGTCGTGACGTGCGTTTTGTGACCGACCTGAATCAGCCGGTTAGCGTTTACATGACGCCGAAAGAGCGTTTGGTGACCGTGCGTGAAGGCGAAGCCCGTGAAGTTGTGCTGACCAAAATGCACGAAAAACGCGTTGAGAAAGCGCTGGTGGTTGATGATGAATTCCACCTGATTGGCATGATCACCGTGAAAGATTTCCAGAAAGCGGAGCGTAAACCGAACGCCTGTAAAGACGAGCAAGGCCGTCTGCGTGTTGGTGCGGCGGTTGGTGCTGGCGCAGGTAACGAAGAGCGTGTTGATGCGCTGGTGGCCGCTGGTGTTGACGTTCTGCTGATCGACTCCTCTCATGGTCACTCTGAAGGTGTTCTGCAACGTATTCGCGAAACCCGAGCCAAATACCCGGATCTGCAAATCATCGGCGGTAACGTCGCCACTGCTGCAGGCGCTCGTGCGCTGGCGGAAGCCGGTTGTAGCGCGGTTAAAGTTGGTATCGGCCCTGGTTCTATTTGTACCACCCGTATCGTCACTGGCGTAGGTGTTCCGCAGATCACCGCCGTTGCTGACGCAGTAGAAGCCCTGGAAGGCACCGGTATTCCAGTTATCGCTGACGGTGGTATTCGCTTCTCCGGCGATATCGCTAAAGCTATCGCTGCTGGCGCAAGCGCGGTGATGGTAGGCTCCATGCTGGCAGGTACGGAAGAATCTCCGGGTGAAATCGAACTCTACCAGGGCCGTTCTTATAAATCTTACCGTGGTATGGGCTCTCTGGGCGCGATGTCCAAAGGTTCTTCTGACCGTTACTTCCAGAGCGACAACGCCGCTGACAAACTGGTGCCAGAAGGCATCGAAGGCCGTGTGGCTTACAAAGGTCGCCTGAAAGAGATCATCCACCAGCAGATGGGCGGTCTGCGCTCCTGTATGGGTCTGACCGGCTGTGGTACTATCGACGAACTGCGTACTAAAGCGGAGTTTGTACGTATCAGCGGTGCTGGCATTCAGGAAAGCCACGTTCATGACGTGACCATCACCAAAGAGTCCCCGAACTACCGTATGGGCTCCTGATTCTCTTCGCCCGACTTCATGTCGGGCGATTTATATTATCTGTTTCACTTGCCTCGGAATAAGCGTCAATGACGGAAAACATTCATAAGCATCGCATCCTCATTCTGGACTTCGGTTCACAGTACACCCAACTGGTTGCGCGCCGCGTGCGTGAGCTGGGCGTTTACTGTGAACTGTGGGCATGGGATGTGACAGAAGCACAAATTCGTGACTTCAACCCAAGCGGCATTATTCTTTCCGGCGGCCCGGAAAGCACCACCGAAGAAAACAGCCCGCGAGCGCCGCAGTATGTCTTTGAAGCAGGCGTACCGGTATTCGGCGTTTGCTATGGTATGCAGACCATGGCGATGCAGTTAGGTGGCCATGTTGAAGCCTCTAACGAGCGTGAGTTTGGTTATGCACAGGTTGAAGTACAAACTGATAGCGCGCTCATTCGTGGCATCGAAGATGCGTTAAGTGCAGACGGCAAACCGCTGCTTGACGTGTGGATGAGCCACGGCGATAAGGTAACTGCAATTCCTGAGGGTTTCGTTACCGTAGCCAGCACCGAAAGTTGCCCGTTTGCCATAATGGCTAACGAAGAAAAACGTTTCTATGGCGTACAGTTCCACCCGGAAGTGACTCACACCCGTCAGGGGATGCGTATGCTGGAGCGTTTTGTGCGCGATATTTGCCAATGTGAAGCACTGTGGACACCAGCAAAAATTATCGATGACGCCGTAGCCCGCATTCGCGAGCAGGTGGGCGATGATAAAGTGATCCTTGGCCTCTCTGGTGGCGTGGACTCTTCTGTTACTGCGATGCTTCTGCACCGTGCTATCGGTAAAAACCTGACCTGTGTATTCGTCGACAACGGCCTGCTGCGTCTGAATGAAGCTGAACAGGTAATGGATATGTTTGGTGATCGCTTCGGCCTGAACATCATTCACGTTCCGGCAGAAGAGCGTTTCCTGGCTGCGCTGGCGGGTGAAAACGATCCGGAAGCTAAACGTAAAATCATCGGTCGCGTCTTCGTTGAAGTATTCGATGAAGAAGCGCTGAAACTGGAAGATGTAAAGTGGCTGGCGCAGGGGACTATCTACCCTGACGTTATTGAATCCGCCGCTTCTGCGACGGGTAAAGCGCACGTTATCAAATCTCACCACAACGTAGGCGGCCTGCCGAAAGAGATGAAGATGGGCCTGGTTGAACCGCTGAAAGAGCTGTTCAAAGACGAAGTGCGTAAGATTGGTCTGGAGCTGGGTCTGCCGTACGACATGCTGTACCGCCACCCGTTCCCGGGGCCTGGCCTTGGCGTTCGCGTGCTGGGTGAAGTGAAGAAAGAGTACTGCGACCTGCTGCGCCGTGCGGATGCCATCTTCATTGAAGAACTGCGTAAAGCTGATCTGTACGACAAAGTCAGCCAGGCATTCACTGTCTTCCTGCCAGTACGCTCCGTAGGCGTAATGGGCGATGGTCGTAAATATGACTGGGTTGTCTCTCTGCGTGCTGTCGAAACCATCGACTTTATGACCGCACACTGGGCGCACCTGCCGTATGATTTCTTAGGGCGCGTTTCCAACCGTATTATCAATGAAGTGAATGGTATTTCCCGCGTGGTGTATGACATCAGCGGTAAGCCGCCAGCTACTATTGAGTGGGAATAAACCCGAACACTAAATGCTGAGGTTTTCTATTCGTACGAGGCTTCAGCATATTTTGGTAACAAAACCCTCTGTTCATCCACTGGAGGGTTTTTTATGCAATTAAAAAGCCCATAATCCTCACGAATTACAGGCCTGGTAGTGGAAAGACGATTAATTAAACCAACTGTCTGATTTATTCTCTTCTGCTTTACCCACGCTTTTCATCAAATCACGACCACCTTCAGTCATATTCCTGTTAGCGTCAGCTTCAGATTGTACAACATCGGTTTGCGCTGCTTTGTGTTTCAGTTCCTGATCGATAAATTCGTTCTCACGCTTAACGCGCGCTTCTTCTTTTGCCAGCGCCAGTTTTTGCTTCTGAATCTCTAAGTTGCGTAGCTCATCTTCATAACTTTGATCGCGCTTTTTATCCGCAGTGAATTCGGCGTCCCGTTTATCCTGGAGAGCTTTTTTATCCGCTGCTGCTGCTGCCGCTCTTTTATTCGCTGCGGCCTGAGCGTTTGCGCGCCGTTGCTTCTCTTGCTGGATTTCCCTGTTGCGCTCCGCAACCCATTCGTCATGCTGCCTTTGTTCTTCATTTTTGCCTTGCTGTTCAGCTTCTGCGACCGCAGAGAGTTGATCCTGTAATGAAGAGGCGAAAGCCGGGCTACTAACAGCAGCTAATATGGCGGCGCAAAGAAAAACTTTCTTCATGAGTCCTCCTGATAGTTAGCTCTTTTCAGGACATTTTGTATTTGGCTGAATACGCGTTTCGTTATAAGTGGTGGTAATAACAACGGCTAAACCCGTTGTGAACTGGCATTCTTTACCCACCTGGGTGGAGGTGTACACTTTGGTGCCTTCCTTATAAGTTAAAGAGACACCTTCCACTAAGGTTTTATCATTCACCATAGTACCCGCTGCCGCGCCTACAGCTCCGCCACCAACTGCACCAGCCGTTGTTCCGGAGTTACTACCAGATCCAACGTTATGGCCGATAACGCCGCCTGCGACAGCGCCAATAAGTGCGCCAAAGGCTTGCGCATTCCGTTTATTTTGTGAGTTATCTACGGCAACTTTTGCGGGAAGAATGGAGATAATATTAACGGTTTTAGTTTCTTGCTTTGTATTCAGTTGATCGGTTTGATAGACATCGGCGGCATGGTCGTCAGCATTTGACTGGCATCCTGCCAGGGTGAATGACGCTAAAATTGCCACAGGCAGAAAACATTTTTTAAATTTCATCACTATTCCTTGTTGTACACATTACGAAAAATAAGACATTTAAGATCATCAAAAGAAGAAAGTAAATGTATTGCGGATAAAGGAATAGATTTAATTTATTAAAATTCACCAGGATAATAAATTAATAAAAAATATAATTGAAATATATATATTAATTTAATGTTTATTCCGTCCTTAGGCAAGATGATCGTCAGTCAGGGCAAAGAGGCGAGATTTAAGGTGAAAGAATGCTTGCCGCTTTGATAACAACAAAGAGCAACAGCATCTGACAACATTGAGCCGTCTTGTTCAGGAAGGATGACGAAGGTAACCGCTAACGTTGTACCGATGATTCGATAGAGAGTGTGGATTGTTGAGCTTCTTTTTTGCTCTGATGATGCTGCCAGGCACTGACGGACGAGTAGATAAAGCGGCCAAAGAAGAAGATAAAGCTAATGAGTAGTACGATACGGGTCATACGACTGTTAAATCGGTGTCGTTTTCGCATACTGGTTGCCTGACTCACAAAAGGTTCCTTGAAGTATGTCCCACTCAGGAGACGGTGCTTACATTAAGGCACATCAGGAAAAAATGGTCAATTCTTCGTTATGTAAAAAAGCGTCAGTGGATACATATTTTAATGTTATGGAAATTAATTTAATTATTTACAGTGCTGATGTAATAATGATGAATTAACATAATAAACGTAATAATTCATTAATCAGGGTTATTTTGTTTGATATATATCAATTGGAACTTTCATATGACACTTAGAATCAATGTCCTCTATAGCGATGAGTAATCATCTTTCGAAGTCAGGTGGGATGCCTGTCTGAATACACCCCTTCAGGATGTGGGGGATTCTGCTGAGCATCTATGAAACTGAATGCAACTTATATAAAAATACGTGATAAATGGTGGGGGCTTCCGCTGATCCTGCCTTCTTTAATTTTGATCTTACCCACCAATAGTGGACACAGGACTAAGTGAGTAAACTCTCAACCAGAGGTGACTCATGACAAAACCAGTATCAATCAGCAAGAAGCCCCGTAAACAACATACGCCTGAATTTCGTAACGAAGCCCTGAAACTCGCTGAACGCATCGGTGTGGCCGCCGCAGCCCGTGAACTCAGCCTGTATGAATCTCAGCTTTATGCCTGGCGCAGTAAACAGCAGCAACAAATGAGTTCGTCAGAGCGCGAAAGCGAACTGGCCGCTGAAAATGTCCGCCTTAAACGACAACTGGCGGAGCAGGCTGAGGAACTGGCCATCCTCCAAAAGGCCGCGACATACTTCGCGAAGCGCCTGAAATGAAGTATGTCTTCATCGAAAATCATCGGGCAGAGTTCAGCATCAAAGCGATGTGTCGTGTACTTCGGGTTGCCCGCAGCGGCTGGTATGTCTGGCTCAGGCGTCGTCACCAGATGAGCCTGCGCCAACAGTTTCGGCTCACCTGCGATACCGCTGTTCATAAGGCATTCTTTGAGGCAAAGCAGCGATACGGTGCTCCCCGCCTTGCTGACGAACTGCCGGAGTTCAATATTAAAACCATTGCCGCCAGCCTGCGTCGTCAGGGGCTGCGGGCGAAAGCCGGCCGGAAGTTCAGCCCGGTCAGCTACCGTGCACATGGCCTGCCCGTATTGGAGAATCTGCTGGAGCAGGACTTCAGCGCCAGCGGCCCGAACCAGAAGTGGGCGGGTGACATCACGTACTTGCGTACCGATGAGGGCTGGTTGTATCTCGCAGTAGTCATCGACCTGTGGTCACGCGCCGTTATTGGCTGGTCGATGTCACCGCGAATGACAGCACAACTGGCCTGTGATGCACTGCAAATGGCGTTGTGGCGGAGAAGACGCCCGGAAAGCGTCATTGTTCATACGGACCGTGGTGGTCAATACTGTTCAGGGGATTATCAGGCGCTGCTGAAGCGACACAACCTGCGTGGCAGTATGAGTGCGAAAGGCAACTGTTATGACAATGCCTGTGTGGAAAGCTTCTTTCATTCGCTGAAGGTGGAATGTATCCACGGGGAACGCTTTAGCAGCCGGGAAATAATGCGGGCAACGGTGTTTAATTATATCGAGTGTGATTACAATCGCTGGCGTCGTCACAGTGCCTGTGGCGGTCTCAGCCCGGAACAATTTGAAAACCATAATCTCGCTTAGGGCCGTGTCCACATTACGTGGGTAGGATCACAGCATGATGATGTTTTTTGGCTGGGCAGCATTACCGGGTATAGCATTAGGCATTTTTGTTCGTAAGTATGCGGAGCTTGGCCTTTACGAAACGCTTTCGTTAACGGCTAATTTTATTATCATTATTATTATTTGTTGGGGCGGTTACAGGGTCTTTACTCCCCGGCGTAACAACGTTTCACATGGCGATACCCGCTTAATTTCCCAGCGAATTTTTTGGCAGATTTTTTTTCCTGCAACGTTGTTCCTGGTGCTTTTCCAGTTTGCGGCGTTTGTAGGATTACTGGCGAGCAAAGAAAATCTGGTAGGCGTCATGCCTTTTAACCTTGGAACCTTAATCAATTATCAGGCCCTGCTGGTCGGTAATCTTATCGGTGTCCCGCTGTGCTATTTCATCATTCGGGTGGTGCGAAATCCACTTTATTTACGTAGCTATTATTCGCAGTTAAAACAGCAGGTTGACAGAAAAGTGACCAAAAAAGAATTTGCGATCTGGTTACTGGCTTTAGGTTCGTTGCTGTTGCTGTTATGTATGCCGTTAAATGAAAAAAGCACAATTTTTAGCACCAACTATACGTTATCGTTATTGTTGCCGCTGATGATGTGGGGAGCAATGCGCTACGGCTATAAGTTTATATCGCTGCTCTGGGCGGTAGTGCTGATGATCAGTATTCACAGCTATCAGAATTATATTCCCCTTTATCCAGGATATACCACGCAACTGACCATAACTTCCTCCAGTTATTTAGTTTTTTCTTTTATTGTCAATTATATGGCTGTACTGGCAACCCGTCAGCGAGCGGTGGTCAGACGCATTCAACGGCTTGCCTATGTGGACCCGGTTGTTCATCTGCCAAATATTCGCGCCCTGAACCGCGCGCTGCGCGATGCACCCTGGTCCGTGCTATGTTATTTACGCATCCCAGGCATGGAAATGCTGGTAAAGAACTATGGCATCATGCTACGCATTCAATATAAACAAAAAATTTCACACTGGCTGACATCATTGCTGGAGCCGGGCGAATCTGTTTATCAGCTTTCCGGCAACGACCTTGCGTTACGACTGAATACAGAATCACACCAGGAGCGCATTACCGCGCTGGATAACCATCTGAAGCAGTTTCGTTTCTTTTGGGATGGAATGCCGTTACAACCTCAGATTGGCGTTAGTTATTGCTATGTCCGCTCACCGGTTAATCATATATACCTGCTGCTCGGGGAGTTAAATACGGTTGCCGAACTTTCCATCGTGACCAATACCCCGGAAAATATGCAACGTCGTGGGGCAATGTATTTACAACGGGAATTAAAAGACAAAGTGGCGATGATGAATCGGCTACAGCAGGCGCTTGAGCATAACCAGTTTTGCCTGATGGCCCAGCCGATTACTGGGGTGCGTGGTGATGTCTATCATGAAATTCTGCTGCGCATGAAAGGAGAGAACGATGAACTCATCAATCCTGACAATTTCTTACCGGTTGCGCATGAATTTGGCTTATCGTCCAGCATCGACATGTGGGTCATCGAACATACACTGCAATTTATGGCGGAAAATAGAGAAAAAATGCCTGCCCGCCGATTTGCTATTAACCTGTCGCCAACTTCCGTTTGTCAGGCGCATTTTCCTTTGAACGTCAGTCATTTTTTAGCTAAATATCAAATAGAAGCGTGGCAGCTTATTTTTGAGGTAACAGAAAGTAATATCCTGACCAATGTTAAACAGGCACAGAATACGTTGCAGCATCTTCAGGAGTTAGGATGCCAAATTGCAATTGATGATTTTGGCACCGGCTATGCCAGTTATGCGCGGCTAAAAAATGTGAATGCTAATTTATTAAAAATTGATGGCAGCTTCATACGCAATATTGTCTCGAATAGTCTGGATTACCAGATAGTGGCGTCAATTTGTCATCTGGCGCGAATGAAGAAAATGCAAGTGGTTGCGGAATATGTTGAAAATGAAGAGATTCGCCAGGCGGTTCATTCTTTGGGTATTGATTACCTGCAAGGCTTTTTGATTGGTGAACCGCAACTGTTAGTGGATATGCTGGATGAAAGAGAACCTGTCCGGGAAAGCGCGTAATTTATTGGGGCCGACATAACATGTTGGCCCGTTTTCATTTCATCTTAAGCCGCGATTTCAGGCGTGCTTTCTTCTTCAATTTTTAACCGCCAGCCAGCCACGCCTTCCCAGTATTCTTGCTCTTTTTCCAGATCAAGCAGAACCAGCGCGTTCTGGCTAAACCAGTCATGCGGAAAACGCAGAGTCCAGTGGCTGTCATCGGTAATCAGCGTTAATGTCGGTGGGGTAGTGGTTGCCTGACGTTGGTTGTTTAGCAATACGCCAAGGCGCAATAGCTGGATTAAGGGCAGAAACTGCTTCTTCTTAAACAGCGTAAAGCGCGGCAGATCGTCGAGCTTAATCGCTTTACGGTGATAGCGTACCAGCGTCGCCATCATCAATTGTTGTTCCTGATTAAAACCCGGTAAGTCGCTGTTTTGCAGGATATAGGCCGAATGGCGATGCAATCCGCTATGGTTGATATTTAACCCGACCTCATGCAGCATGGCGGCCCAGCGTAGCAAGGCTTCCAGTTGCGGATGCGCCAGCTTCGGTTGTTGTTCCCGCCACTGTTCGTACATCTGCATGGTGGTTTCCAGCACCCGCCGTGCCTGTTCACTGTCAATGTGATACTGGTTGGCGAGGCTGCTGGCGGTACGACTACGTACATCCTGATGGCGAAAACGGCCTTCCATTTCATAAAGTACGCCTTCGCGTAGCGCACCGTCAGAAAGCCGCAGTTCACGGATAGCTAAGGCATCAAACACACCGCATAAAATTGCCAGTCCAGGGACAAATACGGTTTTCCGTTCTTCGGAAAGGCCCGGTAAACTAAGCGATGCAAAATTACGATGGCGTAAAACTTCTTTCACCAGTTTTTCGAGACGTTCCGGGGTAATAATCCCGTCTTTCTCGCCCATTTCCATCAACACTTCATGGGCGGCTTTAATGGTGCCGGAAGCGCCCATTGCCACGTTCCAGCCCTGAATCCGGAATTGCCAGGTTAAGGTTTCCAGTTTTTGCGCCGCTGCCATGCGTGCGCGCTGAAAATTCTCTTTATTGATGACGCCACCCTGGAAATAAAGCTGGGCAAAGCTGACGCAACCCATTCGGCGGCTTTCCACGAGAATGGGTTCAAAATTTTCGCCAATCACCAGTTCCGTTGAGCCGCCGCCAATATCAATAACCAGCTTGCGGCCTTTTTCCGGTTGGGTATGCTCCACGCCCATAAAAATCAGACGTGCTTCTTCATTACCGGAGATAATTTCAATCGGGTAGGGGATAACCTTTTCTGCTCGCTTCAGAAAGTCAGTGGCATTCAGCGCCTGACGTAGCGTATGGGTCCCAACAATACAGACGCTGGAAGGAGAAAATCCTTGCAGGCGTTCGGCAAACAGCGACAGGCAGTTTAAGCCGCGCGTCATTGCTTCTTCACTCAACATATTATCTGGCCCCAGACCGTCCGCCAGATGCACACGCTGTTTCAGGCGACCAATAATCTGCATTGCGCCATCCACCACACGGGCAATGACCATGTGGAAACTGTTTGAACCAAGGTCGACCGCAGCAAACTCCTGTGGACGAGGGGATTTGTCGTGTATTGGCATAGGGTTATTCAGATTGTTCGAGTGATTTGATGTAGTCGTAAATCGCCAACTGCGCCCGTACTTTGCGGCGGTTACCGCGGGGAACGTAGCGATTACTGAGTTCTTTATCGATATAACGCGCTTTGACTGTATCGCTGAACAGAATTTCGATGATGTCCAGTACCCGCTGCTTCAGCCGTGGGTCGAGCAGTGGCGTTGCCACTTCAATACGATAATCAATATTGCGTGTCATCCAGTCGGCGGAGGACAGGTAAACCTTTTTATCGCCGCCATTTTCAAAAATATAAACCCGGTCATGTTCCAGGTAACGATCGACAATGCTGATAGCACGGATGTTATCGCTAATGCCTTCCAGATTAGGGAGCAGTGAACACATCCCGCGCACCAGCAGATTCACCGGCACGCCGGAGCTGGAGGCCGCATACAGACGATCAACCAGACCTTTATCGACCAGGTTATTCAATTTCAGGGTAATACCGCTGGGTAGCCCTTGTTGAGCGTTGGCGATCTCGCGGTCTACCATTTCATACAGCAGGCGACGGGAGTTTTGCGGTGACACCATTAAATAATCGAATGTCACGGGACGGTATGGATTTTCAATAAAATTGAACACTCGCCGTACTTCGTTGGTGATACGCGCATCGGCAGTCAGCAGCGAGTAGTCGGTATAAAGGCGCGCCGTTTTTTCGTTAAAGTTCCCGGTTCCGATATGCGCATAACGCACAACTTCGCCGTTTTCTTTACGCGAAATCAGGAATAATTTGGCGTGAATCTTCAGCCCCGGGGCAGAGAAGATCACATGTACTCCCGCTTCGGTAAGCCGCTTCGCCCAATGAATGTTAGCTTCTTCGTCGAAACGTGCCTGTAACTCAACCACCACGGTGACTTTCTTACCGTTGTGCGCGGCGTGGATCATCGAGTCGATGATGCGCGAATCTTTCGCCACGCGGTAAATGTTAATTTTAATCGCCAGTACGCTTGGGTCGAACGAGGCCTGGCGTAGCAGTTCCAGCACGTGCTCAAAAGTGTGATAAGGATAATAGAGCAGCACATCGTGTTCGCGAATGGCGTCAAAACCGTTGCGGAACTGGGCTTTATCAAACCATATATGACGTAAACGCGGCAGTGGTTTGTTCACCAGATTGGCTTTGCCGACATTGGGGAAATTAATAAAGTCTTTAAAATTGTGATAACGGCCGCCGGGTACGATGGAGTCGTAGCGGGAGATGGTCAGTTTCTCACGCAACACTTCAACCAGCGCACTGGGCATATCGCGTTGATAAACAAAACGTACCGGTTCTGCGGTTAAGCGCTGCTTCAGGCTGGAAGACATCAACTCCATCAGGCTGGCTTCCATCTCGTGCACTAAATCGTATTCGGCATCGCGGGTCATCTTCATCGAATAGGCATTCAGCGCGTCGTAATCAAAGAAGCCTTTGAAAATATCATCAAGGCAGTAACGCAGAATGTTATCCAACAGAATCATTGGCTTGCGTCGACGCGGTGCTTCCGGCGGTAAATTCACAAAGCGCGGCACTTTATCTGATGGGATCTCCAGCAGCGCGTAACGGATGGTATCGCCACGGATAATTTCCACCGCCAGATAGGTGTAATCATCTTTCAGGAACTGCACTAAATCAGTGTCAGCATTGATTAAAATCGGCGTAATGTGCTGACGCAGATACTGCTTAAAGTAATGACGCAGCCAGTTTTGTTGATTGACGGAGAGCTGGCGTTCATTAATCAGGAAGATCTGGTTACGCGCCATCTCCAGCAGCAGTTCGTTGTAGAGACCGTCGAATTCCTGATCGGCTTTCAGCACGCGGGACTGAATTTTGCCCAGTAAATGGCGGGAATGAGAGTTAGAACCTTGTTCTTCGCTAATAATGATGCGTCGCTTCAGTTCAGCGAAGCGGACTTTATAGAACTCATCAAGGTTATTGGAATAGATCCCAAGGAAACGCATCCTTTCAATCAGCGGGTTAGATTTGTCCGCCGCTTCCTGAAGCACGCGTTCATTGAACGATAACCAACTGAGCTCTTTTTCGATGTATAGCTTTTCCTGACCCATTACCACTTTTACTCCGTTTTATTCACGGGACACTGCCTGGATATTATGGCGAGCAATATTGGCAGATGTCCAACTATGCCAGAAAAGGGGGAAAAAAACTGCTGGAGCTTGCGATTTACAAGGGAATTGAAAAGCGCCAACGGTAGAGCTGACGCTTTAACTACGGGGGCATTACTCGTCGGCGGCGTAACCCTGCGGCGGCAGGCGTTGACCATCCAGCCACGCGGCGTTTTCGTGCATCTTCAGACGCCCATCGGCAAACCAGCTAATTACCAGTGGGTAAATAGCGTGTTCCTGGGTTTGCACGCGGGCGATGATTTCATCTTCCGTATCACCTGCAAATACCGGGACTTTTGCCTGTAAAACAACCGGTCCGCCGTCCAGTTCATCGGTGACGAAATGCACCGATGTGCCGTGTTCCTCATCACCATTTTCCAGCGCCTGGCGATGGGTATGCAAACCGGGATATTTTGGTAGCAGGGAAGGGTGAATGTTCAACAAACGCCCGGTGTAGTGAGAAACAAACGTCGGGCTGAGAATGCGCATAAAACCGGCCAGCACGACCACGTCGGGTGAGTACATGTCGATTTCGTGAATCAACTCCCGGTCATAGGCTTCACGACTGTCAAACGCGCTGGCGATGAGCGTATGTGTTGCAATACCGGCTTTGCGGGCGCGTTCAAGGCCGAACGCGTCGGCCTTATTGCTGAAAACTGCCCGTAGGGTGCCTTTAATTTTGTTGGTTTTGCAGGCGTCAATAATTGCCTGCAAATTACTTCCGTTGCCGGAAATAAGCACCACAATATTCATTATTCGATAACCACGCGTTGTTCGGAATCAGAGGCTTTGATGATACCGATTTTCCACGCGTTTTCACCGTTGTCATTGAGCAGGGCGAGAGCTTTGTCCACTTCCGGAGCCGGCAGGGCGATAATCATCCCGACGCCGCAGTTGAAGGTGCGATACATTTCATGGCGGCTGACATTGCCTGCCGTTTGCAGCCAGTTGAATACTTCCGGCCATTGCCAGGAGGATTCATCAATCACTGCCTGGGTATTTTCCGGCAATACGCGCGGAATATTTTCCCAGAAGCCGCCACCGGTCAGATGCGCAATGGCGTGCACATCCACTTTTTCGATCAACTCCAGTACCGATTTCACATAAATACGGGTTGGGGCCAGCAGATGATCGGCTAATGGTTTGCCGTCGAGTTCAGTGGTTTGCGGATCGCAACCACTGACTTCAAGAATTTTGCGTACCAGCGAATAGCCGTTCGAGTGCGGGCCGCTGGAGCCGAGAGCAATCAGCACATCGCCGTCGCTGACTTTCGAACCGTCGATGATTTCTGATTTTTCTACCACCCCAACACAGAAACCAGCTACGTCATAATCTTCGCCGTGATACATCCCCGGCATCTCTGCCGTTTCGCCACCCACTAGCGAGCAGCCCGATTGCAGACACCCTTCCGCGATGCCGCTGATCACCGATGAGGCAGTATCAACATCCAGTTTTCCGGTTGCGTAATAGTCGAGGAAAAACAGCGGTTCAGCGCCTTGCACCACCAGGTCGTTAACGCACATGGCGACCAGATCGATACCGATAGTGTCGTGACGTTTTAAGTCCATCGCCAGACGCAGCTTGGTGCCTACGCCGTCAGTGCCGGAAACCAACACGGGTTCGCGATATTTTTGCGGCAGCGCACACAACGCACCGAAGCCGCCCAGACCGCCCATCACTTCCGGGCGACGCGTTTTCTTCACTACGCCTTTGATTCTTCCAACCAGAGCATTACCCGCGTCAATATCAACACCGGCATCTTTGTAGCTAAGAGAGGTTTTATCGGTCACTGCTTGGGTCCCCACGCGTTACTTGCGGTAGAAAAATAAAATTCGGCGCAATTCTAACAGGGAAAGCAAACGTTTGCGAGACTGCTTTACACAACCTTTTTTCCCCCCTTTTTGCTGAGCGAGAGGTGAAAAAATGCGCGAGCAGAGGCAACGAATGATTTATTGCCAGGATAATTATCTTTTTTAACTATTTGAATGTTAAATGTATTTATCTAAATTTTCTATGGGTTTGACTAAAATCAACGAAAATAATATTGCCGCCTTGAAGAAAGGCGGTATAATCCGTCGATTTTTTTTTGTGGCTGCCCCTCAAAGGAGAAAGAGTATGAAGATCGTGGAAGTCAAACACCCACTCGTCAAACACAAGCTGGGACTGATGCGTGAGCAAGATATCAGCACCAAGCGCTTTCGCGAACTCGCTTCCGAAGTGGGTAGCCTGCTGACTTACGAAGCGACCGCTGACCTCGAAACTGAAAAAGTAACCATCGAAGGCTGGAACGGCCCGGTGGAAATCGACCAGATTAAAGGTAAAAAAATTACCGTAGTGCCGATTCTGCGTGCCGGTCTGGGGATGATGGACGGCGTTCTGGAAAACGTTCCGAGTGCGCGTATCAGCGTAGTCGGTATGTACCGTAATGAAGAAACACTGGAGCCGGTGCCGTACTTCCAGAAACTGGTGTCTAACATCGATGAGCGTATGGCGCTGATCGTTGACCCAATGCTGGCAACCGGTGGTTCAGTTATCGCCACCATTGACCTACTGAAAAAAGCAGGTTGCAGCAGCATTAAAGTGTTGGTGCTGGTGGCAGCTCCAGAAGGCATCGCTGCGCTGGAAAAAGCGCACCCGGACGTTGAGCTTTATACCGCATCGATTGACCAGGGGCTGAATGAGCACGGATACATTATTCCGGGTCTCGGTGATGCCGGTGACAAAATCTTTGGTACAAAATAAAGAATAAAAATAATTAAAGCCGACTTTAAGAGTCGGCTTTTTTTTGAGTAAAGCGCCTATAACACATAATACAGAGGAATATACTATGACGCGCCGTGCTATCGGGGTGAGTGAAAGACCGCCACTTTTACAGACAATCCCGCTTAGTTTGCAACATTTGTTCGCCATGTTTGGTGCAACCGTCCTGGTGCCCGTCTTATTTCATATTAACCCGGCGACCGTACTGTTATTTAACGGTATCGGAACGCTACTGTATCTCTTCATCTGTAAAGGTAAAATCCCGGCTTATCTCGGCTCCAGCTTTGCCTTTATTTCTCCAGTATTGTTACTGTTGCCGTTGGGTTATGAAGTCGCGTTGGGCGGCTTTATTATGTGCGGCGTGCTGTTCTGCCTGGTTTCTTTTATTGTGAAGAAAGCGGGAACCGGCTGGCTGGACGTCCTGTTTCCGCCCGCAGCAATGGGCGCGATCGTTGCCGTCATCGGTCTGGAGCTGGCAGGCGTAGCTGCCGGTATGGCTGGCTTACTCCCGGCTGAAGGGCAAACGCCAGATTCCAAAACCGTCATCATTTCTATTACCACCCTGGCAGTCACGGTTTTAGGTTCCGTGCTGTTCCGTGGTTTCCTGGCGATTATCCCGATTTTGATTGGCGTGCTGGTGGGTTATGCGCTCTCCTTTGCGATGGGGATCGTCGATACCACGCCGATTATTAACGCTCACTGGTTTGCACTGCCAACCCTTTATACACCGCGCTTCGAGTGGTTTGCTATTCTGACTATTCTGCCAGCGGCGCTGGTGGTGATTGCCGAACACGTGGGGCATCTGGTCGTAACGGCTAACATTGTGAAGAAAGATCTGCTGCGCGATCCGGGCCTGCATCGTTCGATGTTCGCTAACGGTCTGTCGACCGTGATCTCCGGTTTCTTTGGTTCCACACCAAACACCACCTACGGGGAAAACATCGGTGTTATGGCGATCACCCGCGTATACAGTACATGGGTAATCGGCGGCGCGGCGATTTTCGCCATCCTGCTTTCCTGCGTTGGTAAACTGGCTGCCGCTATCCAGATGATCCCTCTGCCGGTGATGGGCGGCGTTTCACTGCTGCTTTACGGCGTGATTGGTGCTTCTGGTATTCGTGTGCTGATTGAATCGAAAGTAGATTACAACAAAGCTCAGAACCTGATCCTGACTTCTGTTATTTTGATCATCGGCGTCAGTGGCGCGAAGGTAAACATCGGCGCGGCGGAGCTGAAAGGCATGGCGCTGGCGACTATCGTCGGTATCGGCTTAAGCCTGATCTTCAAACTGATTAGCGTGCTGCGCCCTGAAGAAGTGGTGCTGGACGCAGAAGACGCGGATATAACAGATAAATAATGTACAGACCGGGCAGTGTTGCTGCCCGGTTCAAACATAATGGAATTCTGTGGTAAACTTCTCGCGATTTTGTGGAATCCCTGGTTGAGGTATCTCTGAACACACCGGCACAGCTCTCTTTGCCACTTTATCTTCCTGACGACGAAACCTTTGCAAGTTTCTGGCCGGGGGATAACTCCTCTCTACTGGCCGCGCTGCAAAATGTGCTGCGTCAGGAACATAGCGGTTACATTTATCTCTGGGCACGCGAAGGCGCGGGGCGCAGCCATCTGCTGCACGCGGCTTGCGCGGAATTGTCGCAGCGTGGCGATGCGGTGGGTTATGTCCCGCTGGATAAACGCACCTGGTTTGTCCCGGAAGTGCTCGACGGTATGGAGCATTTGTCGTTGGTCTGCATCGACAATATTGAGTGTATTGCTGGCGATGAGTTGTGGGAGATGGCGATTTTCGATCTCTACAATCGGATTCTGGAGTCGGGCAAAACGCGGTTGTTGATCACCGGCGATCGCCCTCCGCGCCAGTTGAATCTGGGATTACCTGATCTCGCGTCTCGTCTCGACTGGGGGCAGATCTACAAATTGCAGCCGCTTTCTGATGAAGATAAGTTGCAGGCGCTACAGTTACGTGCTCGTTTGCGTGGTTTTGAACTGCCGGAAGATGTGGGACGTTTCTTGCTGAAGCGACTCGACAGAGAGATGCGCACGCTATTTATGACGTTGGATCAGTTGGATCGCGCGTCTATTACCGCGCAACGTAAGTTGACCATTCCGTTTGTGAAAGAGATTTTGAAGCTGTAAACGGGACGTTTATTGTCGGATGCGGCGCGAGCGCCTTATCCGACCTACTCGAATCAAGTTCATTGTATTTGTAGGCCGGATAAGACTCGGCAAGCGTCGCATCCGGCAATATGCCTTAGCTACCGAAGGGGTACATCTTAACCCACGATTTCCAGCACCTGCTCCGGCGGACGACCAATGCGCGCTTTGCCATTCGCGACCACAATCGGGCGTTCCATCAGCTTCGGATTCTCCACCATCGCCTGAATCAGCGCCTCTTCGCTAAGCGAACTGTCAGCCAGATTCAGCTCTTTATAAAGATCCTCTTTCTGGCGCATTAATTCACGGGCGCTGTTCATCCCCAGCATGTTCAGCAAATCACGCAGCGTTGCCGCATCAGCGGGGGTTTCAAGGTAGAGCACTACTTCAGGCTCTACGCCGTTTTCTTTTAGCAAGTTCAGCGTTTCACGGCTCTTTGAACAGCGCGGGTTATGGTAGATTTTTACCTGTTTGGTCATTGTTCTTCCTTTAATGCGAATTACATCTTGGTATAAGGCTTAAAGCGTTCCTGCAACTGGCGCAACTGGTCGATACGCGCATCATAGCGGGCCTGTTGCAGACTGCCTAATTTCACTTGCGAACTGGCGCTACTCAATAAGGAAATGGCCTGATCGAGTCGCCCGGCGAGCGCATAACCTTCTGCTCGCGCAGCCAGTTCCTGATCGCGGTTATTTAGCGCGGCCTCCGCCTGTGCCAGTAAATCCCAGCCATTAATGTCATCTTTATTATTAAAGGTGTAGCGATTCAGAATATTGGCCGCTTCCTGTGGTTGACCACCTTGCAAATAAGCATTCGCCAGGTTGAGCTGCAACACCGGATTGGTGCGTAAATCTCGAGCATTTTTCAGCCGATTGATCGCGTCATTGGCTTTGTTTTGCCCAAGGTCGATATCGGTTGCCAGATCGAGAAACCATGCATTCGTTGGTTCTGCCGTCAGTAATGGCTGAAGCGTTTTCCGCGCCTCGTCGTATTTATTGGCTTCCATCGCCTGCAAAGCACGACCATACTGCGCCGCGCGCTGCTGGCGGACGTTACCTTTCGCCCATTCATCCAGTAAATCGCTGGTGAGCTGGTTACGCCCGGAATTGTACATCCCCAGTGTGCGAGCTTTCGCCAGATAGAAATCTTCTGACGATTGCACCACCATCGGGCGCATCTGATTAGCACGGTTACGGGCATCTGCCAGACGGCTTTCCGGTAACGGGTGCGTCAGCAAAATTTCTGGCGGACGCGAAGAGTAGCGCGCCTGATCGAGCAATTTTTCGAGGAAAGTCGGCATCGCCTGCGGATCGAACCCCGAGCGTTGCAGCACCTGGATACCAATACGGTCTGCTTCCTGTTCGTTTTGCTGAGTGAAACTGATCATCCCCTGGCGTGTTCCCGCCAGCGTACCGGTCAGCGCCGCCATCCCCGCCTGCGGGCTGGCCATCGCCAGTAAAATAGAACCTAGCGCGCCAACCCAGGTCAGTGGTGCGCTACGCTGCTGATCTTCCATCGCTCGCGCCAGGTGACGTTGGGTGACGTGGGAGATTTCGTGCGCCATAACCGAAGCCAACTGGCTTTCGTTATCGGAATAACGGAACAGGGCAGAGTGCAGCACCACGTTGCCGCCAAAGAAAGCAAAGGCGTTAATTTCGTCGTTATTGATCAGAAAGAAATGGAACGGCGTCTTCACTGAGTTGGCATGTGAAACCAGGCGCATCCCCAACGAATTAATATATTGTGTTAACAGTGGGTCATTAATTAATGGTGCGCTACCGCGTAGCTGGCGAACGTAATAGTCGCCCATCTGCATTTCCTGACCAATGGAAAGCGTGCTTCCCGCGGAGGTTCCCATATCCGGCAAGGTGTCTGTGCTGTCGGCAAACGCCGGGGCTACCTGACCGATGGTCATGGCAGCAATGAGGGTAGCAACCAGGTTTTTTTTCAACTGCCTGAACATAACCTCTGTCCTGTATTTCTGGAGATAGTCATTTGACCGATACTGTGAAATATCGTTCCCACCGCACTGCCTTTGAGTGTAACGACGAAGATTAGCCCACTCAAATGGCTTTTCAGTTTCCTTAATCCGTCATAAAAAGCGAAGTCTTTTTTGTGACATTTCGATACAATTGCGGATCGCAATCCCGCTCTTGAGGTTCAGGGAAGGTCTTTATGCTCGAAATGTTGATGCAATGGTATCGCCGCCGTTTTAGCGACCCGGAAGCGATTGCCTTGCTGGTTATTTTAGTTGCCGGTTTTGGCATTATCTTTTTCTTTAGTGGCCTACTCGCGCCGTTGCTGGTGGCTATTGTGCTGGCCTATTTGCTGGAATGGCCGACCGTCCGCCTACAATCTATTGGCTGTTCCCGCCGTTGGGCGACGTCGATTGTGCTGGTTCTGTTTGTTGGCATCCTGCTACTGATGGCATTCGTGGTACTGCCTATTGCCTGGCAGCAGGGTATTTACTTAATCCGCGATATGCCGGGGATGCTCAATAAACTTTCCGATTTTGCCGCCACGTTGCCGCGACGTTATCCGGCGTTGATGGATGCGGGCATCATTGATGCGATGGCCGACAACATGCGCAGTCGGATGCTCACAATGGGCGATTCGGTGGTGAAAATCTCTCTCGCCTCGCTGGTGGGATTGCTGACCATTGCCGTCTATCTGGTGCTGGTGCCGCTGATGGTCTTCTTCCTGCTAAAAGACAAAGAGCAAATGCTGAATGCCGTTCGTCGGGTGCTACCACGTAACCGTGGGCTGGCAGGTCAGGTCTGGAAGGAAATGAACCAGCAAATCACCAACTACATTCGCGGTAAAGTGCTGGAGATGATCGTGGTGGGGATAGCCACCTGGCTGGGTTTTTTACTCTTCGGGCTGAACTATTCACTACTGTTGGCGGTACTGGTCGGCTTCTCGGTGCTTATCCCGTACATCGGTGCTTTTGTGGTGACTATTCCCGTAGTGGGGGTGGCGCTATTCCAGTTTGGAGCAGGCACTGAATTCTGGAGTTGCTTTGCGGTGTATCTGATTATCCAGGCGCTGGACGGTAACCTGTTAGTTCCCGTGTTGTTCTCCGAGGCGGTCAATCTGCATCCGCTGGTGATTATTTTATCGGTGGTGATCTTCGGTGGGCTGTGGGGATTCTGGGGCGTATTCTTCGCCATTCCTCTGGCGACACTAATTAAAGCGGTGATTCATGCCTGGCCCGATGGCCAAATCGCACAAGATTAACCTTCATTCCGGAATGTGAGATGTGCTGGCCGCAAGCGCAGCCAGCACGGAATGGAGCAAAGTAATCAGGCGTGTTCTTTCAGCCAGTTAATCACTACGTCGTGGTGATTGCTGGTTTTGAAATCGTCAAATACATGTTCGATTTTGCCGTCAGCGTCGATCAGGAAGCTGATGCGGTGAATACCATCGTAGGTTTTGCCCATGAAGGACTTCTCTCCCCAGACGCCGAATTGCTCGCACACCTGGTGATCCTCATCAGACAGAAGCGTAAAGTTGAGCAGCTCTTTTTCCGCGAAACGGAAGAGTTTTTCGGGTTTATCAGTGCTGATACCCAGCACATCAACACCGGCTTTTTTCAACTCATCCATGTTATCGCGTAAGCCGCAGGCCTGTACGGTACAGCCGGGGGTCATGGCTTTCGGGTAGAAATAAACCAGAACACGCTGTCCCTGGAAGTCGGTCAAATTAACTTGCTCTCCGTCTTGATCCGGCAAGCTAAATTTCGGTGCGATGTCACCGGCTTTCAGTGGATTCATTACTTAACTCCATCCTGTTCATCATGTTGGGAATAATTGACGACGCTAATACTGCCTTGCGCATTGAGTTCTGTACATAGTGCTTTGAAGGCTTGTTCAATATTTGCTGAATCCGCAGACGCCGGGCTGTGGGCTGTGATCTGAATATGTAGTTGTGCAGCGCGTTCATTTTCAGCAGGTTGCGTGCGAGACACCAGCTCCGCAATGTTCATATGGTGCGCGTCAAAAAGTGCGGTAAAGCGTTCAATTAAATGTGGTGAGTCTGCTACATCGACCTGAACCCAGACAGATGCTGGCATCGGCGGACGCGGACGAGCCGTCGTTCGCTTCATCACGATTAACAGATCCAGCTCGGCACCTTTCAACGGTAACGTTGATTCGATCAAGGTGATTGCGTTCCATGAACCGGAAAGCAGCATGATAAAAGTGAACTCTTCTCCCAGCATCGCCAGGCGACTGTCTTCAATATTACAGCCGCAACTACTGACATGACGGGTGATAGTGTTCACAATTCCGGGGCGATCGGCACCCAGAGCAGTAATCACCAGATAATGTTGCGATGACAGTGTCAAACCGGTTATTCCTTCAAGGGGGAGAGTAGCTCTTAAGGAAAGCATAAAAAAAACATGCATACAACAATCAGAACGGTTCTGTCTGCTTGCTTTTAATGCCATACCAAACGTACCATTGAGACACTTGTTTGCACAGAGGATGGCCCATGTTCACGGGAAGTATTGTCGCGATTGTTACTCCGATGGATGAAAAAGGTAATGTCTGTCGGGCTAGCTTAAAAAAACTGATTGATTATCATGTCGCCAGCGGTACTTCGGCGATTGTTTCTGTTGGCACCACTGGCGAGTCCGCTACCCTGAATCATGACGAACATGTTGATGTGGTGATGATGACGCTGGAACTGGCTGACGGGCGTATTCCGGTGATTGCCGGAACCGGCGCTAATGCTACTGCGGAAGCCATTAACCTGACACAGCGTTTCAATGACACTGGCATCGTTGGCTGCCTGACGGTAACCCCTTATTACAACCGCCCATCGCAGGAAGGTCTGTATCAGCATTTCAAAGCCATCGCTGAACATACTGACCTGCCGCAAATTCTGTATAATGTGCCGTCCCGCACTGGCTGCGATCTGCTACCAGAAACGGTCGGCCGCCTGGCGAAAGTAAAAAATATTATCGGAATCAAAGAGGCAACAGGGAACTTAACACGTGTTAACCAGCTCAAAGAGCTGGTTTCAGACGATTTTGTTCTGCTGAGCGGTGATGATGCGAGCGCGCTGGACTTCATGCAATTAGGTGGTCATGGCGTTATTTCCGTTACGGCTAACGTTGCTGCGCGTGATATGGCTCAGATGTGCAAACTGGCGGCAGAAGGGTATTTTGCCGAGGCACGCCTTATTAATCAGCGTCTGATGCCATTACACAACAAACTATTTGTCGAACCCAATCCAATCCCGGTGAAATGGGCATGTAAGGAACTGGGTCTTGTGGCGACCGATACGCTGCGCCTGCCAATGACGCCAATCACCGACAATGGTCGTGAGACGGTCAGAGCGGCGCTTAAGCATGCCGGTTTGCTGTAAAGTTTAGGGAGATTTGATGGCTTACTCTGTTCAAAAGTCGCGCCTGGCGAAGGTTGCGGGTGTTTCGCTTGTTTTATTACTCGCTGCCTGTAGTTCTGACTCACGCTATAAGCGTCAGGTAAGTGGTGATGAAGCCTACCTGGAAGCAGCACCGCTTGCGGAGCTTCATGCCCCGGCAGGCATGATTTTGCCGGTGACCTCCGGTGATTATGCAATCCCGATGACCAACGGTAGCGGTGCTGTCGGTAAGGCACTGGATATTCGTCCACCAGCCCAGCCGCTGGCGCTGGTATCTGGCGCACGTACCCAGTTCACGGGCGATACCGCTTCACTGCTGGTAGAAAATGGTCGTGGCAATACTCTGTGGCCGCAGGTGGTTAGCGTGCTGCAGGCGAAAAACTACACCATAACCCAACGCGATGATGCCGGTCAGACGCTGACCACCGATTGGGTGCAATGGAACCGTCTGGACGAAGACGAGCAGTATCGCGGCCGTTATCAAATCTCTGTTAAACCGCAGGGTTATCAGCAGGCGGTAACGGTGAAACTGCTGAACCTGGAGCAGGCGGGCAAACCGGTTGCAGACGCGGCTTCCATGCAGCGTTACAGCGCGGAGATGATGAACGTCATTTCCGCTGGCCTGGATAAATCCGTTACTGACGCGGCGAATGCAGCGCAAAATCGTGCTTCCACCACCATGGACGTACAAAGTGCTGCTGACGACACCGGTTTACCAATGCTGGTTGTTCGCGGGCCGTTCAACGTGGTTTGGCAACGTCTGCCAGCGGCGCTGGAAAAAGTGGGCATGAAAGTGACCGACAGCACCCGTTCGCAGGGCAGCATGGCCGTGACCTATAAGCCGCTGTCTGACAGCGACTGGCAGGAACTGGGCGCTCGCGATCCAGGCCTGGCATCCGGCGACTATAAACTGCAGGTCGGTGATTTAGATAACCGCAGCAGCTTACAGTTCATCGATCCGAAAGGTCATACGCTGACTCAAAGCCAAAACGACGCACTGGTATCTGTCTTCCAGGCTGCGTTTAGCAAGTAAAAATACAGGGCTGGAATCATCCGGCCCTTTTTTCTGATATGATACGCAAACGTATGCGTCGACAGAAAAACGCAGTTTTAGCGTTAATTCGCACGAAATTTGTTTGTCGGACACAGGTCGGATAAGGCGTTCACACCGCATCCGACAAAACATCTGGCACACCAGACAGTAAAAGATTTTAAAACGTTAATTCACACCCAGGAGTGATAAAGATGCAAAAGCAAGCTGAGTTGTATCGTGGTAAAGCGAAAACCGTATACAGCACGGAAAACCCGGATCTGTTGGTGCTCGAATTCCGCAATGATACGTCAGCAGGTGATGGCGCGCGCATTGAGCAGTTTGATCGCAAAGGTATGGTGAACAACAAGTTCAACTACTTCATTATGAGCAAACTGGCTGAAGCGGGTATCCCGACTCAAATGGAGCGTCTGCTCTCTGATACTGAATGTCTGGTGAAAAAGCTGGATATGGTGCCGGTTGAGTGTGTCGTACGTAACCGCGCCGCTGGCTCTCTGGTGAAACGTCTTGGAATCGAAGAAGGTATTGAGCTTAACCCGCCGCTGTTCGATCTGTTCCTGAAAAACGATGCAATGCACGACCCGATGGTTAACGAATCTTACTGCGAAACCTTTGGCTGGGTAAGCAAAGAGAACCTGGCGCGTATGAAAGAGTTGACCTACAAAGCGAACGACGTGCTGAAAAAACTGTTCGACGATGCCGGTCTGATTCTGGTCGATTTCAAGCTGGAGTTTGGTCTGTACAAAGGTGAAGTGGTACTGGGCGATGAGTTCTCCCCGGATGGCAGCCGCCTGTGGGACAAAGAAACGCTGGAGAAAATGGACAAAGACCGTTTCCGCCAGAGCCTCGGTGGCGTGATCGAAGCCTATGAAGCCGTCGCCCGCCGCCTGGGTGTAGAGCTGGACTGATTTTTTCGCTCATCATCTTGCCGTGCTGTTGGCACGGCAAGACAACCGCTTTTGTAAGACGTGAATTGAACGCTCATTCCTCCATCATTTCCTCCTGTTTTCCTGTGGTAATCTTCCTCTGAACCACCTACGATCATCACTATAATGAATATATTGTTGAGGTATCTATGCGCTGGCAAGGGCGTCGTGAAAGTGACAATGTTGAAGACAGGCGAAACAGTTCTGGTGGTCCGTCAATGGGCGGTCCCGGTTTTCGCCTGCCAAGCGGTAAAGGTGGGCTGATTTTACTGGTAGTGGTGCTGGTCGCTGGCTACTATGGTGTTGATTTAACCGGGCTGATGACTGGACAACCTGTTTCTCAGCAGCAATCAACGCGTTCAATTAGCCCAAATGAAGACGAAGCGGCAAAATTTACCTCGGTGATTCTGGCTACCACAGAAGATACCTGGGGGCAGCAATTTGAGAAGATGGGGAAGACTTATCAGCAACCGAAGCTGGTGATGTATCGCGGGATGACGCGCACCGGTTGCGGAGCCGGGCAGTCCATTATGGGGCCGTTCTATTGCCCGGCGGATGGCACGGTCTATATCGATCTCTCCTTCTATGATGACATGAAAGACAAGCTGGGCGCGGATGGCGATTTTGCCCAAGGGTATGTTATCGCCCATGAAGTCGGTCATCATGTACAGAAACTGTTAGGTATCGAGCCGAAAGTCCGTCAACTGCAACAAAATGCGACGCAGGCGGAAGTGAACCGCTTATCTGTGCGTATGGAACTTCAAGCCGACTGCTTTGCCGGTGTCTGGGGACATAGTATGCAGCAGCAAGGCGTTCTGGAAACTGGCGATCTGGAAGAGGCTCTGAATGCGGCGCAAGCTATTGGCGATGACCGCTTACAACAGCAAAGTCAGGGGCAGGTGGTGCCGGACAGCTTTACTCATGGTACTTCTCAACAACGCTATAGCTGGTTTAAACGTGGTTTCGATAGTGGCGATCCGGCACAATGCAATACTTTCGGTAAAAGTATTTAACTCTCGGGGCAGGGATGGCTGAACTGACTGCGCTACACACATTAACAGCGCAAATGAAACGCGAAGGGATTCGCCGCTTGTTGGTGTTGAGCGGGGAAGAGGGCTGGTGCTGTGAACATGCACTGAAATTGCGTGACATATTACCCGGTGACTGGTTGTGGGTTTCGCCGCAGCCAACTACTGAAAACCACTGTACGCCATCGGCGCTACAAACTTTGCTGGGGCGCGAGTTCTGTCATGCCGTATTTGACGCCCACCAGGGTTTTGATGCTGCAGCATTTGCGGCGCTTAGTGGGACACTGAAAGCGGGAAGTTGGTTGGTTTTGTTGCTTCCTGTATGGGAAGAATGGGAAAACCATCCCGATGCCGATTCTCTGCGCTGGAGTGATTGCTCCAGTCCCATTACTACTCCACATTTTGTCCAACATCTCAAATGCGTCCTTACGACGGAGAACGATGCTATTCTCTGGCGACAAAACCAGCCGCTAACGTTGGCTGACTTTGTTCCCCGTACTGACTGGCAACCCGCTACTGGCGCACCACAGCCGGAACAGCAACGGATACTACAGCAGCTTCTGACCATGCCGCCTGGCGTGGCCGCGGTAACTGCTGCGCGCGGGCGCGGTAAGTCGGCACTGGCGGGGCAACTCATTTCCCGTATCGCAGGTCGTGCGATTGTTACTGCGCCTGCGAAAGCCGCAACGGATGTGCTGGCACAGTTTGCGGGCGAGAAATATCGCTTTGTGGCACCAGATGTATTATTAGCCAGCAATGAGAAAGCCGACTGGCTGGTGGTCGATGAAGCTGCAGCCATTCCCGCACCGTTACTGCATCAACTGGTATCGCGTTTTCCGCGTACTTTGTTAACCACTACGGTGCAGGGCTATGAAGGCACCGGGCGCGGATTTTTGCTGAAATTTTGCGCTCGTTTTCCGCATCTGCAACGTTTTGAATTGCAACAACCGATCCGTTGGGCGCAGGGATGTCCACTGGAAAAAGTGGTCAGCGAGGCACTGGTTTTTGACGATGAAAATTTCACGCACGCACCACAAGGCGAGATCACCATTTCTCCATTTGAACAGATATTATGGCGCAGTGAGCCGGAAACACCGTTAAAGGTTTATCAATTATTGTCTGGTGCGCACTACCGGACGTCGCCACTGGATTTACGGCGGATGATGGACGCACCCGGGCAACATTTCCTACAGGCGACTTGCGAAAACGAGATCGCCGGGGCGCTATGGTTGGTGGATGAAGGCGGATTATCTGAACAACTCAGTCAGGCGGTCTGGGCCGGTTTTCGTCGTCCGCGGGGAAATCTGGTGGCTCAATCGCTGGCAGCGCACGGCAGCAATCCACTGGCGGCGACATTACGCGGGCGGCGTGTCAGTCGGATAGCCGTTCATCCGGCGCGTCAACGGGAAGGCATAGGACAACAGCTTATTGTCAGCGCCCTGAAATATACGTATGACCTCGATTATCTTTCTGTGAGTTTTGGTTACACCGATGAATTATGGCGCTTCTGGCAACGATGTGGTTTTGTGCTGGTGCGGATAGGTAACCATCGCGAAGCCAGCAGCGGCTGTTATACGGCGATAGCGCTGTTACCTGTTAGCGAAGCGGGGAAACAACTGGCGGAGCGTGAGCATGACCGTTTACGCCGCGATGCGCAAATTCTCGCGCAGTGGAATGGCGAAACTATTCCGGTTGATCGGCTAAACGACACCGTGCTTTCTGACGACGACTGGCTTGAACTGGCTGGTTTTGCTTTCGCTCATCGTCCGCTTTTAACGTCGTTAGGTTGTTTAACGCGTCTGCTACAAACCAGTGAACTGGCGTTACCGGCGCTGCGTGGACGCTTGCAGAAAAGCGTCAGCGACGCGCGGTTATGTACCACACTTAAACTTTCAGGCCGTAAGGCATTGCTGTCCCGCCAACGCGAAGAAGCCGTGCAGGCGCTATTGGCACTTGATGATGTTCGCACTGAACGCCTGCGCGATGGCATAACGCAATGGCAATTTTTTCACTGACTCCTTCAATTTTCTCTCATGGTCATTGTGAGTCAGCGGCGTAAAATTACTGACATCAGTTAAGGAGTTCGCCATGAAACATGACCATTTTGTTGTTCAAAGTCCGGACAAACCAGCGCAACAGTTGTTACTGCTTTTCCACGGTGTTGGGGATAATCCAGTGGCGATGGGGGAAATCGGCAGTTGGTTTGCGCCGCTGTTTCCGGATGCGCTGGTGGTGAGTGTCGGCGGCGCGGAGCCGAGTGGTAATCCGGCAGGGCGTCAATGGTTTTCGGTGCAGGGTATAACGGAAGAAAATCGCCAGGCGAGGGTAGATGCCATCATGCCGACGTTTATTGAGACGGTACGCTACTGGCAGAAACAGAGCGGAGTAGGGGCTAACGCCACGGCGCTGATCGGTTTCTCACAAGGGGCGATTATGGCGCTGGAGAGCATTAAGGCCGAACCGGGTCTTGCCTCACGCGTAATAGCCTTTAACGGGCGTTATGCCAGCCTGCCGGAAAGCGCATCTACTGCCACGACAATTCACTTGATTCACGGTGGTGAAGATCCGGTTATCGATCTGGCACATGCGGTTGCGGCACAAGAAGCGTTAATTAGCGCTGGTGGTGATGTCACGCTGGATATCGTGGAAGATTTGGGGCATGCGATCGATAATCGCAGTATGCAATTTGCCCTGGATCACTTGCGTTATACCATTCCGAAACATTACTTCGACGAAGCGTTAAGCGGCGGTAAGCCCGGTGATAATGATGTGATTGAAATGATGTGAAAAACAGGTGCCAGGTGCGTAGGCCGGATAAGGCGTTTACGCCGCATCCGGCTATGGTGCCTGATGCGACGCTGAGGCGTCTTATCAGGCCTACGGTTGAAGGTCAGACATTGTCCGGCTCCTCCAGCTTACTTCTTCGGTTGATCCTTCTTCGGCCAGTCGTCGTCATCGTCCCACTTATCGTTGAAATCACGATGCGGGGGAAGCTCCGGCTTGTTGGCGAGAAATTTCTTATGGTCGACGCGCTTGAGATCTTTGATCACATTCAGCAGAACGCCCACCAAAAAGACAATCACCAGAATCCACCAATATTTAGCCAGCCAGTCCATGCTTATTTCCTCTTGCAGAACTACTCATCAGGCGACGAGCTGTTCCATGATACGTTGATACATACGGGCAAGTAGCTGCAGGTCGGCAGCATTGACGCATTCATTAATTTTATGAATGGTGGCATTGACCGGCCCGAGTTCCACCACCTGCGCCCCCATGCGGGCAATAAAGCGCCCATCGGACGTTCCGCCTGTGGTCAGTAGCTGCGGTTTAATTTCATTATAGTGCTCAATAGCGTTGACTACCGCATCGACCAGTTTACCGCGCGCGGTCAAAAATGGCTGTCCGGAAAGCCACCAGTCAACGGTGTAGCGTAGCTGATATTTTTCCAGTAACGCATGAACCTGCGCTTTGATCATTTCGTCTGTCAGTTCAGTACTGAAACGAAAGTTAAACTGTATAAACAGCTCACCCGGAATGACGTTATTACTACCAGTACCCGCCTGAATATTGGCTACCTGCATACTGGTTGCCGGGAAAAATTCATTACCCTTATCCCACTCGATAGCCACTAACTCATTGAGGAAAGGTGCTGCGCGATGCACGGGGTTATCTGCAAGGTGTGGGTAGGCTACGTGTCCCTGCACGCCATGAATAGTAAGGTTACAGGTCAACGAGCCGCGACGGCCATTTTTCACTACATCACCGACAACTTCGATACTCGACGGTTCGCCAACCAGGCAGTAATCCAACCGTTCACGACGCGCCATTAAGGTTTCAACCACTTTGACCGTGCCGTTGTGGGCGCTGGCCTCTTCGTCTGAGGTGATCAGAAACGCCAGTCGACCTTTATGGTTGGGATGTTGCGCGACAAAGCGTTCTGCCGCCACGACCATCGCCGCCAACGACCCTTTCATATCTGCCGCGCCGCGCCCGAATAACATACCATCACGAATGGTCGGTTCAAATGGTGGGTTGATCCAACGGTCGGCATCGCCAGGCGGTACAACGTCGGTATGTCCGGCAAAGGCTAACGTTTCTCCCTGTCCACGCCACGCCCAGAAATTCTGCGTATCCGCAAAGTCCATGCGTTCGACGGTAAAACCGATCGCCTGTAAACGTTCGATCATAATTGCCTGACACCCTGCGTCATCAGGACTTAAGGATGGGCGGCGAATAAGCTGCTGTGTCAGCTCAATAACCGGACACGACATAGACTACACCTCATGGAAAAATTGCTGATAACTGGATTCACTGAAACCCAGCAGCATAGGCTTCCCGGGCGCGCAGAGCAATGGGCGTTTGATAATTGCAGGCATTTCAGTCATTAATGCCGCAGCAGACGCCGCATCGGTGATTTTATTGCGAGTGATTTCGTCCAGTTTACGCCAGGTGGTGCCACGGGTGTTGAGTAACGCTTCCCAGCCTAATTCGTTGATAAATGAGTTCAGCAATTCACTGTCCAGACCATCAACACGGTAATCGTGAAAGCGAAAGTCAATGCTATTGGTTTCCAGCCAACGGCGGGCTTTTTTAATGGTGTCACAGTTTTTGATGCCGTAAAGGGTAACCATAATGAATCCTTTTGCGATTATTAAGAATAAATAATCATTTAACGGGCAATACATTTCCCCTGCAAATGATTGTCAGAGAATATAACATTATTAAGGTATTTCACTTAACAACTATTAAATAATTGTGAGCAGTTTGAACGCAATTATTAAGAATATTCCCCTAGGTATCTGTCTGTATTTCAAGCAGAATTGATTCAGTATTAGAATCCGTATGAATATGTTGAAATGTTGCTTTGCATCACATAAAAATCCCTGTCTCAGGGCCATAGTATTTACATAGGTTTTGCCCCGGAGGTAGTAATCACAGCAATCGAATAAATTAGCTTCACCACGGTATATTGTTTCCGTAGAATACCCATAATTATAAGAGAGGTTGTTATGATTGAACGTGAACTGGGGAACTGGAAAGACTTTATCGAAGTTATGCTTCGTAAGTAATTACCAGGACAAAAGGTAAAATGAAAGAACCTGATGAACAGGTTCTTTATCAGAAAGTTGAAAAAGGCGACACGTTGGCATGTCGCCTTTTTTATTGTTTATTCCGGCCGGGGTTTCAGCGGGAAGCGGCGACGTACCAGCACAAAGAATAGCGGTACGAAGTAAATTGCCAGAATGGTAGCGGAAATCATCCCCCCCATTACGCCAGTACCAACCGCATGTTGTCCGCCGGAGCCAGCACCGCTGCTGACTGCCATCGGCAGTACGCCGAAGACAAACGCCAGCGAGGTCATTAAAATCGGGCGTAAACGCTGGCGGCAGGCATAAAGCGTTGCTTCAAAAAGGTCGTGGCCTTTTTGATTCATCTCGTTAGCGAACTCGACAATCAGAATGGCGTTTTTCGCTGATAAACCAATGACCGTTAACAGTCCCACCTGGAAATAAACATCGTTTTCCAGCCCACGCATCCAGGTTGCCAGCAGCGCGCCGATAACCCCCAATGGCACGACCAGCATCACCGAGAACGGCACCGACCAGCTTTCGTACAGTGCTGCCAGACACAGGAACACGACCAGCAATGAAATCGCATACAGCGCCGGAGCCTGCGCGCCGGAAAGCCGTTCCTGATACGACATTGCCGTCCACTCCAGACCGAAGCCGTTCGGCAATTGCTGAACTAACGATTCCATAATATCCATTGCAGTACCGGTACTGACGCCCGGCGCAGCTTCCCCGACAATCTCTACCGCGGAATAACCGTTATAGCGTTCCAGACGCGGCGAACCTGTTTCCCAGCGGGAGGTCGCGAAGGCAGAGAAAGGCACCATGCTGCCGTCTTTGTTACGCACATACCACAGATTGATGTCATCTGGCAGCATGCGATACGGCGCGGCAGCCTGCACATAGACTTTCTTCACGCGACCGCGATCCATAAAGTCATTTACATAGCTCGAACCCCACGCGGTTTGCAGCGTGTCGTTAATATCGTCAATGGCAACGCCCAGCGCCTGGGCTTTACGTTGGTCGATATCAATCTGCAACTGCGGACTGTCATCAAGACCATTATGGCGCACACGGGTTAATTCCGGGTTTTCTGCCGCCAGCGCCAGTAACTGGTTACGTGCTGCCATTAGTGCATCGTGACCCGCCCCGGCGTGGTCCTGCAACTCCATATCAAAACCCGCAGAACTGCCAAGACCGCTAATTGCTGGCGGGCTGCTGGCAATAACTCGGGCTTCTTTAATCTTATTAAATTCTTTCGTTGCACGTTCGATAATGGCAAACGAGGTGCCGGTTTTACTGTCGCGTTCGCTCCAGTCTTTCAGGCGGATAAACATCCGCGCCACGTTTTGGCCGTTGCCGCCAGGGCCAGAACCGACCGTGGCAAACACCGACGTGATGTTGTCTTTCTCATGAGTGAAGTAATACTTCTCGATCTGTTCCACCACTTTCAGGGTTTGTTGCTGGGTCGAGCCGCTGGGCAACTGCACCGAGGTGGTGAACATGCCACGGTCTTCCAGTGGCAGGAACGACGTTGGCAGACGCAGGAACAGAAACACCATGCCGCCAAGTAGCAGGACATAAATCACAATCCAGCGCAGGCTGCGGTGGAGAATTTTCGCCACCCCTTTTTCGTAGCGTTCGGCGTTGCGGTTGAACATCTGGTTAAACCAGGCAAAAAAGCCTTTCTGCCCGTGATGCTCACCTTTTTTCAGTGGCTTAAGTAGCGTGGCGCACAGTGCCGGAGTGAGAATCATCGCCACCAGTACCGACAGCACCATCGCCGCAACAATAGTGATGGAGAACTGGCGATAGATAGCCCCGGTGGTGCCGCCGAAGAAGGCCATTGGCACAAAAACAGCCGAAAGCACCATCGCAATCCCGACCAGCGCGCCCTGGATCTGACTCATCGATTTCCGCGTCGCCTCGCGGGGCGAAAGTCCGTCTTCGCTCATAATACGTTCGACGTTTTCCACCACCACGATGGCGTCATCCACCAGCAGGCCGATCGCCAGCACCATCGCGAACATGGTTAAGGTGTTGACGCTGTAACCGAAGGCGTAAAGCACGGAGAAGGTTCCCATCAACACTACCGGTACGGCGATAGTCGGAATCAGCGTGGCACGGAAGTTTTGCAGGAACAGGTACATGACGAGGAAAACCAGTGCGATAGCTTCCAGCAGAGTTTTCACCACGTCTTCAATGGAGGCCTTAACAAACGAGGTGGTTTCATATGCCACCTTGTACTCCAGTCCGGGGGGGAAATACTGCGCCAGTTCATCCAGACGGTTGAGCACCAGCTCCGCCGTTGCCATTTCGTTCGCGCCGGAGGCCAGTTTTACTCCCAGACCCGAGGCTGGCTTACCATTAAAGCGGCTAAGATAATCATATTTCTCCGCTCCCATTTCGACGGTGGCGACATCGCCCAGCCTTACTTCTGAACCGTCCTGATTCACCCGCAAGGTGATATCACGGAACTGTTCAGGCGTTTGCAACAGCGACTGAGCGTTAATGGTGGCATTTAGCGCCTGTTTATCAACAGAAGGTGTTCCGCCAAGTTGCCCAACCGCAATCTGCGCATTCTGCGACTCAATGGCATCAGTGACATCTTTGGCGGTCATCTGGAAACTGTTCAGTTTTGCCGGATCAAGCCAGATACGCATCGAATACTGCGAACCGTAAGCGTCAATATCACCAACGCCATTAACACGGCTTAACGGATCCTGAATATTACTGGCAACATAATCGGCAATATCCTGTTTATCCATTGAACCATCAGTAGAGACGAAGGCAATGGTCAGAATGTTGGTGTCGCCGGTTTTACGTACCGTTACGCCCTGATTTTGCACCGCCTGGGGGAGTTTACGCATGGCTGATTGCAACTGGTTTTGCACCTGTTGCACTGCTTCGTCCGGGTCTGTGCCTGCTTTAAAACTGAGCGTCACCGACGCCTGGCCGGTGCCGCTGCTTTGTGACGACATATACATCAGGTTATCGAGGCCAGTCATATTCTGCTCAATAACCTGGGTCACGGTGTTTTCCAGCGTCTGGGCCGACGCGCCAGGATAGTTAGCCGTTACTCGCACATTAGGGGGGGCGAGATCCGGGTATTGTTCAACAGGCAATGAAAAAATCGCCAGGGTTCCTGTCAGACACAACAGGATTGCCAGTACCCAGGCAAAAATGGGGCGATCAATAAAGAAATTCGCCATTAAAAGAGGACCTCGTGTTTCTGCGTATCGTTATGGGCATACCTTGCTTCACTGTAGCGGCAAGGTACGAGCCAATCGTGGAGAAAAAAAGGAGATAATGTAAATTATCAGCACTCGGTAGCAAAGTTTGCATAAGCGTAAAGTAACGGCAGCTATCTCTTTCCATTGCGGTGCATGAACGGAATGTTTTTCTAATTTGTTGAATTTTTAATAAAAAATACAGCGATTTTTTATTTTGATATCGCAAGGAAGAGCATCATTCGAACCCTGTCAGCGAAAACTCACCTTTACAAATGTAAAGCCGCAGCAGGATGTTAACAAAATTTCTTCTTAACGGAATCGTTGCCCGGCATCGTTTTTCCCGGAGAGCTTGCAAAAAGCGGATATTTCGTTTGTCTGGTTCCATATCAATAAGCGAGGAAACTGCTCGTTTTTGCTGACGCTCATCAACATACTAAACACTATTTTATGACTTCTGCTAATAATCATATGAATATATAGAGATATTAAATCGATGTCATGTATGATTCTTGTATTTTGTTCGTGTGGAATTATTTTTGATATCTATTGTTTTATACGAATATGACTTGCTCTCTATCTTATTAATTAACGTCGGGTATCTTTTTCCTCTATGGTTCTTAAAATGAGAAGACCGTTTTTTTGGTTGAAAATCATATGCTAAGTGATGTGGTAAATATTTTTAGCTTTCTGAGGAGGTATTTAAATCATCTTGGTAAGTACACCAGAAACTATTCTTCATATGGATCGATCTGTTTTATAGATCGATTTTTATTTATCGATCTATAAAAACTATATGACTTTATTTAAATAAACTGTCACTATTTTTAATATCTATTTCATGGAGGGGGTGTCGCTCCGGATGAACTATTGCCAATAAAATATATTGGCATGGTTTGCAATGGTTTTTTATTAACTTTTGCATTACATGTGTTTATGTTTATTGGGTATGATTAATTGATTTTATTGATATTTTTTTATTGATGCGAAACGTTTTAAAGACTGTTTGGGCACCTTGTTTCAGGCAGGCTAACAGTAGTCCACTATTAACTAGTGAACGGTAGATGAAGATGTAATATGGAAGTGATTAATCACTAACTTGTCGATAATAATGATTTTACGTTGTTGGTTAAATATCAGCAACGGTGGCGTGTTAGCGCCAAAAATAAAAAACTTTACTCTGATGAATGTTTTTGGATGTTTTTCAATACTTGTTATGGGTAAGGGGGATATTGCGCCAAATTTTATTAAATTATATTGCGCGCAATATGTGTTTATTACCAGAGCATTGGGATAAAAAGTTCTCTGTTATGAAAATCATAATCGGTGAGTTTGTTTCTTTCCTCAAAATAAGGCGCTTTATTGAACTTTAATTAAAAAGGAATTTTACAGTGAGTAATGATGATACCCTTGTAGGTACTAAAGCGTTGCAGCAATCTTTTGCTAATGCGCCTTATGTTCCCACTCAAAAATCCCTGCACGGCATTCGCTACGATTTCAACGATGGTGCGCGCATCAAACTCCCTCCGGGTAACTGGCTGGTTAATTTAATCGACGACGCTTCCGGCAATGTTTTATTTACCTGTCAGTCCAGTGAAGGCTGGGTATTGAGCGGTAAAAAGTACTTTGTTGATTTTCGTATTCAGGTTTTTAAGGCGGATGAATCCACGCCGGTGTTGGATGTCGAGCAGGATCTGCGAGACAAGTCTGTCATTATTCATTTCCCCACCGGAACGTTAGGCGATCTCCTTGGCTGGTTTCCATATGCCGAACGTTTTCGCCAGCAGCATCAGTGTCAACTGGAGTGCGTGATGGGAGCAGAAATTATCGAACTGCTCCACGAACAGTACCCTGAAATACAGTTCTCCACCCGCGAAACCATTAAAACCCATAACCCCTACGCCAGCTACCGCATAGGGTTGTACTTCGAAGGTAACGACACCCATCAGCCGCTGGATTTCCGTCAGGTCGGTTTTACCCGCATTGCAGGCTATATCCTCGGTGTCCCGCCGCAAGAAGAACCTCCCCGGCTGAAGCTCGACGCACCGCGCGTCATTGATGAACCCTACGTTTGTATCGCCACCCAGTCCTCTTGCCAGGCGAAATACTGGAACAATGGTTATGGCTGGTCGGAGGTGGTGGCAGAGCTGAAAACGTTGGGCTATCGGGTGCTGTGTATTGATAAGGAAGCACACTACGGCTCTGGTTTTGTCTGGAATCACATTCCCCACGGGGCGGAGGATTTTACCGGTGCGCTGCCGTTACAACAGCGGGTAGATCTCCTGCGCCACGCGGACTTTTTTGTCGGTCTGAGCAGTGGCCTGAGTTGGCTGGCGTGGGGGTGTCACATCCCGGTGGTGTTGATTAGTGGTTTTACCGATCCGCAAAGCGAGTTCTATACCCCGTGGCGGGTATTCAACTCACACGGATGCCACGGCTGCTGGGATGACGTAAGCATCGATTTTGACCAGGAAGATTTTTTGTGGTGTCCGCGGCACAAGGGCACCGACCGACAGTACGAATGCTCTCGACTCATAACTGGTCAGCAAGTTAACCGCATTATCCGCCAGCTTCATCAAACCCTAAGCGACGAACGCGCCGCCCTTAGCCTAAAGGACTAATTCATGAATAAAACCCATAACATTGTCTGGAGTATGGCACGAAATATGTATGTCGTCGCCTCCGAATTTTCGCGTGGCGACAGCCGGATGAAAACGCAGGTGAAGACGGTGGCGACAATGGTATTGTTGGCGTTAAGCCCGCTTGATGCGCAAGCGGTGTTTACGCCAGACGTGACGGATGAAACGGTCGCGGGGGAGGCAGGGGAAAAAGGCTCGCAGCATAACACCTATGTTAACGGTAGCCTCCTGGTTGTTGGAACGGGTAATACTCTGGGGAGCGGCGGCGGGCTGGAGCTGGCGTCAGGCGCGACCTTTGACCTGAATGGTATGAGCCAGAGTTTCGATTATCTGTACAGCGATGTCGGCAGCACGCTGAACCTTGATGGCGGCGAGCTGACTCTCGGACGCGACAGCGGCTACAGTTCCAGAATATCGGGGATAGTTACCGGCAGTGGTTTGCTGGATATCTATGGTTCACTGGATATTTATGAGGAAAGCGATCTCAGCGGGCTGAGTGCGACAATCGATATCGAGCAGAATGCTGAGGTACATACCTGGAATGCGGCTCTCGGCACCGGGAGCATTGTGGTTGACGGCGTGTTATACATGGATGCATCCGCCGGCGATCTGAGTAACAACCTCAGCGGCAGTGGCGATATCTGGGCGATAAGCGCGCTCACCATCAGCGGCGAAAACGGCGATTTTGGCGGCACCTGGACCATCGACAGGGACAGCAGCCTTACCGTGGCAGATGTCCCGGTGTTGGGTACAGGTAATGTTGTTGATGGCGGCACTCTGTATCTCGGTGGCACTGAAGACTGGGCGCTGAACAGCGGCAACGTGATTAGTGACTACTACAACTACGACGGCGAGCAACACGTCGAGATAAACGCGGGTAAAGTGGTGAAACAGGACGCTAATATCATCACCATTGCGCACGCCAACACTTACAGCGGCGGCACGCTAATTGCCGAAGGCACGCTGAATGCCAGTGACGTTGGTGCGCTGGGGATGGGCGACGTGGATAACTACGCCATGCTGAACCTGAATGCGGCGGGAGAATACGTGCTGGCGAACCTGACGACATTTAGCGGTGGCACCACCACGCTGGCGGCGGGTTCAACGCTTAACACCGGCGTATTCACCCAGCAGGATGGCAGCGTTCTGAATATCAACCTTGGGGAAGACGCCAGTAGCCCAATCATCACCGCCGACAGCGCCTCGCTGGACGGTACGCTGAATATTACTGGGGTGGGTAATATTCAGGAGCCGCTCAGCCATGATCCCTACACCTTCACGCTGATCGACACCGATGGCACCATCAACGGCGACTTTGACGACCTGACCATCGCCGGAATGAAGACGAGAGCGATCGACTTCCTGACGGTCGCGGGTCGTATTAACCCCACGGATAACTCGCAGTACGAGCTCGCCACCTCGCTGTCCTGGTACGCAGATGAAAACAGTGCGGTCACAGATGCTCACGGAACCTTCACCCTGAGCGATCCCGATGGCAGCTTTACGCTGAACACCATACTGGCCGATGTCGCCCCGAACGACGCCACTCGCTGGGATGGTTCAACGCTGACCAAAGCGGGTGACGGCACGCTTATCCTGAAGGCGGCGAATACTTACAGCGGCAACACGCTCGTTAACGGTGGCACCCTGATTGCCGGAGTCGATAACTCGCTGGGTGAAGAGGGGGGGCTGGAGCTGGAATCTGGCTCCACCTTTGACCTGGATGGCATGAGCCAGAACCTTGAGTACGTATATGGCGATGTCGGGAGCACGCTGGATCTGGACGGAGGTAAATTGACTCTGGGAGGCGACAGCTATATGACCTCCTGGTTTAACGGCATCGTGACTGGCGGCGGCCTGCTGGATGTGTACGGCGATCTTATTATCGGGCAGACGAGCGATCTCAGCGGACTGAGTGCGACTATCGACATTGAGCAGTATGCCGTGGTGGAGGCTCAAACCCTGGAACTTGGCAGTGGGCGTATTGTGGCTGATGGCCTGCTGCTCATTGAATCCGCATCCGGTACTCTGGATAACAACATCAGCGGCAGCGGCGATGTCTGGAGCACAGGCGATACCACCCTCAGCGGTGACAATAGCGGGTTTAGCGGCTCCTGGACCCTCCGTAATTATGCCAGTTTCCGGGTGGCTGATGCTTCCGCGCTTGGCACGGGTAATGTCGTTGATGGCGGAACCCTGTATCTCGGCGGCACTGAAGACTGGGCGCTGAACAGCGGCAACGTGATTAGCGACTACTACAACTACGACGGCGAGCAACTCGTCGAGATGAACGCGGGTAAAGTGGTGAAACAGGGCGCTAACGCCATCACCATTGCGCATGCCAACACTTACAGCGGCGGCACGCTGATTGCCGAAGGCACGCTGAATGCCAGTGACGTTGGTGCGCTGGGGATGGGCGACGTGGATAACTACGCCATGCTGAATCTGAATGCGGCGGGAGAATATGTACTGGCGAACCTGACGACGTTTAGCGGCGGCACCACCTCGCTGGCGGCGAGCGCAACGCTCAGTACGACCGTGCTTGACCAGCAGGAGGGCAGCGTGCTGAGCATTGATTTAGGCGCGGATGCCAGTAGCCCAATCATTACCGCCGACAGCGTCAGCCTGAACGGCACGCTGAATATCACCGGGATTGGCAATATTCAGGATCCGCTTACCCATGCCCCTTACGCCTTCACGCTGATCGATGCCGACAGCGCTATTAGTGGGGACTTTGACGACCTGACCGTCGCCGGAATCGAAGCCAAAGAAACGGATTTCCTGACGGTTGACAGTCGTGTAGTACCCGCCGATAACTCGCAATACGAACTGACGGCGTCACTCTCCTGGTATGCGGATGAAAATAATGCGGCGACGGATGCGCACGGCATCTTTACCCTCAGCGATCCCGATGGCAGCTTTACGCTGAATACGGTGCTGGCGGATGTCGACCCGAACAGCGTGACTGGCTGGGATGGCAAAACGCTGACCAAAGCGGGTGACGGCACGTTGATCCTGAACACTGCCAACACTTACAGCGGTGAAACTCGCGTCACCGAAGGCACATTGTGGCTGACGGATACCGGAGTAATTGGCGTGCCGGATGCGTCTGGCCAGGGGGCTGTAAATGTTGACTCTGGTGCCACTTTCGGCGGCAGCGGTGTAGTGAACGGCGATGTCTACAACAGTGGCAAGATTGCTATGAGCCATGAAGGCGAAACGGGCAACACACTAACCATCAACGGTAACTACACTGGCGACAACGGTAATCTGTATTTCAACACGCAACTGGGCGACGACAGTTCACCAACCGATAAACTGGTCATCTCCGGTGATACTTCGGGTAACACGACGGTCTATGTTGCTAACGTCAATGGTAAAGGCGCACAGACGAAAAATGGTATTGAAGTGATCGATGTCGGCGGCCAGTCAGAAGGTGTCTTTACCCAGGGTAACCAGGTGCAGATTGGGCTGTATGAATACCGTCTGTATGAAGATGAAGGCGACTGGTATTTACGCTCACAATCCACCGTTCCACCGGAACCGGATGATAGTGGCGATGTCCCGGTAACGCCGCAATATCGCCCTGATATCGGCGCTTACCTCGGTAACCAGTGGATGGTGCGTAACCTGCAAATGCAGACGTTGTACGATCGCGAAGGTAGTCAGTACCATAATGAAGATGGCAGTGTCTGGATGCGTTTCAAGGCGGGTAATGCCGGGTCGCAGGCGGCTGACGGCAATGTTGATATCAACAACAACTATTCGCAGTTTCAGTTGGGCGGCGATATCCTGGCGTGGGATAACGACAGGCAGAGTCTGAAAGTCGGCGTGATGGCCAGTTACATCAACGCAGACACCGACAGCGAGGGTAATCGTGGCGCGGACGGCAGTCGGTTCAGCGCGACAGGTAATGTTGATGGCTACAATCTCGGAGTATATGCGACCTGGTTTGCTGATGCGCAAAACCATCAAGGGGTTTATGTCGATAGCTGGTATCAGTATGGCTTCTACAACAACAGCGTGAGTAACGGTGACGTAGGTTCTGAGGGTTATGACTCCACGGCACATGCCATCTCGCTGGAGACGGGCTACCGCCACGATATTGCGCTGAGTAACCAGAATACAGTGAGCCTGATACCACAGGCGCAGGCGACCTGGCAGAAGTATGATGCTGACAGCGTTATCGACAATAACGGCACTCGTATTGACGATCAGGATAGTGATAGCTGGACCACCCGTCTGGGGCTGCGTGTGGATGGTAAATTGCACAGGAACGCAAAATCCATGATCCAGCCATTTGCCGAAGTGAACTGGTTGTACACTAGCGGTGATGTTTCAGTTTCGTTCGATGGCGCGGAGATGAAACAGGATAGCCCGACTAACCGGGCGCAGGCGAAAGTAGGGATTCAGGCGAACCAGGACTGCCAGTGGAGTATTACTGGCCAGGTTGTTGGTGAGACAGGAAGCCATAACTATAACGATCTTAATGGCAGTCTGAACCTGCGTTACAGTTGGTAAAATACAGAGGACTTACCCGGTGTTGTTTCGCCGCCGGGTAAGTAAATGTATCAGGCTTATATCAGTCGTAGAGCCTTATTTAAAGTCGGCTTATTTCGAGCATGGATGTCAAATAAGCTGGCTTTCCTCACCCTCCGCAGAGCGAAAGCTAATACTCACTAACGTGCCACCGCCAGAAGGTTGCGAAAAAGTCAGCGTACCACCCAGCCGTTCTGCACGCTCGCGCATGATATTCAGACCATAATGACCTTCGGGTTCTTTCGGTTCACCGATGCCGATACCGTTATCACGGATATAGACCGTGTGATTGCCGTCCGGCGCGGTGACGCAACTGACGGCAATTTCGCTGGCGTTGGCGTGCTTCATCGCATTCAGCACCGCCTCGCGAATAATTTGCAACAAATGCACTTGCATTTGTGCATCCAGCGCCAGGGTTGGCAGACGGCAGTCGAGCGTCAGTCTGGCACTGGTTTGGTTTTGCAACGCATCCAGCATTTCACGCAGCGCAGAGGGGAGATCCGCCTGCTGGAGTGTCAGACGGAAAGTGGTCAACAGTTCGCGCAACTGCCGATAAGCATCATTCAACGCTTGGGAAAAATCGGCCATGATACTTTGTGCGGTGGCGTTATCTTCCGGTATCGAACGCTTCAGTAATGTCAACTGGATACGTAAGTAAGAAAGCACCTGTGCCAGCGAGTCGTGCAACTCGCGGGCGATGGTTGCGCGTTCTTCCATCAACAGCAACTGCTGAAAATGCTTCTGCGCCTGATTAAAGTACAAACCACGGCCCAGCATCGACGAAACGCTGTTAAGCAGCGGTTCTGACGCTGACACGTTACTATTTTGCCAGTGTAGTTCGCCATACACTGTCTCTTGCATGGTCACCGGCAAAATTTGCATCGGCAGTTCAGGGTTTGGCTTTCCTTCGCTAATCCGCCAGTTTTCACCAACGTTAAGCTCCAGGTAATCAGCCGCTTCATTGTCGCGAACAATCTGCAAAATATGACGGAAACAATGTACATCAATCTGGCTGGTATTTAGCGCCTGCGAGCATTGGTACAGCACTTCCAGACGGCGCTTCGCTTCGTGGAGATCGCGGGTTTTTTCTTCTACTGACGCCTCCAGCGAGCGGTACAACTTATGCAGCTCGCTCGACATCTGGTTAAAGGTTTTTGCAAGCAGCCCCAGTTCATTCGGCAGGCTGGTATCCAGTGGCGGTGAGTCGAACTGCCCGTGTTCAATACGCTGACTGGCGGTCACCAGATGATTCAGCGGAGCAACCACCTGATGGCGTATGCGGCGCAGAGTAAAAAAGACCAGCGTGAAAATACCGATGCCGCCAGCCAGAGAAATCGCCACCACCAGCAGCATTTTGCGTTCAGCGTAGTGCTGCAAAGCCAGCACGAACAGGTCTATCTGATTGACATAACTATTGATATTAGCCTGATACCACGGCAAATCGCCGTTAATGAGCCGGTTATTCATCTCCAGCCAGTTGGCATTTAAATGCGCATAGCGAGTTTTTACCGCTTCTGGCACATACCAGACGTTGAGATTGGTTAATACCGGTGAATGCAGTGCCTGCTGGAACAGTTGGCGATGCGCATTGAGCTGCGGGCTGCCGCGTTGCAGATCGTAACCCAAACGATAACTTTGCATACGTAGCGATCCGGCAATATTGATCGCTTCGGCATCGCGCAAACTGCTCGCCAAAGTTAGCAGAGCAATACCAGTGGAAAGGATCGACAGCAGCACAATGTAAAAAAAGGCCCGGGCCAGACTGGCCGAGACGGGTCGTTTGACAATCACACGCGTCTTCTCCACATAAAATAATTAATGTTTCAGGTCGCTGAAACGCAATTTAATAAGCGATGAGATTATTTGATCTGCCACAGTTTATAGCGAAATAGTTACTTGTCCTGGGCAAATGAATATTGCCGATTCCCCTGTAAGTCGGGTAATAACAACACTCATATAAAGAATAAGGTTTTTACAACCAAAAAAGAAGGTCGTTATGAATCGTTTTATTATGGCCAACAGTCAGCAATGTCTGGGTTGTCATGCTTGTGAAATCGCCTGTGTCATGGCTCACAATGATGAACAACATGTCTTGAGCCAACACCATTTTCACCCCCGAATTACGGTTATTAAACATCAGCAACAGCGTAGTGCGGTAACCTGCCATCACTGCGAAGATGCGCCCTGTGCCCGTAGCTGCCCCAATGGCGCGATCAGCCATGTTGATGACAGTATTCAGGTCAATCAACAAAAGTGCATTGGCTGTAAATCCTGCGTGGTGGCCTGTCCGTTTGGCACCATGCAAATCGTCCTGACCCCCGTCGCTGCGGGTAAAGTGAAAGCTACAGCGCATAAATGCGACCTGTGCGCAGGGCGAGAAAACGGCCCCGCCTGTGTCGAAAACTGCCCGGCGGATGCGTTGCAACTGGTCACCGACTCCACATTATCCGGCATGGCGAAATCCCGCCGCTTACGCACCGCTCGTCAGGAACATCAACCCTGGCATGCCAGTACAACGGCACAAGAAATGCCGGTGATGAGTAAAGTTGAGCAAATGCAGGCAACGCCCGCGCGCGGCGAGCCGGATAAACTGGCAATTGAAGCGCGTAAAACTGGCTTTGATGAGATTTATCTACCGTTTCGTGCCGATCAGGCGCAGCGAGAAGCCTCGCGCTGCCTGAAGTGCGGTGAACACAGCGTCTGTGAATGGACTTGCCCGCTGCATAACCATATTCCACAGTGGATTGAACTGGTGAAAGCCGGAAACATCGACGCAGCGGTCGAGCTTTCTCACCAGACCAACACCCTGCCAGAAATTACCGGGCGTGTCTGCCCGCAAGACCGCCTGTGTGAAGGTGCCTGCACCATTCGCGATGAACACGGCGCGGTAACCATCGGCAACATTGAACGCTACATTTCGGATCAGGCGCTGGCGAAAGGCTGGCGGCCTGACTTAAGCCACGTCACCAAAGTCGACAAGCGGGTGGCGATTATCGGCGCGGGGCCGGCGGGGCTGGCTTGTGCGGATGTCCTGACGCGTAACGGTGTTGAGGTGACGGTGTACGATCGCCATCCGGAAATCGGCGGCCTGCTCACCTTTGGCATTCCTTCTTTTAAACTGGATAAATCTCTGCTGGCGCGTCGTCGGGAAATCTTCAGCGCGATGGGAATTCACTTCGAACTCAATTGTGAAGTGGGCAAAGATGTCTCTTTGGATGCGTTGCTGGAACAGTATGATGCGGTCTTCGTTGGCGTAGGTACTTACCGTTCCATGAAAGCGGGCTTACCCAATGAAGATGCGCCGGGCGTTTATGACGCTCTGCCGTTCCTCATTGCTAACACCAAACAGGTGATGGGGCTTGAAGAATTACCGGAAGAGCCGTTTATCAATACCGCCGGACTAAATGTCGTGGTACTGGGCGGTGGCGACACCGCAATGGACTGTGTGCGCACCGCGTTGCGTCACGGCGCGAGTAACGTCACCTGTGCCTATCGTCGTGACGAAGCTAACATGCCTGGCTCGAAAAAAGAGGTGAAAAACGCCCGCGAAGAGGGAGCGAACTTCGAATTTAACGTCCAGCCGGTGGCGCTTGAGCTGAATGAACAAGGTCACGTTTGCGGAATTCGTTTCCTGCGCACGCGTCTTGGTGAAGCGGATGCACAAGGACGTCGACGTCCGGTGCCGGTTGAAGGCAGTGAATTTGTCATGCCAGCCGACGCGGTGATTATGGCGTTTGGTTTTAACCCGCACGGGATGCCGTGGCTGGAGTCGCACGGTGTCAATGTGGATAAATGGGGCCGTATTGTGGCGGACGTTGAAAGCCAGTACCGTTACCAGACGACGAACCCGAAAATCTTCGCCGGTGGCGACGCCGTGCGTGGTGCGGATCTGGTGGTTACCGCAATGGCGGAAGGGCGTCATGCGGCGCAGGGAATTATTGACTGGCTGGGGGTAAAATCAGTCAAATCTCACTAATTTCATACACAGACAAACCCGACTTCACAGCGTAAGATAACAGTTCATTTCGCGCTGTGGAGTCGGTATGACGCAACAAATCACCCTCATCAAAGACAAAATTCTCTCCGATAACTATTTCACCCTGCACAACATTACTTATGATCTTACGCGCAAAGATGGCGAAGTGATCCGCCATAAACGTGAGGTTTATGATCGCGGTAATGGCGCGACGATCCTTCTGTACAACGCGAAGAAAAAGACCGTGGTGCTGATTCGTCAGTTCCGCGTTGCCACCTGGGTTAATGGCAATGAAAGTGGGCAGTTGATTGAAACCTGTGCTGGACTGCTGGATAACGATGAACCGGAAGTCTGTATTCGCAAAGAAGCGATTGAAGAGACGGGTTATGAAGTTGGCGAAGTACGCAAATTATTTGAACTGTATATGTCGCCTGGCGGTGTAACCGAGTTAATCCACTTTTTTATCGCGGAATACAGTGACAGTCAGCGCGCTAACGCGGGTGGCGGCGTAGAAGATGAAGATATTGAAGTGCTCGAGCTGCCGTTCAGCCAGGCGCTGGAGATGATCAAAACTGGCGAGATACGTGACGGTAAGACGGTGTTATTGCTTAACTATTTGCAAGCGTCACATTTAATGGACTGAAAAGTAACAATAATATTTCGCTGATTATTATTGGCTCAATCCGATAAATCCGATTGAGCCGCGCTATCTGCGCAACGAAGATACGACTTGTGCTGTTTGTTTGAACTTCTGGGGTCGTACCGTCCATGCGCTATCGCATTTTCCTTCTCATGTTTATCGCTTTGTTGCCGACGTCTTTAGCGTGGGCAGCACCAGCGCAACGGACGTTTTCCGACTGGCAGGTCACTTGTAATAATCAAAATTTCTGCGTAGCGCGCAACACAGGCGATCACAATGGGTTGGTGATGACTCTTAGCCGCAGTGCCGGGGCGCATACCGACGCCGTTTTACGTATTGAGCGCGGTGGTTTGAAATCACCGGATGCGTTGGAAGAGGAGATAGCGCCACGACTACTATTAGATGGCAAGCCGCTGGCATTAATAGGAGATAAGTGGCGAATTTCGCCGTGGTTATTAGTGACCGATGATACGGCGACCATCACCGCGTTTTTAAAGAGGGTTCAGGATGGGAAGGCAATCACCTTACGTGACGGCGAGCAGACCATTTCTTTGAGCGGTTTAAAAGCGGCGTTGATATTTATTGATGCCCAACAAAAGCGCGTTGGTAGTGAAACCGCGTGGATCAAGAAAGGGGATGAGCCGCCGCTTAGCGTGCCACCTGCGCCGGCACTGAAAGAGGTCGCAGTAGTTAATCCAACGCCAACGCCACTCTCACTTGAAGAACGTAACGATTTGCTGGATTACGGTAACTGGCGGATGAAGGGGCTGCGTTGTTCGCTTGACCCGTTGCGTCGTGAAGTGAGCGTCACGGCGCTGACCGACGACAAGGCATTAATGATGATTGGCTGTGAGGCTGGTGCGTATAACACCATTGATCTGGCGTGGATCGTTTCGCGTAAAAAACCGCTGGCATCGCGCCCGGTAAGGTTGCGCTTACCGTTCAACAACGGTCAGGAGACGAATGAACTGGAGTTGATGAACGCGACATTTGATGAAAAGTCGCGTGAACTGGTGACGTTAGCGAAAGGGCGTGGGTTAAGCGATTGTGGTATCCAGACTCGCTGGCGTTTTGACGGCCAGCGCTTTCGTCTGGTGCGTTACGCCGCAGAGCCAACTTGCGATAACTGGCATGGACCAGACGCCTGGCCCACGTTGTGGATCACCCGTTAAACATCATGGCGGGAACATGTAAGCCTGATAAGACGCGCCAGGCCGGATAAGACGCGGTAGGCCGGATAAGACGCGTCAGCGTCGCATCCGGCAATCAGCATCAGACGCCTTTTACCCCAAGCACCTTATGCGCTTTTGCCACAATATTCTCGGCAGTAAAGCCAAAGAACGGGAACAGTTTATCCGCCGGAGCAGATTCGCCATAACCCGTCATTCCGACAATCGCCCCTTTCAGACCGACATATTTGTACCAGTAATCGGCAATACCTGCTTCTACCGCTACGCGGGCAGAAACGTTTGAGGGCAGCACCGACTCACGATATTCCTCATCCTGGGCGTCAAAAATATCCGTCGAGGGTAAGGAAACCACGCGCACATTGCGTCCTTCGCCCGCCAGTTTCTCTGCCGCTTGCAGGGTAATCTCCATCTCTGAACCGGTAGCAATCAAGATAATATCCGGCTTGCCGCCGCTGTCTTTCAACACATAACCGCCACGAGCAATCTCTTTCACCTGCTCCGGAGTGCGTTCCACCTGGGCCAGATTTTGTCTGGAGAGGATCAGCGCCGTCGGTCCGTTATGGCGCTCAACTGCCAGTTTCCAGCCCACCGCCGCTTCTACCTGATCGCACGGTCGCCAGGTGCTGAAATTCGGCGTTAAGCGCAAACTGGCCAGTTGCTCAACCGCCTGGTGCGTCGGGCCATCTTCCCCCAGACCAATCGAGTCATGGGTATAAACCATAATTTGCCGCGCTTTCATCAGTGCCGCCATACGCGCGGCGTTGCGGGCATATTCAACAAACATCAGGAACGTTGCGGTATACGGTACAAATCCACCGTGGTGCGCGATGCCGTTGGCGATAGCGGTCATACCAAATTCACGCACCCCGTAGTGAATATAATTCCCTGCTGGATCTTCCTTCAGCGACACAGAACCTTTCCAGATGGTGAGGTTGCTGGGAGCCAGATCCGCTGAACCACCAAGCAGCTCCGGCAGCATTGGGCCGTAAGCGTTAAGCGTATTTTGCGAGGCTTTGCGGGTCGCGATTTTCGCCGGATTCGCCTGCAACTCATTGATATATTTCTGAGTCGTTTTCTCCCAGTCTTTCGGCAAACCGCCACTCATCCGGCGGGTAAACTCTTCTGCCAGTTGTGGATGGGCTTTTTTATACGCGGCAAACTTCTCATTCCAGCTCTGCTGCGCTTTTTCGCCTTTTTCGCGGGCATCCCAGGCGTGGTAAATCTCTTTGGGGATCTCAAAGGGTGGATGATGCCAGCCCAGTTTTTGCCGTGCCAGCGCCACTTCTTCTTCACCCAGTGGGGCGCCGTGCGCCTCTTCTTTACCCGCTTTATTAGGCGAGCCAAAGCCAATCACCGTGCGGCAGATAATCAGCGACGGCTTATCTTTCACGCTTTGTGCTTCGAGAATAGCTTCCTTCACCGCTTGCGGATCGTGACCGTCGATTTCGTGGACAACATGCCAGTGATAGGCTTCAAAGCGTTTTGCCGTATCGTCGGTAAACCAGCCTTCAGTTTCACCATCAATCGAAATCCCGTTGTGATCGTAAAAACCAATCAGCTTACCGAGTCCCAGCGTTCCCGCCAGTGAACAGACCTCATGGGAGATACCTTCCATCAGGCAACCATCACCCATAAACACATAAGTGAAGTGATCGACAATCTCATGATCCGGCTGGTTAAACTGCGCCGCCAGCGTGCGTTCTGCTATCGCCAGTCCGACTGCGTTCGCCAGCCCCTGACCCAGCGGCCCCGTGGTGGTTTCTACGCCCGGCGTATAGCCAATCTCCGGGTGACCTGGTGTTTTTGAATGTAGCTGACGGAAGTTCTTCAGCTCTTCCAGCGGCAGGTCATAACCGGTCAGATGCAGCAAACTGTAGAGCAGCATCGATGCGTGACCGTTAGAGAGAATAAAGCGGTCGCGATCATACCAGGTCGGGTCGGTGGGGTTATGTTTAAGAAAATCGTTCCACAGCACTTCGGCAATATCGGCCATGCCCATCGGCGCGCCGGGATGACCAGAATTGGCTTTTTGCACCGCATCCATACTGAGCGCGCGAATCGCATTGGCAAGGTCTTTTCGGGACATAGAACACTCCGTGGCTGGTTTACAGTTTGGCGGCAAGAAGATCTTCCAGTTTGCGTTGATCGACAGCGAACAGGCGGATGCCTTCAGACAGTTTTTCTACCGCCATCGCATCCTGATTGTGTTCCCAACGAAATTCCGCTTCGCTCATAGGGGTAGGGCGCGGGAAATGCTGAGAAGGCGGGATTAATTTACGTACCACCGGCGAGACTTTTTCCTGCAACTCTTTCAGCAAGTTCGGCGCGATGGTCAGACGGTCACAACCGGTTAAAGCGAGGATTTGCTCGGTACGGCGGAAACTTGCGCCCATCACGATGGTTTCGTAACGGTGCTGTTTATAGTAGTCGTAGATATTGCGTACTGATTTGACGCCCGGATCTTCTTCTACCACATATGGGTCCATTGGTTTGCGCGCCTGATACCAGTCATAAATACGGCCCACAAACGGTGAAATCAGAAAAACGCCTGCTTCTGCGCAGGCTCGTGCCTGAGCAAAGGAAAACAGCAGCGTCAGATTGCAATTAATACCTTCTTTTTCCAGCTCTTCTGCCGCGCGAATTCCTTCCCATGTCGAAGCCAACTTGATCAGAATGCGTGACTTCTCAACGCCCTGCTGCTGGTACAAATCCACCAGATGGCGCGCTTTCTCAATACTCTTTTCTTTATCAAAAGAGAGGCGTGCATCAACTTCTGTCGACACACGACCGGGTACGATTTTGAGAATTTCTGTACCGAAATTGACCGCCAGTTTGTCACAGGCCGCGACGACTTGTTGTTCCTGGGTTTGACCGTTTTTTTTACCCCAGGCAATAGCATCGTCTATTAAATGCTCATATTGTGATAATCCGGCAGCCTTGAGTAACAGCGAAGGATTGGTGGTGGCATCCTGAGGATGGTAGTGACGAATGGACTCAATATCGCCACTGTCTGCCACGACCGTGGTGAACTGTTTGATGCCGTCTAACTCGTTCATAGGAAATACTCCTTGAAAAGTAAAGTGTTAGATGAGTGCGTTAATTCACACTTCTGACAAATTTCGCGAAACGCATCAAAAAAGCATAGCAGACAGGCATGGTATTGCTGGATTAAGCAGGTAACATCAGTGTTATAGGATTATTACCGAAACATTATTTTGATGTGGAGAGTTTGGACTTGCTCAAAGTCTGAAAGCTCCGGCAAGGTGATAATGTGCGCCACGTTGTGGGCGAAGGCAGCAACCCACACATTTTTGTGAACGTTACGTGAAAGGAACAACCAAATGGATGACCAGTTAAAACAAAGTGCACTTGATTTCCATGAATTTCCAGTCCCAGGGAAAATCCAGGTTTCTCCGACCAAACCTCTGGCAACGCAGCGTGATCTGGCGCTGGCCTATTCGCCTGGCGTCGCCGCGCCTTGTCTTGAAATCGAAAAAGATCCGTTAAAAGCCTACAAATATACAGCGCGCGGTAACCTGGTGGCGGTGATCTCTAACGGTACGGCAGTGCTGGGGCTCGGTAACATTGGAGCACTGGCAGGCAAACCGGTAATGGAAGGCAAGGGCGTTCTGTTTAAGAAATTCGCCGGGATAGATGTGTTTGACATCGAAGTTGATGAGCTGGACCCGGATAAATTTATTGAAGTGGTCGCCGCACTCGAACCGACGTTCGGTGGTATCAACCTTGAAGACATTAAAGCGCCAGAATGTTTCTACATTGAGCAGAAACTGCGCCAGCGAATGAACATTCCGGTATTCCATGACGACCAGCACGGTACGGCAATCATCAGCACCGCCGCCATCCTCAACGGCTTGCGCGTGGTGGAGAAAAATATCTCCGACGTAAGGATGGTGGTTTCTGGCGCAGGTGCAGCGGCAATCGCCTGTATGAACCTGCTGGTGGCGCTGGGTCTGCAAAAACACAACATCGTAGTTTGCGACTCAAAAGGCGTTATCTATCAGGGGCGCGAGCCGAACATGGCGGAAACCAAAGCGGCATATGCAGTTGTGGATGACGGCAAACGTACCCTCGACGATGTGATTGAAGGCGCGGATATTTTTCTCGGCTGTTCCGGCCCGAAAGTGCTGACCCAGGAGATGGTGAAGAAAATGGCTCGCGCGCCGATGATTCTGGCGCTGGCGAACCCGGAACCGGAAATTCTGCCGCCGCTGGCGAAAGAAGTGCGTCCGGACGCCATCATCTGTACCGGTCGTTCCGACTATCCGAACCAGGTCAACAACGTGCTTTGCTTCCCGTTCATCTTCCGTGGCGCGCTGGACGTTGGCGCAACGGCCATCAACGAAGAGATGAAACTGGCAGCGGTACGCGCAATTGCTGAACTGGCTCATGCGGAACAGAGCGAAGTGGTTGCTTCTGCCTATGGCGATCAGGATCTGAGCTTTGGCCCGGAATACATTATTCCTAAACCGTTCGATCCACGTCTGATCGTCAAGATCGCGCCAGCGGTGGCAAAAGCGGCAATGGAGTCCGGTGTGGCGACGCGCCCGATTGCCGACTTTGACGCCTACATCGACAAGTTGACCGAGTTCGTTTACAAAACCAACCTGTTTATGAAGCCGATTTTCTCCCAGGCTCGCAAAGCGCCGAAGCGCGTTGTCCTGCCTGAAGGGGAAGAGGCGCGCGTTCTGCACGCGACTCAGGAACTGGTAACGCTGGGACTGGCAAAACCAATTCTTATTGGTCGTCCAAATGTGATCGAAATGCGCATTCAGAAACTGGGTTTGCAGATCAAAGCGGGCGTTGATTTTGAGATCGTCAATAACGAATCCGATCCGCGCTTTAAAGAGTACTGGAGCGAATACTTCCAGATCATGAAGCGTCGTGGTGTAACTCAGGAACAGGCGCAGCGTGCTCTGATCAGCAACCCGACTGTGATCGGCGCGATCATGGTTCAGCGTGGCGAAGCCGATGCAATGATCTGCGGTACGGTGGGCGAATATCACGAACACTTCAGCGTGGTGAAAAATGTGTTTGGCTATCGCGATGGTGTTCACACCGCTGGCGCAATGAACGCGCTGCTGCTGCCGAGTGGTAACACCTTTATTGCTGATACTTACGTCAATAATGAGCCAGATGCAGAAGAGCTGGCGGAGATCACCTTGATGGCGGCAGAAACGGTCCGTCGTTTCGGTATTGAGCCGCGCGTTGCTCTGCTGTCGCATTCCAACTTCGGCTCTTCTGACTGCCCGTCGTCAAGCAAGATGCGTAAAGCGCTGGAGCTGGTGAGAGAACGTGCTCCTGAACTGATGATTGATGGTGAGATGCATGGTGACGCGGCGCTGGTAGAAGCGATTCGCAACGACCGTATGCCGGACAGCCCTTTGAAAGGTTCCGCCAATATTCTGGTGATGCCGAACATGGAAGCCGCCCGCATTAGTTACAACTTGTTGCGCGTTTCCAGCTCGGAAGGTGTGACGGTCGGCCCGGTGATGATGGGCGTGGCAAAACCGGTTCACGTATTAACGCCAATCGCGTCAGTGCGTCGTATCGTTAACATGGTGGCGCTGGCCGTGGTTGAAGCGCAAACTCAACCGCTGTAATTCTTAATGTTAAATCACGCTTACCCTGAATTATTCGGGGTAAGCGATTTACCGCAATATATCAGAAGGGATTATTACTGGTTTTTCGAATAATAAAGTACGCCATATAAAAATAAATCAATATCAATTTAATTATATTCATGTGCTGCACGTGAAAATTTATGCATTACATAAAATATCTCCCCATTCTTAGTGATCTACCTCACCTTTCAAACTCGCTTGCCGAATTTTGTTATTTACTCTGACGAAAAATTGTCACGATAGCCGCAAGTTTTTCACAGGCGGCGACTCATGGATAAAGAACGCATCATTCAGGAATTTGTGCCCGGGAAACAGGTCACGCTGGCACATCTCATTGCGCACCCTGGCGAGGAACTGGCGAAGAAAATCGGTGTTCCGGATGCAGGTGCAATCGGCATTATGACGCTAACTCCCGGAGAAACGGCGATGATTGCCGGTGATTTAGCATTGAAAGCCGCCGACGTACACATTGGTTTTCTCGACCGCTTCAGTGGTGCTCTGGTGATTTATGGCTCGGTGGGCGCAGTGGAAGAAGCTTTATTACAAACCGTTAGCGGTTTAGGGCGCTTATTAAATTATACGCTGTGTGAAATGACGAAAAGTTAATACGAGGCATTCATGAAACGAATCGCGTTTGTGGGGGCCGTCGGGGCAGGAAAAACAACGCTTTTTAATGCTTTGCAGGGGAATTACGCTCTCGCCAGAAAAACGCAGGCTGTGGAATTTAATGATAAGGGTGATATTGATACTCCAGGTGAATATTTTAGCCATCCCCGCCTGTATCACGCCTTAATTACCACGCTACAGGATGTGGACATGCTGATCTATGTCCACGGCGCGAATGACCCGGAAAGCCGATTACCTGCCGGGTTGCTGGATATTGGCGTTATTAAACGGCAAATCGCCGTCATCAGTAAAACGGACATGCCAGATGCTGACATCGCCGCTACGCGACAGCTATTGCTTGAGACGGGCTTCGAAGAACCGATTTTCGCGCTAAACAGCCACGACCCGCAAAGCGTGCAGCAACTGGTGGATTATCTGGCATCTCTCACCGAACAGGAGGAAGCAGGTGAAAAAACTCATCACAGCGAATGATATTCGTGAAGCACATTCACGCGGCGAACAGGCAATGTCCGTGGTTCTGCGTGCCAGCATTATTACCCCGGAAGCGCGAGAAGTGGCGGCCCTGCTGGGGGTTACCATCATCGAGTGCGATGAATCGACGCCGGTAACGGCATCCGTTCCCGCCAGCGCGCCAGCCGATAAAACCGAAAACCAGCGCATCCGCGAAACCATCATCGCCCAGTTACCGGAAGGCCAGTTTACCGAAAGCCTGGTCGCGCAACTGATGGAAAAAGTGATGAAGGAAAAACAGTCGCTGGAGCAGGGCGCGATGCAGCCGAGCTTTAAATCGATAACCGGCAAAGGCGGCATCAAAGTGATTGATGGCGGCAGCGTGAAATTTGGTCGTTTCGATGGCGCACAACCGCACTGCGTGGGCTTGACTGATCTCGTGACCGGAGACGACGGCAGCAGCATGGCCGCCGGTTTTATGCAGTGGGAAAACGCCTTCTTCCCGTGGACCCTGAACTACGACGAAATCGACATGGTACTGGAAGGGGAACTGCATGTTCGCCACGAAGGCGAAACCATGATCGCCAAAGCGGGCGATGTGATGTTTATCCCGAAAGGTTCCAGCATCGAATTTGGTACGACATCCAGCGTGAAGTTCCTGTATGTCGCCTGGCCGGCGAACTGGCAATCCCTATGAAAGATTTCATCACCGAAGCATGGCTAAGAGCAAACCATACGCTCAGCGAAGGCGCAGAGATCCATCTCCCTGCGGACAGTCGCCTGACGCCCTCTGCCCGGGAGTTGCTGGAAAGCCGCCATCTGCGCATCAAGTTTATTGATGAGCAGGGGAGTTTGTTTGTTGACGATGAACTGCAGCAGCCGCAGCGTGTTCACGGGTTGACCAGTAGCGATGAATATCCGCAAGCGTGCTGCGAACTGTGTCGCCAGCCGGTGGCAAAAAAGCCTGACACGCTGACTCACCTGTCGGCGGAAAAAATGGTCGCTAAAAGCGATCCGCGCCTGGGTTTTCGCGCTGTCCTCGATAGCACCATTGCGCTGACAGTGTGGCTGCAAATTGAACTGGCGGAACCGTGGCAGCCGTGGCTGGCGGATATCCGTTCGCGTCTTGGCAACATTATGCGTGACGATGCGTTGGGGGAACCGCTGGCCGATCAGGCGATTGTCGGGTTTTCTGACGAAGAGCTGCATCGGCTTTCTCACCAGCCGCTGCGTTATCTCGACCACGATCATCTGGTGCCGGAAGCCAGCCACGGACGCGATGCGGCGTTGCTGAACTTGCTGCGAACCAAAGTGCGGGAAACCGAAACCGTCGCGGCGCAGGTGTTTATTACCCGCAGTTTTAACGTACTGCGTCCGGACATCTTGCAGGCGCTGAACCGCCTTTCCAGCACGGTTTACGTGATGATGATTTTGAGCGTAACGAAGCAGCCGCTAACGGTGAAACAGATCCAACAACGACTGGGGGAAACGCAATGATTATTGAACGTTGTCGTGAACTGGCGTTGCGAGCGCCCGCCAGAGTGGTTTTTCCGGATGCGTTAGACCAGCGTGTGCTGAAAGCTGCGCAATATCTGCATCAGCAAGGCCTGGCGACGCCCATTCTGGTCGCTAGTCCGTTTGAACTTCGCCAGTTTGCGTTCACTCATGGTGTGGCGATGGATGGACTACAGGCCATTGATCCGCATGGCAACCTCGCAATGCGGGAAGAATTTGCCCAGCGCTGGCTGACCCGTGCGGGAGAAAAAACGCCGCCGGATGCGCTGGAAAAACTCACCGACCCGTTGATGTTCGCCGCCGCGATGGTTAGCGCCGGTAAAGCGGATGTCTGTATCGCGGGCAATCTCTCTTCCACGGCGAATGTGTTGCGTGCCGGATTACGCATTATTGGTTTGCAACCTGACTGTAAAACGCTCTCCTCCATTTTCCTGATGTTGCCGCAGTACAGCGGCCCGGCGTTGGGTTTTGCCGATTGCAGCGTAGTGCCGCAACCAACGGCGGCGCAACTGGCTGATATCGCGCTTGCCAGCGCCGAAACATGGCGGGCTATCACCGGAGAAGAGCCGCGCGTGGCGATGCTGTCATTTTCCAGCAACGGCAGCGCCCGCCACCCCTGCGTTGCTAACGTTCAGCAGGCGACAGAAATAATCCGTGAACGCGCGCCACAACTGGTAGTGGATGGCGAGTTGCAGTTTGACGCCGCCTTTGTGCCGGAAGTGGCAGCGCAAAAAGCGCCTGCCAGCCCGCTTCAGGGCAACGCCAATGTGATGGTTTTTCCGTCGCTAGAGGCGGGAAATATTGGCTACAAAATCGCACAACGACTTGGCGGATATCGTGCCGTCGGGCCATTGATACAAGGACTTGCCGCGCCGATGCACGATCTCTCGCGTGGTTGTAGCGTGCAGGAAATTATCGAGCTGGCGCTGGTGGCCGCCGTACCGCGTCAGACAAAAGTGAACCGCGAAAGCAGTTTACCCACACTGGTTGAATGAACGGTCCCGTTCTGGACCCCTATAAAGAGGAAAACACAATGGAAGCATTAGGAATGATCGAAACCCGGGGCCTGGTTGCACTGATTGAGGCTTCTGATGCGATGGTGAAAGCCGCGCGCGTCAAACTGGTTGGTGTTAAGCAGATTGGTGGCGGTCTGGTGACTGCAATGGTTCGCGGTGATGTTGCTGCCTGTAAAGCCGCGACCGATGCCGGTGCCGCAGCGGCACAGCGTATTGGCGAGCTGGTATCCGTACACGTTATCCCGCGTCCGCACGGCGACCTGGAAGAAGTCTTTCCGATCGGCCTGAAAGGCGACAGCAGCAACCTGTAATCACCCTGTGTGACGTCGATTCGGGCGTCACGCTCTCTCCTTGTTCATTTTACCTTCTGCGGAGGGTAGGGGGAGCTTTTACCTGAAATACGCCACGGAGGCGGGTATGAAACTGGCTGTCGTCACTGGGCAAATTGTTTGCACCGTGCGCCACCACGGACTGGCGCATGACAAATTGCTGATGGTGGAAATGATTGATCCACAGGGAAATCCCGATGGGCAGTGTGCCGTCGCTATCGACAATATTGGCGCAGGAACCGGAGAGTGGGTGTTGCTGGTGAGTGGCAGTTCCGCCCGCCAGGCGCATAAAAGCGAAACGTCGCCGGTCGACTTGTGCGTGATTGGCATTGTCGATGAGGTGGTGTCTGGCGGTCAGGTCATTTTCCACAAATAAGGCAGAACATCATGAATCAACAGGATATTGAACAGGTGGTGAAAGCGGTGCTGCTGAAAATGCAAAGCAGTGATACACCGCCCGCCGCCGTTCATGAGATGGGCGTTTTTGCTTCCCTGGATGACGCCGTTGCGGCTGCTAAAGTGGCGCAACCTGAGTTAAAAAGTGTGGCGATGCGCCAGTTAGCCATTGCTGCTATTCGTGAAGCAGGCGAAAAGCACGCCAGAGATTTAGCGGAACTTGCCGTTAGTGAAACCGGTATGGGGCGTGTTGAAGATAAATTTGCCAAAAACGTCGCTCAGGCGCGCGGTACGCCGGGTGTTGAATGCCTTTCTCCGCAGGTGCTGACCGGTGATAACGGCCTGACCTTGATTGAAAACGCACCTTGGGGCGTGGTGGCTTCGGTGACACCGTCAACCAATCCGGCGGCAACTGTAATTAATAACGCCATCAGCCTGATCGCCGCGGGCAACAGCGTCATTTTCGCCCCGCATCCGGCGGCGAAAAAAGTCTCTCAGCGGGCGATTACGTTACTCAACCAGGCGATTGTCGCCGCAGGCGGGCCAGAAAATTTACTGGTTACCGTGGCAAATCCGGATATCGAAACCGCGCAACGCTTGTTCAGGTTTCCGGGCATTGGCCTTTTGGTGGTGACAGGTGGCGAAGCGGTAGTGGAAGCGGCGCGTAAACACACCAATAAACGCCTGATTGCCGCAGGTGCCGGTAATCCGCCGGTGGTGGTGGATGAAACCGCCGACCTCGCCCGTGCCGCGCAGTCCATCGTCAAAGGCGCTTCTTTTGATAACAACATCATTTGTGCCGATGAAAAGGTACTGATTGTCGTTGATAGCGTAGCCGATGAACTGATGCGCCTGATGGAAGGCCAGCACGCGGTGAAACTGACCGCAGAGCAGGCACAGCAACTGCAATCTGTGTTGCTGAAAAATATCGACGAGCGCGGAAAAGGCACCGTCAGCCGTGACTGGGTAGGTCGTGACGCGGCGAAAATCGCGGCAGCAATTGGCCTGAACGTCCCGCAAGAAACGCGTTTGCTGTTTGTGGAAACCACTGCAGAACATCCCTTTGCCGTTACCGAGCTGATGATGCCGGTGTTGCCTGTCGTGCGCGTCACCAACGTGGCGGATGCCATTGCGCTGGCGGTGAAACTGGAAGGTGGTTGCCACCACACGGCGGCAATGCACTCGCGCAATATCGACAACATGAACCAGATGGCAAACGCCATTGATACCAGCATTTTCGTCAAGAACGGGTCGTGCATTGCCGGGCTGGGGCTGGGCGGAGAAGGCTGGACCACGATGACCATCACCACGCCAACCGGTGAAGGGGTAACCAGCGCGCGGACGTTTGTTCGTCTGCGCCGCTGTGTATTAGTCGATGCGTTTCGCATTGTTTAAGGAGTAACAGATGGCGCACGACGAACAATGGCTCACCCCACGTCTGCAAACAGCGGCAACGTTGTGTAACCAGACGCCAGCGGCGACGGAATCTCCGCTGTGGTTGGGGGTGGATCTGGGCACCTGCGATGTGGTGTCAATGGTCGTCGACCGCGACGGTCAGCCGGTGGCGGTATGCCTCGACTGGGCCGATGTGGTCCGCGACGGCATCGTCTGGGATTTCTTCGGCGCAGTCACCATTGTTCGTCGCCATCTTGACACCCTTGAGCAGCAATTGGGTCGCCGTTTTAGTCATGCGGCGACGTCATTTCCCCCGGGGACGGATGCGCGTATTTCCATCAACGTGCTGGAATCTGCCGGACTGGAAGTGAGTCATGTGCTGGATGAGCCAACGGCGGTGGCAGACCTGCTGCAACTGGACAACGCTGGCGTAGTGGATATCGGCGGTGGCACCACCGGTATTGCCATTGTGAAACAGGGCAAAGTGACTTACTCGGCAGATGAAGCGACTGGCGGACATCATATCTCTCTGACCCTCGCCGGAAATCGTCGCATTCCGCTGGAAGAGGCGGAGCATTACAAGCGCGGTCACGGCAAAGAAATTTGGCCTGCGGTGAAGCCGGTATACGAAAAAATGGCGGACATTGTCGCCCGACATATCGCAGGGCAGAGCATTACTGATTTATGGCTGGCAGGTGGTTCCTGTATGCAACCGGGCGTGGCGGAACTGTTTCGCAAAAAATTCCCGGCATTACAGGTGCATTTACCGCAGCACAGTTTGTTTATGACCCCGCTGGCGATAGCCAGTAGCGGGCGAGAGAAAGCGGAGGGGATCTATGCAAAATGAATTGCAAACGGCGCTCTTTCAGGCATTCGATACCCTGAATCTGCAACGGGTAAAAACATTTAGCGTTCCGCCAGTGACGCTCAGCGGTCTGGGCGCGGTGAGCGGTTGTGGACAACAAGCGCAAACCCGTGGCCTGAAACATCTGTTTGTAATGGCAGACAGCTTTTTACATCAGGCGGGGATGACCGCTGGCCTTATGCGTAGTCTGGCCGTCAAAGGAATTGCCATCACGCTCTGGCCGTGTCCGGTGGGCGAACCGTGTATTACTGACGTTTGTGCGGCAGTGGCGCAACTGCGTGAATCGGGTTGCGATGGGGTGATCGCGTTTGGCGGTGGCTCGGTGCTGGATGCGGCGAAAGCCGTTGTGTTGCTGGTGACGAACCCCGATAGCACACTGGCCGGGATGTCAGAAAACAGCGTTCTGCAATCACGCCTGCCGCTGATTGCCATTCCAACGACTGCCGGAACCGGCTCTGAAACCACTAACGTGACGGTGATTATCGACGCAGTGAGCGGGCGCAAGCAGGTATTAGCACATGCTTCGCTGATGCCGGATGTTGCCATTCTCGACGCCGCGCTGACCGAAGGCGTGCCGTCGCATGTCACGGCGATGACCGGTATCGACGCGTTAACTCATGCCATTGAAGCGTACAGCGCGCTGAACGCCACACCGTTTACCGACAGTCTGGCGATTGGCGCAATCGCGATGATCGGTAAATCGTTGCCGAAAGCGGTGGGCTACGGGCATGACCTTGCTGCGCGCGAGAGCATGTTGCTGGCTTCATGTATGGCCGGAATGGCGTTTTCCAGCGCAGGGCTTGGGTTGTGTCACGCGATGGCGCATCAGTCGGGTGCGGCGCTGCATATTCCGCACGGTCTGGCGAACGCCATGTTGCTGCCAACGGTGATGGAGTTTAACCGAATGGTTTGTCGTGAACGCTTTAGCCAGGTTGGTCGGGCGCTGCGAACTAAAAAATCGGACGATCGTGACGCTATTAACGCGGTAAGTGAGCTGATTGTGGAAGTTGGGATTGGTAAACGGCTGGGCGATGTTGGTGCGACATCTGCGCATTACGATGCATGGGCGCAGGCCGCGCAGGAAGATATTTGTCTGCGTAGCAACCCGCGTACCGCCAGCCTGGAGCAGATTGTCAGCCTGTACGCAGCGGCGCAATAAACGCCGGATGCGACGCTTGTCGCGTCTTATCCGGCCTACAGGATTGCACATGCAGGGCGGATAAGGCGTTCACGCCGCATCCGCCAATAAATAATAACTAACAGGGAGTAAAGGCGATGGGAATTAATGAAATCATCATGTACATCATGATGTTCTTTATGCTGATAGCTGCCGTAGACAGGGTTCTGTCGCAGTTCGGCGGTTCAGCGCGTTTCCTCGGTAAATTCGGTAAAAGCATTGAGGGATCGGGCGGCCAGTTTGAAGAAGGCTTTATGGCAATGGGCGCTCTGGGTCTGGCGATGGTCGGTATGACCGCGCTTGCGCCTGTACTGGCACACGTACTTGGGCCGGTAATCATCCCGGTTTACGAAATGCTCGGCGCAAACCCGTCAATGTTCGCCGGAACACTGCTGGCGTGCGATATGGGCGGCTTCTTCCTCGCCAAAGAACTGGCGGGCGGCGATGTGGCAGCGTGGCTATACTCTGGGTTAATTCTCGGGTCGATGATGGGGCCAACGATTGTGTTTTCCATTCCGGTGGCGCTTGGCATCATCGAACCGTCTGACCGCCGTTATCTCGCACTCGGCGTGCTGGCCGGTATTGTGACCATTCCGATTGGTTGTATCGCCGGTGGTCTGGTGGCGATGTATTCCGGTGTGCAGATCAACGGCCAGCCGGTGGAATTTACCTTCGCGCTGATCCTGATGAATATGATCCCAGTGATCATTGTCGCGATTCTGGTGGCGCTGGGGCTGAAATTCATCCCGGAAAAAATGATCAACGGTTTCCAGATCTTCGCCAAATTTCTCGTGGCATTAATCACCATCGGTCTTGCCGCTGCGGTGGTGAAATTCCTGCTTGGCTGGGAACTGATCCCCGGTCTTGATCCCATCTTTATGTCTCCTGGCGACAAACCCGGCGAAGTGATGCGCGCCATTGAAGTGATCGGATCGATTTCCTGCGTTCTGTTGGGGGCGTACCCGATGGTGCTGCTGCTGACCCGCTGGTTTGAAAAACCGCTGATGAGTGTCGGTAAGCTACTGAATATGAACAATATTTCGGCGGCGGGTATGGTGGCGACGCTTGCCAACAATATCCCGATGTTCGGCATGATGAAGCAGATGGATACCCGCGGCAAAGTGATCAACTGTGCCTTCGCCGTTTCCGCTGCCTTTGCCCTGGGCGACCACTTAGGTTTCGCCGCTGCCAACATGAACGCCATGATCTTCCCGATGATTGTCGGCAAGCTGATCGGCGGTGTTACGGTGATTGGCGTGGCGATGATGCTGGTGCCAAAAGAAGATGCGACCACGGCTAAAACCGAAGCGGAGGCGCAATCGTGAACACTCGCCAGCTACTGAGCGTCGGTATCGATATCGGCACCACCACCACCCAGGTGATCTTCTCCCACCTGGAACTGGTTAACCGTGCGGCAGTGTCGCAGGTGCCGCGTTACGAATTCATCAAACGCGAAATTAGCTGGCAAAGCCCGGTGTTCTTTACCCCTGTCGACAAACAGGGCGGATTAAAAGAAGCGGAACTGAAAACTTTAATCCTTGAGCAATATCAGGCTGCGGGCATTGCACCGGAGAGCGTCGATTCCGGTGCCATTATTATCACCGGCGAAAGCGCGAAAACCCGCAATGCCCGTCCGGCGGTGATGACGCTCTCTCAATCGCTGGGCGATTTTGTCGTCGCCAGTGCCGGACCGCATCTCGAATCGGTGATTGCCGGGCACGGTGCCGGAGCGCAAACACTCTCTGAACAACGGTTATGTCGGGTGCTGAATATCGATATTGGTGGCGGCACGGCGAACTACGCCCTGTTCGATGCCGGAAAAATCAGTGGGACTGCCTGCCTCAACGTCGGCGGTCGGCTGCTGGAAACCGACTGCCAGGGGCGCGTGATTTACGCTCATAAACCGGGGCAGATGATTGTGGATGAGTGCTTCGGCACAGGCACTGACGCCCGTTTACTGACCGGTGCGCAGTTGGTGCAGGTTACCCGGCGGATGGCGGAACTGATTGTCGAAGTGATTGAAGGAACGCTCTCGCCGCTCGCGCAGGCATTGATGCAAACCGGTTTGCTGCCCGCAGGCGTTACGCCCGAAATCATTACTCTTTCTGGCGGCGTGGGCGAATGTTATCGCCATCAGCCCGCTGACCCGTTCTGTTTTGCCGATATTGGGCCGCTGCTGGCAACAGCGCTGCATGACCATCCGCGCCTGCGTGAGATGCGCGTGCAGTTTCCGGCGCAAACCGTGCGCGCCACGGTGATTGGCGCGGGTGCGCATACCCTTTCGCTCTCTGGCAGCACTATCTGGCTGGAGGGCGTGCAACTGCCGCTGCGCAATTTGCCGGTGGCGATCCCGATTGATGAAACGGATCTGGTGAATGGCTGGCAACAGGCGCTGATTCAGCTCGATCTTGATCCCAACTCTGACGCGTACGTGCTGGCGCTTCCCGCCGGGCTTCCCGTGCGTTACGCCGCGGTACTGACGGTCATCAACGCGCTGGTCGATTTCGTCGCGCGTTTTCCGAATCCGCATCCCCTGCTGGTGGTGGCCGGGCAGGACTTTGGTAAAGCTCTGGGCATGTTGTTGCGCCCACAGCTACAACAACTCCCGTTGGCAGTCATTGACGAAGTGATTGTTCGCGCGGGGGACTATATCGACATTGGTACGCCTCTTTTTGGCGGATCGGTTGTGCCGGTGACGGTGAAATCACTCGCATTTCCTTCCTGAGGGAACGACTTATGAAACTAAAGACCACATTGTTTGGCAATGTTTATCAATTCAAGGATGTAAAAGAGGTGCTGGCGAAGGCCAACGAACTGCGTTCGGGGGATGTGCTGGCGGGGGTTGCGGCAACAAGCTCGCAGGAGCGGGTAGCGGCAAAGCAGGTGTTGTCGGAAATGACTGTGGCGGATATCCGCAATAACCCGGTGATTGCCTATGAAGAAGACTGCGTGACGCGGCTGATTCAGGATGACGTTAACGAAACGGCCTACAACCAGATTAAAAACAGGAGCATCAGCGAGCTGCGTGAGTACGTTCTGAGCGACGAAACCAGTGTTGATGATATTGCCTTTACCCGTAAAGGGCTGACCTCGGAAGTGGTCGCGGCGGTGGCGAAGATTTGCTCTAACGCGGATCTGATCTACGGCGCAAAGAAAATGCCGATTATCAAAAAGGCCAATACCACCATCGGTATTCCAGGCACTTTCAGCGCCCGTTTGCAGCCAAACGATACCCGTGATGACGTACAAAGTATCGCCGCGCAAATCTATGAAGGGCTTTCCTTCGGGGTAGGCGATGCGGTGATCGGCGTCAACCCGGTGACGGACGATGTGGAAAACTTAAGCCGCGTGCTGGACACCATCTACGGGGTGATCGACAAATTCAACATTCCGACTCAGGGCTGCGTGCTGGCGCACGTCACCACCCAGATTGAAGCGATTCGTCGCGGCGCACCGGGCGGGCTGATTTTCCAGAGTATTTGTGGCAGCGAGAAAGGGCTGAAAGAGTTCGGCGTGGAACTGGCAATGCTGGACGAAGCCCGCGCAGTGGGCGCAGAGTTCAACCGTATCGCCGGGGAAAACTGCCTCTACTTCGAAACCGGACAAGGTTCTGCACTCTCCGCTGGTGCCAACTTCGGTGCAGATCAGGTGACGATGGAAGCGCGTAACTACGGGCTGGCGCGTCATTACGATCCGTTTATCGTCAACACCGTGGTCGGTTTTATTGGGCCGGAGTATCTCTACAACGACCGGCAGATTATCCGTGCGGGCTTAGAAGATCACTTTATGGGCAAGCTGAGCGGCATTTCTATGGGCTGTGACTGCTGCTACACCAACCACGCTGACGCTGACCAGAACCTCAACGAAAACCTGATGATCCTGCTCGCTACCGCAGGCTGCAACTACATCATGGGGATGCCGCTGGGTGACGACATCATGCTCAACTACCAGACCACGGCGTTCCATGACACCGCTACTGTGCGTCAGTTACTGAATCTGCGTCCGTCACCGGAGTTTGAACGCTGGCTGGAAAGCATGGGCATTATGGCAAACGGTCGCCTGACCAAACGGGCGGGCGATCCGTCACTGTTCTTCTGATGACGCGGAGATAACACATCATGGATCAAAAACAGATTGAAGAAATTGTACGCAGCGTGATGGCGTCAATGGGACAAGCGGCCACCGCGCCGTCAGAAGCAAAATGCGCCACCACAACCTGTGCAACACCGGTGACCTCGGAAAGCTGCGTGCTGGATTTAGGTTCTGCTGAAGCGAAGGCGTGGATTGGCGTTGAAAATCCGCATCGCGCAGACGTATTAACCGAACTGCGCCGCAGCACCGTGGCCCGCGTCTGTACCGGTCGTGCCGGTCCGCGTCCGCGTACCCAGGCGCTGTTGCGTTTCCTGGCCGACCACTCGCGCTCTAAAGATACGGTGCTGAAAGAGGTGCCGGAAGAGTGGGTGAAAGCGCAGGGGCTGCTGGAAGTACGTTCTGAAATTAGCGACAAAAACCTTTATCTGACGCGCCCGGATCTGGGACGTCGTCTGTGTGCGGAAGCCGTCGAGGCTTTGAAAGCGCAATGTGTCGCCAATCCTGACGTGCAGGTCGTTGTCTCCGATGGTCTGTCTACGGATGCCATCACTGTGAACTACGAAGAAATTCTGCCGCCGCTGATGGCGGGCTTGCAACATGCGGGGCTGAAAGTCGGCACGCCGTTTTTTGTGCGTTATGGTCGCGTGAAAATTGAAGACCAGATTGGCGAGCTTCTTGGCGCGAAAGTGGTGATCCTGCTGGTGGGCGAACGTCCGGGGTTAGGGCAGTCAGAGAGCCTCTCCTGCTACGCCGTTTACTCACCGCGTATGGCAACTACCGTGGAGGCCGATCGCACCTGTATCTCTAACATTCACCAGGGCGGCACGCCGCCGGTTGAAGCCGCAGCCGTCATTGTGGATTTGGCGAAACGTATGCTGGAGCAGAAAGCATCCGGCATCAACATGACCCGATAAGGAGGCATCATGCCAGCTTTAGATTTGATTCGACCGTCGGTCACCGCCATGCGGGTGGTTGCCTCCGTTAACGCTGATTTTGCGCGTGAACTGAAATTGCCGCCGCATATTCGTAGCCTCGGGCTGATTTCCGCCGATTCTGATGATGTCACCTACATTGCGGCTGATGAAGCGACAAAACAGGCGATGGTTGAAGTGGTGTATGGTCGCTCGCTGTATGCCGGCGCGGCGCACGGCCCGTCACCGACTGCCGGTGAAGTATTGATTATGCTCGGCGGGCCAAACCCGGCGGAAGTGCGTGCCGGTCTGGATGCGATGGTCGCGCATATTGAAAACGGCGTGGCGTTCCAGTGGGCGAACGATAAGCAAGATACGGCATTCCTCGCTCATGTGGTTTCGCGTACCGGTTCTTATCTCTCTTCCACTGCGGGCATTACGCTCGGTGATCCGAGGGCGTATCTGGTGGCACCGCCGCTGGAAGCGACCTACGGCATTGATGCTGCGTTGAAATCTGCTGATGTGCAACTGGTGACTTATGTTCCGCCACCGTCAGAAACCAACTATTCAGCGGCATTTTTGACCGGTAGCCAGGCAGCGTGTAAAGCGGCCTGTAACGCCTTTACTGATGCAGTGCTGGAAATCGCGCGTAATCCAATCCAACGTGCGTAACGGAGGTTGCCGATGAACAATGCACTGGGTTTGTTGGAAGTTGACGGCATGGTCGCCGCAATCGATGCGGCAGATGCCATGCTGAAAGCGGCAAACGTGTGTCTGCTCAGTCATGAAGTGCTTGACCCCGGTCGCTTAACGCTGGTGGTGGAAGGCGATCTGGCGGTGTGTCGTGCGGCGCTGGATGCCGGTTATGCCGCCGCAATGCGTACCGGGCGAGTTATCAGCCGCAAGGAAATTGGTCGACCTGATGATGACACCCAGTGGCTGGTTGCTGGCTTTAACCGACAGCTAAAGCAACCTGGCGCGCCAGCGATCGTCACGGAATCTGCCGACGAGTTGTTGGCGTTGTTAACATCAGTACGTCAGGGAATGACGGTCGGAGAAGTTGCCGCCCACTTTGGCTGGCCGCTGGAAAAAGCCAGAAATGCGCTCGAACAGCTCTTTTCTGCCGGGACGTTACGTAAACGCAGTAGTCGTTATCGTCTCAAGCCCCATTAACCTGTCGGAGGTGCCGGGTGTCATATAACACCCGGCATTAACATCATGAAAAAGACCCGTACAGCCAACTTGCACCATCTTTATCATGAACCCTTACCCGAAAATCTGAGGCTCACGCCGAAGGTTGAAGTGGATAATGTTCATCAACAACAGACAACAGATGTCTATGAACATGCTTTGACAATTACCGCCTGGCAGCAGATTTATGATCAACTGCATCCGGGAAAGTTTCATGGTGAATTTACGGAAATCCTGCTTGATGATATTCAGGTTTTCCGTGAATACACCGGTCTGGCGCTGCGCCAGTCGTGTCTGGTCTGGCCGAACTCATTCTGGTTTGGTATTCCGGCGACGCGCGGTGAACAGGGATTTATCGGTTCGCAATGTCTGGGAAGCGCAGAAATAGCTACGCGGCCTGGCGGCACTGAGTTTGAATTAAGTACGCCGGACGATTACACCATTCTTGGCGTGGTGATCTCGGAAAATGTCATTTCCCGTCACGCAAACTTTCTGCATAACCCGGAAAGGGTGCTGCATATGTTGCGTAATCAGTCGGCGCTGGAAGTGAAGGAGCAGCATAAAGCCGCACTGTGGGGCTTTGTTCAACAGGCGCTGGCGACGTTTTGCGAGAACCCGGAGAACTTACATCAATCCGCTGTGCGTAAAGTGCTTGGCGATAACTTGTTGTTGGCGATGGGAGTGATGCTGGAAGAAGCGCAGCCAATGGTGACGGCGGAAAGCATCAGCCATCAGGGCTATCGACGATTGCTTTCCCGCGCCCGCGAATATGTGCTGGAGAATATGTCCGAACCGGTAACGGTGCTGGACTTGTGCAATCAACTGCACGTCAGTCGCCGCACCTTACAAAACGCATTTCACGCTATTTTGGGCATTGGCCCGAACGCGTGGCTGAAACGCATTCGCCTGAACGCCGTGCGCCGCGAGCTGATAAGCCCGTGGTCGCAAAGTCTGACGGTAAAAGATGCCGCCATGCAGTGGGGATTCTGGCATCTTGGGCAATTTGCGACGGATTATCAGCAACTGTTTGCCGAGAAGCCATCACTGACGCTTCATCAGCGGATGCAGGAGTTAGGGTGATGAAATTACACCCAATCCCTGACCTGAATAAATTCACTCAACGCCGCCTCCGGGCTGCCTTCTTCCGGTTGATAATCGTACTCCCAGCATACCAGTGGCGGCATTGACATCAGGATTGATTCGGTGCGCCCGCCGGTTTGTAAGCCAAACAGCGTACCGCGATCCCAGACCAGGTTGAATTCGACATAACGACCGCGACGGTAGAGTTGGAAATTGCGCTCGCGCTCGCCATATGCCATTGCTTTACGTCGCTCAACAATCGGCAAGTATGCGTCGGCGTAACCTTTGCCTACCGCCTGCATAAAGGCGAAACAGTAGTCGAAGTCTGGCGTGTTCAGGTCATCAAAGAACAGCCCGCCAATGCCGCGTTGTTCATTGCGATGTTTAAGGTAGAAGTATTCGTCGCACCACTTTTTGTAGCGTGGATAAACATCTTCGCCAAATGGCAGGCACAGGTCGCGGGCGGTGCGGTGCCAGTGAATGGCGTCTTCTTCAAAGCCATAGAAAGGGGTTAAGTCAAAACCACCGCCAAACCACCAGACGGGATCGACACCCGGTTTTTCGGCAATAAAAAAGCGCACATTGGCGTGGCTGGTGGGAACATACGGATTATGCGGATGCACTACCAGCGATACACCCATCGCCTCGAAACTGCGCCCGGCAAGTTCCGGGCGATGAGCAGTGGCAGAAGCGGGCATCGCGTCGCCGTGGACGTGAGAAAAGTTGACGCCCGCCTGTTCGAAAACACCACCATTACGCAACACCCGGCTACGCCCGCCGCCACCAGCTTCGCGCTGCCAGCTATCTTCGGCAAACTGTGTGCCATCTACGGCGCTCAGTTGCTGGCAAATTGTATCCTGAAGGTTGAGCAGGAACTGTTTAACCTGGTGTGCGTCGGGCTTCATAACTTACCGTTTTTTCGAGTGTGCTTTCTGGTTGTCAAACCAATGGAAATAACTGATCACGCCTTCGGCAATGGCAGAGGCGATTTTCTGACGAAACGCCGCCGTGCCTAACAGTCGCTCTTCTTCCGGGTTGGTGATAAATGAGGTTTCCACCAGCACCGAAGGAACCGACGGTGATTTCAACACCACAAACGCGGCTTGTTCGGTGTTGCGGCTGTGCAGCTTATGCACTGGTTTAATCTTCTTCAGAATATGCGAGCCAAGCGTCAGGCTGTTTTTAATGGTATCTGTTTGCACCAGATCAAACAGCACTTGCTGCAATAGATGATCCCTGTCAGTTGCTTTTTTCCCGGCGACTTCATCAGCGCGGTTTTCGCGTTCCGACAAATATTTTGCCATCGCACTACTCGCGCCACGGTTGGAGAGGGCAAAGACCGATGCCCCCGCGGCTTTCGGGTTGGTGAAGCCGTCGGCGTGAATTGACATAAACAGATCTGCGCCATGCTTATGGGCGATTTCAACGCGATCGTACAGTGGAATAAACGTATCGCCAGAACGCGTTAAACGCGCATCAATGCCATGATTGCGCAAAATAGAACGGACATTTTTGGCGATTGCCAGCACCACGTGTTTTTCTTTTGAACCGTTGCGACCAATCGCACCGGTATCAATCCCGCCGTGACCTGGATCGAGAACGACTACCCGTTTGCCTCCGGCTTTTTTGGCTTTCGGCTTACTGTGTCCGTTACTGGTTTTTAAAGGCTCTTCTTTGGCGATGGCTTGCGACATTCCTGACAACGTCAGGGCAGCCAATCCGGCTTTCAGCACCTGGCGGCGCGAAGTGAGTGTTTTTAGTGGTTTAAAAGTGCTCATACGGCCTGAGTTGTAATAATAAAGTTCCAGATGTTATATCGTATCGCGTAATCCGTTACGACGGTTTGCTGGTGAGAATTGTTTTACTTTTCATTTCAATAAATGACAACGCGTCATTATGCCACTTTTTCAACCGATTTTCGTCAGATATTGGCTAATTCGGTCGTTCACGCCATAATCACCCTTTTAACCCCCAAAAAGGTAACTCATACCATGGAGATACGCGTATTTCGCCAGGCAGATTTCGAAGAGGTCATCACCCTTTGGGAGCGTTGCGACTTGCTGCGTCCGTGGAACGATCCGGAAATGGACATCGAGCGCAAGATGAACCATGACGTCAGTTTGTTCCTGGTCGCGGAAGTTAACGGCGAAGTAGTGGGAACGGTGATGGGCGGTTATGACGGGCATCGCGGGTCTGCTTATTATCTTGGCGTGCATCCGGAGTTTCGCGGGCGTGGAATTGCCAATGCATTGCTTAATCGGCTGGAGAAAAAGCTTATTGCTCGCGGCTGTCCGAAAATTCAGATCAATGTACCGGAAGACAACGATATGGTACTCGGAATGTACGAACGCCTGGGATATGAATACGCCGATGTGCTGAGTCTGGGTAAGCGTTTGATTGAAGATGAAGAGTACTGAGTTTCATCCTGTCCATTATGATGTGCACGGACGCCTGCGTTTACCCTTCCTCTTCTGGTTTGTGCTATTGCTTCAGGCGAGAACCTGGGTGCTGTTTGTCATTGCCGGTGCGTCGCGCGAGCAGGGCACTGCGCTGCTGAATCTGTTTTATCCCGATCACGATAATTTCTGGCTGGGGTTGATACCGGGCATTCCGGCGGTGCTGGCATTCTTACTGAGTGGTCGGCGGGCTACGTTTCCCCGTATCTGGCACGTGCTCTATTTTCTGTTGCTGTTGGCGCAGCTCGTTTTGCTTTGTTGGCAACCGTGGCTGTGGCTAAATGGTGAATCCGTCAGCGGTATCGGTCTGGCGCTGGTTATCGCGGATATTGTGGCGTTAATCTGGCTGTTGACCAATCGACGTTTACGCGCTTGTTTTGTGGAAGAAAAAGAATAACGGCACTTTTTTGCAAATTCGCACTCCAAGCAACGTTATTGAATAACCAAAGGAAGTGACATGAAATCGCTGCGTTTAATGTTATGCGCTATGCCGTTGATGCTGACCGGCTGTTCCACCATGTCGTCAGTTAACTGGTCTGCCGCTAATCCGTGGAACTGGTTTGGCTCGTCCACTAAAGTGAGCGAGCAAGGCGTTGGCAAATTAACGGCGTCCACGCCACTACAAGAACAAGCCATTGCCGATGCGCTTGATGGTGATTATCGGCTGCGCAGCGGAATGAAAACCGCGAACGGTAATGTGGTGCGCTTTTTTGAAGTGATGAAGGGCGACAGCGTGGCGATGGTTATCAACGGTGATCAAGGTACAATCAGCCGCATTGATGTCTCAGATAGCGATATTCCTGCTGACACGGGGGTTAAAATCGGTACACCGTTTAGTGACCTTTACAGCAAAGCATTTGGCAATTGCAAAAAAGCAGACGGTGATGATAATCGTGCCGTCGAATGTAAAGCCGAAGGCAGTCAACATATTAGCTACCAGTTTAGCGGTGAGTGGAGTGGTCCTGAAGGGTTAATGCCTTCTGACGATACCCTGAAAAACTGGAAAGTCAGTAAAATCATCTGGCGGCGTTAATTTGCGTCTGAACAAACCGTCGCCACAAAAAACACGTAAAATAGCGCTCAACAATGCCACGGATTGCGTGGCATTCTTATTTCAGGAGGAACAATGTCTCAGGTTCAGAGTGGCATTTTGCCAGAACATTGCCGCGCGGCGATTTGGATCGAAGCCAACGTAAAAGGGGAAGTTGATGCCCTGCGTGCGGCCAGTAAAAACTTTGCCGATAAACTGGCAACCTTTGAAGCAAAATACCCGGACGCGCATCTTGGCGCGGTTGTCGCCTTTGGCAACAACACCTGGCGTGCTCTGAGCGGCGGCGTGGGAGCCGAAGAGCTAAAAGATTTTCCGGGTTACGGAAAAGGTCTTGCGCCGACGACCCAGTTCGATGTGTTAATCCACATTCTTTCTCTGCGTCACGACGTAAACTTCTCCGTGGCCCAGGCGGCGATGGAAGCCTTTGGCGGCTGCATTGAGGTAAAAGAAGAGATCCACGGCTTCCGTTGGGTGGAAGAGCGTGACCTGAGCGGCTTTGTTGACGGCACGGAAAATCCGGCGGGTGAAGAGACGCGTCGCGAAGTGGCGGTCATCAAAGACGGTGTGGATGCGGGCGGCAGCTATGTGTTTGTGCAGCGCTGGGAACACAATCTGAAGCAACTCAACCGTATGAGCGTTCACGATCAGGAAATGATGATCGGCCGTACTAAAGAAGCCAACGAAGAGATCGATGGCGATGAGCATCCGGAAACTTCTCACCTGACCCGTGTTGATCTGAAAGAAGATGGCAAAGGCCTGAAGATTGTTCGCCAGAGCCTGCCATATGGCACCGCCAGCGGCACGCACGGCCTGTACTTCTGCGCTTACTGTGCACGTTTGCATAACATTGAGCAGCAGTTGCTGAGTATGTTTGGCGATACCGATGGCAAACGTGACGCAATGTTACGTTTTACCAAACCAGTCACTGGCGGCTATTACTTTGCACCGTCGCTGGACAAACTGATGGCGCTGTAAGTTTTACTCACGCACTTGTAGCGTCTTGCTGGATGCGGCGTAAATGCTTAATCCGGCGTGTAAGATCGTTCAAACTTAATAAATTGCAGTCAACCTGTAGGCCCGATAAGCGTAGCGCATCGGGCTGTTTTGTCTCTAAGCTACTGCTTAGTCCAGATTGACGTTATGGCAGCCAAAGAGCGTGGTGTAAACAGCACGGCACAACTGAGCGGATCACTGCTCAGGTGTATGAACAGCCAGGAGATGTCTTCAAATTTGTCATGGGTTATTCCCTGTCTAAAACCTGACGAATAAAGCCATTGTATTGATCCAGTTGTTTTTTCGCTTCTGCGGCATCGAGATTTTTCAGCACCATCACAATGGCCGTTTTGCAGTGACGGTCGCAGGCAATCAATGCCGCTTCCGCTTGTTCCTCGCTACATCCGGTCGCGTTTTTGACGATATTGACCTGGCGCACATGCAATTTTTCGTTGGTGGCGACCACATCGACCATCAGGTTGCCAAACACTTTGCCTGACTTAATCATCAGCCCGGTGGAGAGCATGTTGAGCACCAGTTTCTGCGCCGTACCTGCTTTCATCCGCGAAGAACCGGTAACCACTTCAGCCCCGACGACTGGCGTAATAGCAAACTCTGCGGTGGTGGAAACCGCGCTTCCCGGATTACAGGAAATACCGACCGTACGGCAACCCAACTGGCGCGCGTATTCCAACCCGGCAATCACATATGGCGTGCGTCCACTGGCGGCAATACCAACCACCACATCCTGCGCCGTTAAAGTAATATTTTTCAGATCGTTGATGCCGCCTTCCCGGCTGTCTTCCGCGCCTTCCACCGCGTGCTGGATGGCATATTCGCCGCCAGCAATCAAACCAACGACCAGACCTGGCTTCACGCCGTAAGTGGGGGGGCACTCGCTGGCATCGAGAATACCCAGACGACCGGAAGTTCCCGCGCCGAGATAAATCAGACGACCGCCGCCGCTCACCTGGGTGTGGATAACATCAATCGCCGCTGCGATATCCGGTAGTACGCGCTCAACGGCGAGCGGTACGGTTTTATCTTCTTCGTTAATGATCCGACACATTTCCAGCGTCGATACGCGGTCAATTTCAGCAGAGGCATTGTTGGAGCCTTCAGTAATCATCTTTTCAAGTTGCATAGGCAATCACCTTAAATATTTGTCTTCAAATAATTTCATCTGGCGTGAATCATATCTCCCTGCCTGATTATGTACAGCAGTGAATTCGCGCAATGGCTGAGTTGTGGTTATGGGTGATTTTACTTAAGATTTCCCTGAATTTAGATCCACTCCTCAGCATTGAACTGTCATTCAGGTATGGTAGGGACAATAGGGCGTAATGCTCTGTATTCAAAAGGAGAAACTTGAAATGGGTAAACTCACGGGCAAGACAGCACTGATTACGGGCGCATCGCAAGGTATTGGCGAAGGTATTGCCAGAACCTTTGCGCGTCATGGCGCAAACCTAATCTTGCTGGATATCTCCCCTGAGATTGAAAAGCTGGCAGACGAGCTGTGTGGTCGCGGTCATCGTTGTACGGCGGTAATTGCCGATGTACGCGACCCGGCGTCGGTTACGGCAGCGATCAAGCGCGCGAAGGAAAAAGAAGGGCGCATTGATATTCTGGTGAATAACGCAGGTGTTTGCCGTCTGGGTAGTTTTCTGGAAATGAGCGATGACGATCGCGATTTCCATATTGATATCAATATCAAAGGCGTGTGGAACGTCACGAAGGCAGTCCTACCGGAGATGATTGCCCGCAAAGATGGTCGCATTGTGATGATGTCTTCGGTCACTGGCGATATGGTGGCCGATCCGGGCGAAACGGCGTATGCCTTGTCGAAAGCGGCGATTGTTGGCCTGACCAAATCGCTGGCAGTGGAGTATGCTCAGTCGGGGATTCGCGTTAACGCAATCTGCCCTAGTTACGTGCGCACGCCAATGGCGGAAAACATCGCTCGCCAGTCGAATCCGCAAGATCCGGAATCAGTACTGACTGAAATGGCGAAAGCAATTCCGCTGCGTCGCCTCGCTGATCCGCTGGAAGTAGGCGAGCTGGCAGCCTTCCTGGCGTCGGATGAATCCAGCTATTTAACGGGTACACAGAATGTGATCGATGGCGGCAGCACACTGCCAGAGACGGTCAGCGTCGGCATCTGATTCACCTCTGTTTCCTCCCTGCATCAGTGGGGAGGATTTCGCCTTATTCTCTTTTTAACTTCCAAATCACCAAACGGTATATAAAACCGTTACTCCTTTCACGCCCGTTATAAATATGATGGCTATTAGAAAGTCATTAAATATATAAGGGTGCGCAATGGCCGTTAACTTACTGAAAAAGAACTCTCTCGCGCTGGTCGCTTCTCTGCTGCTGGCTGGCCACGTGCAGGCAACGGAACTGCTGAACAGTTCTTATGACGTCTCCCGCGAGCTGTTTGCTGCCCTGAATCCGCCGTTTGAGCAACAATGGGCAAAAGATAACGGCGGTGACAAACTGACGATAAAACAATCTCATGCCGGGTCATCAAAACAGGCGCTGGCGATTTTGCAGGGCTTAAAAGCCGATGTTGTAACTTATAACCAGGTGACCGACGTGCAGATCCTGCACGACAAAGGCAAGCTGATCCCGGCGGACTGGCAGTCGCGCCTGCCGAATAACAGCTCGCCGTTCTACTCCACGATGGGTTTCCTGGTGCGTAAGGGCAACCCGAAGAATATCCACGACTGGAACGATCTGGTGCGTTCCGACGTGAAGCTGATTTTCCCGAATCCGAAAACCTCCGGTAACGCGCGTTATACCTACTTAGCAGCGTGGGGCGCAGCCGATAAAGCGGACGGCGGCGATAAAGCCAAAACCGAACAGTTTATGACCCAGTTCCTGAAAAACGTTGAAGTCTTCGATACCGGCGGTCGTGGCGCGACCACAACCTTTGCCGAGCGTGGCCTGGGCGACGTGCTGATAAGTTTTGAGTCGGAAGTGAACAACATCCGCAAACAGTATGAAGCGCAGGGTTTTGAAGTGGTGATTCCGAAAACCAATATTCTGGCGGAATTCCCGGTGGCATGGGTGGATAAAAACGTGCAGGCCAACGGTACGGAAAAAGCCGCAAAAGCTTATCTGAACTGGCTCTACAGCCCGCAGGCGCAAACCATCATCACCGACTATTACTACCGCGTGAATAACCCGGAAGTCATGGACAAGCTGAAAGATAAATTCCCGCAGACCGAACTGTTCCGCGTGGAAGATAAGTTTGGCTCCTGGCCAGAAGTGATGAAAACCCACTTTACCAGCGGCGGTGAGTTAGACAAGCTGTTGGCTGCGGGGCGTAACTGATGTTTGCAGTTTCTTCAAGACGCGTGCTGCCGGGCTTTACCTTAAGCCTTGGCACCAGTCTGTTGTTTGTGTGCCTGATATTGTTACTGCCGCTTTCCGCGCTGGTGATGCAGCTTTCTGAGATGAGCTGGGCGCAGTACTGGGAGGTGATCACCAATCCGCAGGTGGTCGCGGCCTACAAAGTGACGCTGCTGTCAGCGTTTGTGGCATCGATTTTTAACGGCGTTTTCGGTCTGTTAATGGCGTGGATCTTAACCCGCTATCGCTTTCCGGGGCGCACGCTGCTTGATGCGCTGATGGATTTACCCTTCGCGCTACCGACAGCGGTCGCGGGTTTAACCCTGGCGTCGCTCTTTTCCGTGAACGGTTTTTACGGCGAATGGCTGGCGAAGTTTGATATCAAAGTGACCTATACCTGGCTGGGGATCGCGGTGGCTATGGCCTTTACCAGCATTCCGTTTGTGGTGCGAACCGTGCAGCCGGTACTGGAAGAATTAGGGCCGGAATACGAAGAAGCGGCAGAAACGCTCGGCGCAACACGTTTACAGAGTTTCCGCAAAGTGGTGCTGCCGGAGCTTTCTCCGGCGCTGGTGGCGGGCGTGGCGCTGTCGTTTACCCGTAGTCTTGGTGAGTTTGGCGCGGTGATATTTATCGCCGGGAACATCGCCTGGAAGACGGAAGTAACGTCGCTGATGATTTTTGTTCGCTTACAGGAATTTGATTACCCGGCGGCGAGCGCGATTGCTTCGGTGATCCTCGCAGCATCGCTGTTGCTGCTGTTTTCTATTAACACTCTGCAAAGTCGCTTCGGTCGGCGTGTGGTAGGTCATTAATGGCGGAAGTTACACAGTTGAAGCGTTATGATGCGCGCCCGATTAACTGGGGCAAATGGTTTTTGATTGGCACCGGGATGCTGGTGTCGGCGTTCATCCTGCTGGTGCCGATGATTTACATCTTTGTGCAGGCATTCAGCAAGGGGATCATACCGGTATTACAGAACCTGGCAGATCCGGACATGCTGCACGCCATCTGGCTGACGGTGATGATTGCGCTGATTGCTGTGCCGGTGAACCTGGTGTTCGGCATCCTGTTGGCCTGGCTGGTGACGCGTTTTGATTTTCCGGGGCGTCAGTTGCTGCTGACGCTGCTGGATATTCCGTTTGCGGTGTCGCCGGTAGTCGCCGGTCTGGTGTATCTGCTGTTCTACGGCTCCAACGGCCCGCTGGGCGGCTGGCTTGACGAACATAATCTGCAAATTATGTTCTCCTGGCCGGGAATGGTGCTGGTGACTATCTTCGTGACGTGTCCGTTTGTGGTGCGTGAACTGGTGCCGGTGATGTTAAGTCAGGGCAGCCAGGAAGACGAAGCGGCGATTTTGCTTGGCGCGTCTGGCTGGCAGATGTTTCGCCGCGTTACGTTGCCGAACATCCGCTGGGCGCTGCTGTATGGTGTGGTGCTGACTAACGCCCGCGCGATTGGCGAGTTTGGTGCGGTATCGGTGGTTTCCGGCTCGATTCGCGGCGAAACCCTGTCGCTGCCATTACAGATTGAATTGCTGGAGCAGGACTACAATACCGTCGGCTCCTTTACCGCCGCCGCGCTGTTGACGCTGATGGCGATTATCACCCTGTTTTTAAAGAGTATGTTGCAGTGGCGTCTGGAGAATCAGGAAAAACGCGCGCAGCAGGAGGTACATCATGAGCATTGAGATTGCCAGGATTAAGAAGTCATTTGGTCGCACCCAGGTGTTGAACGATATCTCACTGGATATTCCTTCTGGTCAGATGGTCGCGTTACTGGGGCCGTCCGGCTCCGGGAAAACCACGCTGCTGAGGATTATCGCCGGGCTGGAGCATCAAACCAGCGGGCATATTCGCTTTCACGGCACCGACGTCAGCCGCCTGCACGCGCGCGATCGTAAAGTGGGATTTGTGTTCCAGCATTACGCGCTGTTCCGCCATATGACGGTGTTCGACAACATCGCCTTTGGCCTGACGGTGCTGCCGCGTCGAGAGCGCCCAAATGCGGCGGCGATCAAAGCGAAAGTCACCCAGTTACTGGAGATGGTGCAGCTTGCTCATCTGGCAGATCGTTATCCGGCGCAGCTTTCTGGTGGTCAGAAACAGCGTGTGGCGCTGGCGCGTGCGCTTGCCGTGGAACCGCAAATTCTGTTGCTTGATGAACCGTTTGGCGCGCTGGATGCGCAGGTGCGTAAAGAACTGCGTCGCTGGCTGCGTCAGCTTCACGAAGAGTTGAAATTTACCAGTGTGTTCGTCACTCACGATCAGGAAGAGGCGACTGAAGTTGCCGATCGTGTGGTCGTGATGAGCCAGGGCAATATCGAGCAGGCGGATGCGCCGGATCAGGTCTGGCGTGAACCGGCGACCCGCTTTGTGCTCGAATTTATGGGCGAAGTGAACCGCTTACAGGGAATTATTCGCGGCGGGCAGTTCCACGTTGGCGCGCATCGCTGGCCGCTGGGGTATACGCCTGCATATCAGGGGCCGGTGGATCTCTTCCTGCGTCCGTGGGAAGTGGATATCAGTCGCCGCACCAGCCTCGATTCGCCGTTGCCGGTACAGGTACTGGAAGCCAGTCCGAAAGGACACTACACCCAATTAGTCGTACAACCGCTGGGGTGGTACAACGAACCGCTGACAGTTGTGATGCATGGCGATGACGCCCCGCAACGCGGTGAGCGTTTATTCGTTGGCCTGCAACATGCGCGCTTGTATAACGGCGATCAGCGTATTGAAACCCGCGATGAGGAGCTTGCTCTCGCACAAAGCGCCTGATAGGTTGAGTAAATGTTAAACGCCCGGAGGCGCATCCCGCGATCCGGGCTTTTTAATGGCAAGGTTTGTAACCTGTAGGCCTGATAAGACGCGTAAGCGTCGCATCAGGCAACACCACGTATGGACAGAGATCGTGAGTACATTAGAACAAACAATTGGCAATACGCCTCTGGTGAAGTTGCAGCGAATGGGGCCGGATAACGGCAGTGAAGTGTGGTTAAAACTGGAAGGGAATAACCCTGCGGGTTCGGTGAAAGACCGCGCTGCATTATCAATGATTGTCGAGGCGGAAAAGCGTGGGGAAATTAAACCCGGTGATGTGTTAATCGAAGCCACCAGTGGTAACACAGGCATTGCGCTGGCAATGATCGCCGCGCTAAAAGGCTATCGCATGAAATTGCTGATGCCCGACAACATGAGTCAGGAACGTCGCGCGGCGATGCGTGCCTACGGTGCGGAACTGATTCTTGTCACTAAAGAGCAGGGCATGGAAGGCGCACGCGATCTGGCGCTGGAGATGGCGAATCGTGGTGAAGGCAAGCTGCTCGACCAGTTCAATAACCCCGATAATCCTTATGCGCATTACACCACCACCGGGCCGGAAATCTGGCAGCAAACCGGCGGTCGCATTACGCATTTTGTCTCCAGCATGGGGACGACTGGCACCATCACCGGCGTGTCACGGTTTATGCGCGAACAATCCAAACCGGTAACGATTGTTGGCCTGCAGCCGGAAGAGGGTAGCAGCATTCCGGGGATTCGCCGCTGGCCAGCGGAATATCTGCCGGGCATCTTTAACGCTTCTCTGGTGGACGAGGTACTGGATATTCACCAGCGCGACGCGGAAAACACCATGCGCGAACTGGCCGTGCGGGAAGGGATTTTCTGCGGCGTCAGCTCCGGCGGCGCGGTTGCCGGTGCGATACGCGTGGCAAAAGCCAACCCTGGCGCAGTGGTGGTAGCGATCATCTGCGATCGTGGCGATCGCTACCTTTCCACCGGGGTGTTTGGCGAAGAACACTTTAGCCAGGGGGCGGGGATTTAAGGATTAATAGCATTGGAGGCTGATGACAAACGCAAAACAGCCTGATGCGCTACGTTTATCAGGCCTACAAGGTTCCTGTAATATATTGCATTAGCAATATTTTGTAGGCCGGATAAGGCGTTTACGCCGCATCCGGCTAAACAAAGTGCACTTTGTCAATAATCTGATTTGTCGGCAGTTGTTGCTGCCGACAAATGCAGTTTTTAATTTTCGTGTGGAAAAGCAGTAAGGTCATCAATCATTTTTTGAAGTATTGGTGAGTCCTGACCGTCACCCCATTGAAGAATTTTTGCGGTAAGCTGATGACGCGCTAGTGCATTGAGTCCCATCTTTTTAAGTTTATGGGAGATTTTACCCATGACTTTAATCTGACCGAATGCAGTCGAGTAGGTAATCATATTGCTCTGGATAGTGCTCATTTCATCGGCTAGTAATTGCGCACGAACATCCTCTTCAAGAATACTTTCCATAGCGATGTATTTCATACCCCAGATAGTTTCAATTAACATTTGAGGGAAATCAGCACAGTCCAGATCCGGCTTTTTACGGAGGCTATTTTCAAGAACGTTTAGAGCATCAGCACCTTCATCGCTGCCAAAAGGAGATTCTTCATCCCAGCAACACATATAAAGTGGATCAGTAAAATGGCACTGGAAGTTTGGGTGTGACGTTTTAACATGTAACCCAATTTCTTCATCATCAAAATAGCAGCGATCCATGAAGTTAAAGTTTGGATCTTCTTGATAGCCTTTCTTCATTTTTGCGGCAATCAATTTATTGGCTTCTTTCAGACACTGTTCTTCATTATCGAACTCTTTTGTCTGGAATTTACCAATACTACCTACCTTGCCATAGTTGACAGCTAAACTATCCCCTTCGTAATCTATCCACCAAAATTTACTCGATTTTTCATCGTTATAAATAAAGCATTTTTTCATGTTACCACCTGTAAATGCCTTGCCAAAGCGGATTAATTCCCTTCCTCAGGCACTGTTTTATCCGTCTGCGCAATCAGCGCATGTAAAAAAGGTTGCGCATTTTCATCGCTCTTACCGGGCATCTTCACGATGTAAGGCTTCCCGGTAATGGATGACGACGAAGCCACCTTATCAATAAACTGCTCGGCGGTATCAATGCGGTTGCGTGTGTTGCCGAGCTTCAACTTCAGATGCGAAACTGCTTCATCACAAGTATGTTGATCGCCATTGCGTATGAATATCAAATCCTTATGCTGCGCTAATCCCTCCAGCATGGCGTTAATTCTGACTTCTTCGTGGGCAGTTAACTTCGCGTAAGTGGGGAGTGCCATCAGCAGTGTGATGACCAGACAAATGATTTTCTTCACTGAATTGCCTTATCCTTGTGTTGTATTAGCCGATTTGACTGTCAGAATCAGGTAAAGTTTCGGTTGGGGTACGATGGGGATCATCGGCAAGGAGAAATTATTAAATGAGTAGTTTGTTGTTGTTTAACGATAAGAGCAGGGCGTTGCAGGCGGATATCGTCGCCGTGCAATCGCAGGTGGTGTATGGCAGCGTAGGCAACAGCATTGCCGTGCCTGCCATTAAACAGAACGGCCTGAATGTCTTTGCCGTACCGACCGTGTTGCTGAGTAATACGCCGCATTATGACACGTTCTACGGTGGTGCGATTCCGGACGAGTGGTTTAGCGGTTATTTGCGCGCACTGAAAGAGCGTGATGCGCTGCGTAAGTTACGTGCGGTGACTACGGGCTATATGGGGACAGCGTCACAAATTAGAATCCTTGCCGAATGGCTGACAGTCTTACGCGAAGAGCATCCTGACTTGCTGATTATGGTCGATCCGGTGATTGGCGATATTGATAGTGGTATTTACGTCAAACCTGACCTTCCCGATGCGTATCGGCAATATTTACTGCCACTGGCGCAGGGGATTACGCCAAATATCTTTGAGCTGGAAATCCTGACCGGTAAAAACTGCCGCGATCTCGACAGCGCCATTGCCGCAGCAAAAAGTTTGCTTTCAGAGACATTAAAATGGGTGGTTATTACCAGCGCTTCCGGCAATGAAGACAATCAGGATATGCAGGTGGTGGTGGTCAGTGCCGATAGCGTGAATGTCATTTCCCACTCTCGGGTAAAAACGGATCTTAAAGGTACTGGCGATCTGTTTTGCGCTCAACTTATCAGTGGATTACTGAAAGGGAAGGCGTTAACCGACGCAGTGCACAGCGCAGGTTTACGCGTGCTGGAGGTGATGTGTTATACCCAGCAGCGTGAAAGCGATGAATTGATTTTGCCGCCGCTGGCGGAAGCATAAAAAAATGGCGCCCACGGGCGTAATGCCAGAGCCTGTACATAGATTTGTGTAATTGCCTGATTTTGATATGTTCAATCCAGCATCAAATGAAGGTTAATTTATGGACGAAAAACAGTTACAGGCTCTGGCTAACGAACTGGCCAAAAACCTCAAAACCCCTGAAGACCTCAGTCAGTTTGATCGGCTGCTGAAAAAGCTCAGCGTTGAAGCCGCTCTCAATGCAGAGATGACACACCATCCTGGGTATGAGAAAAATCAGTCCAGACCAGGAGCTAACTCCCGCAACGGTTTTTCCACAAAGACCGTTATCACAGGCGACGGTCCACTGGAACTGCGTACTCCGCGCGATCGTGACGGTACCTTCGAACCACAACTGGTAAAGAAAAATCAGACCCGTATTACCGGGATGGATAACCAGATCCTCTCGTTGTATGCCAAAGGGATGACCACCCGTGAGATAGCTGCTGCGTTCAAAGAACTGTATGACGCAGATGTTTCACCGGCACTGATATCAAAGGTTACCGATGCCGTGATGGAGCAGGTTGTAGAATGGCAAAACCGACCACTGGATGCTGTTTACCCCATTGTTTATCTTGACTGTATCGTCCTGAAAGTTCGGCAGGACAGTCGCGTCATCAACAAATCGGTGTTCCTGGCACTGGGCATCAATATCGAAGGTCAGAAAGAACTGCTGGGTATGTGGCTGGCCGAAAATGAAGGGGCGAAGTTCTGGCTCAATGTGCTGACTGAACTGAAAAACCGCGGTCTGAACGATATCCTCATCGCCTGTGTGGATGGCCTGAAAGGCTTCCCGGATGCCATCAACACAGTATATCCGAAGGCCCGCATCCAGTTATGCATCGTGCATATGGTGCGCAACAGCCTGCGCTTCGTGTCATGGAAGGACTACAAAGCCGTCACTCGCGACCTGAAAGCGATTTATCAGGCTCCCACGGAAGAGGCAGGCCAGCAGGCACTGGAAGCGTTCGCTGCGGCCTGGGACTGTCGCTATCCTCAGATAAGCCGAAGCTGGCAGGCTAACTGGCCGAATCTTGCCACGTTCTTCGCTTATCCAACGGACATCCGCAAAGTGATCTATACGACGAATGCCATCGAGTCGCTAAACAGCGTGATCCGCCATGCGCTCAAAAAGCGTAAAGTGTTCCCGACAGACGACTCGGTGAAAAAAGTGGTGTGGCTGGCAATCCAGTCTGCGTCCCAGAAATGGACGATGCCGTTGAAGGACTGGCGAATGGCAATGAGCCGCTTTATTATCGAGTTCGGTGACCGCCTGGACGGTCACTTCTGAGAAAAGGCATTTACACAGAATCTTAAACAGGCTCCTTTCTGGTGTAATGCCGATCAGTTAAGGATCAGTTGACCGATCCAGTGGCTGTGTAAGAATCCGGAAACGCTCACTCGTTTCCGGATTTTTTTATGCTCATTGGACAGGCCCTTGATCTGGTATCCCGTTACGATTCTCTGCGTAACCCACTGACTTCTCTGGGGGATTACCTCGACCCCGAACTCATCTCTCGTTGCCTTGCCGAATCAGGTACTGTAACGCTACGCAAGCGCCGTCTTCCCCTCGAAATGATGGTCTGGTGTATTGTTGGCATGGCGCTTGAGCGTAAAGAACCTCTTCACCAGATTGTGAATCGCCTGGACATCATGCTACCGGGCAATCGCCCCTTCGTTGCCCCCAGTGCCGTTATTCAGGCCCGCCAGCGCCTGGGAAGTGAGGCTGTCCGCCGCGTGTTCACGAAAACAGCGCAGCTCTGGCATAACACCACGCCGCATCCGCACTGGTGCGGCCTGACCCTGCTGGCCATCGATGGTGTGTTCTGGCGCACACCGGATACACCAGAGAACGATGCAGCCTTCCCCCGCCAGACACATGCCGGGAACCCGGCGCTCTACCCGCAGGTCAAAATGGTCTGCCAGATGGAACTGACCAGCCATCTGCTGACGGCTGCAGCCTTCGGCACGATGAAGAACAGCGAAAATGAGCTTGCTGAGCAACTTATAGAACAAACCGGCGATAACACCCTGACGTTAATGGATAAAGGTTATTACTCACTGGGACTGTTAAATGCCTGGAGCCAGGCGGGAGAACACCGCCACTGGATGATCCCTCTCAGAAAGGGAGCGCAATATGAAGAGATCAGAAAACTGGGTAAAGGCGATCATCTGGTGAAGCTGAAAACCAGCCCGCAGGCACGAAAAAAGTGGCCGGGGCTGGGAAATGAGGTGACAGCCCGCCTGCTGACCGTGACGCGCAAAGGAAAAGTCTGCCATCTGCTGACGTCGATGACGGACGCCATGCGCTTCCCCGGAGGAGAAATGGCGGATCTGTACAGTCATCGCTGGGAAATCGAACTGGGATACAGGGAGATAAAACAGACGATGCAACTGAGCAGGCTGACGCTGAGAAGTAAAAAGCCGGAGCTTGTGGAGCAAGAGCTGTGGGGTGTCTTACTGGCTTATAATCTGGTGAGATATCAGATGATTAAAATGGCAGAACATCTGAAAGGTTACTGGCCGAATCAACTGAGTTTCTCAGAATCATGCGGAATGGTGATGAGAATGCTGATGACATTGCAGGGCGCTTCACCGGGACGTATACCGGAGCTGATGCGCGATCTTGCAAGTATGGGACAACTTGTGAAATTACCGACAAGAAGGGAAAGAGCCTTCCCGAGAGTGGTAAAGGAGAGGCCCTGGAAATACCCCACAGCCCCGAAAAAGAGCCAGTCAGTTGCTTAACTGACTGGCATTACAGCTATGGCTGACGATTAACGAACAGAACACCATGATCCTGCATCCCGGCGCGATTGGCGTACCCGCCAATCGTGAACTGCCGGATAAGAAGGCGCTGTACCAGCAGAATCATCATATGATGCTGGCTCAGGCGCAGATCTTCGCCCTGTGCCACCGCGAATTCCCTGGGCTGCGCATCGGCCCGGCGATAAACACCACTTCGATGTACGCCGAAAGTTGCAAACCGGAAGACGCTATTGCCGCGCATAACTGGGAAACGCTGCGCTGCTGGAGTTTTTTAGATGTAGCGGTACATGGTCGCTACAACGCCCTGGCGTGGGCGTATTTGCAGGATCGCGGCCTCGCGCCGGAAATGCAGCCAGAAGATGCGCTGATTTTGCAGCAGGGGCGGCCGGATTTTATCGCCATTAACTACTACTCAACCGCGACGATTGCTGCCAGCCGGGGCGATGGTGCCGATGTTGCCCCCCGCGCGGGCGATCAACAAATTATGCTGGGCGAAGAGGGCGTTTATCGGCCAGCGGAAAATCCGTGGGTCGGCAAAACGCCTTACGGCTGGGTCGTTGATCCGGTGGGATTGCGCCTGACGCTGCGTAAAGTGTGCGAGCGCTACGGCCTGCCGATTCTGATCAGCGAAAACGGTATGGGCGCACCGGATAAGCTGGAGCATGATGGGACGGTGAATGACGATTACCGTATCGCTTTCCTTGAGGCGCACATTGAGCAAATGCGTCTGGCAATTGCTGACGGCGTCGAGCTGATGGGCTACTGCCCATGGGCAGCAATTGATGTGGTAAGCACTCACCAGGGATACGCTAAGCGCTACGGTTTTATTTATGTCGATCGCGGCGAGGATGATCTGAAGAGTTTGCAAAGGATCCGCAAACGCAGTTTCTGGTGGTATAAGGATGTCATCGCGCAAAACGGTAACCACAACGAGTCTCAGAGATGATTGTTCAGAAGGTGCTCAATAATAGCCTGGTGCTCTCCCTTGATGACGATAACAGGGAAGTTATCGTCATGGGGAAAGGTATTGGCTTCAACAGCAGACCCGGGGACGAGATCGCCCCGGAGCAGATAGAGAAGCTATTTGTAACCCAGACGCTTGACGAACGCAGCGGCTATCTTGAGGCACTTTCCGCTATACCGGATGAAGTCATCGAAATGGCTGCGAGAGCCTGTTTAAGATTCTGTGTAAATGCCTTTTCTCAGAAGTGACCGTCCAGGCGGTCACCGAACTCGATAATAAAGCGGCTCATTGCCATTCGCCAGTCCTTCAACGGCATCGTCCATTTCTGGGACGCAGACTGGATTGCCAGCCACACCACTTTTTTCACCGAGTCGTCTGTCGGGAACACTTTACGCTTTTTGAGCGCATGGCGGATCACGCTGTTTAGCGACTCGATGGCATTCGTCGTATAGATCACTTTGCGGATGTCCGTTGGATAAGCGAAGAACGTGGCAAGATTCGGCCAGTTAGCCTGCCAGCTTCGGCTTATCTGAGGATAGCGACAGTCCCAGGCCGCAGCGAACGCTTCCAGTGCCTGCTGGCCTGCCTCTTCCGTGGGAGCCTGATAAATCGCTTTCAGGTCGCGAGTGACGGCTTTGTAGTCCTTCCATGACACGAAGCGCAGGCTGTTGCGCACCATATGCACGATGCATAACTGGATGCGGGCCTTCGGATATACTGTGTTGATGGCATCCGGGAAGCCTTTCAGGCCATCCACACAGGCGATGAGGATATCGTTCAGACCGCGGTTTTTCAGTTCAGTCAGCACATTGAGCCAGAACTTCGCCCCTTCATTTTCGGCCAGCCACATACCCAGCAGTTCTTTCTGACCTTCGATATTGATGCCCAGTGCCAGGAACACCGATTTGTTGATGACGCGACTGTCCTGCCGAACTTTCAGGACGATACAGTCAAGATAAACAATGGGGTAAACAGCATCCAGTGGTCGGTTTTGCCATTCTACAACCTGCTCCATCACGGCATCGGTAACCTTTGATATCAGTGCCGGTGAAACATCTGCGTCATACAGTTCTTTGAACGCAGCAGCTATCTCACGGGTGGTCATCCCTTTGGCATACAACGAGAGGATCTGGTTATCCATCCCGGTAATACGGGTCTGATTTTTCTTTACCAGTTGTGGTTCGAAGGTACCGTCACGATCGCGCGGAGTACGCAGTTCCAGTGGACCGTCGCCTGTGATAACGGTCTTTGTGGAAAAACCGTTGCGGGAGTTAGCTCCTGGTCTGGACTGATTTTTCTCATACCCAGGATGGTGTGTCATCTCTGCATTGAGAGCGGCTTCAACGCTGAGCTTTTTCAGCAGCCGATCAAACTGACTGAGGTCTTCAGGGGTTTTGAGGTTTTTGGCCAGTTCGTTAGCCAGAGCCTGTAACTGTTTTTCGTCCATAAATTAACCTTCATTTGATGCTGGATTGAACATATCAAAATCAGGCAATTACACAAATCTATGTACAGGCTCCAATACGGTTCTGACGAGCCGCTTACGTTGATTCGGCCAGTAACCTTTCAGATGTTCTGCCATTTTAATCATCTGATATCTCACCAGATTATAAGCCAGTAAGACACCCCACAGCTCTTGCTCCACAAGCTCCGGCTTTTTACTTCTCAGCGTCAGCCTGCTCAGTTGCATCGTCTGTTTTATCTCCCTGTATCCCAGTTCGATTTCCCAGCGATGACTGTACAGATCCGCCATTTCTCCTCCGGGGAAGCGCATGGCGTCCGTCATCGACGTCAGCAGATGGCAGACTTTTCCTTTGCGCGTCACGGTCAGCAGGCGGGCTGTCACCTCATTTCCCAGTCCCGGCCACTTTTTTCGTGCCTGCGGGCTGGTTTTCAGCTTCACCAGATGATCGCCTTTACCCAGTTTTCTGATCTCTTCATATTGCGCTCCCTTTCTGAGAGGGATCATCCAGTGGCGGTGTTCTCCCGCCTGGCTCCAGGCATTTAACAGTCCCAGTGAGTAATAACCTTTATCCATTAACGTCAGGGTGTTATCGCCGGTTTGTTCTATAAGTTGCTCAGCAAGCTCATTTTCGCTGTTCTTCATCGTGCCGAAGGCTGCAGCCGTCAGCAGATGGCTGGTCAGTTCCATCTGGCAGACCATTTTGACCTGCGGGTAGAGCGCCGGGTTCCCGGCATGTGTCTGGCGGGGGAAGGCTGCATCGTTCTCTGGTGTATCCGGTGTGCGCCAGAACACACCATCGATGGCCAGCAGGGTCAGGCCGCACCAGTGCGGATGCGGCGTGGCGTTATGCCAGAGCTGCGCTGTTTTCGTGAACACGCGGCGGACAGCCTCACTTCCCAGGCGCTGGCGGGCCTGAATAACGGCACTGGGGGCAACGAAGGGGCGATTGCCCGGTAGCATGATGTCCAGGCGATTCACAATCTGGTGAAGAGGTTCTTTACGCTCAAGCGCCATGCCAACAATACACCAGACCATCATTTCGAGGGGAAGACGGCGCTTGCGTAGCGTTACAGTACCTGATTCGGCAAGGCAACGAGAGATGAGTTCGGGGTCGAGGTAATCCCCCAGAGAAGTCAGTGGGTTACGCAGAGAATCGTAACGGGATACCAGATCAAGGGCCTGTCCAATGTGCATAAAAAAATCCGGAAACGAGTGAGCGTTTCCGGATTCTTACACAGCCACTGGATCGGTCAACTGATCCTTAACTGATCGGCATTACGCCCACGGGCGCCATTTTTCACTGTGGCAAGAATTACTTCTTGATGCGGATAACCGGGGTTTCACCCACAGTCACGCTACCGGACAGTTTGATCAGTTCTTTGATTTCGTCCATGTTGGAGATAACAACCGGAGTCAGGGTTGACTTGGCTTTCTCTTCCAGCAGCGGCAGATCGAATTCAATAACAGTATCGCCAACTTTTACGCGCTGACCTTCTTCAGCAATACGCTTGAAGCCTTCGCCTTTCAGTTCAACGGTGTCGATACCGAAGTGGACGAACAACTCAACGCCGCTATCAGATTCGATAGAGAACGCGTGGTTGGTTTCAAAGATTTTACCAATGGTGCCGTCAACCGGAGCTACCATTTTGTTGCCAGTTGGTTTGATAGCAATACCATCACCAACGATTTTTTCCGCAAAAACGACATCCGGCACGTCTTCGATATTGACGATCTCGCCAGAGAGCGGAGCAATGATCTCAATAGTTCCGGTATCTTTTTTGTCATCAGAAACCAGAGATTTCAGTTTATCGAACAAACCCATGATCTTCTCCTAAGCAGTAAATTGGGCCGCATCTCGTGGATTAGCAGATTGTTTTTTCTTCAATGAACTTGTTAACCAGCGTCATTAACTCGTCCGTTGTCGGTTGAGCAAGAGCCTGCTCTGCTAACACCTTCGCATCTTCGAAGTTCGTGTTACGGATAATCTTCTTAATGCGCGGGATAGAAATGGCGCTCATAGAGAATTCGTCCAGACCCATCCCCAGCAACAGAAGTGTAGCACGTTCATCGCCAGCAAGCTCACCACACATGCCAGTCCATTTGCCTTCAGCATGAGAAGCATCAATAACTTGCTTGATCAAGTTCAGCACGGACGGTGACATTGGCTGGTAAAGGTGTGAAATCATATCATTACCACGGTCAACTGCCAGAGTGTACTGCGTTAAATCATTGGTGCCGATACTAAAGAAATCAACTTCTTTGGCTAAATGACGCGCAATTGTTGCGGCAGCCGGTGTTTCCACCATCACGCCAATTTCAATTGATTCGTCAAACGCTTTACCTTCGTCGCGCAGTTCCTGTTTGTAGATTTCAATCTCTTTGCGCAGTGCGCGTACTTCTTCAACAGAGATGATCATCGGGAACATGATGCGCAATTTGCCGAAAGCAGAGGCACGCAGGATAGCGCGGAGCTGATCGCGCAGAATCTCTTTACGATCCATCGCGATACGGATAGCACGCCAGCCGAGGAACGGGTTCTCTTCTTTCGGGAAGTTCATGTACGGCAGCTCTTTGTCGCCGCCAATGTCCATGGTACGAACAATAACCGCCTGCGAGCCACACGCTTCAGCCACAGCTTTGTAGGCCGCGAACTGTTCTTCTTCAGTCGGCAGCGCGTCGCGGTCCATGAACAGGAATTCGGTGCGATACAGACCAACGCCTTCAGCGCCATTACGTTCTGCACCTTCAACGTCACGAACAGTACCGATGTTAGCGCACACTTCTACCTGGTGACCGTCCAGCGTAATGGCTGGCAGATCTTTCAGCTTAGCAAGCTCTGCTTTTTCAGAAGCTACTTGCTCCTGAACAGCGCGCAATTTATCGATAACTTCGTTGGTTGGATTGACGTAAACCTGATTATTTACGGCATCCAGAATCAGATAGTCGTCATTTTTCACCTGAGAGGTGACGCTACCAGTACCCACAATGGCTGGCAGTTCCAGAGAGCGTGCCATGATTGAGGTGTGGGAAGTACGGCCACCCGCGTCGGTGATGAAACCCAGTACCTTCTTCAGGTTCAACTGTGCGGTTTCGGACGGCGTCAGGTCAGCGGCAACCAGAATGACTTCATCCTGAATCGCGCTCAGGTCGATAATCTTCAGACCCAGGATGTTGCGCAGCAGGCGCTTACCGATATCACGCACGTCAGCCGCACGTTCTTTCAGGTATTCATCATCCAGTTCTTCCAGGGCAGAAGCCTGACCTTCAATAACTTCATGAGCAGCAGCGTCAGCCGTCATGTGCTTATCTTTAATCAGGGCTATGATTTCCTGCTCCAGCTCCTCATCTTCGAGTAGCATGATATGCCCTTCAAAGATGGCTTCTTTTTCTTCACCGAACGTTTCACCAGCTTTCGTTTTGATCGTTTCAAGCTGGGCTGATGCCTTGGCACGACCGCTCAGAAAACGTTCAACTTCCTGATCAACCTGGTCGGCAGAAATTTTTTTCCGGTCAATGACGATTTCGTCTTCTTTCAGAAGCAGAGCTTTACCGAAAGCGATACCCGGGGATGCTAAAATGCCTGAAATCATAACCCTACCTTACTTGTGACTGATTTTTAAAAGAACCCGGGAAATTACTCGAGTTCCGCCATCAGTTTAACCAGATGTTCAACCGCTTTCTGTTCGTCTTCGCCTTCAGCGGAGATAGTCACAACGGTCCCTTGAGTCAGGCCCAGAGTCTGCAGTTTAAACAGGCTTTTTGCGCTGGCGCTTTTGCCGTTGGAAGTCACAGTAATTTCAGAAGTGAAGCCCTTAGCTTCTTTTACAAACTGGGCAGCAGGGCGGGTGTGCAGACCGTTCGGAGCGGTAATGGTAACTTCTTGCTGGAACATTGTATTTCCCCAACTTATAGGTTTAGTGTTGTGGAACTAAAGTCTAGCCTGGCGGTTTGACTTTAGCCTGTATTGTTAGCGCCAGTTTTAACAGACGCGACGCACGAAGTGTTCTATGCAGTCCATTGCTGGCGGATGTTGGCCGCTGACGTTTCGTTCATCATTAAACATTATGCCGCTAAAGGAAGAATTGAACCAAATCATAAAATCGATTCAGCTAAGGCTTTTCCTGTAACGATTAATTTCGCGCATCAAAATAATTAGTCAGGTTAAATACCAGTTCCGACAGGCTGAATCAATGCCAGGAGGGGCGAAAATTTGAAGTAGGCCACAAAAAAGCACCTAAAAAGGTGCTTTTTTACGCATTTCTAACAACCTGGCATTACTGTTGCAATTCTTTCTCGGTAAAGAGATCGGCAAATAATGCAGTGCTTAAATAACGTTCACCCGATGATGGCAGAATAACCACAATATTCTTATTGGTAAAGCTTTCATCTTCTTGCAGCTTCAATGCAGCGGCAACCGCCGCGCCAGAAGAGATCCCAGCAAGAATGCCTTCTTCTTCCATCAGACGACGTGCGGTAGAGATAGCTTCTTCATTGGTGATGCCAATAACTTTATCGACCAGTTTAAGATCAAGGTTAGCCGGGATAAAGCCAGCACCTATGCCCTGGATTTTATGCGGGCCGGGTTTGATTTCTTCACCTGCCAGCGCCTGGGCGATAACGGGAGAGTCGGTTGGCTCAACGGCGACAGAGATGAGATCAGTCTTGCCTTTGGTGCCTTTAATGTAGCGGCTGACGCCGGTCAGCGTACCGCCAGTACCGACACCAGCAATAAATACATCAACCTGACCATCGGTATCTTCCCAGATCTCCGGACCGGTGGTTTTTTCATGAATTTCTGGATTCGCCGGGTTGCTGAATTGTTGCAGCAGCAGATATTTTTCTGGGTTGCTGGCGACAATTTCTTCTGCTTTTTGAATTGCGCCTTTCATGCCTTTCGCGCCTTCGGTCAACACCAGGTTTGCGCCCAGAGCTTTCAGCAGTTTGCGGCGTTCAATACTCATGGTTTCTGGCATAGTCAGGGTGAGTTTGTAACCGCGAGCGGCAGCCACATAAGCCAGAGCAATACCTGTGTTGCCGCTGGTTGGTTCAACCAATTCAACGCCGGGTTTCAGCACGCCGCGTTTTTCGGCATCCCAAATCATATTGGCACCGATACGGCACTTAACGCTGAAGCTGGGGTTCCGAGATTCCACCTTCGCCAGAATACGTCCGTTACCGATGCGATTCAGGCGAACCAGCGGTGTGTGACCGATAGTCAGCGAGTTATCTTCAAAAATCTTACTCATGGCCTGTCCTTAACTGTATGAAATTGGGATACAACAGGTAGCATACCCGCTCAGAGAATATGCGGAAGTAAGGATTTAGCATATCTATATGCAGAAGGGAAATAATGGCTTGCAAGATGGAATAAGGGTGGCATAAGCCACCCCTCTTCCATACAAAAAGTTTACAAAATAACCAAGAGACTGTTACTTCCACAATGCATGTTTAGCGCGATAACAATCGACCCACATTGCTGTCGCGCCACAGACGGCCACTGGCATGATGAACAGGTTGAGCACCGGGATCATCGTGAACAGGCTGGTTAATGCGCCAAACTGCATATTGGTGATTTTGCGCGTGCGCAGGGCAGTGCGCATCTCTTTGAACGGCACTTTGTGGTTGTCGAACGGATAGTCGCAGTACTGAATGGCTAACATCCAGGCACTGAACAGGAACCACAGTACTGGTGCGACGGTTTGCCCGATGCCCGGGATGAAGTAGAGGATCAGCAATACGATGGCGCGTGGCAGATACCAGGCAAATTTTTGCCATTCGCGTTTCATAATTCGCGGCACATCTTTCATGATGCCAAAGATGCCGGTATCCGGCGGCGTAGCGCCTGTCAGCCTGGCTTCCAACTGTTCAGCCAATAAACCGTTAAACGGTGCGGCAATCCAGTTCGCAATAGTTGAGAAAAAATAGCCAAAAACCAGTAGAACGGAGATAACCGCGACAGGCCACAGCAAATAGCTCAACCATTGCAGCCAGTCAGGCACGTGGCTCATTAATGATGGGATCCAGGCATCCAGTTGAGTAAAGAGCCACCAGAATGCACTTCCCATCAACAAAATATTGACCAACAGAGGTAAAATAACAAAACGCCGAATCCCGGGTTGCGAGACGAGCTTCCAGCCTTGCGCAAAATAGTAAAAACCGCTGCGTGGGGAAGATGTGAATGTTGAAATCATAATCAGGATATGCTCCTTTTGACCAATCCCAGGAAAATTCTGCGTATTTTACCGGGTAATTGCGCAATGGACAGTTAGGATATGTTCGAAAAAACAGCAAAAAGCACGATTTCATCTATCTTTGTGCTGTGAAAGTTAAGAGTGCACTTGCACTTGAGGTAATCGGCAAATACTCTTAGTGAGTAAATGTTTGCCGTGGTGGCAAGGTGTTAGAACAACAGAGAATATAATGATGCAGGATTTGCGTCTGATATTAATCATTGTTGGCGCGATCGCCATAATCGCTTTACTGGTACATGGTTTCTGGACCAGCCGTAAAGAACGATCTTCTATGTTCCGCGATCGGCCATTAAAACGAATGAAGTCAAAACGTGACGACGATTCTTATGACGAGGATGTCGAAGATGATGAGGGCGTTGGTGAGGTTCGTGTTCACCGCGTAAATCATGCCCCGGCTAACGCTCAGGAGCATGAGGCTGCTCGTCCGTCGCCGCAACACCAGTACCAACCGCCTTATGCGTCTGCGCAGCCGCGTCAACCGGTTCAGCAGCCGCCTGAAGCGCAGGTATCGCCGCAACATGCTCCGCATTCAGCGCATCCTGTTCAGCAACCACAGCCAGTACAGCAGCCGGCCTACCCGCCGCAGCCTGAACAGCCTGTTGCTTCGCAGGTACAGTCAGCTCCGCAGCCGACACAGCCAGCGCCACAACCGGCGCAGCAGGCTTTCCAGACTGCGGAACCCGTAGCAGCACCGCAGCCTGAGCCTGTGGCTGAACCGGTGCCTGTCATGGATAAGCCGAAGCGCAAAGAAGCGGTGATCATTATGAACGTCGCAGCGCATCACGGTAACGAGCTGAACGGTGAACTGCTTCTTAACAGCATTCAGCAGGCGGGCTTTATCTTTGGCGATATGAATATTTACCATCGTCATCTTAGCCCGGACGGCAGTGGCCCGGCGTTATTCAGCCTGGCGAATATGGTGAAACCGGGAACATTTGATCCTGAAATGAAGGATTTCACTACACCGGGTGTCACTATCTTTATGCAGGTGCCGTCTTATGGTGATGAACTGCAAAACTTCAAGCTGATGCTGCAATCTGCGCAGCATATCGCTGATGAAGTGGGCGGCGTGGTGCTTGATGATCAGCGCCGTATGATGACTCCGCAGAAACTGCGCGAGTATCAGGACATCATCCGCGAAGTGAAAGACGCTAACGCCTGATACACTTAAATTAAATCAACTTCTCTTCGAACCCCCGCTTGTCGGGGGTTTTTAGCATTGATGGTGCGATATGGAATCAATCGAACAACAACTGACAGAACTGCGAACGGTGCTTCGTCATCATGAATATCTTTATCATGTGATGGATGCGCCGGAAATTCCTGACGCTGAATACGATCGCCTGATGCGCGAACTGCGCGAGCTGGAAGCCAAACATCCAGAACTGATTACCCCTGATTCACCCACTCAACGTGTAGGTGCAGCACCGTTAGCGGCTTTCAGCCAGATCCGTCATGAAGTACCGATGCTGTCGCTGGATAACGTTTTTGATGAAGAGAGTTTTCTTGCTTTCAACAAACGCGTTCAGGATCGTCTGAAAAGTAACGAAAAAGTGACCTGGTGCTGTGAGCTGAAGCTCGATGGCCTTGCCGTCAGCATTCTGTATGAGAATGGCGTACTGGTGAGCGCAGCAACCCGTGGCGATGGCACTACCGGGGAAGACATCGCATCTAACGTCCGTACTATTCGCGCCATTCCGCTGAAACTACACGGTGAGAATATCCCGGCGCGTCTGGAAGTGCGTGGTGAAGTGTTCCTGCCGCAGGCGGGCTTCGAAAAGATCAACGAAGATGCGCGACGCACGGGCGGAAAAGTGTTTGCTAACCCACGTAATGCGGCGGCAGGTTCATTGCGTCAGCTTGATCCGCGTATCACAGCCAAGCGGCCGCTCACTTTCTTCTGCTACGGCGTTGGCGTGCTGGAAGGCGGTGAGCTGCCAGATACTCATCTTGGTCGTTTACTGCAATTTAAAAAGTGGGGATTACCGGTCAGCGATCGCGTCACGTTATGCGAATCGGCGGAAGAGGTGCTGGCGTTCTACCATAAAGTAGAAGAAGACCGCCCGACGCTGGGCTTTGATATCGACGGCGTGGTAATTAAGGTCAACTCCCTGGCGCAGCAGGAACAGCTTGGCTTTGTTGCGCGCGCCCCTCGTTGGGCAGTGGCGTTTAAATTTCCGGCACAGGAGCAGATGACTTTTGTGCGTGACGTCGAGTTTCAGGTTGGGCGTACTGGCGCGATTACGCCTGTTGCACGTCTCGAACCTGTCCATGTCGCGGGTGTGTTGGTGAGCAACGCCACCCTACACAATGCCGATGAAATCGAACGTCTTGGCTTACGTATTGGCGATAAAGTGGTGATTCGCCGTGCTGGCGACGTGATCCCGCAAGTGGTTAACGTGGTGCTTTCTGAACGCCCGGAAGATACTCGTGAGGTAGTATTCCCGACGCATTGCCCGGTATGCGGTTCTGACGTGGAACGAGTGGAAGGCGAGGCTGTGGCTCGCTGTACTGGTGGTTTGATTTGCGCCGCCCAGCGTAAAGAGTCGCTGAAACACTTTGTTTCCCGTCGCGCGATGGACGTTGACGGTATGGGAGACAAAATCATCGACCAGTTGGTTGAAAAAGAATATGTCCATACGCCTGCGGATCTGTTCAAGTTAACGGCGGGTAAGCTCACCGGGCTGGAGAGAATGGGGCCGAAATCGGCGCAAAACGTGGTTAACGCACTGGAAAAAGCGAAAGAAACCACCTTTGCCCGCTTCCTTTATGCGCTTGGCATCCGCGAAGTCGGTGAGGCAACGGCATCAGGTCTGGCGGCATATTTCGGCACGCTGGAAGCGCTGGAAGCGGCTTCGATTGAAGAGCTGCAAAAAGTGCCCGATGTTGGAATTGTCGTCGCATCTCATGTGCACAACTTCTTTGCCGAAGAAAGTAACCGTAATGTCATCAGTGAACTGCTGGCGGAAGGCGTTCACTGGCCTGCGCCGGTAGTCATCAACGCGGAAGAGATCGACAGCCCGTTTGCTGGTAAAACGGTGGTGCTCACGGGTAGCTTAAGTCAGATGTCGCGTGATGACGCTAAAGCTCGCCTGGTCGAACTGGGCGCGAAAGTGGCGGGCAGCGTGTCGAAGAAAACCGACCTGGTGATTGCCGGAGAAGCCGCAGGTTCTAAACTGGCGAAAGCGCAGGAACTGGGCATTGAAGTGATCGACGAAGCTGAAATGCTGCGTTTGTTGGGCAACTGAGATGGAAAAAGAGCAGTTGATTGAAATAGCCAATACGATAATGCCGTTTGGCAAGTACAAAGGGCGTCGCTTAATTGACCTGCCGGAGGAGTATCTGCTGTGGTTTGCCCGCAAAGATGAATTTCCGGCAGGGAAACTCGGTGAGCTAATGCAAATCACGCTGCTGATTAAAACGGAGGGGCTGACGCAACTGGTCCAGCCCCTGAAACGCCCGCTTTAAACCTTTCCGTGGCTTTCCTGCTGCGACTGTAACTGCCCGGTCTGGCGCTTGTAACGACGCGCCAGTACCGCGCAAACCATCAGTTGGATCTGATGGAAAATCATCAATGGCAGCACCATCATACCGATCACCGATGTCGGGAACAGAATGTTTGCCATTGGGATACCATTCGCCAGACTCTTTTTTGAGCCACAGAAGACGATAGTGATTTCATCCGCCTTATTGAAACCCAGTCGGCGCGCCATAAAGACGTTAATCACAATCACAATAGCCAACAGCACGCAACTAACCACCACAATAAACAATAGCGATCCCCAGCCGACTTTATGCCAGATACCGTTAACGACTGCTTCGCTAAATGCCGTATAAACCACCAACAGAATGGATGTCTGATCGGTTTTCGCAATCCACTTTTTATTGCGCGCCACCCAGTTACCAATCCACGGGCGGGAAAGATGCCCCAACACAAACGGCAGCAACAGTTGCAGCATAATCTTACCGACCTGCTCGAGGCTACCCTCTGCACCGTGAACATTCATCACCACACCAACCAGCAACGGCGAAAGGAAAATCCCCAGCAGACTGGATGCTGACGCAGAGCAAACTGCAGCCGCGACATTACCACCCGCCATTGAGGTAAAGGCAATTGCGGACTGCACGGTAGCCGGAAGAATGCACAGATAGAGAAAACCGGAGTAGAGCATCGGGTCGACATTTACCGGTTTCCACCAGGCAAACAGTACGCCCAGAATTGGGAACAGCACGAAGGTGCTGCACATTACCCACAAATGTAGCCGCCAGTGACTACCGCCAGCGATAATCGCTTCACGCGACAATTTTGCGCCGTGCATAAAGAACAGCAGGGCAATAGCTGCCGTAGTCAGATTTTCAAAGAACGGGACGAAATCGCCTCTGGCCGGGAAGAAGGAAGCCAGTAATACCACTGTGATCAGGGTTAAGGTGAAAGGATCGAGGATACGAAAAAGTTTCATAAAGACTCCAGATGATCGATGGTTCTATTGTGCTTCTTCCAGTTTGAGAAATAAAATTGATTTATTGCATCCATTTATGAAGAAAATAGATGAATTATTCTTTAAAACAATTAAAGGTTTTCGTCACAGTAGCGCAGGAGAAAAGTTTTAGTCGCGCAGGAGAGCGTATTGGCCTGAGCCAGTCGGCAGTGAGTCACAGTGTGAAGGAGCTGGAAAACCATACGGGTGTTCGCCTGCTGGACAGAACCACGCGTGAAGTGGTGCTTACAGATGCTGGGCTGCAGTTGGCTTTGCGTCTTGAGCGACTGCTGGATGAACTAAACAGCACGTTGCGCGATACCGGGCGTATGGGGCAACAACTGAGCGGAAAAGTTCGGGTCGCTGCCAGCCAGACCATTTCCGCGCATCTTATTCCGCAATGCATTGCTGAAAGCCATCGCCGCTATCCAGATATTCAGTTTGTCCTGCACGATCGTCCGCAGCAGTGGGTGATGGAAAGTATTCGCCAGGGAGATGTCGATTTTGGCATCGTCATCGATCCAGGCCCAGTGGGCGATCTGCAATGTGAAGCGATTCTTTCCGAGCCTTTCTTCTTGCTTTGCCATCGCGATAGCTCTCTGGCCGCGGAAGATTATGTAGCCTGGCAGGCATTACAGGGAGCGAAACTGGTGTTGCAGGATTACGCGTCAGGCAGCCGACCGCTGATTGATGCAGCGCTGGCGCGCAACGGTATTCAGGCGAATATTGTGCAGGAGATTGGTCATCCGGCGACGTTGTTCCCGATGGTAGCCGCAGGCATCGGCATCAGTATTCTTCCCGCACTGGCGCTGCCATTACCTGAAGGTAGCCCACTGGTGGTAAAGCGTATTACGCCGGTGGTGGAACGCCAGTTGATGTTGGTGCGCAGGAAGAACCGTTCACTTTCCACTGCCGCTGAAGCGTTATGGGATGTGGTACGAGACCAGGGTCATGCGCTAATGGCTGAGCGGGAAGGGGATCCGTTGTATCAGATATAGAATGAATTCATACTGCCGGGAGCCCCGGCAGTAATTAATCAGAAGTTAAATTTGATGGAGTAGATTATCGCATCCTGGTAAAAATCTTCGCCCAGTTTGTCATCCGCATATCGATACTGAATCCCCGTAGTGATGTGTGATGTTGCATTCCACCACAGTGCAACTGCGCCGTTCAGCCCTTCTTTACCGCCATTACCCGTCGCATAGGTAGCGTCACGGTCAAACTCGTACTCGTTCCAGTTGGTGAGAGTGAATTTCTCACTGCCCAGCATAAAGTTGTAACCTGCAACCCAGCCGGCTACATAGCCGTTGTTGCCAGTGTAATAGGTTTGATCTGTATAACGCTTAGCAAAGAACGGTTTGAACCACCAACCGCTGCCGGTGAAATTGTAGCCGACACCGTACAGGAACATATCGTCGTGGAAATTCACGCGATTTGCAGATCCGTAGGTACCATACGCGTGCAGGTAAAGATTAAATCCGGTGTCACCCAGGTAAATACGGTTGGTATTTTTAAAGGTATAACGCTGCTCGCTACCTGGTTTATTATGGCGACCGTTATAGAAGTTTTCCCAGTCGAAGAACCCGTACATTTCTCCCAAATTAAAGTTAGCGCCACCTTCAATTTCAAGATAACCAAAATCATCTTTGTGTGATTTTGTTGACGATTTTTCGGTAGTCCGACTGGTCCAGTCCAGATAATGCACGCCGATATCTGCAAAACCGCCTTTAAATTCTGCATGAGATATAACAGGTATCGCTAATATAGAGGATAGAGTCAGAGTTAAAAGATGTTTTTTCATAGCATAAATCCCTATGCTGATCGTTATTAGTAGATTGCTTAATAAAGTGGTTTGTTAAAAACGATATATTGTTAATGCAAAGGAATTAATATCGCCAATACAGTTTTTACCATTGATTAATAGAGAAAAGATATAAATCCATCGATATCGAATCGCTATTGAATGCGTGAGAAAAGTGTATTGGTAAGAGCCGGGACAACCTCGCTATAAAAAGGCGTTAGATTCCACCCTACAGAAAAAGGATATATATGTCTCAGGTTCAATTTTCTCATAACTCGCTGTTTTGCGTAGATATTATCAAGACTTATAAACCTAATTTCACGCCACGAGTGGCCTTTATTTTAGGTTCCGGGCTGGGCGCGCTGGCCGATCAGATTGAGAACGCTGTCGCAATTTCCTACGAAAAGCTGCCAGGTTTCCCGGTAAGTACGGTACATGGTCATGCGGGGGAGTTAGTGCTGGGCCATCTCCAGGGCGTACCGGTGGTATGTATGAAAGGTCGCGGACATTTCTACGAGGGTCGTGGAATGACCATCATGACTGACGCAATTCGTACCTTTAAGCTGCTGGGCTGCGAGCTACTGTTCTGCACCAATGCGGCAGGCTCACTGCGTCCGGAAGTGGGGGCAGGCAGCCTGGTCGCATTGAAAGATCATATCAACACCATGCCAGGTACGCCGATGGTGGGTCTTAACGATGATCGTTTTGGAGAGCGTTTCTTCTCACTGGCAAATGCCTACGATGCGGAATACCGCGCACTGTTACAAAAAGTGGCGAAAGAAGAGGGATTCCCTCTGACGGAGGGCGTGTTCGTCTCGTATCCGGGGCCGAATTTCGAGACTGCGGCGGAAATTCGCATGATGCAAATTATTGGTGGGGATGTTGTTGGTATGTCTGTGGTGCCTGAGGTTATTTCAGCTCGCCATTGCGACCTTAAAGTAGTTGCGGTCTCTGCGATTACCAATATGGCGGAAGGTTTAAGCGATGTGAAATTGTCACATGCCCAAACGCTGGCGGCTGCGGAGCTCTCTAAGCAGAACTTCATCAACCTTATTTGCGGCTTTCTGCGCAAAATTGCCTGAGAAAAACAATAAGAAACGGCCTCGCGGGTGAGGCCATATGATGCGACAAGGAAACGATTATGAGCATCGCTATGCGCTTAAAGGTAATGTCCTTTTTGCAATATTTTATCTGGGGGAGCTGGTTGGTTACCCTTGGATCTTACATGATTAATACCCTTCATTTCACCGGCGCGAACGTCGGTATGGTCTATAGCTCCAAAGGTATCGCCGCGATCATTATGCCCGGTATTATGGGGATCATCGCGGACAAATGGCTGCGCGCTGAACGTGCATATATGCTGTGTCATCTGGTGTGCGCTGGTGTACTTTTTTATGCGGCGTCGGTGAGTGATCCGGATACGATGTTTTGGGTGATGTTAATTAATGCGATGGCATTTATGCCGACTATCGCATTATCGAACAGCGTCTCGTATTCCTGTCTTGCTCAGGCAGGGCTTGACCCCGTATCTGCTTTCCCGCCCATTCGCGTTTTTGGTACGGTAGGATTTATTGTCGCGATGTGGGCGGTCAGCTTACTGCATCTGGAATTGAGCAGCCTGCAGTTGTATGTTGCGTCTGGTGCGTCATTGCTGCTGTCGGCTTATGCGCTGACTTTGCCTAAGATTCCGGTTGCGGAGAAAAAATCGACCACGTCGCTTGCCAGCAAGCTGGGTCTGGATGCTTTCGTGCTGTTTAAAAATCCACGCATGGCCATCTTTTTCCTCTTTGCCATGATGCTGGGTGCGGTACTGCAAATTACCAACGTTTTTGGTAATCCATTCCTGCATGATTTCGCCCGTAACCCGGAGTTTGCTGATAGCTTCGTGGTGAAATATCCCTCCATTTTACTGTCAGTTTCACAGATGGCTGAAGTCGGTTTCATTTTGACGATTCCGTTCTTTTTGAAGCGTTTTGGCATCAAAACCGTCATGCTGATGAGTATGGTGGCCTGGACGCTGCGCTTTGGCTTCTTCGCCTATGGAGATCCGTCACCAACCGGCTTTATTTTGCTGCTGCTGTCGATGATTGTTTACGGCTGTGCATTTGATTTCTTCAATATTTCTGGTTCGGTATTTGTCGAACAGGAAGTTGATTCCAGCATCCGTGCCAGCGCGCAGGGGCTCTTTATGACCATGGTAAATGGTGTCGGCGCATGGGTTGGCTCGATTCTGAGTGGTATGGCAGTAGATTACTTCTCGGTAGATGGCGTAAAAGACTGGCAAACTATCTGGCTGGTGTTTGCAGGATATGCTCTTTTTCTCGCAGTGATATTTTTCTTTGGGTTTAAATATAATCATGACCCTGAAAAGATAAAGCATCAAGCGGTGACTCATTAAAAGGATTCGCAGCTCTGCTCTTCAGAGCTGCTTTTATGATAAAGGTTAATTAGTGAAAGATATTTTATTTTCTTCCGGCGTTGGTTTTGGTATTGGTGCTTTATTTACAATCGTGCGCTTGCCTATTCCTGTACCAAATGTATTACCGGGTATATTATCCATTGTGTTTATGTATGTCGGATATCTGGTGGTGAAATACTTTATGCCATGATAATTTAATACGATGTATTTATTATATGGAGCACTTAATTATGGAACGCGTATACAGAACAGATCTTAAGTTGCTCCGTTATTTTCTTGCCGTAGCGGAAGAGTTGCATTTTGGCCGCGCAGCAGCGCGTTTAAATATGTCTCAGCCTCCGCTCAGCATTCATATTAAAGAGCTGGAAAATCAACTCGGCACGCAGCTTTTTATTCGCCATTCGCGCAGCGTCGTACTGACACACGCGGGCAAAATCTTGATGGAAGAATCGCGTCGATTGCTGGTGAATGCAAATAATGTATTGGCTCGGGTTGAACAAATAGGTCGGGGAGAAGCAGGGCGGATTGAACTCGGCGTAGTGGGAACGGCAATGTGGGGACGGATGCGCCCGGTTATGCGGCGATTCCTCAGGGAAAATCCTAACGTTGAAGTTCTTTTTCGCGAAAAGATGCCCGCGATGCAAATGGCCCTGCTGGAACGACGTGAACTCGATGCCGGGATCTGGCGAATGGCGACAGAACCACCGGCAGGTTTTACCAGCTTACGGTTGCATGAATCGGCGTTTCTGGTGGCGATGCCTGAAGAGCATCATCTCTCATCATTTTCCACCGTCCCACTGGAGGCGCTACGTGACGAGTATTTTGTTACAATGCCGCCTGTGTACACTGACTGGGATTTTTTGCAGCGAGTTTGCCAGCAGGTGGGATTTTCACCGGTTGTTATTCGCGAAGTTAATGAACCGCAAACGGTACTCGCCATGGTCAGTATGGGTATTGGTATCACATTGATAGCGGACAGCTACGCACAAATGAACTGGCCAGGTGTCATTTTCCGTCCGCTCAAAGAGCGCATCCCTGCGGATTTATATATTGTTTATGAAACACAGCAGGTGACGCCTGCGATGGTTAAGCTGTTGGCAGCATTGACACAGTAGGTGAGGGGACAGGAATTGCCGGAAATAGTAGGTGTGATAAGTGAAGCGCATCAGGCAATTTCGCAAATCACAGATAGCAAAAAAGCGCCTTTAGGCGCTTTTTTACATTGGTGGGTCGTGCAGGATTCGAACCTGCGACCAATTGATTAAAAGTCAACTGCTCTACCAACTGAGCTAACGACCCGAAGTGGTGGGTGATGACGGGATCGAACCGCCGACCCCCTCCTTGTAAGGGAGGTGCTCTCCCAGCTGAGCTAATCACCCATTTCTCAATTTCTTGCTACACGGCGGAGACTACATAAAGTAGTTGGTGGGTGATGACGGGATCGAACCGCCGACCCCCTCCTTGTAAGGGAGGTGCTCTCCCAGCTGAGCTAATCACCCCCCGCTGTGTGGAGTCGCATTATAGGGAGAGTTCAAAATGAGTCAACGCCTTTTCCAAAGAAATTGTTCGTTCGTCGTAAATTTAAGCAGGATGATCGCAAAACAGACCGTGTTGCGCAATTTCTCAACGAAAACAATAATGCATCATGTAGCAACCCGAACTACATTGAGGAATCAGGCTGGAGTGATAGAATATCGCCCACTCAATTTTTCCAGGATTTGCCGGTTGTCGGCATCTTTCTAAACGTAAGGCCATTTCATGAAAATCAAAACTCGCTTCGCGCCAAGCCCAACAGGCTATCTGCACGTTGGCGGCGCGCGTACTGCTCTTTACTCCTGGCTTTTTGCACGTAACCACGGTGGTGAGTTTGTGCTGCGTATTGAAGACACCGATCTTGAGCGTTCCACGCCGGAAGCTATCGAAGCCATTATGGATGGCATGAACTGGCTGAGTCTGGAGTGGGATGAAGGTCCGTACTTCCAGACCAAACGTTTTGATCGCTATAACGCGGTTATCGATCAGATGCTGGAAGAGGGGACGGCCTATAAATGCTACTGCTCTAAAGAGCGTCTGGAAGCACTGCGTGAAGAGCAGATGGCAAAAGGCGAGAAGCCGCGTTATGACGGTCGCTGCCGCCACAGTCATGAACATCATGCTGATGATGAACCGTGCGTCGTGCGTTTTGCTAATCCGCAGGAAGGTTCCGTTGTTTTTGACGATCAGATCCGTGGTCCGATCGAGTTCAGTAACCAGGAGCTGGATGATCTGATTATCCGCCGTACCGATGGTTCTCCGACCTATAACTTCTGTGTGGTTGTTGATGACTGGGATATGGAAATCACCCACGTAATCCGTGGTGAAGACCATATCAACAATACACCGCGTCAGATCAACATTCTGAAAGCCCTGAAAGCGCCAGTACCTGTTTACGCGCACGTTTCTATGATCAACGGTGATGACGGTAAAAAACTGTCCAAACGCCACGGTGCGGTCAGCGTAATGCAGTATCGCGACGATGGTTACCTGCCAGAAGCGTTGCTGAACTATCTGGTACGTCTGGGCTGGTCCCACGGCGATCAGGAAATCTTCACCCGTGAAGAAATGATCAAATACTTCACCCTGAACGCGGTTAGCAAATCTGCCAGTGCGTTTAACACAGACAAACTGCTGTGGCTAAACCATCATTACATTAACGCGTTGCCGCCGGAGTATGTCGCTACTCATTTACAGTGGCATATCGAGCAGGAAAATATTGATACCCGCAACGGCCCGCAACTGGCGGAACTGGTGAAACTGCTGGGTGAACGCTGCAAAACCCTGAAAGAGATGGCACAAAGTTGCCGTTATTTCTACGAAGATTTTGCCGAGTTTGATGCTGATGCAGCGAAAAAACATCTGCGCCCGGTCGCTCGCCAGCCGCTGGAAGTGGTACGTGACAAACTGTCTGCAATTACTGACTGGACGGCTGAAAATGTTCACCACGCTATTCAGGCAACAGCGGATGAGCTGGAAGTGGGTATGGGAAAAGTCGGTATGCCGCTGCGCGTAGCTGTTACCGGTGCGGGCCAGTCTCCGGCGCTGGATGTTACGGTTCACGCAATTGGCAAAGCACGCAGCATTGAGCGCATCAATAAAGCGCTGGTATTTATTGCTGAATGCGAAAACCAGCAGTAATTAATACTTAAAAGATAAACGGCAGGAGATAATATCCTGCCGTTTTTTACTTATTATTTATGCTGATTCGTCAATATCGAGACGGGCAAGGAAATTGCGAATCCCTTCACGCGATAAAAACTGCGCAACTTTTTCTTGCTCACTATGAGTCATATTGTCTATCGCGCTGATTATTTGCCGGTAAGCCGGAGTTCGCATACCAGGTGCGTATTCAGCAAGAGGTTCTTTGGCCTCGAGAAAAACCGGCGTGTTATGGAAGGCCGGTGTGTTTTGAATAAACTCGCAAACCTGCGTATCGATCAGAATAAGTCTGGCACGGCCGCCCTTCACGCCGGGAAATTTTTCCGTTTTCCAGCCTTTTTCTCTAATCCAGCGGTTAACGGTTTGTTTAGCCACGCCGAGGCATTCCGCCAGTTCTTCGGTGGTCATTTTATTGCGTAATCTTTTCATATTATTTGCTGTTGCGAATCCCTAAGCGTTGTAATAACCCGATAATCCCTTCCCGCAGAAGCAAGGATGTAAACTGTTTTTGTTCAGTTGCCGTCATCTCTTTCGCCAGCGTCGCTAACAGCACTTCAAGCGGCGCATCGCCAGACAGGGCGGGTATTTCTCCCTGACACTGTGGGCGTTCTGCATTGCGAATATATTCACGAACCTGTTCATTGATGTGTACCAGTCGGGCCTTGCCACCCTGGACGCCTGGTTTTGGTGATGTCGTCCAGCCTTCCTTGCGTACCCATTTATTAATGGTCTGGCGGCTATAACCGGTCAGTCTGGCAAGTTCATCTGGCGTCATCCTCTCCTTGAACATAACAATTCCCTGAATAGTTGTGGGTCTATTAAGTGTTCATTTTATAGCATCAATTTACAGGAAACCGTGATATGAATAACTACTGAATGCGAGACGTAATCCAAAAATGTTCATTTGCCTGATTTTTCAGCGATTGAAACCAGGTGCTGCAATTTGCCGTTGACACATAAGGGCGGAATTCATATGATGCCGCCCGTCAACTCGACAAGCTTTACGTGACGGGGCTATAGCTCAGCTGGGAGAGCGCTTGCATGGCATGCAAGAGGTCAGCGGTTCGATCCCGCTTAGCTCCACCAAATTTTGCACCCAGCAAATTTGGTACGTAAACGCCTCGTGGGGCTATAGCTCAGCTGGGAGAGCGCTTGCATGGCATGCAAGAGGTCAGCGGTTCGATCCCGCTTAGCTCCACCAAATTTCAAACCCTCGCTGCGAAGCGGGGGTTTTTTGTCTCTGCTTTTTGCCGCTTTTGTAATACAGTCCACGCCCGGGTTAGCGCCGCCTGGTGAAAACATCACTGGACAAAAAAACAGCAGCAGGCCGGCCCCTGTTTGCTTCGCGATGCGAATAAACTTATTATTTGTGTGCCTGAAAAACCCGATCAGTGAGAGTAGTGTACTCATGTTTGTGGAGCATAACCTGATAAAAAATATCAAGATATTCACACTGGCGTTTACGCTCACCGTGGTACTTATTCAGCTATCTCGTTTTATTTCGCCACTTGCAGTTATCCATTCCAGTTATATCTTTCTGGCGTGGATGCCTCTGTGCGTAATGCTGTCAATAGTGTTCATCTTTGGCTGGCGTGGTGTCGTTCCCGTTTTATGCGGGATGTTTTGCACTAATCTGTGGAATTTTCATCTCTCATTTTTGCAAACCGCTGTCATGCTTGGCAGCCAGACTTTCGCTGTTTTGTGTGCCTGTGCAATATTACGCTGGCAGTTGGGAACGCGTTGGCGTTATGGCTTGACCACCCGAAACGTCTGGCAACGTCTCTTCTGGCTTGGTTTGGTGACGCCGATTGGCATCAAATGCAGCATGTATCTTGTAGGCAACTTCTTTGATTTCCCGCTAAAAATATCGACATTTTTCGGGGATGCAGATGCTATTTTCACGGTCGTTGATTTGCTTAGCCTTTTCACTGCGGTGTTGATTTACAACATGTTCTTTTACTATCTCACTCGCATGATTGTAAGTCCCCACTTTGCGCAGATATTGTGGCGCAGAGATATCGCACCGTCACTGAACAAAGAGAAACGTGCATTTACCTTAAGCTGGCTTGCTGTTCTTACCGTGCTGCTACTTCTGATGTGTACGCCTTATGAAAACGACTTCATTGCCGGTTATCTGGTGCCCGTTTTCTTTATCATCTTTACTCTTGGTGTCGGTAAGCTTCGCTATCCGTTTTTAAATCTCACCTGGGCTGTCTCGACTCTTTTCCTCCTGAATTACAACCAGAACTTTTTACAAGGGGTGGAAACAGAATATTCGCTGGCATTTATTCTGGCGGTACTGATTTCTTTTAGCGTTTGCCTGCTCTACATGGTGCGCATTTATTATCGTAGTGAATGGCTTAACCGTCGCTGGCATTTGCAGGCGCTGACCGACCCTTTAACGCTATTACCCAACTTTCGCGCGTTGGAGCAATCGCAAGAGCAAGAGGCCGGAAAGAGTTTTTGCTGCCTGCGTATTGATAATCTTGAGTTTATGAGTCGTCATTACGGTCTGGTGATGCGCGTTCATTGCATCCGCTCAATTTACCGTACACTGCTACCGTTGATGCAGGAAAACGAAAAGTTGTATCAACTACCGGGCAGTGAATTGCTGCTGGTACTGACCGGGCCGGAAACGGAAGGGCGGCTCCAGCATATGGTTAATGTCCTCAATAGTCGGCAGATTCACTGGAACAACACCGGCCTGGATATGGGCTACGGCGCGGCTTGGGGGCGTTTTGATGGTAATCAGGAAACCCTGCAGCCCATGCTGGGGCAGTTAAGCTGGCTGGCGGAACAATCCTGCGTTCATCATCACGTTCTGGCGTTGGATAATCGAGAGGAGATGGCGTCCGGGCAGACTACCAAACAGGTGCTATTGCTGAACACCATTCGTAAAGCATTAGATAATGGTGATTTGCTTCTCTACGCCCAGCCCATTCGTAACAAAGAGGGACAAGGCTATGATGAGATCCTTGCTCGTCTGAAATATGACGGCGGCATTATGACGCCGGATAAATTTCTGCCACTTATCGCCCAGTTTAACCTAAGCGCGCGTTTCGATTTGCAGGTGCTGGAATCCCTGTTGAAGTGGCTGGCAACTCACCCTTGTGACAAAAAAGGACCGCGATATTCGGTAAATTTAATGCCGCTCACTCTGCTACAAAAAAATATCGCCGGACGGATTATTCGCCTGTTTAAGCGTTATCACATCTCCCCGGAGGCTGTCATTCTCGAAATCACCGAGGAGCAGGCGTTTTCTAACGCAGAAAGCAGTATGTATAACATTGAACAACTGCATAAATTTGGCTTCCGTATTGCGATTGATGACTTTGGCACTGGCTATGCCAACTACGAGCGGTTAAAACGTTTGAAGGCCGATATCATCAAGATTGATGGCGTCTTTGTGAAAGATATCGTCACGAACACGCTGGATGCGATGATTGTGCGCTCGATTACCGATCTGGCGAAAGCGAAGTCGTTAAGTGTGGTTGCAGAGTTTGTAGAGACGCAACAGCAGCAAGCGCTATTGCATAAACTTGGGGTGCAATATCTGCAAGGATATTTAATTGGTCGCCTGCAGCCATTAGTTGATTAGCAGGGATAAAAAAGCCGGGGATAAATAATCCCCGGCTTTTTTAATGGATTGCCTTACAGCACCAGTGCTGCGATTGATGCAGAAAGCACACTCACCAGCGTAGAACCATAAACCAGTTTCAGACCGAAACGAGAAACCACGTTACCTTGCTCTTCGTTCAGACCTTTAACCGCGCCCGCGATAATCCCGATAGAAGAGAAGTTAGCGAAGGATACCAGGAACACAGAGATGATGCCTTCAGCACGCGGAGAGAGCGTAGAGGCAATTTTCTGCAGATCCATCATCGCAACGAATTCGTTGGAAACCAGTTTGGTCGCCATGATGCTGCCTACTTGCAGTGCTTCACTGGAAGGAACACCCATCACCCATGCAATCGGATAGAAGATGTAGCCCAGGATGCCCTGGAAGGAGATGCTGTAGCCAAACCAGCCAGTCACGGTAGCAAACAGGGCGTTCAGTGCTGCGATCAAGGCGATAAAGCCGATTAGCATTGCTGCAACGATAATGGCTACTTTGAAGCCCGCCAGAATGTACTCACCCAGCATTTCGAAGAAGCTCTGACCTTCGTGCAGGTTGGACATCTGAATGTTTTCTTCGCTGGCATCAACACGGTACGGGTTGATCAGCGACAGTACGATAAAGGTGCTGAACATGTTCAGTACCAGCGCTGCAACCACGTATTTCGGTTCCAGCATCGTCATGTATGCGCCAACGATGGACATCGACACGGTGGACATCGCCGTGGCTGCCATAGTGTACATACGATTACGGGAGATTTTGCCGAGGATATCTTTATAGGCGATAAAGTTCTCGGACTGACCCAGAATCAGGGAGCTGACGGCGTTAAAAGATTCCAGCTTGCCCATTCCGTTGACTTTGGAAAGCAGGAAGCCAATCGCGCGGATAATCACCGGCAACACGCGAATGTGCTGGAGAATACCGATCAATGCAGAGATAAAGACGATTGGGCACAGCACTTTCAGGAAGAAGAACGCCAGGCCTTGATCATTCATGCTACCAAAGACAAAGTTAGTACCTTCGTTGGCAAACCCGAGCAGTTTTTCAAACATTTCGGAGAAGCCTTTCACGAAGCCCAGACCAACGTCAGAGTTCAGGAAGAACCACGCCAGTAACACTTCGATAACAAGCAGTTGAATTATATAACGGATACGAATTTTTTTGCGGTCGCTGCTTGCCAGCAATGCGAGAATCGCAACAACGGCTAGTGCCAGTACAAAATGAAGGACGCGGTCCATATTTGCTCCAAATATGAGGCAGGTTAAGTTTCCGTGCACATTCTATGTAACATGGTTAAGGAAAACGAGATCTGACACACACTATAATGATGTCCTGTGACAAGCTTCAAAAATAGTGAGCTGTTATACATTTCTGCTATGTTGTGTATGGAAGCTGAAAGTTATGTAAATGTGCTAACATTAAACATAATCATAACATTTAACTCATCAATCTTTTCGTAGTCATAATCCTGGCCTATCAGAGAAATCACCCTAATCCAATTAAATGAATTTGATAATCATTCTCGTTTAGCATAACATGAAACATAGCAAAGGCTATGTTTTAGAGGCACAACAAGATGACAAACTATCGCGTTGAGAGTAGCAGTGGACGGGCGGCGCGCAAGATGAGGCTCGCATTAATGGGACCTGCGTTCATTGCAGCGATTGGTTATATCGATCCCGGTAACTTTGCGACCAATATTCAGGCGGGAGCCAGCTTCGGCTATCAACTGCTATGGGTTGTTGTCTGGGCGAACCTGATGGCGATGCTGATTCAGATTCTTTCAGCCAAACTGGGGATAGCCACCGGTAAAAATCTGGCAGAGCAAATCCGCGATCACTACCCGCGCCCCGTAGTGTGGTTCTATTGGGTTCAGGCGGAAATTATTGCGATGGCGACCGACCTGGCGGAATTTATTGGCGCAGCGATCGGTTTCAAACTGATTCTTGGTGTTTCGTTGTTGCAGGGGGCGGTGCTGACGGGTATCGCGACTTTCCTGATTTTAATGCTGCAACGTCGCGGGCAAAAACCGCTGGAGAAAGTGATTGGCGGGCTACTGCTGTTTGTTGCCGCGGCTTACATTGTCGAGCTGATTTTCTCTCAGCCTAACCTGGCGCAGTTGAGTAAAGGGATGGTGATTCCGAGTTTACCAACCTCGGAGGCGGTCTTCCTGGCGGCTGGCGTGTTAGGGGCGACGATTATGCCGCACGTGATTTATTTGCACTCTTCGCTCACTCAGCATTTACATGGTGGTTCGCGTCAACAACGTTATTCCGCCACCAAATGGGATGTGGCTATTGCCATGACTATTGCCGGTTTTGTTAATCTGGCGATGATGGCAACGGCTGCCGCCGCGTTCCATTTTTCCGGTCATACGGGGGTCGCTGATCTTGACGAAGCCTACCTGACGCTGCAACCGCTGTTAAGCAATGCTGCCGCGACGGTCTTTGGTTTAAGTCTGGTGGCGGCGGGGCTTTCGTCAACGGTGGTGGGAACATTGGCGGGGCAGGTAGTGATGCAGGGATTCATTCGCTTCCATATTCCGCTGTGGGTGCGCCGTACCGTGACCATGTTGCCATCTTTTATTGTTATTCTGATGGGGCTGGATCCGACGCGGATTCTGGTCATGAGTCAGGTGCTGCTAAGTTTTGGTATTGCCCTGGCGCTGGTGCCACTGTTGATTTTCACCAGTGACAGTAAGTTGATGGGCGATCTGGTTAACAGCAAATGGGTTAAACAAACCGGTTGGGTGATTGTAGTACTGGTGGTCGCGTTGAATATCTGGCTGCTGGTGGGAACGGCACTAGGGTTGTAGTTCAACTGGCGTCGCATGTGGTGCCACTGGCGGATGCGGCGTAAACACCTTATCCGCCCTACGTGTTTAATGGCGCGGGTTTGTAGGCCTGATAAGACGCTCCAGCGTCGCATCAGGCATCGTACTCCATTGGCGAATGTGTTTAATGACGGTGCCCATGTCCACGACCTTTTCCGCGATGATCATCACGGTCGCGCCAGCCTTCGCGGTAGCCTCGTTCATACGCTTTACGCTTATCCCAGCCACGGTGGTAGCCATTATCGTGACGCCACCAGCGGTTTTTACGCCATTCGTAATTACGGTGCCAGTAATCACGGTCGCGCCAGTGACCACCGTCCCAATAATTACCGTAATGATCGCGATCGCCAATTTGTAATTTTATCGATGGTAGTAGGGTAATTTCACCTGCGTTTGCCGCAAGTGGGGTAAATACCATCAGGGCGGCCGCCAGAAACAGTGACCTGAACATTGTTATTCTCCTTCACGATCGAAGCCGTCAGCGGCCTGTTAACGCAATATTACGGGGAGGTAAAGCCCCGTTTCATCGCCATAACTCTTAAATCGTGAGGGAGAGCATTTTTTGTTAAAGCTTATCGTGGGGGGGCTGTTGCTTCGGGCGATTCACAATCATCATTGGTTTACCTGCCAGCAATAGCCACGCTGGAAGCATGACGATACAAAGCAGCGGTAGCAAAGTGGTATCAGGTACAACGACCACCGCCATAAACAGACTTAACCAGCCATCGCGCGTCACCACCAGTACTATGCCGAGAATAGCGCAGGAAACGGTAACCGCCGCCGGGACTGCGGGAACATGTTCATGCAGCATCAACCCTAACGCTACGCCAACAAACACGGCCGGGAAGATTCGCCCACCACGAAATCCGCTGGCGGCGGCAATAACCAGGGCGGCAAGTTTAATGAGCGCCAGCAAAAAGTAATCGCTGGCGCTCAAAGCCTGATTCATCACCATTTGCTGCATCTCATCCAGTCCTTTAAACAGTGAGACAGGTCCGCCGATGACGCCCAGAATACCCAGCATAAAACCGCCAACTCCCAGCATGAGTACTGGGTTTTTAATCTGATGCATCATCGCGTGCAACCGTGGCAGACACCACACAGCAACCATCCCCGCAGCGATGGCAATCGTCGCCACAATGGCACCGCTGATGATGTCGGTCATCTGCATCTGTTCGTAATGCGCAATGGGTAGCGAAAAATGAGGATGAAAAAATAGACTTGTGGTCAGAGCACCAGTCGCCGCCGCCATTAACGGTGCAAAGAGCCGATCCCATAGCGGGACTTCATTACTGCCATTTAAGGTTTGCGAAAATATCAACGCTGCCGCAACAGGTGTACCAAACAGCGCGCCGATAGTTCCGGCTGAGGCTAAAATAGTCCACTCCATCCGGTGAACTCGTGGTAACAGACGAGTGCCAATCGCCACTGCGAGAGCGATATTAACGGTCATGATCGGATGTTCCGGCCCGAGGCTGACGCCACCAGCAAGACCGAGAATTAATGCCAGGATCAGTCCCGGTAGCGCAGAGGGGGGAACCGGTGCGCCGATCAGTGGTTCACTGGCCGGATCTGGCCCGGCATGACCCTGGCTGAAACGGATAACCAGTCCTACCGCGATCCCTGTCAGCGTTAATATTCCGATGATCCACAGCGGTGAGTCCTGAGCTAACCCCAGACTTTCCGGCAGTCGTTGCCAGAGCAAACTCTGTAATACCGAGGCGATTTTCATCACTACAATCAGAATAAGACTGGACGCAATCCCAATTGCCACCGCGGGAAGCGATAATAACAACATGGTTCTGGCTCGCGGATGGAGCATGTTCTATTCCTTATGCGGGATCAGATACTTAGTTTGCCCAGCTTGCATAAAGGCATCGCTGCAATTGGTGCTGAAACGATAAAGTAATTGTGTGACCCAGATCGATATTTACAGGGAGCCAGCCTTTCCGGCGTTGTTGTTATGCCCCCAAGTATTTACAGTGTGAGAAAGAATTCTTTTGACTTTAGCGGAGCAGTAGAAGAATGACAAAGTATGCATTAGTCGGTGATGTGGGCGGCACCAACGCACGTCTTGCCCTGTGTGATATTGCCAGTGGCGAAATCTCGCAGGCTAAAACCTATTCAGGGCTTGATTATCCCAGCCTGGAAGCGGTCATTCGCGTTTATCTCGAAGAACATAAGGTTGAGGTGAAAGACGGCTGTATTGCCATCGCTTGCCCAATCACCGGTGACTGGGTGGCAATGACCAACCACACCTGGGCATTTTCGATTGCTGAAATGAAAAAGAGCCTCGGTTTTAGCCATCTGGAAATTATCAATGATTTTACGGCGGTTTCGATGGCGATCCCGATGCTGAAAAAAGAGCACCTGATCCAGTTTGGCGGAGCAGAACCAGTAGAAGGTAAACCAATCGCGGTGTACGGTGCCGGAACAGGGCTTGGGGTTGCGCATCTGGTCCATGTAGATAAACGCTGGATCAGCCTGCCGGGTGAGGGCGGTCACGTTGATTTTGCGCCAAATAGCGAAGAAGAGGCCATTATCCTCGAAATACTGCGTGCGGAAATTGGCCATGTCTCGGCGGAGCGCGTGCTTTCTGGCCCTGGGCTGGTGAATCTGTATCGTGCGATTGTGAAAGCCGATAACCGCCTGCCGGAAAATCTCAAGCCGAAAGATATTACCGAACGTGCACTGGCCGACAGTTGCACCGATTGTCGTCGGGCATTGTCGCTGTTTTGCGTCATAATGGGACGTTTTGGCGGCAATCTGGCGCTCAATCTCGGGACATTTGGCGGTGTGTATATTGCAGGCGGTATCGTGCCGCGTTTCCTCGAGTTCTTCAAAGCTTCTGGTTTCCGCGCCGCTTTTGAAGACAAAGGCCGCTTTAAAGAATATGTCCATGATATTCCGGTTTATCTCATCGTCCATGACAATCCGGGACTTCTCGGTTCGGGCGCACATCTACGCCAGACCTTAGGCCACATCCTGTAAAACCTTCCTGTCATATCGGGAGGAATCTCTCCCGATAGTCATTTAAATCATAGAGTTAATTAGATTTTTCTTTGTGTTTCATCACAAGGCCGACCTGCGTCACACTTCCGTATAACGGGATTAATTATCCAGTAAAAGCATTATTTGTCTGGTAACAGCGATTTGTTTTGCACGTTCATAATTTCACTCGCTAACTATAACCAAGCGAGGAAATAACGATGAGTAAGAAACTGATTGCCCTGTGTGCTTGCCCGATGGGGCTGGCGCACACCTTTATGGCTGCCCAGGCGCTGGAAGAAGCGGCGGTAGAAGCAGGCTATGAAGTGAAAATTGAAACCCAGGGCGCAGATGGCATCCAGAACCGTCTTACGGCGCAAGATATCGCAGAGGCGACCATCATCATCCACTCCGTGGCGGTTACCCCGGAAGATAACGAACGTTTTGAGTCACGCGATGTTTATGAAATCACTTTGCAGGACGCAATTAAAAACGCTGCGGGCATCATCAAAGAAATCGAAGAGATGATTGCCGCTGAACAGGCGTAATTTTTTACAGGGATATTGTTATGGCCATTAAAAAACGCAGTGCAACCGTTGTGCCTGGCGCATCCGGTGCGGCAGCGGCAGTTAATAATCCGCAGGCCTCTAAAAGCAGCTTCTGGGGTGAACTCCCGCAGCACGTGATGTCAGGGATTTCACGCATGGTGCCGACCTTAATTATGGGCGGTGTGATCCTCGCTTTCAGCCAGTTGATTGCTTATAGCTGGCTGAAAATTCCCGCTGACATTGGCATTATGGATGCGCTCAATAGTGGGAAATTTACCGGTTTCGACCTCTCGTTACTGAAATTTGCCTGGCTGTCGCAGTCGTTTGGCGGCGTGCTATTTGGCTTTGCCATTCCGATGTTCGCCGCCTTTGTGGCTAACTCCATTGGTGGCAAACTGGCGTTCCCGGCAGGGTTTATCGGCGGGTTGATGTCTACCCAGCCCACGCAACTGCTGAATTTTGACCCCAGCACCATGCAGTGGGCGACCTCTTCGCCCGTGCCGTCCACCTTCATTGGCGCGCTGATTATTTCTATTGTCGCGGGTTACCTCGTGAAATGGATGAACCAGAAAATCCAGATGCCGGATTTCCTGTTAGCGTTCAAAACCACTTTTTTATTACCAATTCTTTCCGCCATTTTTGTCATGCTGGCGATGTATTACGTGATCACGCCGTTTGGTGGCTGGATCAACGGTGGCATTCGCGCCATGTTGACGGCAGCAGGTGAAAAAGGCGCGCTGATGTACGCAATGGGAATTGCCGCAGCAACGGCAATTGACCTGGGGGGGCCAATCAACAAAGCGGCAGGTTTCGTTGCCTTCAGCTTTACGACAGACCACGTACTACCCGTCACCGCGCGTTCTATCGCTATTGTTATTCCGCCGATTGGTCTGGGCCTGGCGACCATTATCGACCGTCGTTTAACCGGCAAACGCCTGTTCAACGCCCAGCTTTATCCACAGGGCAAAACCGCCATGTTCCTTGCGTTTATGGGTATCAGTGAAGGTGCTATTCCGTTCGCGCTGGAAAGTCCCATCACCGCCATTCCGTCCTATATGGTAGGTGCGATTGTTGGTTCCACCGCCGCTGTCTGGCTGGGTGCAGTGCAGTGGTTCCCGGAATCTGCTATCTGGGCATGGCCGTTGGTTACTAACCTCGGCGTCTATATGGCGGGGATCGCGTTGGGGGCAATCATCACTGCGCTGATGGTGGTGTTCCTGCGTCTGATGATGTTCCGCAAAGGCAAATTGTTAATCGATAGCCTGTAAGAAGGACAATCCTGATGACATTACTCGCTTCGCTGCGCGACTGGCTTGCGGAACAACAGCTTGATGCGGTGCTTCTCTCTTCACGGCAGAACAAGCAGCCACATCTGGGACTCTCCACCGGATCAGGCTATGTGGTGATTAGCTGTGAGAGCGCGCACATTCTGGTGGACTCACGCTATTACGCGGATGTGGAAGCCCGTGCGCAAGGCTACCAGCTACATTTACTCGATGCGGCGCAGACGCTTGCAACCATCGTCAATCAGCTCATTGCCGATGAGCAACTGCAAACGCTTGGTTTTGAAGGCCAGCAGGTGAGTTGGGAAAGCGCACATCGCTGGCAGACTGAACTCAATGCAATGTTGGTCAGCGCCACGCCGGACGTACTGCGGCAAATCAAAATGCCGGAGGAGGTAGAGAAAATCCGCCTCGCCTGTGGGATTGCCGATCGCGGTGCGCAACATATCCGCCGGTTTATACAGGCGGGGATGAGCGAGCGTGAGATAGCCGCTGAACTGGAGTGGTTTATGCGCCAGCAGGGCGCGGAAAAAGCCTCTTTTGACACCATTGTTGCCAGTGGCTGGCGTGGGGCGCTACCGCACGGCAAGGCCAGCGACAAGATTGTTGCCGCGGGCGAGTTTGTCACTCTCGATTTCGGTGCGCTGTATCAGGGCTACTGTTCTGATATGACGCGCACCTTTCTGGTGAATGGCGAAGGGGTGAGCGCCGAATCTCACCCGCTGTTTAACGTGTATCAGATTGTCCTGCAGGCGCAACTGGCTGCAATCTCTGCGATTCGCCCCGGTGTGCGTTGTCAGCAGGTTGACGACGCCGCGCGTCGGGTGATTACCGAGGCTGGTTATGGCGAGTATTTCGGTCATAACACCGGTCACGCCATCGGTATTGAAGTGCATGAAGATCCGCGCTTTTCACCGCGGGACAGCACGATGCTCCTGCCAGGTATGTTACTGACCGTGGAGCCGGGGATTTATTTGCCAGGGCAAGGGGGCGTGCGCATCGAAGATGTCGTGCTGGTTACCCCGCAAGGCGCAGAAGTGCTGTACGCCATGCCGAAAACAGTGTTGCTCACGGGAGAGGCATAATGGATTTATCGCTATTAAAAGCGTTGAGCGAGGCAGATGCGATCGCCTCCTCGGAACAGGAAGTGCGGCAGATCCTGCTGGAGGAAGCGGATCGCCTGCAAAAAAAGGTCCGTTTTGATGGTCTGGGATCGGTGCTGATCCGCCTCAATGAATCGACAGGTCCGAAGGTGATGATCTGCGCGCATATGGACGAAGTGGGATTTATGGTACGCAGCATCTCCTGTGAGGGTGCTATCGACGTGCTGCCGGTTGGTAATGTGCGCATGGCCGCCCGCCAGCTTCAGCCGGTGCGGATCACCACCCGTGAAGAATGCAAAATTCCAGGCCTGCTCGATGGCGAAAGGCAGGGAAATGACGTTAGCGCAATGCGCGTGGACATTGGCGCACGTTCTTATGACGAAGTCATGCAGGCGGGAGTTCGTCCGGGCGATCGCGTCACCTTCGATACCACTTTTCAGGTTCTCCCTCACCAGCGGGTAATGGGCAAAGCCTTTGATGACCGCCTCGGTTGCTACCTGCTGGTGACTTTACTGCGCGAGCTGCACGACGCCGAACTCCCTGTGGAAGTCTGGCTGGTGGCCAGTTCCAGCGAAGAGGTTGGCTTACGCGGCGGGCAAACCGCCACCCGCGCAGTGTCGCCGGACGTCGCCATTGTGCTGGATACCGCCTGCTGGGCGAAAAACTTTGATTATGGCGCGGCTAACCATCGCCAGATTGGTAACGGCCCGATGCTGGTGTTAAGTGATAAATCGCTGATTGCGCCGCCAAAATTCATCGCGTGGATTGAAAGCGTGGCGGCAGAAATTGGTGTGCCGTTGCAGGCGGATATGCTCAGCAACGGCGGCACGGACGGTGGAGCGATTCACTTAACCGGCACAGGCATACCCACAGTGGTGATGGGCCCTGCCACCCGCCACGGCCATTGTGCCGCGTCGATTGCCGATTGCCGCGACATTTTGCAAATGCAGCAACTTTTATCTGCACTTATTCAACGTATTACGCGTGAGACCGTTGTTCAACTGACGGATTTCAGATGATCTCCTGATTAACCCGGAGCGGTTATGTTAACGATTCAATTTCTTTGCCCTTTGCCTAACGGTCTTCATGCTCGCCCGGCGTGGGAACTTAAAGAACAGTGCAGCCAGTGGCAAAGTGCAGTGACCTTCATCAACCATCGCCAGAATGCGAAGGCCGATGCAAAAAGCTCGCTGGCACTGATTGGCACCGGAACCTTATTTAATGACAGTTGCAGCCTGAACATTAGCGGCAGCGATGAAGAGCAGGCGCGGCGCGTGCTGGAAGAATATATCCAGGTGCGCTTTATCGACAGCGACAGCGTCCAGCCGACGCAGGCAGAGCTGATGGCACATCCGTTACCGCGTTCATTAAGCCGCCTGAATCCAGATTTGTTGTATGGAAATGTGCTGGCGAGCGGTATCGGCATTGGTACACTGACCTTATTACAGAGCGATAATCTCGACAGTTATCGCGCGATCCCCGCCTGTGCACAAGATTCCACCCGACTGGAACACAGCCTGGCAACGCTTGCCGAGCAACTGAACCAGCAACTGCGTGAGCGTGACGGCGAAAGCAAAACTATTCTCAGCGCCCATTTGTCACTGATTCAGGATGACGAGTTTTCAGGCAATATCCGTCGGCTGATGGCTGAACAGCATCAGGGGCTGGGCGCGGCGATCATCAGTAATATGGAACAGGTTTGCGACAAACTTTCTGCCTCTGCCAGCGATTACCTGCGTGAGCGGGTCAGCGATATCCGCGATATCAGCGAACAGTTGTTACATATCACCTGGCCGGAGCTGAAGCCACGCAATAATCTGGTGCTTGAAAAACCGACCATTCTGGTTGCTGAGGATTTAACGCCAAGCCAGTTTTTGAGCCTTGATCTAAAAAATCTCGCGGGCATGATTCTGGAGAAAACCGGGCGCACCTCGCATACCCTGATTCTGGCACGTGCTTCGATGATCCCCGTTCTTAGCGGCCTGCCGCTGGATGCGATAGCATGCTATGCCGGACAACCGGCGGTGCTTGATGCCCAGTGCGGCGTGCTGGCGATTAATCCTGATGACGCGGTGAGTGGTTATTACCAGGTGGCACAGACGCTGGCGGATAAACGTCAGCAGCAACAAGCACTTGCCGCTGCGCAACAGGCGTACTCCCGCGATCACAAGCGTATTGATATTGCTGCGAATATTGGCACTGCTCTGGAAGCACCAGGCGCGTTTGCTAACGGCGCGGAAGGCGTCGGGCTGTTCCGTACCGAAATGCTGTATATGGATCGCGATAGTGCGCCGGACGAGCAGGAACAGTTTGAAGCCTACCAGCAGGTGTTACTGGCAGCGGGCGAAAAGCCGATTATCTTCCGTACGATGGACATCGGCGGCGATAAAAGCATTCCTTACCTCAACATTCCCCAGGAAGAGAACCCGTTCCTCGGCTATCGTGCGGTACGTATTTACCCGGAATTTGCTGGTCTGTTCCGCACTCAACTGCGGGCTATTTTGCGTGCTGCCAGTTTTGGCAACGCGCAGTTGATGATCCCAATGGTGCACAGCCTCGATCAGATCTTATGGGTAAAGAGTGAGATCCAGAAGGCAATCGTTGAGCTTAAACGCGATGGCCTGCGCCATGCAGAATCGATCCCGCTTGGGATCATGGTGGAAGTGCCGTCGGTGTGTTACATCATCGACCACTTCTGTGATGAGGTCGATTTCTTCAGTATCGGCTCCAACGATATGACCCAGTATTTGTATGCGGTCGATCGTAATAATCCGCGCGTATCGCCGCTGTATAACCCGATTACGCCATCGTTCCTGCGCATGTTGCGGCAGATCATTACCACTGCGCATCAGCGGGGCAAATGGGTGGGAATTTGCGGGGAGCTGGGTGGCGAAAGCCGCTATCTGCCGCTACTGCTTGGGCTGGGTCTGGATGAGTTAAGTATGAGTAGCCCACGCATTCCGGCGGTGAAAAACCAGCTTCGGCAACTGGATAGCGAGGCGTGTCAGGAACTGGCGCGTCAGGCGTGCGAGTGCCGCAGCGCGCAGGAAATTGAAGCGTTACTCACTGCGTTTACACCGCAAGAAGACGTTCGTCCGCTGCTGGCGCTGGAGAATATCTTCGTTGATCAGACTTTTAGCAATAAAGAGCAGGCTATTCAGTTCCTGTGCGGCAACCTTGGCGTTAACGGGCGTACTGAGCATCCGTTCGAGCTGGAAGAAGATGTCTGGCAGCGTGAGGAGATTGTCACCACTGGCGTTGGTTTTGGCGTGGCGATCCCGCACACCAAATCTCAGTGGATCCGCCATTCCAGTATCAGTATTGCCCGCCTGGTGAAACCTGTCGACTGGCAGTCAGAGATGGGCGATGTCGAACTGGTGATCATGTTGACGCTGGGCGCTAGCGAAGGAATGAACCATGTGAAAGTCTTTTCGCAACTGGCGCGCAAACTGGTGAATAAAAACTTCCGCCAATCGCTGTTTGCCGCCAAAGATGCTCAAAGTATTCTGACACTGCTCGAAACAGAGCTAACTTTTTAAATTTAGCCCTGAAAACGGGCGCTGTACTCTCCTGGCGTCAGACCAAACTGACGCCGGAAGACGCGACAAAAATAGTCGCTATCCGGAAAGCCGCAGCGTTGTGCTACTTCATGAATTGACAGGTGGTATTTCTGCAAAATCATCCTCGCCTTCGCCATCCGCACCCAACGCACATACTCGATAAATCGCATCGTCCCATGCAGCGCAAACAGTTTTGACAGGTGATTTGGCGTGATATTAAAAAACTGCGCCACATTCTCGCGGGTGAGCGGCTGGGCATAATTATCCTGAACCCAGTTACAAATGCTGTGATAGAGAAAATCGCCGCGCGGCTGCGAATGACCCGGCGGCATATTTACCACGTTGCGGCAAAGATGCAGCAAACTGAGTACCAACGGTTGAATGATATTCTGCTCCAGCGGCGAACGGCTGAGATGGGTGAGGGCGGTGAGTATTGCTTCACCTTCACCGCGTTGCAGGCTGGGAAGCTGGAGCTGGCGAACCGGATGTAACAGTGTGGTGGTGCGGCTATCGTAAAACGACAACCCCAGCCATGTTGGTGCAAACACCAGGCTTAACAACATAACAGGTTTGTTGTTGACCGGTAAATTAGCCGCGCGCGCCGGAATAAACAGTATTTCCCCTTCCACCATGCGTTGCTGTTTTGCTGCCAGTTGATTGCCGTATTCGCCGCGCAGCACAATATCCAGCCGGGGGAAATCAATACATAAACTGCCCACCGGCAACGAGGCGGGCTGGCTGGCAAACCAGACGCGCCCCAGTCGCTGTGGGTTAAGCACCAGGCCGCTGAACAGATCTGCGAAAAATTGTTGATTGGCGGGCAAGCCTGTTGCTTTCATGGATATCCCCGATTTATAGATGCATTAATTGTCTGAATTCTTTAACTTTGCTGCGGCTGACAGGCACTTCAAAATCCAGATCTTTCAGTCGCAGAATGTAGGTGTTATTAAACCACGGTTCGATTTCGCGGATTTTGTTCAGATTGACACAAAATGAGCGATGGCAGCGGAAAAAATGCGACGGCGGCAATTTGCTGCAAAACTCGGTGATGTTCATCGGCATCACGTAGGATTCACGCCGCGTATAGACAAAGGTCATTTTTTCGTGCGCTTCGGCGTAATAGATATCATTAATTGGCGTGACGATAATTCGCTCATCTTTCACCAGATTAATGGTGTCATTCTCCCGCGTTACTGTTACCGCAGGCGTACTGCTGGTTTGCTGTTGCTGCCAGGCCGCTTCCAGTTTTTGTAGCATCCCGGTGATGCGTGATTCCTGATACGGTTTGAGAATGTAGTCAAACGCCTCCAGTTCAAACGCTTCTACCGCATGTTCTTTCCACGCGGTGATAAACACAATAAACGGTTTATGGGCGAACTGGCTGATGTTTTGCGCCAGCAGCACGCCATCCAGCGACGGAATATTGATATCCAGAAAAATGGCGTCGACGCGGTTATGTTGCAAAAACTTCAACACGTCCAGACCGTCGTCAAAGGTGCCGACAATCTCCATCTGGCTATGCTCTTTAATTAGCCAGCTCAGTTCCTGTTGCGCCAGGAATTCGTCTTCAACAATGATGACTTTCACAATATCACTCCGGCTCAAAGCAATAACGTAGCCTGTGAGGCGACAGGGGTGCGTTGGTTAGGAATGTAAAACGCAATTTCCGTTCCGGGTTCCAGACGGCGGATATGCAGCCCCTCGCCATACAATAACTTCACGCGATGATGCACATTCAACAGGCCTATTTTATTACCTGGCATTTCGTTCGCTTCGACTCGTTCAATCACTTGTGGATCGATGCCGTGCCCGGTATCTCTGACCGCAATGCGGACCCGATTACCGCACTCTGCGACGCTAATAGTTACAACACCTTTTCCTTTACAGGGTTGAATGCCGTGGACAATGGCGTTCTCCACCAACGGCTGAATCAGCAGGCTGGGAATACAGCAATTCACCTCTTCATCAATATCATAGATAACCGTCAGCTTGTCACCAAAGCGGGCCTGCTCAATGGCGATATAGTCTTTGATTTGATATAGCTCTTTTTTAATATCGATTTGCTCATCGTCTTTTAATTCAATGTTATAGCGCAGATAACGCGACAGATTAAAGATCAACTGGCGAGCGGTATCTGGATTCAGACGAATCGATGAGGAGATTGCGTTCAGTGCGTTAAACAGGAAATGGGGATTAATTTTACTTTGCAGGGCGCGAAGCTCTGCCTTATTTGCCATTTCACGTAACTGCTCGGCACGGGAAACCTCCAGTTGGGTGGAGATAATTTGCGACAGTCCTACCGCCATCTCCTGTAATGAGGACGTAATCTGGTGCGCGTGGCAGTAGTAAATTTTCAGCGTTCCGGTCACAACGCCTTTCTCCCACAATGGGATCACCAGCATCGAGTGGATTTCCGGTGTGCGGTGGGCTTCATCATTGTTTTTAATGATGATTTTCCCATAATTCATCGCCTGACGCGTCGTTGGGCTAATGAAGTCATCGCCATTCTGGTAGTTATGCTCGCCCACACCGACATAGGCCAGTACATGCTCGGTATTGGTAATTGCCACCGCGTCGGCGTGAATGTCGTCACGGATAATTTCACAGACTTTACGTAACGATTCGCTATTCACGTGACGAAACAGCGGCAGGGTTTTATTGGCAATATCCAGCGCCAGCTTGGCCTGCCGCGCAGCGCTGGCCTCTTTTTCGCCTTCAACGCTTTGCACCAGCAGTACAATAAAGCCGATACAGACACTGCCGAGGATCATCGGAATCCCGATTTTGGAGACGATATCCAGCCCCAGCTCGGTAGTTGGTGCCCAGACAATCACCAGAATCATGGTTAGTGTTTCGCAGAGCATACCGCCCAGAATACCGACGCGCCAACGCTGCGCTTTGGGGATTTTCAGGTTAATCCAGCCAGAAATACAGCCCGCCAGAATACTGGTGATAAAGCAGGGGATCGCCGTCACGCCTCCAATATCAATAAGATAGCGGTGAATCCCGGCTATTACGCCGGTAATGATGCCCACCCACGGGCCAAATAAAATCCCGCCTGACATTACCGCAATAATACGCACGTTAACCAGTGAGCCTTCCACCGGCACGCCGGACCAGGTGCTGAACAGGGCGAACAACGAGAAAATGGCGGTAACGGCAAGCAACTCTTTTGGTGAGTGCGCCGACTTGTGTAACAACTCGCGAAACAGGCGGATACGAATAAGGAAGAACAGGCAGATAAGCATTAACGCTGCCCGATCGAAGACCGCCAGCAGCATGTTGAATATTTCGTGCACGGGTAACTCTGGATAAGGATTAAACCTCTATGATAGGTAACCTGAGGGCTGATGACCAGCAGACCATTTTTGAGGAAAAACCACAGATTTAAAAGGGGATTGTCAGGTAAATGGTGCATTGGCAATACATATCTTGATAATGCACATCAGGTTGGTAAATTTATTGAAATTATAATGTTAATTAATGTGGTGGTGTTTTCTTGGGAAAAGGTGAGAATTTCCTGTTTTATTACTGATGTTCCTCTTTTATGGCAGCAAAAATTTTTTTGCTAAAACGCTCGACAGACAGATTTTATTCAGGCTATTTTCAAAACAACCACCTATCGTGGTAGCGTCGCTCGGACGGTCCGGGCGCTCACGTTAATCTGAGGAAATTATGGCTGACACTCGCCCTGAACGTCGCTTTACGCGTATTGATCGTCTCCCGCCTTACGTTTTTAACATTACCGCTGAACTGAAAATGGCTGCGCGTCGGCGTGGCGAAGATATTATCGATTTCAGTATGGGTAACCCTGACGGCGCAACTCCGCCGCATATTGTTGAAAAGTTATGCACTGTAGCACAGCGCCCGGATACGCACGGTTACTCCACTTCACGCGGCATTCCACGGTTACGTCGCGCCATTTCTCGCTGGTATCAGGATCGCTACGACGTTGAAATCGACCCGGAATCAGAAGCCATCGTCACCATTGGCTCGAAAGAGGGGCTGGCGCACCTGATGCTGGCGACGCTGGATCACGGTGACACGGTGCTGGTGCCTAATCCCAGCTACCCGATTCATATCTACGGTGCGGTGATTGCCGGGGCGCAGGTACGTTCAGTACCGCTGGTGGAGGGTGTTGATTTTTTCAATGAACTGGAACGTGCTATTCGCGAGAGTTATCCGAAACCGAAGATGATGATCCTCGGCTTCCCGTCGAACCCAACCGCGCAATGCGTGGAACTGGAGTTCTTCGAAAAGGTTGTTGCGCTGGCGAAACGCTACGATGTGCTGGTGGTTCATGACCTGGCTTATGCCGATATCGTCTACGATGGCTGGAAAGCGCCGTCAATTATGCAGGTTCCGGGCGCACGCGACGTAGCGGTCGAGTTCTTTACGCTGTCGAAAAGTTACAACATGGCAGGCTGGCGTATCGGCTTTATGGTTGGCAACAAAACGCTGGTCAGCGCGTTGGCACGCATCAAAAGCTATCACGATTACGGCACCTTTACACCGTTGCAGGTGGCGGCTATTGCGGCGCTGGAAGGCGATCAGCAGTGTGTGCGCGACATTGCCGAACAGTATAAGCGCCGTCGCGATGTGCTGGTAAAAGGGCTGCATGAAGCGGGCTGGATGGTCGAAATACCGAAAGCCTCAATGTATGTTTGGGCAAAAATCCCGGAACCATATGCAGCGATGGGCTCTCTGGAATTTGCCAAAAAGCTGCTCAATGAAGCGAAGGTTTGCGTCTCGCCGGGTATCGGTTTTGGTGACTACGGTGACACCCATGTACGCTTTGCGTTAATTGAAAACCGTGACCGCATTCGTCAGGCTGTCAGAGGTATCAAAGCAATGTTCCGCGCTGATGGCTTACTGCCAGCCAGCAGTAAACATATTCACGAAAACGGCGAATAAATGTATTCTCAGAAAAGCAAACAGGAGCCAGACGGCTCCTGTTTTTCATTGCACAGTTTGCTTTTAGATCATCAGGGCAAAAGTACCGGCCCAAACGATGACCATAAAAGAAATGCCCATAAAGAAATATTTCACTTTACATCTCTCCGCGTAATTACTGTTACGCCTGAATGACTTCACTACATCTGGTACAGTGAGTTGACACCGGGCAAAACGACCTTAAAAGTCCTCAGCTTTGCCGTGGGCATCATCCCAGAATTCTGAGCTGATTTGCTCGAGACGGCGCTAATGTACGCCTAAAACTAAATTGAAACAAGTGGCATTTTCTTATTTACTTTTAGTAACTTACGAGTGTCTCATATCGACGACAGTTTAATTTCTGCCAGTAATAATTCACGATTTAGCGAAGGGAAAAGCCTTAAGAAAAAAGCCATAAAAACCATTGAGTTATTGTGGCTAATTTGAAGAGGGAAAGAGAACGGGTCGTTTGTTAAACGTATAACGACGCTTCACCCACCGGACGTGTTTTGAAGCGGCGGTGGATCCAGAGATATTGCTCCGGTGCACGCATAATCTCTTTCTCAATAACCTTGTTCATATAAGCGGCAGCCTGACATTCATCAGTCGGGTAACCTTCCATTTCTGGGGTGATATACAAACGGTATCCGCTGTAATCGGCTTTTCGAACCATTGTCACAGTCAACATGGCGGAACCTGAAAGGCGAGACAATACGTAGGTGCCATTGGTTGTTGCGACATTTTCTACCGCAAAGAACGGGGCGAAGGAGCTACCCTTACGACCATAATCCTGGTCGGGGGCAAACCATACGGCTTCACCTTTTTTCAAAGCGCCGACAATACCGCGCAGATTATTTCTGCCGATCATCGCTTTGTTAGAGCGCATGCGACCACGAGTCTGCACCCATTCCATCAACTGGTTATTATGCGGACGATAAGTTGCCATCATTGGCTGGCAAAGTCCCATTACGCGGCCACCCAGTTCCAGCGACATAAAATGTACGCCGACGACCATTACGCCACGATTTTGCATTTGTGCGCGTTGCAGGTTATCCAGGCCTTCGACATCAAACCACTTACGCACGCGACGATCGGGCCAGAACCACGCCATTCCGGTTTCAACCAGCGCCATACCAAGCGAGCGAAAGTTTTCGGCAATGATCTTCTCGCGTTCTTCAGAAGAATGCTGCGGGAAACAAAGTTCAAGGTTTTTACGCGCGATGGATTCGCGACGTTTCAGAAATGGTCTGGCCATCGTGCCGATACGTGTGCCAAGAAAGCACAGAACAGGATAAGGAAGTTGTACCCAAAGCCAGAGTACGCCAAGACCAAACCACGTGAGCCAGTAGCGAGGATGGAGAAACTCGCGGGAAAATTTGCGTTGTGGAAACATAGTTACCTTCTGTAGATACTAATTGTTGTATCGCAGAAGATTCCATGTCGACAGCGGTACACTCAATATATTAGGCCATCATGTACGACAATGGTTCCTGTAAAGAGTGTTAAGACTAGCCAGGACAAAACCACGAGGAGCATGAATGCGGTACTTCTACTGTAACACTGGCAGATCGTTTTCAGCCACTTTTTATTAATCATGCTGAATAAATATTTTTCCACCTGACAAAGAACCGTTTGTAACACCTTGTTTTAACTCCACCGCTGGTCGGGTAAGAGAAGAATGTTGATAAATTGTTGCATAAATTGCAAGTATATAAGAATTGTCTTACTATAAAAGTAACTGAAGTTACAGGTTTTTTAGCACGGCAGGAGGTTGAGCTATGATTTATTTATGGATGTTTCTCGCGCTTTGCATTGTCTGTGTTAGTGGGTATATCGGTCAGGTACTGAATATAGCATCTGCCGTTTCTTCTTTTTTTGGCATGGTGATCCTTGCCGCACTCATTTATTACTTCACTATGTGGTTAACTGGCGGTAATGAGCTGGCAACGGGGATATTTATGTTTCTTGCCCCGGCTTGTGGCTTGATGATCCGCTTTGGTGGGGTATGGAAGGCGGTAATGAGGGGGAGATATGGTGTCCCCTGCAGACATCTACTTGAGGCGGCAGGGGATTGATTGGAATGGTGTTTTTTAGATGTGAGAAATATTTTACCCGCTATTTTACCCATTGGCGCGGCTTAAGAGCTTATTTTTGAATTCACAATGGTCACGATATAACCATCTTGCTCGCCCGTGGATAACTTTGGCTTTTGGCAGGTCGCCGGACTTAATCCGGTCATAGATGAAGGTTTTACCGAAGCCAGTATCGGCCATGATGAATTTCAAATCAACCAGTGAATCAGGTTGTAGTTCGTGTTGCATGAGTGCTATCTCCGAATAGGGAATCGAACTTGCAAATCAGGCAATAAAAAACCGCCATCAGGCGGCTTGGTGTTCTTTCAGTTCTTCAATTCGAATATTGGTTACGTCTGCATGTGCTATCTGCGCCCACAGCATCCAGTGGTCATAGCAGTCGTTGATGTTCTCTGCTTCGATAACTCTGTTGAATGGCTCTCCATTCCATTCACCTGTGACTCGGAAGTGCATTTATCATCTCCATAAAACAAAACTCGCCGTAGCGAGTTCAGATAAAAGAAATCCCCGCGAGTGCGAGGATTGTTATTCATTTCCGATATTTACCTTTATCGCGAACACCTTTACCGGCTTATCGCCGAAGTGCGGATGTGTGATTGTTTTCACTTCATATCCGTTATACGGGACGTCTATTCTGCGACTGGAATCGTCGCGCTTCGGATATCCCTTTGTGATAATCAGACGGTCATACACCCGGAACATAATTCGCTTATTCCAGTAGTCATTACACAGGCGATACTCTTCCGTTTTCTCCCCGCGAATCATGGCATCGAAGTATTCACCTTTGACGCAAGTTGCAGGTTAGCCACGGTTAACCTCCTGCGGCGGTTTTGCTGCAAAATGCGCAATACCTTTATCCCAGATGGATTTTATGGTCGTCCACGTGACTGGTACTTTAATTTCAATTCGTCCGCTCCCGTCACAGGTATCGCAATCATCATCGCCAAAGCATTCCGGGCAGCTTATAAACGTAGTTTCTGAAAATTCACCGGATAGCACACCCTTAGCGCCGTTCTCAGCGGTTAGTTTCTTCGGCACTATAACCCAACCATCCGGAGTTACCGGAGAGTTGCCACCGGGAATATTTTCCGGAATATTTTGTTGTGCGTTTTGTGGTTGTTCGGATTTACCATGAAGCATGGCGGCGCGGCAGGCGTTCCAGCCAGCTGTTCGCCCAAGCGCGTAAACTTCAGATGGCTCAAGATAATCAATGTCATGCCCGTCCTCATCGTCGTTCTCAGGTAATGCAGCAGGTACTACCGGTACTGGCGGAGCGGCGTAGACTTCAATAATCCCATTATCAATAGGCCATTCTCCATCCTTGAGATAGTCACTTGTGCCGTCAACTTGCTGTTCAGCAATGTGGAATGCACCAACTGGCTCTGCCTCAAGCGAGGCCAGTGCAATTCGTGCCAGTTCCCTAAGATTTTCGCTATATGGTGAAGTATTATCACGATTGATTATGTGATTAGCTGTATCTATGAGAACTTGCTTTTGTTTTTCTCTGTTCATAGTGGTCATCTCACTCTCCTTTGATGCGAATGCCAGCGGCGCGGGAATCATTCCATCGCTTTACTTCTTCACGAATTACGTCAATGCATTCTTTCGAATCCATTAGGTAATCTTCATCAAAAAGACGTTCCTGTTCGTTTTCTATCGCAACAATGATTGCTTCAACTAACTTTTGTGCCTGAGAACCACTTTCTAACTCTGCTATGCGCTTACTTCCATCCGCGATTACTCCCTCGTAATACTCACGCTGCTCGTTGAGTTTTGATTTTGTCTCCTCAAGCTCAACACGCAGCTTCCCAACCGTAAGAGCAATATCCTCGTTCTCCTGATCGCGGCTTTTGATGTATTGCAGGTTTCTTTCCCGCTCATCCAGCAGTGCCAGCACGGTTTCTGGTCCGGTCAGAAATTTGAAGGCGTTGAGCGCATCAATATCCACACCGTAATCTTTAAGTTCCTGTTCACTTAACAAATCATCATCAACTGGCAACATTAACAGGTGTTCCATTGCTGAAGTTGCACGTTCTGTCGCCTCACGCAGTGCCTGGTAATTAATTTCGCTCACTGGTTGCCTCCTTTGCGAAGCTCAGCGGCGAAGGCTACTGCGTGATCATGATGTTCAAGTGTGTATGCACACTCAGCAAACATCTCCACACCCTGCGCCCGCACATCCGCCAGGAAAGCGTCGGTGGCTGGGATTTCAGTAACATCATCTTCCCATTCGCTAAACTCCTCACGACAAAAGTCATTAAATTCCTTCTCAGATTGCTTAAGCGAGGCATTTTCAGCAGCCATCTTCGCGCATTTAGCCTCAAGGTTATCAATCGTGATTCCAGCAGAACGACACTCCCGCAACGCCGTTTCCAGTTTTGATTCAAGTTCACCGAACTTACGGACAAGATATTCAGCGTTTGTTTCGTTAACCTTTAAATCTCGTGGGATGCATTTACCTTTCAGAAAACCATCCATCTCAATTAGTGACACTTGTTTCATTTCTTCCCACTCCGCCACATCGCATTCAGATATTTGTTTTGATTCACTGATGGAAACGAGTTTCGCTTAAGTAATTCCTCTCTCGATGGCATTGGCTTTACGCGTTGGCGAATAATCATTTCTGCCGGAAGAATGCCGGGATTGTATGCAAGCCCTCTCATGGTAAATTCCTCTTTGTTAATTTATTTGTATGCCTGTTCTCTCTTCATCGAGTTTTTTTAGCTTGTATCGCATAGCTCTCACTGAATAAATTGAGCGGCAGGTTGCAATTGCTATTTCTTCTGCGGAGAACTTACCGAAAAGTGATACTTCGGCTCTTGTCCATCGTCTTCCACGAAGTCGGCTAACAATGTCAGCGCCAATCCTTGTTGCTTTCGCCATTACTGCTTTTTCAGTCCTTTCCAGTTTTTCAGCGATAACTTCAACTGGCATTGTCGCCGCTACCTCGCGCAAGAAATCGACTTCCCATTTCTCCCATGGAGTCTTTTTCATAGTCGATACCGTTATTTGATAAGAAGTGAAGGTTTCCCAACTTTGAGTTGAGCGCCGGGGATATTTATTCCTGCTTTTAGTTGGTGTTTGATTGCCAGTTTGTCGGCTTTAATTGTCGTTTCAAACTCAACGTATTCAGGAGGAAGGGCGCTTGAGTCGATGATTTCTACAGTTTCTGACGGTTTGCGGATTGTTACCTGGTGAATACCTGCTCGAATCTTTTTCTTGCCAACCATTTCAAGCGATGACGCTATATACGCCATAATGCTATCAATCTTATTTTGAATTACTGCTGCTCGTTCATTCAGTGACTTTGCCTCTTCCTTGAGGCGTTCAGCATAACCAGACTCATTTTTAATAATGGCAAGAAGTTGCTCTATTTTATCGGTAAATTCTCCTTCCATGCCTTCTATTGTGTCAGCAATCATCTCTGGTTCTAAATCTGAATCCATCAATTTTGCGTATTCATTGGCAATTTCATACAGTTTGCTCACTGGCAACCTCCAGTTTCGCTTTGCATTCTATGTAAATGGCTTGTACGTTCTGCTGCAATTTCATTCCAGATGTCAGGCGATATGCTTCTGCAAAATATCGCTTCAAATCATCCATGTTTTCTGCCTGAGCCATTTCATCACAAAGAAGTTGTGCTTTATCCGTTATTTCCTGCTGGCGTATCCGTTCATCTTCGCGGATATCTTCCTCTGATTTGTGCGGCATAACTGGTTCCTGATGCATACCTTCATCTTCGTTAAGTAGGTGAATGGCATTATCCAGTCGCTGGGCTTTAGGCCAGTATTTGCTGGCGCGTTTAACTATTGTTTTACGCGCCATCTCTTCCCAGAATGTCTTCCACGGTCCATTCTTTGCCTTGCTCGTTGCTTCCACAGCTTTAATTTCTGCCAGACTCATTTCTTCAGTGAGGTAGTCACCATCTGCTGTTTTAACCGTACAATAACCACCAACAATAGAGCCTCGCTCACCAAATGCGTTGTATTTGTGGGTTGGTGCTGAATCAAGGCCGTTTGATTCATAGGTGTCGTTTGAGTACACCAGTTTGCATTGCCCCCACTTAATTGATCCTGTCGACTGTGCAAGGTGAAGTAATCCCATATAGCTGATATCAAGGCAAACCATGCCGTCGCGCGGAACCAGATAAGCCAGTTTGCTGGCCGGGTTTAAGGTGATGCCGATCGCCGCAACATTGATGATGGCGTTCTGTGCGCTGGTTGGATTTGCCAGTGCTGTTTTAGCCAGGTAATCATTTTTCTGGAAATACTGAATTGCAAACTGGCTTTCCTTAGCCCATGTCACCGTCTGTTCAGTCAATGCTCCGCAGAATAACTGCTCTTGCTGTTTAACGAATTCAACGATATTGCTCATGCTGCTTCTCCAAAAATGTGTCTGCGTTTGAATATTGCGAAGGCATATTCAGCCTTAACTCTTTCGGTTATTGCATCCCAGAACCATTCAGCGGCTTTTTCCTGATAGTTACAGTCATCATCTTCCAGCCAGTCGATAGCGTCCTTAGTGTGTTCATCTGGTTTATATGAGCGAAGCATTTCGCTTATTGGGTCGCAACGTTTGCAGAGGCGATCAACTTCACTGTTGATTCGTTCGTAATCTTCATCAGTAAAACTTGCGATTATTTGCGATATTTCACGCTTATCATTCAGAGTCAGAATCATCATCTTTCTCCTGTTCTTTGTGCTGATTGAGCATTTTGTTCATCTGACGAATGAATTCTTCGTCTGACCAGTTATCTGTAAAACTCATGGACGGCCTTGTTGTTTCAAAATATCCCAAAGCTTTTCGAGCAAGCTTTTCATTCTTGGTTGTTTAAAGTCTGCTCCGGTTAAAATGTTTTTTCGTGAATGCTGTACCGATAAAATCGGGTTGAAAGGGCGAACCGATGCCGCCCCTGCAATAGCGAACTGTTGCATAGGATGCTCCTTCTGTTTGATTGCATAACGAAAACGCCTCGAGTGAAGCGTTATTGGTATGCGGTAAAGCCGCGCTTAGGCGGCTGATGTTTCTTCTTTCAGGCTTTCGAGATATTTACGTGGGTCGTCGTAACATTGGCATTCGCTGTACCAATCCACCCAGCGATCAGTAAGCCCCATTTCTGATAAATCTTCATCGGTAAGGCTCTCATCCCACATCTCAAGGCCGTTAGCATTGCAGTAGTCAGGCTTGATGTTGTTGTCATACTGAAAGGCGTCATAATCAGCCAGTGCATCCATCAGGCGAACACCCTCTTCAACACTTGCCACTTCTACAATGAACGGCTTCATAGGTACTTGCGGGATATGCCAGACACGTAATTTCATATTTCCTCCGTCAAAAAAATTGCCCTCAATCTGAGGGCAAAGAAGATTTCCAATAATCAGAACAAGTCGGCTCCTGTTTAGTTACGAGCGACATTGCTCCGTGTATTCACTCGTTGGAATGAATACACAGTGCAGTGTTTATTCTGTTGTTTATGCCAAAAATAAAGGCCGACTATGCGGCCTAAAATTACTTAACCAATGATGCTGCATATTCGATAAGGTAAAGCTTTGGAGCTAGCCAAATTTTCAACCAGTCGAAATAATTGAAGAAAACAACAATAGAAGTAATCGCTATTCCTGATGTGACAAGTAGCGATAAAATAACGACATCCGCATCATCTCCTTTATTCCATGCAAAAATCATCAGATAAACACATGCTATAATCACCAATACACAGAGAGCCTGAATCCCAGCTGATGATACGGCGTGCCACATCAAAAGCTGATGTATGACATCAGGAATCTGTACTTGGCTAAATGAAACAGCCGCATCTATTCCATTGCTGGCTTTTTGCAGTAGTTCTACGAGAATCTTGTTTGCTTGTTCTTCCATATCTCACCTCAATCGTAATAAGCTGGAATTGATTTTCCGCGTTGCTTCTGGCGGCCTGAGCAAGTCACACCCATTTCACTGCGTGGCTTGCTGTACCATGTGCGCTGATTCTTGCGCTCAATACGTTGCAGGTTGCTTTCAATCTGTTCGTGGTATTCAGCCAGCACTGTAAGGTCTATCGGATTCAGTGCGCTTTCTACTCGTGATTTCGGTTTGCGATTCAGCGAGAGAATAGGGCGGTTAACTGGTTTTGCGCTTACCCCAACCAACAGGGGATTTGCTGCTTTCCATTGAGCCTGTTTCTCTGCGCGACGTTCGCGGCGGCGTGTTTGTGCATCCATCTGGATTCTCCTGTCAGTTAGCTTTGGTTGTGTGTGGGAGTCGTAGTCCTGAACGAAAACACCCCGCAATGGCACATTGGCAGCTAATCCGGATTCGCACTTCCGGCCAATGCTTCGTTTCGTATCACACACACACCAAAGCCTTCTGCTTTGAATGCTGCCCTTCTTCAGGGCTTAATTTTTAAGAGCATCACCTTCATGGTGGTTAGTGCGTCCTGCTGATGGCTTAAAATTACAAGAAAGATTGTATATTGTAAACAAGAAATATTGTAAAAATGGGCGTGAAAAACAAACTCCATTGTTTTTAAACGGAAAATAGTTTGTTTTTTGGCTGTCGAAATCGAGGTGAGGATTACTGGTTGCAGGTTCCGACTACATCACCAACAAAGGATTTGGTTGATGTAAGTTGTTGCATGCCTGGGATGTTCATTACTTTGGAGTAAAGAGCTTTTTTGTCAGTAGTGATTGACCAGGTTTCAACGGTTATTCCTCCTCCAGACTGGTATTCTCCTACCATAGTGTTCGATGACAAAGTAGTGTATTTCATCTCTGGATAGACACCAGAAACTGATTCATAAACTGATGATTTATCGCCATTTATTGTTACGTGGAAAACGGAATCTTCCGTGCTGTCTTTTGTAAACTCGTAACGATCGCCATTCATTGCCCCGTACCCGTGCAGGTTTGTGACAATCCAGCATTCAGAATTGGCGCTGGTAGTTAAGAGTATTGAGAGTAGCGCCGCAATCCTGATCATACGAATTTTACCCTCGCTTCCACGACAACACCGATAATCTTGCAGTTCCCGTTGATAGGAGTCATAGGCCATGAAGGATTCAGGCCTTTCAGGTACTTCTGACCGCCATCTATAACCAGTTTCTTGAATGTTGCTTCGTTCGCGTCAGTCAGTTTGGCTACAACAAGGCTTCCATTCACTGGCTCGCGTCCAGTATCTACTAACACCATATGACCTTCAGGGATGCTTTGACCTACAGGTGAGGTCATGGAATCACCTTCAACCTTCAGCCAGAATCCATCGCCTAATAAGTTAACGTCACTGTCATACCATTCATCAATGTCCTTGATATCGTAGGGTTCACAAGCTTCACACCACGAACCAGCTCTAACCATGCTAATCAATGGATATTTCCCTTTGGGCTCAACGTGCCCAACAAATCTAACATTCGAATCAGAGGTGCCATTGAGCAGCCAGTCAACACTTACGCCAAGAGCTGACGCAAGTTCTGGTAAAAAGCGTGGTCGCTTAGTTTTACCGTTTTCGAGCTGCTCTATAGACTGCTGGGTAGTCCCCACCTTTTGAGCAAGTTCAGCCTGGTTAAGTCCAAGCTGAATTCTTTTGCTTTTTACCCTGGAAGAAATACTCATAAGCCACCTCTGTTATTTACCCCCCCCAATCTTCACAAGAAAAACTGTATTTGACAAACAAGATACATTGTATGAAAATACAAGAAAGTTTGTTGATGGAGGCGATATGCAAACTCTTTCTGAACGCCTCAAGAAGAGGCGAATTGCGTTAAAAATGACGCAAACCGAACTGGCAACCAAAGCCGGTGTTAAACAGCAATCAATTCAACTGATTGAAGCTGGAGTAACTAAGCGGCCGCGCTTCTTGTTTGAGATTGCTATGGCGCTTAACTGTGATCCGGTTTGGTTACAGTACGGAACTAAACGCGGTAAAGCCGCTTAAGACATTCCCGCTCTTACACATCCCAGCCCTGAAAAAGGGCATCAAATTAAACCACACCTATGGTGTATGCATTTATTTGCATACATTCAATTAATTGTTATCTAAGGAAATACTTACATATGGTTCGTGCAAACAAACGCAACGAGGCTCTACGAATCGAGAGTGCGTTGCTTAACAAAATCGCAATGCTTGGAACTGAGAAGACAGCGGAAGCTGTGGGAGTTGATAAGTCGCAGATCAGCAGGTGGAAGAGGGATTGGATTCCAAAGTTCTCAATGCTGCTTGCTGTTCTTGAATGGGGTGTCGTCGACGACGACATGGCTCGATTGGCACGACAAGTTGCTTCGATTCTCACCAATAAAAAACGCCCGGCGGCAACCGAGCGTTCTGAACAAATCCAGATGGAGTTCTGAGGTCATTACTGGATCAATCCACAGGAGTCATTATGACAAAACAACTCAGTCCTTACCAGGACAAAATTCACAAACACATACTACGTGATCGCTTCCTGTCCAGCTTCAAGCAGCCTGGTCGATTCAGGGCTGAGTTGGAAAAAGTGAAGCTGATGCAGAAGGAGAAAGGTCATGAGTAACATATCTAATCTAGCCGAAGCCAGAGAGGCCAGAAGGCTCCAACAACCGCATCAAAGCAGCGGTAAGGGGTATGCCTTGCTGCACCGTAAAATTATGGATGTGCCGTTTTACAAGGATGCAGAAGCAGCGCATCTGTGGGTTCACTTAATCCTCAAAGCAAAGCATACGCCTGAGTATGTAATGACTGACGCAGGAGAAATTCTGGTAGGAAGAGGAAAGCTACTTGGCGGTAGAAACTCTCTGGCGTTTGAAACAGGACTCAAACCAGATCGCGTTCAGTACCTGCTTAGAAAGTTCAAAAAACTCGGCATGATTGACTGGGTTTCACACGGTAAATTCTCAGTTTTCTCGGTAGAGAAATATGACGATTATCAGTCAAATTTTGTACCAGCAGATTACCAGCAAATTACCACAGATAAAGAATATAATAATATTATCTCTAATACTGACGTATTAGAGAGTGCCACAGCAGACAAAAAGTCTGACAAGAAAAAACCTTCCGTTAGCTGTCAGGATGTTGTCGATGCTTACCACGAAATCCTTCCTGAAGCGCCAAGAATCCGCGCACTGAATGACAAGCGTAAAAACCAGATCCGAACGTTCTGGCGCAAAGCCGGAGTGATAACCCGCCAGCTTGACGGGCATGGGTTCACGATGCAGGACTGGAGAAATTATTTGAGCTACGTAGGCGAAAATTGCCGATGGATGTTCGAAGAACGCCCAAACCATCAACGCGGAACCGTCTGGCACAAAAAGGGATTTGATTTCCTGCTTAACGACAATACCTACCTGAAAGTTCGTGAGGGTGAACACGATGACCGATAATTTTTATGCGCCGCCCCATAGCATCGAGGCAGAGCAGGCGGTGATTGGTGGATTGCTTCTGGATGATGACAGCAGTGAGCGCGTCCAGAAAGTTCTGGCGATGCTGAAGCCTGATTCATTTTACAGCCGACCACACAAAATCATTTTCGAAGAAATAACCAGAATGCACCGGGAGCAAAAGCCAGTAGATGGCCTGACGCTTTTCGATGAACTGGAGCGTAAATCGTTAACGGCGTCTGTTGGCGGTTTTGCTTATATCGCTGAGATCGCAAAGAACACGCCAAGCGCCGCAAACATCGTTGCCTATGCAATGCAGGTTCGCGAAACCGCAATGGAACGCTACGCCATCAACCGCATGACTGAAGCGACGGAATTGCTCTATTCCCGCAACGGAATGACTGCGACGCAGAAGTACGAAGCTATTCAGGCGATTTTCACGCAACTGACAGACCATGCAAAAACCGGATCGCGTCGCGGCCTTCGCTCATTTGGTGAGGTCATGGAAGACTGGGTTAGCGACCTTGAGAAGCGATTTGACCCGTCAGGCGAACAACGAGGAATGAGCACAGGGATCCCATCGCTGGACAGGATGCTGTCACCGAAAGGTCTGGTGAAAGGCTCTCTGTTTGTCATTGGCGCTCGCCCTAAGATGGGGAAAACGACGCTATACAGCCAGATGGCAATCAACTGCGCAGTGCATGAGAAAAAGCCCGCTCTGATGTTCAGCCTTGAAATGCCAGGTGACCAGATACTGGAAAAACTGGTAGGACAGAAGTCAGGTGTTAACCCGAATATTTTTTACCTTCCGGCGACAAATGACGCTGATGACGGCTATCAGGGTGATTACGATGGTGACTTCAACAGGGCGATCGAAACAGCCAATCGCTTGAGTGAAATCGACCTGCTTTACATCGACGACACGCCGGGATTATCTCTGGCTCAAATCGTCAGCGAAAGCCGTCGAATCAAGCGAGAAAAAGGATGTGTTGGCATGATTCTGGTCGATTACCTGACACTAATGACCGCAGAGAAGGCTGATCGCAACGACCTTGCTTACGGCATGATCACCAAAGGACTGAAGAACCTTGCCAAAGAGCTTGATTGCGTTGTTGTGCTTCTGACACAGCTTAACCGCGCACTGGAAAGCCGAACCAATAAACGCCCATTACCAAGTGACTCACGAGATACAGGGCAGATTGAACAGGATTGCGATTATTGGGTGGGGATCCATCGTGAAGGTGCTTTTGATGACAGTGTTCCACCTGGTGAAACCGAACTAATCCTTCGTCTCAATCGTCATGGCAATACCGGCACGGTGTATTGCATTCAGGCAAATGGCGCTATTTATGACACAGACCAACAGTCTGCTGAAATGCGCCGCCGTGAACGTGAGGAACCGCAGTCCAAGAAGAAAGGAGGATTCTGATGACCATCTACATCACTGAGCTAATAACAGGCCTGCTGGTAATCGCAGGCCTTTTTATTTGGGGGAGAGGGAAGTCATGAAAAAACTAACCTTTGAAATTCGATCTCCTGCACATCAGCAAAACGCTATTCACGCAGTACAGCAAATCCTTCCAGACCCAACCAAACCAATCGTAGTAACCATTCAGGAACGCAACCGCAGCTTAGACCAAAACAGGAAGCTATGGGCCTGCTTAGGTGACGTCTCTCGTCAGGTTGAATGGCATGGTCGCTGGCTGGATGCAGAAAGCTGGAAGTGTGTGTTTACCGCAGCATTAAAGCAGCAGGATGTTGTTCCTAACCTTGCCGGGAATGGCTTTGTGGTAATAGGCCAGTCAACCAGCAGGATGCGTGTAGGCGAATTTGCGGAGCTATTAGAGCTTATACAGGCATTCGGTACAGAGCGTGGCGTTAAGTGGTCAGACGAAGCGAGACTGGCTCTGGAGTGGAAAGCGAGATGGGGAGACAGGGCTGCATGATAAATGTCGTTAGTTTCTCCGGTGGCAGGACGTCAGCATATTTGCTCTGGCTAATGGAGCAAAAGCGACGGGCAGGTGAAGACGTGCATTACGTTTTCATGGATACAGGTTGTGAACATCCAATGACATATCGGTTTGTCAGGGAAGTTGTGAAGTTCTGGGATATACCGCTCACCGTATTGCAGGTTGATATCAACCCAGAGCTTGGGCAGCCAAATGGTTATACGGTATGGGAACCAAAGGATATTCAGACGCGACTGCCTGTTCTGAAGCCATTTATCGATATGGTAAAGAAATATGGCACTCCATACGTCGGCGGTGCGTTCTGCACTGACAGATTAAAACTCGTTCCCTTCACCAAATACTGTGATGACCATTTCGGGCGAGGGAATTACACCACGTGGATTGGCATCAGAGCTGATGAACCGAAGCGGCTAAAGCCAAAGCCTGGAATCAGATATCTTGCTGAACTGTCAGACTTTGAGAAGGAAGATATCCTCGCATGGTGGAAGCAACAACCATTCGATTTGCAAATACCGGAACATCTCGGTAACTGCATATTCTGCATTAAAAAATCAACGCAAAAAATCGGACTTGCCTGCAAAGATGAGGAGGGATTGCAGCGTGTTTTTAATGAGGTCATCACGGGATCGCATGTGCGTGACGGACATCGGGAAACACCAAAGGAGATTATGTACCGAGGAAGAATGTCGCTGGACGGTATCGCGAAAATGTATTCAGAAAATGATTATCAAGCCCTGTATCAGGACATGGTACGAGCTAAAAGATTCGATACCGGCTCTTGTTCTGAGTCATGCGAAATATTTGGAGGGCAGCTTGATTTCGACTTCGGGAGGGAGGCTGCATGATGCGATGTTATCGGTGCGGTGAATGCAAAGAAGATAACCGCTTCCGACCAAACCAACCTTACTGGAATCGATGGTGTCTCCGGTGTGAAAGAACACCAACAGGGGTGTTACCACTACCGCAGGAAAAGGAGGACGTGTGGCGAGACAGCGACGAAGTATCACCGACATAATCTGTGAAAACTGCAAATACCTTCCAACGAAACGCTCCAGAAATAAACGCAAGCCAATCCCAAAAGAATCTGACGTAAAAACCTTCAATTACACGGCTCATCTGTGGGATATCCGGTGGCTAAGACATCGTGCGAGGAAATGACAATGGATTATTCACAGTTAAGTGATTTTGAAATTAACGTGGCGGTATTCGAAGCCATTCATAACGGATCACCGGATTACAAAGAAGGTGAGAATGGCGATATGGTGTTTGTCTCATTTGAGGGAGACATTGTAAACGGAGACGCAGTTGAAGTAGAGGTTGAGCGCGGATCCTTTAACCCATGCGCAAACCCAGCAGACGCATGGCCGATTATTGAAAAATACAGGATTAGCATTATCAATCTCGATGAAGACGAGTGGGGTGCACGTGGTGTGGCCTACTGTAAATCTAAGCGAGCTATACATGAAAATCCCCTCCGCGCCGCCATGATTGTCTTTCTCATGATGCAGAGAATCCAATAATGCTTAGCCCATCCCAATCCCTTCAATACCAGAAAGAAAGCGTCGAGCGAGCTTTAACGTGCGCTAACTGCGGTCAGAAACTGCATGTGCTGGAAGTTCACGTGTGCTCCGATTGCTGCGCAGAACTGATGAGCGATCCGAATAGCTCAATGTACGAGGAAGAAGACGATGAGTGATTTCTCTGAGCTTATTTCCTTCAAAAAAGACAGAGAAGAAATGCGTACTGAATCTGTCTATTACGTTCAACACCGGAATAAACGCTCGGTGCTTGATCAGGAGCTGGTTATTACCGGAGACCTTGCATTCAGAACATATAAGGCCAGCATGGAAATGAAGGATTTCCCTAAATGTGGTTCTGAAAGAGAAGCCGCGTTAAAGCTGGCAGAGTGGATGCAGAGAATGGCTGCTGCAATTGAGAATTACTGGAGCGAACCATAATGGCTAAACCAGCGCGAAGACGATGTAAAAACGAAGAATGTCGGGAATGGTTTCACCCTGCATTCGCTAATCAGTGGTGGTGTTCTCCAGAGTGTGGAACAAAGATAGCACTCGAACGACGAAGCAAAGAACGCGAAAAAGCGGAAAAAGCAGCAGAGAAGAAACGACGACGAGAGGAGCAGAAACAGAAAGATAAACTTAAGATTCGAAAACTCGCCTTAAAGCCCCGCAGTTACTGGATTAAACAAGCCCAACAAGCCGTAAACGCCTTCATCAGAGAAAGAGACCGCGACTTACCATGTATCTCATGCGGAACGATCACGTCTGCTCAGTGGGATGCCGGACATTACCGGACAACTGCTGCGGCACCTCAACTCCGATTTGATGAACGCAATATTCACAAGCAATGCGTGGTGTGCAACCAGCACAAAAGCGGAAATCTCGTTCCGTATCGCGTCGAACTGATTAGCCGCATCGGGCAGGAAGCAGTAGACGAAATCGAATCAAACCATAACCGCCATCGCTGGACTATCGAAGAGTGCAAGGCGATCAAGGCAGAGTACCAACAGAAACTCAAAGACCTGCGAAATAGCAGAAGTGAGGCCGCATGACGTTCTCAGTAAAAACCATTCCAGACATGCTCGTTGAAGCATACGGAAACCAGACAGAAGTAGCACGCAGACTGAAATGTAGTCGCGGCACGGTCAGAAAATACGTTGATGATAAAGACGGGAAAATGCACGCCATCGTCAACGACGTTCTTATGGTTCATCGCGGATGGAGTGAAAGAGATGCGCTATTACGAAAGAATTGATGGCAGCAAATACCGAAATATTTGGGTAGTTGGCGATCTGCACGGATGCTACACGAACCTGATGAAAAAACTGGAGACGATAGGATTCGACACCAAAAAAGACCTGCTTATCTCGGTTGGCGATTTGGTCGATCGCGGTACAGAGAACGTCGAATGTCTGGAATTAATCACATTCCCCTGGTTCCGAGCTGTACGTGGAAACCATGAGCAAATGATGATTGATGGCTTATCAGAGCGTGGAAACGTCAATCACTGGCTGTTTAATGGCGGTGGCTGGTTCTTTAATCTCGATTACGACAAAGAAATTCTGGCTAAAGCTCTTGCCCATAAAGCAGATGAACTTCCGTTAATCATTGAACTGGTGAGCAAAGGTAAAAAATATGTCATCTGCCACGCCGATTATCCTTGTGACGAATACGAGTTTGGAAAGCCAGTTGATCATCAGCAGGTAATCTGGAACCGCGAACGAATCAGCAACTCACAAGACGGGATCGTAAAAGAAATCAAAGGAGCGGACACGTTCATCTTTGGTCATACGCCAGCAGTGAAACCACTCAAGTTTGCCAACCAGATGTATATAGATACCGGCGCAGTGTTCTGCGGAAACCTCACATTGATTCAGGTACAGGGAGAAGGCGCATGAGACTCGAAAGCGTAGCTAAATTTCATTCGCCAAAAAGCCCGATGATGAGCGACTCACCACGGGCTACGGCTTCTGACTCTCTTTCCGGTACTGATGTGATGGCTGCTATGGGGATGGCGCAATCACAAGCCGGATTCGGAATGGCTGCATTCTGTGGTAAGCACGAACTCAGCCAGAACGACAAACAAAAGGCTATCAACTATCTGATGCAATTTGCACACAAGGTATCGGGGAAATACCGTGGCGTGGCAAAGCTTGAAGGAAATACTAAGGCAAAGGTACTGCAAGTGCTCGCAACATTCGCTTATGCGGATTATTGCCGTAGTGCCGCGACGCCGGGAGCAAGGTGCAGAGATTGCCACGGTACAGGCCGTGCGGTTGATATAGCAAAAACAGAGCAGTGGGGGAGAGTTGTCGAGAAAGAGTGCGGAAGATGCAAAGGCGTCGGCTATTCAAGGATGCCAGCAAGCGCAGCATATCGCGCTGTGACGATGCTAATCCCAAACCTTACCCAACCCACCTGGTCACGCACTGTTAAGCCGCTGTATGACGCTCTGGTGGTGCAATGCCACAAGGAAGAGTCAAACGCAGACAACATTTTGAATACGGTCACACGTTAGCAGCATGATTGCCACGGATGGCAACATATTAACGGCATGATATTGACTTTTTGAATAAAGCTGGGTAAATTTGACTCAACGATGGATAAATGCACTCGTTAAATAAAGCCCTGAGTTAATAGCTCGGGGCTTTTTGCGTTTTAAGCACGACCTTTCTGAAAGCACATCAAACCAAATACCAGACAGACAAAAATAATCACCTTATCCGCTGTTGCTACGGTGCGGTGTGCTTTGCATAAAAGAAAACCAGCTCAATGGCTGGCTTCGTGAAAGCGGGTGGCATGAGGTTGTTAGCGCAACCTCATGCCGTTTTGCCCGTGCATATCGGTCACGAACAAATCTGATTACTAAACACAGTAGCCTGGATTTGTTCTATCAGTAATCGACCTTATTCCTAATTAAATAGAGCAAATCCCCTCAATGAAGGGGTAGAGCATGTACCGTATGGACAAAATCAGAGAATGGTTCAGTTACAGCTTCGGAGGACTGACTGCGATGGGTGGCATTCTCTCCCTGAATGACTGGGCTGTCATCATTGGTATTCTTTGTACTGTCGGCACATTTGGCATTAACTGGTACTACAAGCGCAAAGAGCGCGAGGACAGATTGAATGGCAATGTCACCGGCACTACGAAATAGCGTAATAGCGGCGATAAGTGGCGGGGCTATTGCTATAGCATCTGTGTTAATCACTGGACCGAGTGGTAACGATGGTCTGGAAGGTGTCAGCTACATACCATACAAAGATATTGTTGGTGTATGGACTGTATGCCACGGACACACCGGAAAAGACATCATGCTCGGTAAAACGTATACCGAAGCAGAATGCAAAGCCCTCCTGAATAAAGACCTTGCCACGGTCTCCAGACAAATTAACCCGTACATCAAAGTCGATATACCGGAAACAACGCGCGGCGCTCTTTACTCGTTCGTCTATAACGTGGGCACAGGCAATTTCAGAACATCGACGCTTCTTCGCAAAATAAACCAGGGCGATATCAAGGGCGCATGTGATCAGCTACGGCGCTGGACATACGCTGGCGGTAAGCAATGGAAAGGGCTGATGACCCGTCGTGAGATTGAGCGTGAAGTCTGTTTGTGGGGGCAACAATGAGCATGATTTGCTTTTTCATGGCAGCGTTGCTCGCATTGAATGGCAACGATGCGTGGCCGTGGTTTCTGGCCGTTGGGGTGTTGATGTCATGAGTCGGTTAACCGCGATTATCTCCGCTCTGGTTATCTGCATCATCGTCTGCCTGTTATGGGCTGTTAATCATTACCGTGCTAACGCCATGACCTACAAAGAGCAGCGTGATAAAGCCACGTACATCATCGCTGACATGCAGAAGCGTCAACGTGATGTAGCAGAACTCGACGCCAGATACACAAAGGAGCTTGCTGATGCTAACGCGACTATCGAAAGTCTCCGTGCTGATGTTTCTGCTGGGCGTAAGCGCCTGCAAGTCGCCGCCACCTGTGCAAAGTCAACGACCGGAGCCAGCAGCATGGGCGATGGAGAAATCCCAAGACTTACAGCAGATGCTGAACTCAATTATTACCGTCTCCGAAGTGGAATCGACAAGATAACCGCGCAGGTTAACTACCTGCAGGAGTACATCAGGACTCAGTGCTTAAAATAATTTTAACTTCACTGAAATTTAACAAGTGACTTTCAGGAAAATGCCTCGCAGAAGCGGGGATTTTTTATGTCCTCAGTAAATGCGCTTCACACGCGCGACTTATGAACACAGAGCCTTTCAGGATGACCCTTGAGGATGCCGGTTTGGTTATCGGTGCCTTTCTGTGGGCCGGAATCCTGTGTGACAAGGTTCATCACTAAAAGGTAATTACCGATGAATTATCCAACTATCGTTGACGGCATTGATTTCAAAGAACTGGTTTTTATTACCAACAATGACCCTGTCACCGATTCATTTATGGTGGCGAAAGTATTTCGTAAGCGACATGACAACGTTGTGCGTGATGTAGAAAGAACTATCGCTGCTTGTCCTGAAGAGTTTGATACAAAACTCAATTTTGAGGTTTGCTATAAAAACAATGAGTTACAGAATGGTAAGCCACAAAAATTCTATCGGCTACGTAAGGATGGGTTGATGCTTTTGGTTATGTCCTACACCAAAAAAGAAGCAATGCGTATCAAAATTGCTTACATCAACGCATTCAACTGGATGTACGCCATGCTTCAGGTTGGTCATCGTCAATTTGAAGAAGAGAGAAATGCCGTAATGCTGGAGTACATGAAAGAGAAGGATGTTGCCAGCATGTCAGGTCGCCTGCTCAATCGCTGGGGAAAAATTAAGAAGCCTCAGCTACTGGCGAGAATTGAACGCCTTGAACAGCACGGGCAAACCGTAATCCCCGGACTCACTAATTAACAGCAGTACCACGAAGCAACCCAAGCCAGTAAGTGGGGAAATAACACTGGCAGCCACTGAAAGATGAACCTCCTGCCTTATGGCAAAAAAGATTCTTTGTGGTGGCGGACTGATGGAAAGACATCCTAATCAAGCAACCACTCCACAGGGTCATAATTATGAACGACCAGCAAATCGAAAAAGAAATCGTTGAGAAAGGCAAAACGGCACCGCGAATCACCCCGCAGCACATCGAAGACGTGATTAAAAGCGAGCATTACTTTACTGCTTATGATGGACGAAATGGTGCCATTTCCAGCAACGAATATTGTGGCAGGGAAAAACCAGAAGAAGGCGATCGTGATTTATCACCATTGAAGTTGCTCACTTTCTGCGTACTGGTGCTGAAGAATGGCTTCACCGTCACCGGAGAGAGTGCCTGTGCAAGCCCGGAAAACTTTGATGCAGAAATTGGTCGGAAGATTGCCCGGCAAAATGCTGTAAACAAAATCTGGATGCTCGAAGGTTACTTGCTGAAGCAGAAGCTAAGCGAACAGTAGTTATTACAAAAGCCATTCCCTACAGAGTGGCTTTGATAATGGCTTATACCCTACACGGGATAACTTAACTGATATCCCTTTTAACGGATAAACGGAGCCAACAATGGCAGAGATTATTCCCATGACTGAAGAACAGAAATTCCAGCTAGAGATTTACAAACTGGTCATGAACCAGAACGCAGCCGCAGAGGAAGCATTTCAGTTCATTGGCACTGACGAGCTGAAGCTTGAGCTATTCAAAATTCACTTCCAGTCAGGCGGTGCAAATCCAGACTTCACATCTCGCACTATCGAAGCGGTGCGTAAATCGAAGGAAGCGTTAGACCTGTTCACCACCGGAGCATGATGTGAGCCGAGTAATCAATTTGGGTAAGGAGAAGAAATTCCCAATTACTCAAGAGCTATACGAGCGGCTGGAAAGCGTCATCCATGATTACGATGGTGAAATCAGTTTATGCGAGGCGATTGGCACACTTGAATTGCTGAAGCAGTCATTGATTGAAGGCGCAAAAGAGTCCTCAGCCTGAAATAACAACTAAGTGAGATGAATATGGCGACTGAACCAAAAGCTGGTCGCCCCTCTGATTATATGCCGGAGGTGGCTGACGATATCTGCTCGTTGCTTTCTTCTGGCGAAAGTTTGCTGAAAGTATGTAAGCGTCCTGGTATGCCGGATAAGTCCACTGTTTTCCGCTGGTTGGCAAAGCATGAGGATTTTCGCGACAAGTACGCGAAGGCAACTGAGGCACGAGCTGATTCTATTTTCGAAGAGATATTCGAAATTGCTGACAATGCGATTCCAGATGCTGCTGAAGTGGCAAAGGCAAGACTTCGCGTTGATACCCGCAAATGGGCGCTGGCCCGAATGAATCCCCGTAAGTATGGCGACAAGGTAACTAACGAGCTTGTCGGTAAGGACGGCGGCGCAATCCAGATTGAAACATCACCGATGAGCTCTCTATTCGGAAAATGACCTCGATTAATCCTATCTTTGAACCGTTCATTGAGGCGCATCGCTACAAAGTCGCCAAAGGCGGTCGAGGTAGCGGTAAATCATGGGCAATTGCGAGGCTGCTTGTTGAGGCGGCGCGTCGGCAGCCTGTGCGTATTCTCTGCGCTCGTGAACTGCAAAACAGTATCAGCGATTCGGTAATCCGGTTGCTTGAAGACACCATAGAGCGGGAAGGATATTCGGCTGAGTTTGAAATTCAGCGTTCAATGATTCGTCATCTCGGAACGAATGCTGAATTCATGTTCTACGGCATCAAAAACAACCCGACGAAGATTAAATCGCTCGAAGGCATTGATATCTGCTGGGTGGAAGAAGCGGAAGCGGTAACGAAGGAATCATGGGATATCCTGATACCAACCATCCGCAAGCCGTTTTCCGAAATATGGGTGAGCTTTAACCCGAAGAACATACTCGACGATACCTATCAGCGATTCGTCGTAAATCCTCCCGATGATATTTGTCTGCTGACGGTGAACTACACCGACAACCCGCATTTTCCTGAAGTTCTCCGTCTGGAGATGGAAGAGTGTAAACGCAGAAACCCGACACTGTATCGTCACATCTGGCTTGGTGAGCCAGTAAGCGCAAGTGATATGGCAATCATCAAACGTGAATGGCTTGAAGCCGCAACCGATGCGCACAAGAAACTCGGATGGAAAGCGAAGGGCGCGGTTGTTTCTGCGCATGACCCATCAGATACAGGGCCAGATGCTAAAGGTTATGCATCGCGTCACGGTTCGGTAGTTAAGCGCATTGCCGAAGGTCTGCTGATGGACATCAACGAGGGTGCTGACTGGGCTACTTCGCTGGCGATTGAAGACGGCGCTGACCACTACCTGTGGGATGGTGATGGTGTTGGTGCCGGGCTACGCAGACAGACAACGGAAGCGTTCTCCGGCAAGAAAATCACCGCCACGATGTTCAAGGGCAGCGAATCGCCATTCGATGAAGATGCTCCGTATCAGGCCGGAGCATGGGCTGATGAAGTCGTACATGGCGACAACGTTCGCACTATTGGCGATGTATTCCGCAATAAGCGAGCGCAATTCTATTATGCGCTGGCTGACAGGCTGTATCTGACATATCGGGCGGTTGTCCACGGTGAGTATGCAGACCCCGACGACATGCTGAGCTTCGACAAAGAAGCGATAGGCGAGAAGATGCTGGAGAAGCTGTTTGCAGAAATGACGCAGATTCAGCGCAAATTCAATAATAATGGGAAGCTGGAGCTTATGACTAAGGTCGAAATGAAGCAGAAGCTCGGTATTCCATCTCCTAACCTGGCTGATGCGCTGATGATGTGTATGCATTGCCCGGAGTCGGCTGCGCAACCCGACTATTCCAGTTACTCAATTCCTTGTGGTGTAGGTTGATATGGCAGAAAAAAAGATGACTGACTGGCATCGCAAGGTGCTGTGCAACTTTGATAATGCCTGGTCAGCAACGCAGGATATGCGTGAGCAGGTTATTGAGGCTCAACGTTTCGTCCGGGTGTCCGGCGCACAGTGGGAAGGCAGCACAAACGCTGGTTACTCATTTGATGAAGGCAGGTTTGAGCATTACCCGCGCTTTGAACTGAATAAGATTGCCCGTGAATGTGATCGCATCATTGGCGAGTATCGACAGAATCGCATCAGCGTTAAATTCAGGCCGAAGGACGATAAGGCATCGGAAGCGTTAGCCGAAAAGATGAATGGTAAATTCCGCGCTGACTATCAGGAAACATCCGGTGGTGAAGCGTGTGATAACGCATTTGATGATGCTGTAACGGGCGGATTCGGTTGTTTCCGCATGTGTGCCGATTACGAAGATGAAATGGATCCGAGTAACGAGCAGCGACGCATCAGCCTTCTTCCTGTTTACGACCCAGCGACATGCGTCTTCTTCGATCAGGACAGCAAGCAATATGACCGCTCTGATGCTATGTGGGCTATGGAAATGTTCTCCATGACGCCCAAAGCGTTCGAGGCTGAATACCCTGATTCCATCGCAGCAAGCCTTTCTCGTGATGACACTGGTACTCAGTATGACTGGTCAACGCCCGATGCCATCTATGTTGGACGCTACTACGAAGTTCGCATAGAGAAGGTGAAGCTCACGGCGTGGCGTAACCCTGTCAGCGGAGAAACGGCAATCTATGATGAAGAGCAAATCAAAGATATTGTCGACGAGCTGACCGATGGTGCATTCGAACTGATTGGCGAGCGAACGGTGAAGAAACGCCGAGTTTATTGCGGTCTTCTGTCTGGCGCTGAATGGCTGGAAGAACCGAAGCGTATTCCGGGTGAACATATTCCTCTCATCCCGGTATATGGGCGTCGCTCATTTGTTGATAATCAGGAGCGAATCGAAGGCCACGCAGCAAAAGCGATGGATGCACAGCGTCTTGAGAACCTGATGGTTTCCATGATTGCAGATAACGCTACTCAGGCTGGCGGAGATGGCATTCCTATCGTGGATGTTGATTTTATCCCCGGTCCATTAATGAATCACTGGGCGGAGAGGAATAAGAAAAGACCAGCCGTTCTTCCTATGACCAGCAAGAAGGACAAAAACGGAACAGTCATTTCAGAAGCTCAGGTTGCTGGCTGGACACCTCCGACACAAATGCCTCCAGCTCTTGCCGGGCTATTGCAGTACACCGGAACGGCTATTCAGCAAATTACAGGTGCGTCGCAGATTGAGAACATGCCGAGCAACGTCGCTACCGATACCGTTGATAGTATCTTTAACCGGATGGATACGCAGTCCTATATCTACATGGACAACATGGCTAAATCCATGCGTCGCGCTGGCGTTGTGTGGCTTTCTATGGCGCGTGAGGTCTATGGCAGTGATACGCCGATGCGTATCGTTAATGAGGACGGCAGCGATGACGTGGCGCTGATGACAGGTGAAGTGGTTGACCGTCAGACAGGGCAGGTTATCGCGCTTAACGACCTTTCGCAGGGTAACTATGAAGTGACTGTCGATGTCGGTCAGTCGTTCGCTACTCGCCGTGACGCAACGGTCAAGTCGTTACTTTCCATGCTGGCACTTATCCCACCAGGAACGCCGAAGCACGACCTTGTATCGTCGATGATTCTCGACAATATGGACGGCGAAGGGATGGACGACCTTAAAGAATACAACCGCAATCAGTTGCTTCTGTCTGGCGTTATCAAGCCGAGAACGCCTGAAGAACAGCAGATGGTTGAACAGGCGAAACAACAACAGGCCAGTCAGCCAGATCCGGCTATGGTTGCAGCGCAAGGTCAGCTTCTTGCTGGTCAGGCTGAATTGCAGAAAGCGCAGAACGAACAGGCAGCCATTCAGGTTAAAGCATTCCAGGCACAGACGGATGCTCAGGTTGCTGCGGCAAATGTTGTGAAAATCCTCGCATCTGCCGATAGCCAGCAAAAATCTGATATCCGTGAGGCGCTGAAACTGCTCGGACAGTTCCAGCAACAGCAAGGAGACAATGCCCGTGCTGATGCAGAGCTTGTCCTGAAAAGTCAGGCACAGGGCCATGCACAACGAATGGACATCAGCAGCATCCTGCAAAAATCAACCCAGCAACAACCACAGCAGTAATTAACCCATAACGTGCAATGGCTGTCTTTATGAGGCCTTGCACCCTATTGCCTTCCGATGGGCTGAACATCGAGTAAACAGGGGTAACAAATGAACCAGATGGCAGAAAACACACCAGAAGTTGAAATCGAAACCGACCCGTCAGAGCAGATTCCTGATGATGTCGAACTGGCTGAAGAAGTCGAAACAGAAGATGGCAGTGAGTCCTCCGGCAATGATGCAGAGGAAGCTACTGAAACTGATGACGACGAATCAGAACAGGAATTCTACTTTGGTGACGAAAAGCTGGATTCGCCAACCAGCGAAGATGGCGCTGAGCATGGACTGGTAAAACATCTGCGCAAGACGATTAAAGAGAAAGACCGCGAGCTGAAAGAGCTGATGCGTCAGTCTCAGAAACCCGTCGAGCAGCAGCCGGTAATCACTCAACCACCGCGAATGCCAAAACTGGATGATGAGGACATCGGTTTCGATGAAGAAATCTACCAGCAACGCATGGCTAAGTGGGCAGAGGATAACGGCAAGTACCAGCAACAGGAGATGGCTCGCAAGCAGAAGGAGCAGGAGCTTCAGGCTGCCTATCAAGAGCGATTATCCAAATATCAGCAACGTGTTAAGGCTCTCAAAGTTCCTAGCTATCAGGAAGCTGAGCAGGCCGTACTCGAGGAAATCCCCATCGAGACACAAAACGCGATCCTGTTTGAGTCAGAGAAGCCGGAAATCGTTGTTCTGGCACTCGGTCGCAACGCTGAACTGCGCAAGCAACTGGCAGAAGCTACCAACCCCGTAGCAATTGGTCGTCTGCTGGAACGTATCGAATCGAAGGCCAGAATCATGCCAAAAGCAAAAACCACGGCAGCCACAACCCCGACAGTTAAGGGGAGCAACGGCGCAGTAATCAATAACCTCGACAAACTGAAAGCCAAGGTGCTGGAAACTGGTGACTGGACGCCGTATTTCGCCGCTAAAAAGGCAAAAAAATAACCTATCGGAGCATTAAGCATGGCTAACCAATTAGCAAAAGACCTTGAAATCATGTTCGAAAACTACGTTGAAGGCTTTGAGGCCGCCTGCGTAGTTTCCCGTAACGCAAAAAAATTCCGTCCCGGTGATACAGCAATGCAGCGAGCAGGTGATGTTCTGTATCGTCCGCAGCATTACCACATGAACATTGAGGAAGGCCTCGACCTCAGCAGCAAAACGCCAACAGCACTGGTTCAGCGCCTTGTTCCTTCTGTGTTCAAGGAGCCGAAAAACATTCTGTACACTCTGGATGCGCGTGAAATGCGTGACCCGGAACATAAAACTGAAGCTGGTCGCGCCGCAGGTATGCGCCTTGCTGCGCAGATTGACTCGGACCTGATTTCCATGGTCACGCAGCGTGCTACTAACGTGATCACAATGGCTGACTCAACCACTGGTTCACAGGGCCGTGATTTGTGGAACTGTGCGGCAGGCATTGATGCCACCATGACGGCGATTGGTGTACCACAGGGTATCAACCGCCGCTCTTTCTGGAACCCCTTCAACTACAAAGACCTTGCTGGCGAGCTTGGTCACCGTGCCTATGCTCAGGGCGCAACCCTGACAGCATACGAAAAAGCGCAGATCCCTCCGGTTGCGTCCTTCGATAGCTACAAGACCGATATTTCTGGTCGTGTTCCGAAGGGTACAGCAACTTCCCTGACGCTGGCGGCTGAACCTGCGCACAAGGTTGAAGCGAAAGATGCCAACGATATGCCAGTGGATAACCGACAGGGGACTATTACGGTATCTGCATCTGGGTTGCAGGTTGGCGATGCGTTCACCATTGCTGGCGTGAATTCTGTACACCAGATCACCAAAGACACCACCGGGCAGCCGCAGGTATTCCGCGTTCTGGCAGTAAGCGGAACGACAGTAACTATCTCCCCGAAAATTCTGCCGCCTGACAACGCAGATGTCGCCAGCCGTCCATATGCAAACGTTGATGCTAACGCGGCAAATGGTGCAGCAATTACCATTCTCAACAAGAATGCCGCACCGGCTAACCTGTTCTGGGCTGATGGTTCTGTTGAGCTGATGTACGGCAAACTGGCGTTCCCGACTGGTCAGGGTCCACAGGTAATGACAGCAACCACCGAGCAGGGCGCTACGCTGATCATGTCTTACGCCTTCGACCACATCAAAGGCGTAACCACTGCGCGTTTCACCACCCTGTACGGTTGCTCTGTACTTGTTCCTGAATATACGGGCATCGTTATTGCCGGGCAGTAATTTTGGTGGGGCTTCGGCCCCATTTTTATTGGGAGAAGACAATGGCACGAACAATGCTCTATAAGCCTGGCAACATGATCACCTGTGGTCAGTTTGCTGTCGATTACATCATTGTTGATGACGAAGAAGTTAAATCTCACCTGAAAAAAGGCTGGGTAAAAACTCCTGAAGAAACCGCAACGAAGCATAAAGTGGCTAAGGCGGAAGAAGATGGCGAAAACGAAGGGTGATCTCGTTCTTAAGGCTTTACGAAAAGCCGGGCTGTATTCCAATGCCACGTTGACAGATGCTGACCCTCAGGCAATTGAAGATGCCATTAATGACCTCGAAGACATGATGGCAGCATGGCAGGCTAAAGGTATCGAGCTTGGATATCAGTTTGCTGATACAGAAAACGGCATCATGCCGTTACCTGACGATGATTCAGGTATCCCTGCATGGGCAAATGATGGCGTCGCTTTGAAACTCGCTGTGCAAGTGTGCATGGATAACGTCATTCAGCCGTCAGACGCTCTCCTTACCGCTGCTGACAGTGCATATCAGACAATCTGCATCGCTTTAACCAAAATACCACCACTTGAGCGGCGAAATGACATGCCTCGCGGTAGTGGTAACAAAAGCGCGTTTACGTGGAATCGGTTTTACATCGAGAAAGATGATCCGAGTACGTGAGGTGAATAAATGCCGATTCAGCAACTTCCGCTCATGAAAGGTGTCGGCAAAGACTTCCGAAATGCCGACTATATCGACTATCTGCCAGTGAATATGCTGGCTACACCCAAAGAAATCCTGAACAGCAGCGGATATCTTCGCTCATTCCCGGGCATTGCCAAACGTTCTGATGTGAACGGCGTATCGCGCGGCGTCGAGTACAACATGGCGCAGAGTGCTGTTTATCGCGTGTGTGGTGGCAAGTTGTATAAGGGCGAAAGCGAAGTCGGTGACGTCGCCGGAAGTGGTCGCGTATCAATGGCGCATGGTCGAACATCTCAGGCTGTAGGCGTTAACGGGCAACTGGTCGAGTATCGCTATGATGGCACGGTTAAAACCGTCTCAAACTGGCCTACAGACAGCGGATTCACGCAGTATGAGTTAGGTTCTGTTCGTGACATTACTCGTTTACGTGGGCGTTATGCGTGGTCAAAAGACGGTACTGATTCATGGTTTATCACTGACCTTGAAGACGAATCGCACCCTGACCGCTACAGCGCACAATATCGCGCAGAATCGCAGCCTGACGGCATCATCGGTATCGGCACATGGCGAGACTTCATCGTCTGTTTTGGTTCAGCGACGATTGAATATTTCTCCCTGACTGGTGCAACCACCATTGGTGCCGCTTTGTATGTCGCACAGCCATCGCTGATGGTGCAGAAAGGCATTGCCGGGACTTACTGCAAAACGCCATTCGCTGATTCTTATGCGTTCATCAGCAATCCGGCAACAGGTGCGCCGTCTGTGTATATCATCGGCTCCGGTCAGGTATCACCAATCGCCAGCGCGAGCATTGAGAAAATCCTCCGCTCCTACACTGATGATGAACTGGCTGATGGCGTGATGGAGTCTCTGAGATTTGATGCTCATGAGTTGCTGATTATCCACCTTCCACGCCATGTTCTCGTGTACGACGCATCTTCAAGCGCCAATGGTCCGCAATGGTGTGTGTTGAAAACTGGCTTGTATGACGATGTGTACCGCGCTATCGACTTCATTTACGAAGGCAATCAGATAACGTGCGGCGATAAGCTGGAGTCCGTGACCGGGAAATTGCAGTTCGATATCAGCAGCCAGTACGACAAGCAACAGGAACACCTGCTGTTTACTCCGTTGTTCAAAGCAGATAACGCCAGAGTTTTCGACCTTGAAGTTGAATCTTCAACTGGCGTTGCGCAGTACGCTGACCGCCTGTTCCTATCGGCAACCACTGACGGCATCAATTACGGACGTGAGCAGATGATTGAGCAGAATGAACCGTTCGTTTACGACAAACGCGTTTTGTGGAAGCGGGTCGGACGCATCAGGAAAAATGTCGGCTTCAAATTGCGCGTTATCACGAAGTCACCTGTCACTCTGTCAGGCTGCCAGATAAGGATTGAGTAATGGCTGATTCGAATCTCAATGAGCCGGTAATCATCCAGGCTACGCGGCTCGACACATCAGTTCTTCCACGCAATATCTTCTCGCAGTCGTATCTGCTGTACGTTATCGCGCAAGGTACAGATGTTGGTAACGTGGCGAACAAGGCCAATGAAGCGGGGCAGGGCGCTTATGACGCACAAGTCAGGAACGATGAGCAGGATGTGATTCTTGTCGATCACGAAATTCGACTGGCATCAGCTGAAGCTAAGATTCAGGACCACGAAACAAGGATCACTAACGCAGAAGCGGCGATAGTCGGCCTTGATTCACGATTAACGACAGCAGAAAACGATATTGATTATCTGACGGATGAAGTTGTCGCCATTCAAAACACGCTTTCAGACCATGAAACGCGCATTGATGCTCTGGAGTATGCAACCACGCGTAAGAAGTCAGAGGTTGTTTACTCTGGCGTATCTGTAACCATCCCGACAGCGCCGACCAACCTTGTTAGCCTGCTGAAAACGCTCACGCCGTCATCCGGCTCGTTGGCACCATTCTTCGACACCGTTAACAACAAGATGGTTGTGTTCAACGAGAACAAAACCTTGTTCTTCAAGCTGTCGATCGTCGGGACGTGGCCCAGTGGAACCGCAAACAGGTCAATGCAGCTAACCTTTTCCGGCTCTGTTCCTGACACGTTGGTCAGCAGTCGTAATGCGGCGACAACAACCGACAACATCCTGTTAGCTACGTTCTTCAGCGTGGATAAAGACGGCTTTCTTGCCACAAATGGAAGCACGTTAACCATTCAGTCAAATGGTGCGGCGTTTACTGCCACAACCATCAAAATCATTGCGGAGCAGTGATGGAAATAAAGCTCATCGATAATCCGGTGAAGCTTGCAGAATTCCTCAACAACCCGGCAAACACGGGAAATATCGTAGACAGTGGAGATAAATACTACATCAAGCCTGATGCGGTATATCTCGGCATCTACGAAGGATTAGTGTTGGCTGGCGTTCATGAAGTGCGCAACTTCTGGCATAGCGTTGTTGAATGCCATGCGGTGTACGACCCCGGATTCCGTGGCGAATATGCACTGCAAGGGCATCGATTATTCTGCAAATGGCTTCTCGAAAACTCACCATTCCTTAACAGCATCACTATGGTTCCTGACACCACGAAATACGGACGGGCAATTATCCGTTTGCTTGGCGCTACCCGTGTTGGTCACCTTGATGATGCTTATACCAGCAATGGAAAGCCTGTAGGAATCACGATTTATCAGTTACCGCGCTCAAAATACGAGGAGCTAACGAATGTTAATTTTCCAGATTGCCAATAAGCACCTCAGCAAAGCTGTGTACTGCAAAGGTGGCAGTGATAGCGGAGCAAAAGAGCAGGCCCGCGCAACTGAAAAAGGTATCGATTTACAGCGTGAAATGTGGCAGACGAACATGCAAAACCTTGCACCGTTCACGCCACTTGCTCAACAGTACGTATCACAGTTGCAGAATCTTTCCTCTCTTCAGGGGCAGGGTCAGGCGCTTAACCAGTATTACAACTCCCAGCAGTACAAAGACCTTGCAGGGCAGGCGCGTTACCAGAGTCTGGCAGCAGCAGAGGCAACAGGTGGATTAGGCTCTACAGCAACAGGAAACCAGTTAGCAGCAATCGCACCTACGCTCGGTCAAAACTGGCTGTCAGGTCAGATGAACAACTACAACAATCTGGCAAATATCGGCCTTGGTGCTCTTACAGGTCAGGCAAACGCCGGACAGAACTACGCTAACAATGTCAGCCAATTGTATCAACAGCAGGCGGCAGCATCTGCGGCTAATGCGAATAAACCATCAGGATTTCAGAGTGCCTTGGGTGGAGCGGCGGCAGGTGCAGCTGCAGGTACTGCAATCATGCCTGGTTGGGGGACAGCAATTGGTGCTGGCGTCGGTCTTCTTGGTTCACTTTTTTAATGGAGGTGTCTCTTGGCTACATGGCAACAGGCTGGTAATTCAGGCGCGCTTCTTGCCGGGTTAGGCGGCATGAACTCCAACGCTCCAAGAGCAAGTGATGCAGACGCCACGCTTGCATACATTCGACAGAATAATGAGATGGAGCGTTCAGGACGTAATAACGTTGGCTTGCAGGCTTTGCAGGGCATTTCATCTGTCATGGATATGTATAAGCAGATGGATCAGCAGAAGCGGCAGCAAGAGTTTCAGCAGGCTTATGCTGATGCATATACATCTGGTGACCGCGATGCCATGCGAAAACTGGCATCACAGTATCCTGAGCAGTTTGACGCTGTAAGAAACGGCATGAAATTTGTCGATGAAGACCAGCGTTCCACTGTCGGCACACTGGCAGCAAGTGCCAGACTCGCAGCTTCATCTCCAGAAGCCATGATGTCATGGTTGCAGAACAACTCATCTGAGCTTACTCGTGCCGGAGTAGACCCTCTGGATGTGGCTAAAATGTATCAGCAAAATCCACAAGGTTTCACAGAGTTTGTTGATCACCTTGGAATGGCTGCACTTGGTCCAGAACAATATTTTCAGGCACAAGACAGAATCGTTGGTCGTGAGATTGACCGCGGAAAACTTGCAGAGACAATCCGCAGCAATCAGGCTGGCGAGACACTTCAGGAGAGAGGGCAAAACCTTTCCTATCAGTCAGCAATGACTGGGCACAATATCGCAGCACAACGCTTGGCTCTGGATCAGCAAGAGTTCGGGTTTAAGATGCAGCAAGCGCAGGAAAAGGCTCAGCAGTTGATTAGCGAAGCACCTAAGCTGTCAGTAAACATGGAAAAAGGCATCGAGACGGCTGTAAACAATGCCACAGCATCATCAAACTCAGCCAATTCTATGAGTGCGCTTGCTCAACAGTTCAGAGCAGAAAAACCAACGACAGGTTTGTTCGGTAACGCACAGAACATGTTCGCAAAACTTACCGGAAGCGATACGACATTGCGTGATTTGCGCATCCGCCAAAATGCCCTTGTTAACAGTCAGGTTCTTAAATTCCTACCCCCCGGCCCCGCAACGGATAAAGACGTTGAGATCGTTCGGCAGGGTGCGCCAACTGACATGGATAACCCTGAGACGGTCGCAAGATGGCTTGATGCAATGGCAAACCTTGAGCGACGAAACGCGCAGTTTAATGAGTTTAAAGCCGAGTGGATGAGCGCGAATGGCAACCCTGGACAATCGCGTAATGGCGGTCAGATATTGGGGTTGGATGTTAAAAAAGGTGAATCATTGGGGAGTGCCGTTAAGCGGTATATGTCAATGAATACTGACGCAGCGCCAGCACAAGATTCGACACCTTCAGGAGGACCACGGAATCAGGTTGGATCATATACCTCAAAATCAGGCATTCTGATCCTACCCACGTAATGTGGACACGGCCCTAAGCGAGATTATGGTTTTCAAATTGTTCCGGGCTGAGACCGCCACAGGCACTGTGACGACGCCAGCGATTGTAATCACACTCGATATAATTAAACACCGTTGCCCGCATTATTTCCCGGCTGCTAAAGCGTTCCCCGTGGATACATTCCACCTTCAGCGAATGAAAGAAGCTTTCCACACAGGCATTGTCATAACAGTTGCCTTTCGCACTCATACTGCCACGCAGGTTGTGTCGCTTCAGCAGCGCCTGATAATCCCCTGAACAGTATTGACCACCACGGTCCGTATGAACAATGACGCTTTCCGGGCGTCTTCTCCGCCACAACGCCATTTGCAGTGCATCACAGGCCAGTTGTGCTGTCATTCGCGGTGACATCGACCAGCCAATAACGGCGCGTGACCACAGGTCGATGACTACTGCGAGATACAACCAGCCCTCATCGGTACGCAAGTACGTGATGTCACCCGCCCACTTCTGGTTCGGGCCGCTGGCGCTGAAGTCCTGCTCCAGCAGATTCTCCAATACGGGCAGGCCATGTGCACGGTAGCTGACCGGGCTGAACTTCCGGCCGGCTTTCGCCCGCAGCCCCTGACGACGCAGGCTGGCGGCAATGGTTTTAATATTGAACTCCGGCAGTTCGTCAGCAAGGCGGGGAGCACCGTATCGCTGCTTTGCCTCAAAGAATGCCTTATGAACAGCGGTATCGCAGGTGAGCCGAAACTGTTGGCGCAGGCTCATCTGGTGACGACGCCTGAGCCAGACATACCAGCCGCTGCGGGCAACCCGAAGTACACGACACATCGCTTTGATGCTGAACTCTGCCCGATGATTTTCGATGAAGACATACTTCATTTCAGGCGCTTCGCGAAGTATGTCGCGGCCTTTTGGAGGATGGCCAGTTCCTCAGCCTGCTCCGCCAGTTGTCGTTTAAGGCGGACATTTTCAGCGGCCAGTTCGCTTTCGCGCTCTGACGAACTCATTTGTTGCTGCTGTTTACTGCGCCAGGCATAAAGCTGAGATTCATACAGGCTGAGTTCACGGGCTGCGGCGGCCACACCGATGCGTTCAGCGAGTTTCAGGGCTTCGTTACGAAATTCAGGCGTATGTTGTTTACGGGGCTTCTTGCTGATTGATACTGGTTTTGTCATGAGTCACCTCTGGTTGAGAGTTTACTCACTTAGTCCTGTGTCCACTATTGGTGGGTAAGATCATTCAATTTACGGTGGAATGATGAAAGTAACTGCAAACGGTAAGACATTTACCTTTCCTGATGGTACGAGCACCGAAGATATTGGCACCGCCATTGATGAGTATTTTGCTGGTCAGGCTGTTCAGCAACAAACAGTTAATCAGGCCAATAATGTACCAACACGGAAAGAACCATCATTGATGCAACAAGCTGGCGATTGGCTCACTGGTGGTCAAAGTGCAGGGCAAATTGCAGAACAGGCTGGTCGTGGTCTGGTAAACATACCATTTGACGTATTGCAGGGTGGCGCAAGTCTGATTAATGCAATCAGTCAGGGGCTTGGTGGGCCAAAAGTATTGGATGATGTCTATCGTCCAGTCGATCGACCGACAGACCCTTATGCGCAAGCTGGAGAAACAATTGGCGGGTATTTAGTTCCAGGAGTTGGAACGGCAGGAAGCATGGCTATTGGATCACTGGCAGAGGCCGCAAATCAGAAAGGCGATTTCGCACAAAATGCAGCCAAAAATGCCGGAGTTAACCTTGCCGCTCAGGGGGTTCTTTCCGCAGCAGCAAAGGGAATAGGGCGTGGAATAACGGCTATAAAAGGTGATATTTCGCCAGAAGTGGCGAAGAAAATTGCCACATCAGAATCGATGGGCGTGACACCAATGACATCTGATGTTATCCCGCCGAAAAATGCTTTCACTCGCGGCCTTACTCAGGATGCCGAGGGGGCTTTGCTCGGGACAGGCTCAAAGCGAGCGGAGCAATATGCAACGCGTAGTAAGCTGGTAAGTAATTATTTTGACCGTTTTGGTGAGTACAACCCTGATGATGTGGTGAAATCTCTGACCACCACGTTAAGGGGGCGGAAGGATGCCGCTGGCGCTGTTATCAATGACGTCACCAATAAAATGGGTAATGCCGCAGTTGATACCACAAACACTATGAATGCTCTGAATACAGCGATCGCAAGACAGGAACGGCTTGGGACGTCTGCCAATCAAAGCCTGCTTACATCCTTGCGTAACCTACGTGAAGAATTAGCAAACCCTGCAACTGATTTGGATGTTACGTTTGATCTCCTGCGTCAGCACAGAACAGCATTTAGATCTAATGTTCAGGGAGATGCTATGGTCTTCCCCAACCAGGCAAAAGCAGCTACCAATATGGTAGAGAATGCAATGTCAAAAGACCTTCGTAACGCAGTTGCAAAAAACCTCGGTGCATCAGACGCAGCAAAATACCTTAAAGCAAATTCTGATTATGCAAACGTTTATAATAAGGTGCTTAATAAAAACATTGCTAACAAACTCAACAAGGCAAGCAGTGAAGCCAGCCCTGAACTTATAAATACCGTTGTATTAAGCAGAAAACCATCTGACGTGAAACGAATATGGAGCGCACTGGATGATAAAGGGAAAGATGCTATGCGTGCAGCTTACGTCAGCAAAATAGCGGAAAAGGCCGGTGACTCTCCAGCCAAGTTCATCACTGAAGTTAATAAGCTGAAATCTCAGTCAGGCGGTGAAATTTACAACACTATTTTTTCTGGAAAGCACATGAAAGAGCTTGATGCTCTTCATGAAGTTCTACAGCAAACAGCAAGGTCAGACACCGCAAATGTAGTAACTCAGACGGGGCAATCACAAGCCAACAGGATAAGGACGATTGGCGCAACTGCGACTCTTGGTGTATCAATGGGGCTTGAGGCTGGCTTTGGTGCAATGATGCGTTTGTATGAGTCCAAAGCAGCAAGGAATGCTCTCTTACGTCTGGCAAACACTAAAGCTGGAACGCCAGCCTATGAAAGAGCGTTGAATACCGCTGCAAATGCCATCAGGCCGCTGCTTGCTACTGAGGCAACACAGCAGTAACGTATGGGGAATTGGATTCAATCGTTAACATTTTCTTTTTACTTTTCCAACAAAGGCTTTGGTTGAATCCATATTCCCATAACCAGAAATGGTTTTCGACATTAAAACTGTTCCATTAGGATGTATTACCCATGAGTCGATAACTCGTTGAGTTTCGCCATTCGCGCCGATTCCGATGATGGAGTTTTTAGACAATGCTTTGTAAGCCATGCCGCCCGCATCCGTCCCAGAATATGTGATACTGGCATCTTCACCGTTTGTCTTAATGATGAATGTTCCACTAAAACCATCTTCTTCCGGTTGAAAATTATTTCGTTCTGAATAGCTTATTCCGTGCATATCTCCAACGACCCAGCACTCTGCTGAGACAGAAAACGAGAAGACAAAGAAAGCCATTGCTATAATCAATTTCATTTTAAGCCCTTATTGTTATTGATTCTTTTTGCACGGAAATGTTTTTCCTACTGCTAGGGCGGTTAGTATAACTGCATTCTCATTTCTTGATTCTGGGTTTTTGTTTAGATATTTCTCAACGATATCGGTGTATTGATACATGTCAACGCCATCAGGAGGACATAGAGAACCAATTAGTATCAATGAGTCAGTTACTCCGCGCAAATATCCAGTAATGTAAAGCGATGAAAAATCATCACCATTTTTACCTTGTTGAATGTTGTAAAGAAGGTCATTACCCGTTTGAAGCTCGCGCAGCTCAGCACTGGAAGAAGAGACAACTGCTAACAGGAACAGTGATAGAAATCTCATTTCAAATCCTTTTCATAAATCTTTTTAAGTGTCTCAAACACTATAGCCTTGAACTGCTCGGCCTGCTGATCAGCCAAGCGTTCAGCTTCGTCGCGATATCCTGTAATCGGTGATGGTTTTGATAGTGCATCCTGAACGATTTGTAATAACTCAGAGTTCATTGACCTTCCGTTAGCCTCGGCTCTTAATTTCAATTTTTCTCTTACTTCCAAAGGCATACGGAAGTTAAAGTGCGGATCATCTCTAGCCATGCCATCACTCCAAGTTAGTGTATTGACATGATAGAAGCACTCTACTATA